>NZ_JBFAWC010000008.1:0-409693 GCF_040680155.1 Streptomyces sp. NPDC052114 | reverse complement strand
ATCTGGCGTTGACTTTTGGCACGCTGTTGAGTTCTCAAGGAACGGACGCTTCCTTTGTACTCACCCTCTCGGGCTTTCCTCCGGGCGCTTCCCTTTGGTATTTCGTGTTTCCAACCTTACCAGATCCGTTTTCCGTTCCGTTCCCGGTTCGGATTTCATTTCCGGTGGCCGTTGGAGGGCCTTTGCCTTTCGGCTGATCCGACTTTATCAGAAGTTTTCGACCGGCTTGACCGGCTCGATTTTTCCGAATGATCGGGGGGTGGCTTCTCAATTAATGAAATTCGAGAAGCAGGGAGATGTTAACCCTTGCCACTGGACTTGTCCAGCTCTAGGCAACTGTTCGAATCTACCTCCCCAGTCCTTCCGTGTCAACGGTTTTCTTGGGGCGAGGAGGACACTAGCAGCTCAGGCAGGTCGTACGCACATCACGCTGCGACCGGGACCGAGGCGCTGCGTTCGGCCTGGTCCAGGTCGCCCGTCTCACCCGCGCGGGCCGCTCTGCCGCCCAGGACGTAGACGTACACAAGAAATGCCAGTTCAGCGGCGACACCGATGGTGATGCGGGCCCAGGTCGGCAGGCCGGACGGGGTGACGAAGCCTTCGATGGCGCCCGATACGAAGAGCACCAGGGCCAGGCCGATGGCCATGCCCAGGGCGGCTCGGCCCTCCTCCGCCAGCGCCGCGCGACGCGTGCGCGGGCCCGGGTCGATGAGGGTCCAGCCGAGGCGCAGGCCCGTACCTGCGGCTACGAAGACGGCGGTCAGCTCCAGGAGGCCGTGCGGCAGGATCAGGCCCAGGAAGACGTCGAGGCGACCCGCCGAGGACATCAGGCCGATGCCGGCACCGATGTTGAGCATGTTCTGGAAGAGGATCCAGATCACCGGGAAACAGAGGAAGGCGCCCAGGACCAGGCACATCGCGGCGGCTTGGGCGTTGTTCGTCCAGACCTGGGCGGCGAAGGACGCCGCGGGATGGCTCGAGTAGTACGTCTCGTACTCGCCGCCCGGCCGGGTCATGGCCCTCAGTTCGTCGGGCGCCGCGATCGTGGACTGGACCTCGGGGTGCGTGGCGATCCACCAGCCGATGACGGCGGCGAGGGCCGTGGAGAGCAGGGCCGTGGGAATCCACCAGTGGCGGGATCGGTAGACCGCGGCGGGGAACCCGTGGGTGAGGAAGCGGGTCACGTCGCGCCAGGAGGCGCGGCGTGTGCCGGTCACGGCACTACGCGCGCGTGCCACCAGCTGTGTCAGGCGTCCGACGAGCTGTGGGTCGGGGGCGCTGGACTGGATCAGGGAGAGGTGGGTGGCGGTGCGTTGGTAGAGGGTGACGAGTTCGTCGGCCTCGGTGCCGGTGAGGCGGCGGCGTCGGCGCAGCAGGGTGTCCAGGCGGTCCCACTCGGCTCGGTGGGCGGACACGAAGACGTCGAGGTCCATCGGCTGGCTGCTCCTCGTACTGCGGCGCGTGATTGTTCAGCTTGGCAGACTGGCCAGTCCTACGGCAGGGCAGGGAAGGGCGGCGGGCGTGAGTGAGCTTGTGACGGGCGAGGCGGTGGCGCTGGAGCTGCGTCCCGCGAAGCTGCCGAGCCGGGCGCTGGCCGTGCTGATCGATCTGGTCGTGGCGTGGGCGGTCTATCTCGCGGTGACCATCGGGATCATCGCGTCGACCTCGTCGCTGGACGACGCCGCGGCGGCCGCGGTGGCGGTCGCCGGTTTCGTACTCGTACTCGTCGGTGGGCCCATCGCGGTGGAGACGCTCAGTCGTGGGCGGTCGTTGGGGAAGCTGGCGTGCGGGCTGCGGGTGGTGCGGGACGACGGCGGGCCGATCCGGTTCCGGCACGCGCTGGTGCGGGGGGCCGTGGGGGTCGTCGAGATCCTGATGACGTTCGGGGTCGTCGCGTGCATCGCGTCCCTCGTGTCGGCGCGTGGGCGGCGGGTCGGGGACGTGTTCGCGGGGACGCTGGTCGTACGGGAGCGGGTGCCGGTGGCGCAGTCGGCGTTCGTGCCTCCGCCGCCGCCCTGGTTGGCGGGGCGGTTCGCCGGGCTCGATCTGTCCGGGGTGCCCGAGGGGCTGTGGCTGGCGATCCGCCAGTACCTGACGCGGATGGGGCAGCTGGATCCGCAGGTGGGCTGGGCGATGGCCGAGCGGCTCGCCGGTGATCTGGTGGAGCGGACCGGTACGCCTGCGCCGCAGGGTGTTCCACCGGCCGCGTACTTGGCGGCCGTGGTGCATGAGCGGCAGGCGCGGGACGCGCGGCGGGCCTTCGGCGGTGCGGTCGCGGCCGGGAGTCCTGGCGGTGCTGCCGGTCCCGGTGCCGGGACCGGTTCAGCGGGCCTCGGTACCGGTCCGGCTCCGGTCGCGCCTTCGCCCGGTGCTCCCGTGGCGGGCGACTCCGGCTCGGGCAACGGGCGTTACGCGGCGCCCGTGGAGCGGGGCGAGGAGCCCGCACCTCCGGCCACGGGGTTCGTGCCGCCTGCCTAGGTGAAGACGGACGGCGGGGTTTCGAGGTGTTCGAGCTCGATGCCGGGGGCCGCGAGGACGACGTCGCCGGTGAGGTGGACGGCGTGCTGTTCGCCGGTGTCCAGGTCTGTGACCTGGTATTCGTCCACGGTCAGCGGGCCGCTGTCAGTGGCGTGTGCTTCGCTTTTCAGCAGGGCCCAGGACTGGTCGAGGGTGCGGGGGGCCAGGACCGGGTCGGTGAAGGCGACCAGGCGGATGCGGGTCGCGGGGGAAGCGGGGGTCAGGCGCAGGAGCCGGGCCGTCGCGACGAGGAAGGCGGGGGACGTGCCGGTGAAGGCATGGGCGGGGGCGTTGTCTTCGGTGGCGTGCGCGCCGGTGGCGTCGGTGCGGACCCAGGTGACGCCGTTGAGGGCGCCGGCGCGGACCTGCCAGTCACCCGCGTGGAGTTCGAGGCGGATGGGCCGGCCGCGGTCGTCGAGCGCGAGGTCGACGGAGCCGGTGGGGGTGCCGGAGGGGGTGGTCCGTTGGGAGACGTAGCGCCAGCCGGAGGGGCCGGGCGCGCAGTGGAAGTGTTCTTCGCCGAGGGGGGTGTGATCGTGCGGATCATGGAGCGAATAGCGGCCGCGGGGCATGGGTCTCGGTCCTCGGTCCTGTTCCTGGCGTGAGTCTCGTCGGCCACGTGTCGTGGGCCGCAAAGGGGCAGGCCCCCGCCACGGGGGCGAGGGCCTGCTGAAGTGGTGCTGACCGGTGGCCGGTCGACCGTCAGTAGCGGTAGTGGTCGGGCTTGAACGGGCCCTCGACCTCGACGCCGATGTACGCGGCCTGCTCGGGGCGGAGCGTCGTGAGCTTCACGCCGAGCGAGTCCAGGTGCAGGCGGGCGACCTTCTCGTCCAGGTGCTTGGGGAGGACGTAGACGTCGGTCGGGTACTCCTCCTGCTTGGTGAACAGCTCGATCTGGGCCAGCGTCTGGTCCGCGAACGAGTTGGACATCACGAAGGACGGGTGACCGGTCGCGTTGCCCAGGTTCAGGAGGCGGCCCTCGGACAGCACGATGAGGACCTTGCCGTCGGGGAACGTCCAGGTGTGGACCTGCGGCTTGACCTCGTCCTTGACGATGCCGTCGATCTTCGCGAGGCCGGCCATGTCGATCTCGTTGTCGAAGTGGCCGATGTTGCCCACGATCGCCTGGTGCTTCATCTTGGCCATGTCCGAGGCCATGATGATGTCCTTGTTGCCGGTCGTGGTGACGAAGATGTCGGCCTTGTCGACGACCTCGTCGAGCGTGGTGACCTGGTAGCCGTCCATCGCCGCCTGCAGCGCGCAGATCGGGTCGATCTCGGTGACGATCACGCGGGCGCCCTGGCCGCGCAGGGACTCCGCGCAGCCCTTGCCCACGTCGCCGTAGCCGAGGACGACCGCCGTCTTGCCGCCGATGAGGACGTCCGTGGCGCGGTTGATGCCGTCGATCAGCGAGTGGCGGCAGCCGTACTTGTTGTCGAACTTCGACTTCGTCACGGCGTCGTTGACGTTGATCGCCGGGAAGAGGAGCTGGCCGTCACGCTGCATCTCGTAGAGACGGTGGACGCCGGTCGTGGTCTCCTCGGTCACGCCGCGGATCTCCGAGGCGAGCTGGGTCCACTTCTGCGAGCCCTCGGTGATGGTGCGGTTGAGGAGCTGGAGGATGACGCGGTGCTCGTCGTTCTCGGCGGTGTCGACCGAGGGGACCTTGCCGGCCTTCTCGTACTCGACGCCCTTGTGGACCAGGAGCGTGGCGTCGCCGCCGTCGTCCAGGATCATGTTCGGGCCGCCGGTGGGGGTGTTCGGCCAGGTCAGCGCCTGCTCCGTGCACCACCAGTACTCCTCCAGGGTCTCGCCCTTCCAGGCGAAGACCGGGATGCCCTGGGGGTCGTCCGGGGTGCCGTTCGGACCGACGGCGATGGCCGCGGCGGCGTGGTCCTGGGTGGAGAAGATGTTGCAGGACACCCAGCGGACCTCGGCGCCCAGGGCGACCAGGGTCTCGATGAGGACGGCGGTCTGCACGGTCATGTGCAGGGAGCCCATGATGCGGGCGCCGGCCAGCGGCTGGGAGGCGGCGAACTCCTTGCGGATCGACATCAGGCCGGGCATCTCGTGCTCGGCGAGGGTGATCTCCTTGCGGCCGAACTCGGCGAGGGAGAGGTCGGCGACCTTGAAGTCCTTGCCGTTGATGAGAGTCATGAGTGAGCTGCTCCTCGTGGATGGGTCGAGGGTGGACATGGCTGACCTGCGGCATCGGGCACAAGGGTGCACCGGTGCACGCAGCGCAGTCCGTCGGAGGCCCTCTCTCCCTCGGACGATCCGTGCGTGGACCGCCCGACCGCCATCAGCAGCGACGTCTGGCTCAGTCACAAAGCTACACCGATTGGCCCAGCAAGCCCCAGCCCGCCTCCGGGCACGTCCTGGTGGGCGAATAGGCCGTCAGACCCGGACGATATGGGACCTTTGCGCTTTTGATCCTGCGCTTATGTGTTGCAGGATGCCAGGAGATCGGGAACATTTGCGCGACCTTGTTCGGCAAAGGCGTAAGGAGATCCACGTGTCCAGTCCGGCCGACGCCCCCATAGGCGGGGGCAGCAGCGGGCAGAAACGGCTGAAGCTGCTCGCGGTGACCGCCTGTCCGACCGGCATCGCCCACACGTACATGGCGGCCGAGAAGCTCTCGCAGGCCGCGGAGAGCCTCGGCATCGACATGAAGGTGGAGACGCAGGGCTCCATCGGGGCCGAGAACGTTCTCTCTGACAACGATGTCAGGGAAGCCGACGGCATCATCATCGCAGCCGACAAGGACGTCGACCGCAGCCGGTTCGCCGGCAAGCGGGTGCTGTCGGTCGGTGTCTCCGAGGGCATCAGCCACCCGGAGCGGTTGATCGAGCGGGTGCAGAGCGCCCCTGTGCACGGCGGGGGCGCGGGCGGCGGGAGCGCCGAGACGTCCACCGGCGGCTCCGGGGGCGGGGGCGGCAAGGAGCGCAGCGTCGCGTACAAGGCGCTGATGAACGGCGTCTCGTACATGATTCCGTTCGTCGTGGTCGGTGGGCTGCTGATCGCGATCTCGCTGTCGCTCGGCGGGCACACCGACCCCAAGGGCGGGCTCGTCATCCCGGACGGCTCGTTCTGGATGCACGTGAACCAGATCGGTGTCATCGGGTTCACGCTGATGGTGCCGATCCTGTCGGGATACATCGCCTACGCCATCGGGGACCGGCCCGCGCTGGTGCCGGGCATGATCGGCGGGTGGATCGCCAACACCGGTGACCTGTACGACTCCAAGGCGGGCGCGGGCTTCATCGGGGCCATCGTCACCGGCTTCCTCGCCGGTTATCTGGTGCTGTGGATCAAGAAGGTCAAGGTCCCGAAGTTCGTCCAGCCGATCATGCCGATCATCGTGATCCCGATCGTGGCGACCACGGCGCTCGGCCTGTTCTTCATCTACGTCATCGGGAAACCGATCTCGTGGATCTTCGAGCACCTGACCAGCTGGCTCAGCGGCATGACGGGGACCAGCGCGATCCTGCTCGGCGCGATCCTGGGGCTCATGATCGCGTTCGACATGGGCGGCCCGGTCAACAAGACGGCGTTCCTGTTCGGTGCGGGGCTCATCGCGACCGGCAACCAGACCGTCATGGGCATGTGCGCCGCCGCGATTCCGGTCATGCCGCTCGGCCAGGGCCTCGCGACGCTGATCCGCAAGCGGCTCTACACGGAGCAGGAGCGGGAGACCGGGCTCGCGTCCTTGTTCATGGGCTTCTTCGGAATTTCGGAAGGCGCCATCCCCTTCGCCGCCGCACGTCCCGCGCAGGTCATCCCCGCCAACATGCTCGGCGGTGCCGTCGCCGGTGCGATCGCCGGTATGGCGAGCGTGAAGGACGCGGTGCCGCACGGTGGCCCGATCGTGGCGGTGCTCGGTGCCGTCGGTGGCGTACCGATGTTCTTCGTGGCCATCGCCATCGGTTCGGTGGTCACCGCGCTCACCACCGTGGCGCTGGTCGACCTCAGCGAGCGCAAGCGGCGCGGGGCGCCGCTGGTGGACGTGCCGGGCGGGCCCGAGCCGGTGCTCGCCGGGGTCGGGGCGGTCGCGGGTGGCGCGGCGGTCGCGGCGGACGGTCTCCACAAGGCTCCGGCCCCGGCTCCGGCGGCCCCCTCCCCCGAGCCCGCCGCCGAGGTCCTCTCCGGCTACCTCACCGAGCAGACCGTGAAGGTCCGGCTGGCGGCGGACGAGAAGGAGGCGGCGATCCGCGAGATGGCCGAGCTGCTCGCCACCACGGGCAAGGTCAACGACGTGGAGGAGCTCGTGGCGACCGCGCTGCGGCGCGAGGCGCAGGGCACCACCGGGCTCGGCGAGGAGATCGCGATCCCGCACGCCAAGACGGATGCCGTGGACTCGCCCCTCGTGGGCTTCGCGCGGTCGGCGGAGGGCATCGAGTGGGGTGCGCTCGACGGTACGAAGGCCAAGCTGATCTTCATGATCTCGGTGCCGGAGGCGGCTGCCGGGGACGAGCATCTGCGGATCCTCGCGCTGCTGTCGCGGAAGCTGATGGACACCGGCTTCCGTGAGCGGCTGGAGGCGGCGCCGGACGACGCGGCGGTCCTCGACGTGCTGCGCGAGGTCAGGTAACTCCCTCCGCCGGGCCATGGACACGTGATGGGGCCCCGCACCAGACCGGTGCGGGGCCCCATCGACGTACGTACGCGAGCGACTCAGTGCCCGCCCGGCGCCTTCGCCGGGTTCGTGCCGGCCGCGGCGGCGAACTCGCTGTAGATGTCCGGCTCCAGGTAGATGACGCGGGCGATCGGGACCTCCGCGCGGACGCGCTCCTCGGCGGCGTTGATCGCGGCGGCGACCTCGGCGGCCGTGTCGTCGTGCTGGACGGCGACCTTGGCGGCGACGAGGAGCTCCTCGGGGCCGAGGTGGAGCGTGCGCATGTGGATGACCTTGGTGACCGTGTCGCCGTCGACCAGGGCCTTCTCGATCTTGGCGACCTCCTCGACGCCCGCGGCCTCGCCGAGCAGCAGGGACTTGGTCTCCGCCGCGAGGACGATCGCGATCACGATGAGCAGGATGCCGATGCAGAGCGTGCCGATGCCGTCCCAGACGCCGTCACCGGTGGCCAGCGCGAGGCCGACGCCGCCGAGGGCGAGGACCAGGCCGACGAGCGCGCCGAAGTCCTCCAGGAGGACGACGGGCAGCTCGGGCGCCTTGGCGCGGCGGACGAACTCCTTCCAGGAGAGGCCGCCGCGCAGCTGGTTGGACTCCTTGATGGCGGTCCGGAAGGAGAAGCTCTCCGCGATGATCGCGAACACCAGGACCCCGACGGGCCAGTACCAGTGCTCCAGCTCGTGCGGGTGCTTGATCTTCTCGTAGCCCTCGTAGATCGCGAACATGCCGCCGACCGAGAAGAGGACGATCGAGACGAGGAAGGCGTAGATGTAGCGCTCGCGGCCGTAGCCGAACGGGTGCTGCGGGGTCGCCTCGCGCTGGGCCTTCTTGCCGCCGAGCAGCAGCAGGCCCTGGTTGCCGGAGTCGGCGAGCGAGTGGACGCTCTCGGCCAGCATCGAGGACGAGCCGCTGAAGATGAACGCGACGAACTTCGCCACCGCGATCGCGAGGTTCGCGGCAAGTGCCGCGACAATCGCCTTTGTTCCGCCTGACGCGCTCATGAGTGCGGGGTGTCCCTTCGCCTTCGTACGTACCGACCACGGTGCCGGAGCGGTGCTTTGCCCGGCCTTTGCGGTGGGTCATTGTTGCAGCACGAGAGCGCGTTGGTGCGTCAGGCCACCACAGTGGCACGGAAAACCGTGCCGACTCCGGACACTTCGGCCTTCTCGCCCGCGGGGACGAATGCGGACTGGCCGGGTGCCAGGGTCAGTTCGCCGGCGTGGACCGAGCCGGCCGTGCAGAGCAGGATCTGCGGGGTCCCGGCGGTGAGGTCGTGCGCGGCCGCGCCCTCGGGCAGCACGAAGCGGGAGAGGCGGAACTCGTCGATCGGGGTCTCGTAGACCTCTTCGCCGTCGGACGCGGCCTCGGGGCGCAGCACGCCGGGGTCGGTCGCCTCGAAGCGGACGATGCGCAGGAGTTCGGGTACGTCGACGTGCTTGGGGGTCAGGCCGCAGCGCAGGACGTTGTCGGAGTTGGCCATGATCTCGACGCCGAGGCCGTCGAGGTAGGCGTGCGGGACGCCGGCGCCGAGGAACAGGGCCTCGCCGGGCTGGAGTCGGACGTGGTTGAGGAGCATGGCCGCGATGACGCCGGGGTCGCCCGGGTAGTGGTGGGCGATGTCGGCGTACGGGGTGTAGGCGCCGCCGAGGCGGCGGGCGGCGGCCGTGACCTCGGTGACCGTGTCGGCCATCTGCTCGGGGTCGGCGCTGAGGACGGCGGTCAGGACCTCGCGCAGGGCGGCGTCCTCGGGGTGGGCGCGCAGCAGGTCGACGTACGGCTTGAGGGAGTCGACGCCGAGGGCTTCCAGGAGGTCCGCGGTCTCGGCGGGGGCGCGGAAGCCGCACAGGCCGTCGAACGGCGTGAGGGCGCAGATCAGTTCGGGCTTGTGGTTGGCGTCCTTGTAGTTGCGGTGCGGGACGTCGATGGGGACGCCGCGGCGCTCCTCGTCCGCGTAACCCTCCTTGGCCTGTGCGAGGTTGGGGTGCACCTGGAGGGAGAGCGGGGCGCCGGCGGCGAGGATCTTGAGGAGGAAGGGCAGGCGGGGGCCGAACTTGGCGACCGCCTCCTTGCCGAGCTCGTGCTCCGGGTCCGCGTCGATGACCTCGTTGAGCGCGCCGCGCTCGGTGCGCGAGGGCGCGCCCGGGTGGGCGCCCATCCACATCTCGGCCTGCGGCTCACCGCTCGGTGCGACGCCCAGGAGCTCGGCGATGGCCGTGGTGGAACCCCAGGCGTAGGGGCGGATGGTGTTGGTGAGGCGGTCCACGGAGGGGGTCTCCCTTACTGCTGCGTACGCGATTGGGCGGTGACGGCGACCTCTGCGGTCGCGGTCATGATCGGTCCCCCGAGGCGAGCGCCAGGTAAACGGCGGCGAAATCCGTGACGGCGATCAGCTCCGCCAGTGCTTCCAGGTCGTCGTCGCTCTCCGGCTCCAGCTCGCTGAGCGCGATGTCGTGGCCGTGCGCGAGCTCGCGGGCGGCGGGGGCGGCGGTGAGGCCCCCGGCGTCGGCGGGCCTGTCGCGCAGCAGGACGACGCGCGCGCGAAGGGGGGCCGGGTCGTCGACGCGGTCGCGGAAGAAGTCGTCGGTGTCGTCGCCGCCCGCCTGGGTGCCCGCGAGGAGGGCGCCGTGCGCGGGCAGTGCCTCGGGCAGCTCGGCGGCGAGCGCGGCGTGCCCGGCGAGCTCGGCGAGGGTGGCGGCGAAGCGGCGGCCCGTGGCCGCGGCGGCGCGGCCCTCGGTCCAGATCAGCGGGAGCGCGTCGGCGAGCTCGGCGGCCAGGGTCTTGGCCGGGTTGCTGTACGTCGCGATGGCCGGGCCGCAGCGCTCCGCGACGCCGTCGAGGCGGTCGGCGACCTTCTCCAGGGCGTCGGCGGGGGCGGCGATCAGGCCGGTGCGGTCGAGGAGCACGAGCAGCGGGACGAGGAGGGCCCACAGGGTGCCGGGGGCGCCGGGCGCGGCCTCGTCCTCCACGCGGCGCGCCTCGTAGGACGCGGAGCGGGTGGCTTCGTCGTGCGGGCCCTCGAACGCGCCGTACGGAGAGGTGGCCATGGGGACGGCCAGGCCGTGGCTGCCCTCCACGCTCTCGGCGAGCGGGGTGCGGGCGGGGGTGACGGCGACGACCGTGCAACCGCGACGGTAGGCCTGGTCGGCCAGGAGCGAGAGGCCCGGTTCGGTGCCGTCCGGGGTGGCGATGAGCAGCAGGTCGACGGGGCCCACCCAGCCGGGCAGTGCCCAGCGCAGCGCTCCCCCGGCGGGGGCGACGCCGGTCGGGGCGAGCCGGATCACGGGGCAGCCCGCGCCGGCGAGGCCGTCGAGGAGGTCGGCGACGCAGGCGGCGGCGGTGCCGGGGCCCGCGATCAGGACGGCGCGGGGGCGGCCGTCGGGCTTGAGCTCGGTGAGCCCGGCCTCGGTGGCGTGCCGGACCGCGGTGCGGACGCGGGCGCCCGCCTCGGCCGCGCCTCTGAGCAGTCCGCGCCGGTCGGCGAGGGCGAGCGCCTCGGGGGCGTCGAGCAGCGACTCGTCGAGCATGGGGTCAGGCCTCCGATCGCCGTGCGCGGCTTCCTGCGTGGTGCTGGTGTGCGCCCTTACGCGGGGCGGCGGGCCTCGTCGACCAGGAGGACGGGGATGCCGTCGCGGACCGGGTAGGCCAGGCCGCACTCCTTGGCGTCCGCCGTGCAGACCAGCTCGGTCTCCGTCTCCTTGAGCGGGGCGTGGCAGGCCGGGCAGGCGAGGATCTCCAGGAGGCCGGCTTCGAGCGGCATGGGGTGGGTCCCTTCGAGCTGATGTGATGGGGTCGCGCGCTGCCGCGGTGCGGGGGTCCGCACGGGTCCCGCGCTGCGGCTTCCGCGCCGCCACCGCACGGGATGCGGCCTGGTCAGCCTACCTCCGTGCGGGGCGGGACGCGGGGGTGCCTGTGGATAAGTGGCGGGGTGCGCGGAGCGGCCGGGACGGGGGCCGCGCGCGACGGCCCCGGGGGCGTGCCGTACAGGTCCCGCCACACGGCTGCACGCCACACCGCTGCACGGCTACGCGGCTTGCACGGCCGTCAGCCGTCAGCCGTCAGCCGTCAGCCGTCAGCCGTCAGCCGTCAGCCGCGGATGATCGCCAGGGCCTCGTCCCGCACCCGCGCCATGGTGTCCTCGTCGCGCGCCTCGACGTTCAGGCGGAGCAGGGGCTCCGTGTTCGACGCGCGGACGTTGAACCACCAGTCGGCGGTGGTCACGGTCAGGCCGTCCAGCTCGTCCAGGGTGACGCCTTCCCCGCCCTCGTACGCCGTCCTGATCGCGGCGAGGCGGGCGGTCTGGTCGTCGACCGTGGAGTTGATCTCTCCGGAGCCCGCGTAGCGGTCGTACTGGGCGACCAGGGCGGAGAGCGGGCCGTCCTGCCCGCCGAGGGCCGCGAGGACGTGGAGGGCGGCGAGCATGCCCGTGTCCGCGTTCCAGAAGTCCTTGAAGTAGTAGTGCGCGGAGTGCTCGCCGCCGAAGATCGCACCGGTCTTGGCCATCTCCTCCTTGATGAAGGAGTGGCCCACGCGCGTGCGGACCGGCGAGCCGCCGTTCTCCTTCACGACCTCCGGGACCGACCAGGAGGTGATGAGGTTGTGGATGACCGTGCCCTTGCCGCCGTGGCGGGCGAGCTCGCGGGAGGCGACCAGCGCGGTGATGGCCGACGGGGAGACCGGGGCGCCGTGCTCGTCGACGACGAAGCAGCGGTCCGCGTCGCCGTCGAAGGCGATGCCGAGGTCGGCGCCCTCCTCGCGCACCCGCTTCTGCAGGTCCACGATGTTGGCCGGGTCCAGGGGGTTGGCCTCGTGGTTGGGGAAGGTGCCGTCCAGCTCGAAGTACATGGGGACGAGGTCCACGGGAAGGCCCTCGAAGACGGTGGGGACCGTGTGCCCGCCCATGCCGTTGCCCGCGTCGACGACGACCTTCAGGGGGCGGATGGCGGTCAGGTCGACCAGGCCGCGCAGGTGCGCCGCGTAGTCACCGAGGGTGTCGCGCTGGGTGAGCGTGCCCGGGGTGGCCGCGTTCCCCGGGGCGCCGGTGTCCCGCCAGTCCTCCACGAGGGCGCGGATCTGCGCGAGGCCGGTGTCCTGGCCGACCGGGGCGGCGCCCGCGCGGCACATCTTGATGCCGTTGTACTGGGCCGGGTTGTGCGAGGCCGTGAACATGGCGCCCGGCAGGTCCAGCGCGCCCGAGGCGTAGTACAGCTGGTCCGTCGAGCACAGCCCGATCTCCGTCACGTCCACGCCGAGGGCGGCCGCGCCGCGCGCGAAGGCCCGCGAGAGCCCCGGGGACGAGGGGCGCATGTCGTGCCCGACCACGATCGCGTCGGCCGCCGTGACCTGTACGAAGGCCGCACCGAACAGCTCCGCCAGCGACTCGTCCCACTGATCCGGGACCACCCCGCGCACGTCGTACGCCTTCACGATCTGGGACAGATCAGCAGTCACGGCCAACCCTCTCTGGAGGTTCTGCTAGTTCAGCGGTTGCGGGCAGCGCGTGGGTCGTGCCGCGCCGGTCACCCCAAAGCTACCCGCAACGGCCGACAAGCTGCTGCGACCTGTGCCAAGCCGCCTTCGGGCGACCGGCGCGGGGCACCCGGCGGCGGCCTGCCGGACTACGGGAGCATCCAGCCGAGCACAGCCGTGCTCTGTCCCACCACGAGCAGGCACATCACGAGGAGCAGGCCGAGGCTCCAGGGCAGCACCTTGCGGAGCAGATCGCCCTCCTTGCCCGCGAGTCCGACGGCGGCGCACGCGATCGTCAGGTTCTGCGGGGAGATCATCTTGCCGAGGACGCCGCCCGAACTGTTGGCGGCCGCGAGGAGTTCGGGCGAGAGCCCGGACTGCTGAGCCGCCGTCACCTGAAGTGCGCCGAACAGCGCGTTGGCCGAGGTGTCGGAGCCCGTCACCGCGACGCCGAACCAGCCGAGCACGGGCGACAGGAAGGCGAGTCCGGCGCCGGCGGCGGCCACGTAGTGCCCGATCGTGGCGGCCTGGCCGGAGAGGTTCATGACGTAGGCGAGGGCGAGCACGGACGTCACCGTCAGGATCGCGAAGCGCAGTTCGTGGACCGTGGCGGCCCATTCCCGTACCGCCACGCGCGCGTGGACGCCGATGACCGCGGCGGTGCCCACCCCGGCGAGCATCACGAGCGTGCCGCCGGTGCCGAGCAGGGGCAGCGAGAAGACGTTTCCGGCGACCGGGTCGCCCGAGGGGTCGGCGACGTTCAGGAAGGGCCAGTCGAAGGTGCGGGTGGCCTTCGCCAGGAGGTCCTTGACCGCGGGGATCTGGGCGAGCGAGAAGACGGCGACGATCAGGGCGTACGGGGCGTAGGCGCGCAGCACTTCGGGCCGCGGGTCGTCCTGGTCGAGGTCCTCGCTGCGGGCACCGGTGAGGACGGCGGCGCGGACGGGCTCGGCGGCGGGCCTGTGCGCGTGCGGGACCGCCACCAGCGCGCCCGCGCCCGCGAGGGCCGCCCCGATGTCGGCGAGCTGCGCGGAGACGTAGTTGGAGGCGACGAACTGCGCGGCGGCGAAGGCGAATCCGCACGCGAGGGCGGGCACCCAGGTCTCGCGCAGGCCGCGCCGCCCGTCCACGAGCACCACCAGGAGGAGCGGCACGACGAGGGCGAGCAGCGGGGTCTGGCGGCCGACGACCGTGGCGACGGTGTCCAGCGGCAGGCCCGTCACCTGAGCCAGCGTCACCACCGGTGTGCCCATGGCGCCGAAGGCGACCGGCGCGGTGTTGGCGACGAGCGCGACGACCGCGGCGCGCACCGGGTCGAAGCCGAGGGCGACGAGCATGACCGCGCTGATCGCGACGGGCGCGCCGAAGCCGGCGAGCGCCTCCAGGAGCGCGCCGAAGCAGAAGGCCACGACGAGCGCCTGGATGCGGGGGTCGTCGGAGAGCCGCCCGAAGGAGCGGCGCAGGATGTCGAAGTGCCGGGTGCGGACCGTCATGCGGTACACCCACAGGGCGTTGACGACGATCCACAGGATGGGGAAGAGGCCGAAGAGGGCGCCTTGCGCGGCGCTGGACGCGGTCTGCCCGAGCGGCATGCCGTACGCGAGCCAGGCGACGAGGACGGCGACCGCGAGGCCGATGAGGCCGGCCCGGTGCGCCTTCATGCGGACGGCGCCGAGGAGGACGAGGACGGTCAGGAGGGGCAGGGTCGCGACGAGTGCGGACAGGCCGAGCGAGTCGGCCACGGGCTCCAGTTGCTGCGTGAACACAAGCGACTCCCCGGTTTCCGTGATGCGGAAAGTGATCTCTCGCGAGTGGGGGAATGGTCGTGTCCGCAACAACGGCACGTCAATGGGGCGTACGCCAACTGTTGTTCACCGATAAACGACAGGGGTCTACGGAGACGGCTGAGCTTCACGGGGAAAGGTCGCCGCTCCCCGAAGAGAGGCCGTCGCACCGCACAGAGAAGCCGCTGCCCTACGGAGAGGCGGCCTTCAGGGCTCGGGGGACCGCAGCACCCTGAGGTGGCCGCGGCGCGCGACCTCCATCGGGTCCGCGGTGCGGGGGCCACCGCCGCCGGCCTCCGCCGCGCGCTCCTGCGGGCGGGCCGCCTCGCGGACGGCGTTGGCGAGGGCTTCGAGATCGTCGCCGGAGGGGCGGGCCGGACCCGAGGCGTCGGCGAGCCGGACGACCTCCCAGCCGCGGGGGGCGGTGAGGCGCTCGGAGTGCTCGGCGCACAGGTCGTAGCAGTGGGGTTCGGCGTAGGTGGCGAGGGGGCCGAGGACCGCGGTCGAGTCGGCGTAGACGTACGTCAGCGTCGCGACGGCGGGACGGCCGCAAGCGGTGCGCGAACAGCGACGTACAGGGCTCACGACGTTGGACGGTACCGCACTCTTGAGCGGGCCGCGACGACTCTCCCCGAGCTCACCCCACCGTGTCGTGCCGTGCGGCGCACGCCGGAGCGCAGTGCGGGCGCGCCGTTGACCTGCGCAGACGTCAGTGACTGCCGGGACGGGTGGTGTTGAATCCGGTCACCACATGGCGCGAATCACGTCATTTGGCGCGAGACCGACGGTCCCGGAGAGATACGGAATCGAGTCCAAGCTTGGCCGGAATGGTCAGGAAGCGACATGGCGCGCACCGCGCGGAAAGGCCGATCTCGGGGACTACGCTTCATCAGTGATGGACGACCCCGTACAGCCCAGCTCCGCAGACCCGAGGCCCCGCCGCCGCGACCGCCACGGCCGAGGCATGCGCGGCCCTGTCGCACCGCCGCAGGTGCCGCTCTCCGCGAGCCGCGCCGAGGCCTTCACCGACCTCGTGCAGGACTCCGTGGAGCGCCTGGAGCGGCGCTGGCCGCAGCTCACCGAGATCGAGTTCATGGTCCTGGAGGTGCCGCCCCTGAGCGGTCCCGGAGGGCCCGACGGTGAGTGGCGCGACGCGGTGGTGCCGCTGGGCGGCACGATCACGGCGTCCGAGGGGCGCCCCGCCCGCGTCGTCATCTACCGCCGCCCGGTGGAGATCCGCACCAAGGGGCGCGACGAACGCGCCGCCCTGGTGCACGAGGTGGTCGTCGAGCAGGTCGCCGAACTCCTCGGCCTGTCCCCCGAGTCGGTGGACCCGCGCTACGGGGACGAGGAGTGACGGGCCGCCTCCGCGAGGAGTGACGGCCCGCTTCCGCACGGCGTGCCGACCGCCCTCCACGAGATGACGGCCCGCTTCGGAGGAGACCGGCGGTCTACTTCTGCAACACCGTCAGATCCCGCTCCGCCGCCGGGACCGCCACCGACCCCCGGTCGTCGGGCAGCGTCTGCACCGTGAACATGGGGATGCCGTCCTCGGGCAGCTCCAGCATCCGCGAGCCGTAGACGTCGCCGCCGGACACCTGCTCCACCGTGAGCGCGTACACGCCCTTGAGGCCGCTGGGCACCGGCGGATCCTTGATCTCCAGCGTCGTGCCGCCCTTGACCGTGTACGTCTTGGTCGCCGGTGACCCGCCCTCCGTGCCGGCCGACGCCGTCACCTTCACCTTCCCCGACCTGCCCGGGGCCACCAGGGAGAGCGTGGAGCCCTTGGCGCGGTTGTCGGCGGCCGTCGCGCGCGTGCCCACCGCGCTCGTCGCCGGGATGAACGCCGTCTCCTGCTTGTCGCCCTTGCCACGGGTCACGCTCAGCGCCGCCACCACCGGCACCGACGTGTCCGTCGGCGTCAGGAGCAGCGAGCCCGCCTCGCCCTTGGTGACGTCGCCGAGGTCGGCGGCGGCCGTCATGCCGGACTTCACGTGCAGGCTCTCGTGCCCGGCCGGGGTGATCGTGCCGGTCGCCGAGACCAGCTGGATCTTCACGTCCGCGTCGTCCGAGCCGGGCGCGAAGGCGACCAGGCGCACCGAGGTGGCGTCCTTGGGGATGCCGGGCAGGACGAGGCTGTCCGCGGGGTCGGTGGCGGCGGGCAGCCAGTCGCCGCCCAGCTTCTCGTCGGAGGACTGCACGGCCGCCGAGACCCGGCCGCTGCGCACGATCACGTGCATCGTGAGGTTCGGGTACGCCTTCTCCGCGAGCGTGGACAGCAGCACCGGGACGCTGGAGTGCGGCTGCACCTGGATCGAGTCGCCCACCGGAGAGGTGACCTCGCCGTTCGGCCCGAAGAGCTCGACGTCGACGACGGCGGCGGAGTCGTCCGGGTTCGTCAGGTGGATGTAGTCGCTGCGGTCCTTGGCGGTGCTCGCGCCCGGGAACCAGAAGTCCGTGTCGGGCGCCGTGCAGTTGGCGCCCTGCACACCGCGGCCGCTGCCCGCCGCGTACGTCGTGGTCTGCTGCACGGCCCAGCCCGGGGCGAACCTTCCGGTGGCCGTGCCGATGAGCGCGGGCGACTCGGCGCCCGACTCCTCGCCGCCCACGGGGGCGCCCGGCTTCTTCTGCGTCAGGAAGGGCTTGGCGTTCTTCTTGTGCTCCTCCTTGGCCGCGTCCGTCAACGCCTTGCTCACGGGCAGCAGTTCCGCCGCGCCCTTGGTCTCCGCGCCGCTCGACTCGGGCGTGAAGGCGGTGTACGAGGTCTCGGCGAGGTCGGAGCCGCTGGGCACCGGGCAGAGCAGGCTGGTGCGCTCCACGGGCTGGCGCGCCGCGGTCTTCGCCCCGTCGTCGGCCGCGCCGTCCGGGCCGCCGAACGCGGCGAACCCGGTGACGGCGCCGAGCGCGACGACGACGGCGATCAGGGACTGGGTGGTGCGGTTCACTGCTGGCTCCCGTCGGGGCGCTCACTGTCGGTGCCGTGGGGCGGCTGCGGGGGCAGCGGCGGCATCGGGGGCTGCTGCGGGTCGTACGCGGGGTCGTAGGGCTGCGCGTACTGCTGCTCTCCGTAGACAGCACCCGCTCCTCCGTAGGAGGCGTACGGGTCGTACTGGCCGCCCTGGTAGGCGTCCGTCCCGTACGGCTGCTCGTACGTGCCCGCCGCGTACGGATCGCTCTGCTGCCCGCCGCCGTACGCGCCGTGCTCGGCGCCCGCGTGGGCCGGTGCCTCCCACTGCTCGTAGGACTGCTGCTGCGGCACCGCGGCCAGGGCCTCCTCCGAAGGAGGAGGCGGTACGTCCTGGCCCGCCTCCTGCGCGGCCTGCTCGTTCTGGGCGCGCAGCCTGCGTGCCCTGCGGCCCTCGCCCTCGACCGCCTGCGCCGGGACGACGGGCTCCTCGGGGAGGTCGTCGTCGATGTCGCGGCGCCGGCCGGGCAGGGCGAGCACCACGAGGACGACGGCGAGCGCGCCCTGCGCCCACAGCCAGGCCCTGTGGGTCACCGGGGTCTCGAAGGTGACGTCCAGGTGGCCGCCCGCGGTGGGCAGTTCGAAGCCCTGCGCCCAGCCGTCGACCGTGGTGCGGGGCAGCGGGCGGCCGTCGAGGGTGGCCGTCCAGCCCGGGTCGGCCGAGTCGGCGATCCGCAGGACGCGGCCCTCGTCGCCGGACTCGATCTTGGTGTGCAGCTCGACGGGGCCCGCGGCGACGGGCTCCGGGTCGCCGCTCTTGTGGACGACGGCGGCGCGGGCGACCTGGCGGTCCACGCGCCACAGGGCGCTGCCGTCCTCCTGGCTGAGCCGGGTCAGGCCCGGGGTCGCGTCCAGGGTGCGGCTCATCTGGCGGGGGGCGCCCTCGCGCACGAGGACGTAGCGCACGGCGTAGCCGCCGAGCTGGTCGGCCTGGTCGGCACCGGAGCCCGCGACAAGACGGGCGACGATCTTGTCGAGGCGCTCGTCCGCGGGGGCCGCCGCGGCGAGCTCCGCGTCACCGAGCCGGCCGCCCGATCCCCGTACCAGCGCGTACGCGACCTCGGCGGACGACTCGCTGTCGAGGACGAGCGTGCGGGCCTGGTCCTCCGTGCGGCTCTCCTCGGCGACGAACGCGGGCACCTGCACCGGGTCGCGCCGCTCCAGGGGGCCGTCGGCGCCGCGGATCATCCAGCCCGCGGCGAGCAGCAGCGGACCGGCGGCCGCGGCGAACGCGATGAGCGCGGCGACCGGCTGGCGCCAGCCGAAGCTCTGCTCGGCGACACGCGCGCGTGCCCCGTCGGCGCCGAGCGCGGCGGCGGCGAGGAGCGCGATGCCGTAGGAGAGGGTGGCGGGTCCGGCCCACGCCGAGCCGTTCGACAGGACCGCGAAGACCAGCGCGACCAGGGCGGCGGCCCAGGCGGTGCGGACGGCCGCCTGCCGCTCGCCGCGCAGCAGGGCACCGAGCGCGGCGAGCACGACGCCGACGAGCAGCAGGCCGTGCAGGGTCCCGGGGCCGCCGGGCCCGGCACCGAGCAGGTCGAGGGCGCTCGCCGAGCCGGTGCCGAACTCCAGGCCCGCTTCCTTGAAGAAGCCGAAGGGCAGCAGCGACAGGGACCACGGCGCGAGGACGAGCAGCGGGGTGCCGAGCGCGGCGAGGAAGCGCAGGCCATAGGCCGTGATGTCGCCGCGGCGGACCACCAGGAGCGCGAGGCCGAGGACCAGGGCGATGGGCCAGACGATCGGTGTGAAGGCCGTGGCGAGCGTCAGGAGCAGGGCGTACGCCCAGGTGGCGCGCCAGGTCCCGCGGGTGCCGTCCGGGGCGGCCAGGCCGCTCGCCGCGATGCCCGCGCGCGCGATGAGCGGCAGCAGGACGGCGAGGACGGCGGTGCCGACGCGGCCGCCGGCGAGCGCGCCGGTGGCGGCGGGCAGGAAGGCGTACGCGACCGACGCCCAGGCGCGCAGCAGGCGCGAGGTGACCAGCGGCCGGGAGGCGAAGTAGGCGGCGAAGCCGGCCAGCGGGACGGAGCCGACGAGCAGCACGGTGACGGCGAGCCCGGTGGAGCCGAACAGGAGCGAGGCCAGGCCCGCGACGAGCGCGAGGTAGGGCGGCGCGGACTGGGTGCCGCCGGTGCCGACGGGATGCCAGCCGTCCAGGTACCGCGCCCACAGCTCCGAGGAGTCGGCGGGCGCGGGCAGCAGGGCGCCGCCCGCGAGCGCGCCGGTGCCGAGCAGGCCGCGGCAGGCGATGAGCGAGACGAAGAGGAGGACGACGAAGAGCACCGGTCCTGGCTTGCGCGCGATGCGCTTGAGCCGGGCGAACTGCTCGATCTCCAGGAAGTCGGCGTCGTCGCCGCCGGGTCCGGACTCCACGACGCCGTGCCGTCCGGCGCCCGCGGGGGCCTCGGGGTCGGAGCGGCCGACGAGGCTGCCCGCGGCCTGTTCGACGGTGGCGCGCACGGTGGCGCCGGGCGGCGGGAAGAGCGGCCGCATCTCGCCCGCGTCGAGCGCCGGCTTGCCGCGCGTCCTGCGGGCGCCGAGGATGCGGCCGGGCCGCAGCAGGGTGGCAAGGAGACCGGCGATCTCGTCGAGGGCCTGTCCGGGCGCCTTGCCGACCAGGTAGGCGACGGTGCGCAGGAGCGTGCCGACGACGATCCGGAAGAGCACCCACGGCAGCACGGCCGACCGGGCGTTGACGAGCAGGGTGTAGGTGGCGCCCGCCTTGTCGACGCGGTGCGGCGAGGTCGCCGTGCGGCCGACGCAGTCGACGGTGCGGCGCTCGCGCGAGGAGGCCTCGGCGTGCCGCACGACGGCGTCGGGGGCGACGAGGACGCGGTGTCCCGCCGCGTGCGCGCGCCAGCACAGGTCGACGTCGTCGCGCATCAGCGGCAGCCTGCGGTCGAAGCCGCCCAGCTGTTCGTAGACGTCGCGCCGGATCAGCATGCCTGCGGTGGACACGGAGAGCACGGGCCGTACGTGGTCGTGCTGGCCCTGGTCCTGCTCGCGGCGGTCCAGGCCGGTCCAGCGGCGGCCGCTGTGGGCGATGGAGACGCCGACCTCCAGGAGCTGCCTGCGGTCGTACCAGCCGCGGAGCTTGGGGCCGACGACGGCGACGTCCTTGCCGAGCTCGCGTTCGTTCTCGACGACGCGCAGCATTTGCGCGAGGGCGTCGGGCTCGGGCGCGCAGTCGTCGTGCAGCAGCCACAGCCACTGCACGGGCTCGCCGTGCGGCAGCTCCGGCAGGTCGTACGCGTCGTCGCGCCAGCTCCGGCTCACCGGGTCCCAGCCGCTGGGGCGCTTGAGGTACGGGAGGTCCTCGGGGGTCAGCACGCCGGCGGTGCGGACGGCCTCGTCGACGGCGATGCCGAAGCCGGAGCGCCGGGCGAGGTGCAGCACGCGGTCGGCGCCGAGGGCGTCGGTGACCAGGCGGGCGGAGTCGTCGGCGCTGCCGGTGTCCGCGGCCACCGCGTTCTGCACGGGGCGCTCCTGGCCGAGCAGCCCGGCCAGGGCGTCGGGCAGCCAGCGGGCGCCGTCGTGGGAGACGAGGACGGCGGTCACGACGTGCCGCGGGAACTCAGGGGCGGCAGCTTCTTGTTGCTGGGCTGCCGAATGGCTGTGCACGGACATCGAGGTACGGGCCCCGGTTCGATGGACTGCGGTGGACGCCTGCGCCCTGCGGGGGCGCCGGGGCGTCTCGGACGGGGCCCCACACTAACGGCTGGCACCAGGGCGGCCCGCCGCCTGTGGATAACCCATGGGCGTCGGGCCGTTGGTTTGCGCCGTGTTCGAGGGAGTTGTGCGGTCGGTCGACCGGGTGGAGCACGGACGCGCCATCGGGGCGGGCACGTCCGGTCGGGCTGTGGACTTCTCCGGTCAGACCGCGGCCTTCTTCAGTCGCCGGCGCTCACGCTCCGACAGGCCTCCCCAGATACCGAAGCGTTCGTCGTTCGCGAGTGCGTATTCCAGGCACTCGGAGCGGACCTCGCAGGCGAGGCAGACCTTCTTGGCCTCGCGCGTGGAGCCGCCCTTCTCGGGGAAGAAGGACTCGGGGTCGGTCTGGGCGCACAGCGCGCGCTCCTGCCAGCCGAGTTCCTCGTCCGCGTCCTCGACCAGCAGTTCCTGAACCAGCTCGGTCATGTGCGCCCCTCGTCTGTCTGTGCGTCCCCGTGGTGCCTGCCGTTACCGATTTCGGCTGAACGACACGAGTGAAATTACAAGTGTGCCGATCCGGGCCAGTCAAGCCGAGATCTGCTATTGAGCCCCTTATTCACTCTGCGGAACCAAGGCTATGCGGAAAGTGTTCAAATCGGCATAAACCGTGACACTCGCGTGGGGCCGACCAGCACTCCCCTCCAGCGGGGCCCCGAGGGGCTCACAAGGGAAGACGTCGATGTTTGAGTGCCGGTTGCTGCGCCATGTGTCCGGTGGGGCGAGTGCACAAACCTTTCGCCTGGGAGATCAACCGGATGAGGTGAAACATATCCCACATAGCGGACATGAAGTTGACATCGAGGTGTGAGACCGGTGTCCTGGTGGGCATGCTCGCGAACTTGGCTCTTTCGATGACCCGCACCAGCGGGTCCATCGGTGCTGCCCACGCGCGCTGCTGCTGTTCCTGCTCCAGCTGTTGAGTCACTCCAGCTGTCGAGCCGCTTCTCCCGGCACCACCGCTCCACCCCTCTCGATCCCTCCCGGATCTCTCTCGATCTCTCGCTTTTCCAGCGCTTCACCCTTCCTTCGCGACACCCCAGCACTCTTACGTTGAGGAACCACCGCACGATGAACAGCGACAGCGACCTCCAGATCGCCGGCGACATCCTCGAAGTCCCGCACCTCCTTCAGCCCGCCCGCGAGCACCCCGCCACCGTGGCCGAGTTCGTCGGCCTCGCCCGCTCCATCGCCGCCGACCGCTCCCAGTGGGAGCACCTCGTCGAGTACGACGCCACCAGCCGCTGGTACCACCGCCTGCGCACCGGGCCCGGCTACGAGGTCTGGCTGCTCTCCTGGGTGCCAGGACAGGGCAGCGGCCTGCACGACCACGGCCCCTCCTCCGGCGTACTCACGGTCCTGCGGGGCGAATTGACGGAGCGCACGGAACGGGGCACGCGGGCGCTCGGCTCCGGCGCGCAGCGCGTCTTCGCGCCGGGCTACGCGCACGACGTCGTCAACGACTCCCTCGAACCGGCCGTCAGCCTGCACGTCTACTACCCGGGCCTGACCCGGATGCCGATGCACGCGGCGCAGTGCGCCGCCGCCACCGCGGACGGCGTCGCGGAGGATGTCGTAACCGCCTGACGCGCTGTCGTACCCGCCTGACATGCTGGGGGACATGCGCATTGTGGTTCTGGCCGGCGGCATCGGCGGCGCCCGTTTCCTCCGCGGGCTCAAGAAGGCCGCGCCCGACGCGGACATCACGGTCATCGGCAACACCGGTGACGACATTCACCTGTTCGGGCTGAAGGTCTGCCCCGACCTGGACACCGTGATGTACACGCTCGGCGGCGGCATCAACGAAGAGCAGGGCTGGGGACGTACGGACGAGACGTTCAAGGTCAAGGAAGAGCTCGCGGCCTACGGGGTCGGGCCCGAGTGGTTCGGGCTCGGCGACCGGGACTTCGCCACGCACATCGTGCGGACGCAGATGCTCGGCGCCGGCTATCCGCTCAGCGCCGTCACACAGGCGCTGTGCGAGCGGTGGCAGCCCGGGGTGCGGCTCATCCCCATGTCCGACGACCGCGTCGAGACGCACGTCGCCGTCACGGTCGACGGCGAGCAGAAGGCCGTCCACTTCCAGGAGTACTGGGTGCGTCTGCGCGCCTCCGTGGACGCGCAGGCCGTCGTGCCCGTCGGCGCCGAGCAGGCCAAGCCCGCGCCCGGCGTCCTGGAGGCCATCGCCGAGGCCGACGTCGTGCTCTTCCCGCCGTCCAACCCCGTGGTCAGCGTCGGCACCATCCTCGCCGTGCCGGGCATCCGCGAGGCCATCGCCGAGGCGGGCGTCCCGGTCGTGGGGCTCTCCCCCATCGTCGGGGACTCCCCCGTGCGGGGCATGGCCGACAAGGTGCTCGCCGCCGTCGGCGTGGAGACCGGCGCCGCCGCGGTCGCCGAGCACTACGGCAGCGGGCTGCTCGACGGCTGGCTCGTCGACACCGTGGACGCGGGCGTGGTCGAGCGCGTGGAGAGCGCCGGGATCCGCTGCCGGGCCGTGCCGCTGATGATGACCGACGTCGACGCCGCCGCGGAGATGGCGCGCGAGGCGCTCGCGCTCGCCTCGGAGGTCCGCGCGTGAGCGCTCCGTCCTACCGCGTGTGGGCCGTGCCCGGACTGCCCGAGGTGCGGGAGGGCGACGACCTCGCCAAGCTGATCGCGGCCGCCGAGCCGGAGCTCGCCGACGGTGACGTGCTGCTCGTCACCTCCAAGATCGTCAGCAAGGCGGAGGGGCGGATCGTCGAGGCGGCCGACCGCGAGGCGGCCATCGACGCCGAGACCGTACGGGTGGTGGCGCGGCGCGGCACCCTGCGCATCGTCGAGAACCGCCAGGGGCTCGTCATGGCCGCGGCCGGCGTGGACGCCTCCAACACGCCGTCCGGGACCGTGCTGTTGCTGCCGTCCGACCCCGACGCATCGGCCCGCGCCGTCCGGGACGGGGTGCGGGACGCGCTCGGCGTGGACGTCGGCGTCGTCGTCACCGACACGTTCGGGCGGCCCTGGCGGTCCGGGCTCACCGATGTCGCCATCGGGGCGGCCGGAGTGCGGGTGCTGGACGACCTGCGCGGCGGCGTGGACGCGTACGGGAATCCGCTGAGCGCCACCGTCGTGGCCACCGCGGACGAGCTCGCCGCGGCGGGGGACCTCGTCAAGGGCAAGGCCGCCGGGCTGCCCGTCGCGGTGGTCCGCGGGCTGCCGCACGTGGTGGGCGGGGAGCCGGACGACGGCGCCCGCGCGCTGGTGCGGGGCTCGCGCGACGACATGTTCCGGCTCGGTACGTCCGAGGCGGTGCGGGAGGCGGTGGCGCTGCGGCGGACCGTCCGGGAGTTCACCGACGAGGAGGTCGACCCCGGCGCCGTGCGGCGGGCCGTGGCCTCGGCGGTCACCGCGCCCGCGCCGCACCACACGACGCCGTGGCGGTTCGTGCTCCTGGAGTCCGCCGCGGCGCGGGTCGAGCTGCTGGACGCCATGCGGGACGCGTGGATCGCGGATCTGCGGCGGGACGGGAAGTCGGAGGAGTCCATCGCCAAGCGGGTGCGGCGCGGGGACGTGCTGCGCCGGGCGCCCTACCTGGTGGTGCCGTGCCTGGTCATGGACGGCTCCCATACGTACGGGGATGCGCGGCGGGATGCCGCCGAGCGCGAGATGTTCGTGGTCGCGGCGGGGGCCGGGGTGCAGAACTTCCTGGTCGCGTTGGCCGGGGAGCGGCTGGGCTCCGCGTGGGTTTCGTCGACGATGTTCTGCCGGGATGTCGTTCGGGAGGTGCTGGGGCTTCCCTCGGCGTGGGATCCGATGGGGGCGGTGGCGGTGGGGCACCCGGCCGGTGAGCCTGCGGCTCGCGCCGGGCGTGATCCGGGGGGCTTCATCTCTGTTCGGTAGTGGGGCTGTGCGCGTTCGTCTGGGTTTCTCGCGCAGCTCCCCGCGCCCCTTGATCGGGTCGCTCTTCGGGTGCGGGATCGTCTCGGTTGCTCGCGCAGTTCCCCGCGCCCCTTACGGGGCACTCCTGCGCTTCTTCCTCTGACCGTTCACTGCCGTTGCTCGCGCCCGCGCGGCGGAGCCGCTCGTGTCACAGCCCCGCGCCCCTTCGGGGCACTCCTGCGCGTCTTCCTCTGACCGTTCGCTGCCGTGCTCGTGTCACAGGCCCGCGCCCCTTCGGGGTGCCTACAGTGCCCCGATGTTGCCCCTCGGCATGCGGGGGTGTCGTCGGGGTGGGGTTTTGCCGCTCAGGAGGATCAGGCGGGCCGCTCGGTGGCGTTGGCCCTCGTAGGGGGTCAGGAGCGCGAGCATCTCGGTGTCGTCCGCCTCGCGGTTGTCCGCCAGGGCGTAGCCGATGATGCCCGGGAGGTGGAGGTCGCCGACCGTCACCGCGTCGGGGGCGCCGTTGCTGCGCTGGACCGTCTCCGCCGAGGTCCAGGGGCCGATGCCCGGGATCAGTTCCAGGCGGGCCTGCGCCCGGGGCGGGTCCATCGCCGCCGCCTCCTCCAGGCGGGCCGCCCGCGCGACCGCGCGCAGGATCGTGGACGCCCGCTTGTTGTCCACGCCCGCCTTGTGCCACTCCCAGGAGGGGATCAGGGACCAGGCGCGGGGGTCGGGCATCACGTGCATGCGGGCCTGGGCGGGGGTCGGCCCGGGGGCCGGTTCGCCGTGCGCGCGGACCAGGAGGCGCCAGGCGCGATACGCCTCGTCCGTCGTGACCTTCTGCTCCAGGATCGACGGGATCAGGGATTCGAGGACCAGGGACGTGCGGGTCAGCCGCAGCCCCGGGCGACGGCGTTCCGTCGCGGCGACGAGGCGGTGGCGGGGCTCGAAGGCCGCCGGGTCGTCCGACGCGCCCAGGAGCGCGGGGAGCCCGTCCAGGAGCCAGTCCGCTCCCGGGCCCCACGCCTCCGCCTCCACCGTGTCCGCGCGCCGGGCGACCCGGAGCGTGCCGGGACCCTGCGGGGTGCGGCTCGCGCGCCAGACCGAGCCGTCGGGGGTCGCGCGGAAGGTGGGGTCGGCCGGGCCGCGCCGCAGCGGGCCGAGCGTCAGGCCCAGGTCCACCGGGAAGGGCGGGCGCCAGGTGCGGGTGCGGGCCGCGGTGGCGGGGCGGGGAACGCCCGCCGGTACGGCCGTCTCGCCACCGCGCACGGTGGTGCGTGTGGGGCGCGGGGCGAAACGGGACGACATTCGTACGAGGGTAGGGGACGGCCGCCCCCACCGGGACGGATACCGGTGCGCCCCCCGCCGGGACGGCTACTGGTCCGAGGAGAACCGGACCGCGCCCGCCGGCAGCGTCGCCTCGCACCACACGCGTACGCCGTCGCGCAGTTCGTTGTCGGCGCCGACGGTCGCGCCGTCGCCGATGACCGCTCCCGAGAGCGCCGTGCGGGCGCCGATCCGCGCGCCCGCGCCGACCAGGGAGTCCGTGATGACCGCGCCCGGCTCGATGACCGCGCCGGAGAGGATCGTGCTGCCGAAGATCCGGGCGCCCTCGCCGATGCGCGCGTTCTCGCCGACGACCGTGCCGCCGGTGAGCTTCGCGTCGGGCGCGACGCTGGCGCTGGGCAGGACCAGGCGGTCGCCGCAGCGGCCGGGGACCGCCGGGGAGGGGGCGCGGCCGAGGACCAGGTCCGCCGAGCCGCGTACGAAGGCCTGGGGCGTGCCCAGGTCCAGCCAGTACGTCGAGTCGACCATGCCCTGGAGGTGGGCGCCGCCGGACAGCAGGCCGGGGAACGTCTCGCGCTCGACGGAGACCGGGCGGCCCGCGGGGATCGTGTCGATGACCGAGCGGCGGAACACGTAGGCGCCCGCGTTGATCTGGTCGGTGACGATCTCCTCGGGGGTCTGCGGCTTCTCCAGGAAGGCGGTGACCCGGCCGGTGGGGTCGGTGGGGACCAGGCCGTACGCCCGGGGGTCGTCGACGCGGGTCAGGTGGAGCGAGACGTCCGCGCCGGTGTCCTCGTGCGTGCGCACCAGGGCGCGGATGTCGAGGCCGGTGAGGATGTCGCCGTTGAAGACCAGGACCGGCTCGTCGGGCCGCGAGTGCAGGCGGGACGCCACGTTGCGCAGGGCGCCGCCCGTGCCGAGGGGTTCGGTCTCGGTGACGTACTCGATGTGCAGACCGAGCGCGGAGCCGTCGCCGAAGTACGGCTCGAAGACCTCGGCGAGGTAGGAGGTGGCGAGGACGATGTGCTCGACACCGGCCGCCCTGGCCCGCGCCAGTTGATGGGTGAGGAACGGGACGCCCGCCGCCGGCACCATCGGCTTGGGGGTGTGGACCGTGAGCGGTCGCAGCCGGGTTCCCTTGCCGCCGACCAGGAGGATCGCTTCTGTCACCTGTCGTCTCTGCTTCCTGCTGGGGCCGGCCGAACTTGAGTTTCGGCCGGCCAGTGTATGCAGACGGGTTTGCAGATCGTGCAGTGCGACCGGGCCTCAGCGGCCCTGGAAGCGGGCCGAGGTGGACCGGGCCTTGCCGAGCTTCTTGTACAGGCGGCTACCGGGGCACTCGGTGGCGAATCCGTCCCGATGACCGGAGATCACGCGGAGCCGGACGTTCGTCCCTTTCTTGTACAGGTTGCCACCGCCGGACTTCAGGTAGGTAGTACCGCGCGGGTTGGCGCCGTACAGGCCGAGCTTCCACGCGGTCAGCCGGGCGACGGCGTCCACGGCGGCCTTCGGCGGGTTGGAGTCGCTGTACGTGCCGAGAACGGCGATGCCCATGCTGTTCGTGTTGAAACCGAGAGTGTGGGCCCCCAGGACCGGCTTGGCCACACCTCCGGCACGTCCTTCGTAGATGTTTCCGCACCGGTCGACCGCGAAGTTGTAGCCGAAGTCACGCCAGCCACTGCTCTTGACGTGGTAGCGGTAGATGCTGCGCAGGACGGAGCCCGCCTGCGAGCAGCGGTAGTTGTTGCCGGACGCGCTGTGGTGGACGAAGGCGGCCTTCACGGTCTGCGTGTACGCGAAGTCCTTCTCGCGCAGCTTCTCGTCGGCGCCCCAGCCCTTGCGCGTGATGATGCGCGGGCGCGGTCCGACGAACGGCCGGGCCTTGCCGACCGCCTCGGGGCCGCCGCGGACGGCGATCAGGTCCTCCTCGGTCTGCCGCTTGGTCAGCGCGGGGATCACCGTGGCGCCGAGCGGGGCGAGGTCCGCGTTCACGGCCGAGGCCGCGGCGGACTGGACGGTCAGGGCCGAGGCGCGGGACACCTCCGCCTGGCCGCCGCGCGGGGGCTCGTCGCCCGGGTCGACCAGTTCGAGGCGCAGCCCCGCGGGGAGCGGGGACGGGGCGGCGGCCCGGTCCGCGTGCGCGTCCGGCTCCGCCCGTACGCGGATCTCGACGCCGTCGGAGTCGCCGACCCACAGGGGCGCGGTCGAGCCGCGGACCGCGCGGGTGCCGCGCTCGGCGGTGCCGGGGTCGGCGGCGTGCTCGCCGTTGTGCGTCTCGACGTCCTGCCAGCCGGACCAGGTGGTGGTGCCGGTGGCCCGGGTGCGGACCTGGACGGTGCCGTGCAGCTCGGCTTCGGGGTCGTCCCAGACGACACCCACCAGGGAGAAGGGGCGGACATCGCGCCGGGCGAGGCCCTGTTCGCCGGCGCCGGCCGAGCCGAGCGAGCGGTCGGCGCCGAGGGAGGCGAGCGGGAGGGACTGGGTGCTGCCGGGGACCGCCTCCGCGGCGGGCCCGGCGGCCGTGGCCGCGGCGGGCGTCGCGGCCACGGCGCCGGACGACGGCAGGGTGAGGGGCAGGGCCAGGGCGGCCGCGCACGTGACGCCGATCGAGGAAGCAAGAAATCCACGCATACGTATGATCGTCGGCACAACGGAACATATCTGTCCATTGGGGAACTGACGGACCGTCGGCCGGGAGCGGTCGTTCCGGTCTCCCGCACTCCCCCGCCACGCCGAGGGGCGCGCGGGCGCCCGCGTACGCTTGCGCCCGTGAACGCCAACGACCGCACCCCTGCCGACCTGCTGCGATCCGCGCTCGCCTCGGACCCGGGCCGCCCCCTTGTCACCTTCTACGACGACGCCACCGGCGAGCGCGTGGAATTGTCCGTGGCCACCTTCGCCAATTGGGTGGCCAAGACCGCCAACCTCCTCCAGGGCGACCTCGCCGCCGAGCCCGGCGACCGGGCCGTGCTGCTGCTGCCCGCGCACTGGCAGACGGCGGTGTGGCTGCTCGCCTGCGCCTCGGTGGGCGTGGTCGCGGACGTGGGCGGCGATCCGGCGGCCGCCGATCTCGTCGTCAGCGGGCCGGACTCGCTGGAGGCGGCGCGCGCCTGCTCCGGGGAGCGGGTGGCGCTCGCGCTCCGGCCGCTCGGGGGGCGCTTCCCCCAGCCGCCGGCCGGCTTCGCCGACTACGCGGTCGAGGTGCCCGGTCAGGGCGACCGGTTCGCTCCCTACGCTCCCGTGGACCCGGACGAGACCGCGCTGGTGGTCGACGGGGTCGAGCTGACGGGGGCGGAGCTGGTGGAGCGGGCGCGCGCCGATGCGGGGCGGCTGGGCGTCGGGCCCGGGGGGCGGGTGCTGTCCGGGCTCCCCTACTCCTCGTGGGACGGGCTCAGCGGTGGGCTCTACGCGGCTCTGGCCGCGGGGGGTTCCGTGGTGCTCTGCCGGCATCTCGGGCAGCTCGGCGAGGACGGGCTGGAGAAGCGGGTCGTCGACGAGAAGGTGACCCTCACCCTGCGGTGAGCCCTCCGGCTGCCGGTGCGCCCCTTTCCCCCGTTCGGCGCAGCCCCGCCCCCGGCCCAGAGGCCGCCCGCGTCGCGTCGGGCCATGGTCGTTAAGGACGCACCACGCACCGACGCAGCCATGAGGGGTGGACGCACACGTGACCGACACCGAAGGGACGCCTGAGCCGAGGGCCACGTACGGACCCGGTGCCGGGGCGAGCCCCACCGGGGCGGGGGCCGTGCGGCGCAGGCGTCGCTGGCTGCGCTGGACGGCCCTCGGCGTCGCCGTCCTGGTGCTCGCCGCGGGAGGCGTGGGCTGGGCCGCGTACGAGAAGCTCAACGGCAACATCACCAAGGACACCGACGCGGCCGCCGAGCTGGCCCGCTACGAGAAGGAGCGGCCCACCCCGCTGGTGCACGACGCGCAGAACATCCTGCTCATCGGCTCCGACACCCGCGCGGGACAGGGCAACGGCAAGTACGGCAGGGACCCCGGCACCCAGCGCTCGGACACCACGATCCTGCTGCACCTGGCCGCCGACCGGCAGAGCGCGACCGCCGTCTCGATCCCCCGCGACCTGATGGTGGACATCCCCGGCTGCCGCCGTCCCGACGGCTCCCGGACGCGGGCCCAATTCGCCCAGTTCAACTGGGCGTTCGAGTTCGGCGGGACGGCCTGCACGGTCCGTACCGTCGAGAAGCTCACCAAGATCCGCGTCGACCACCACATGGTCGTGGACTTCGCGGGGTTCAAGGACATGGTCGACGCGGTCGACGGCGTGCGGGTGTGCGTGCGGAACCCGATCGACGACGCCGACGCCCATGTGAAGCTCGCCGCCGGACTGCGGACCCTGAACGGCGAACAGGCACTGGGTTACGTACGCGCCCGCAAGAGCCTCGGCAATGGCAGCGACACCGACCGGATGGACCGCCAGCAGGAGTTCCTCGGCGCTCTCGTCAACAAGGTGCGGAGCAATGACGTCCTCTTGAATCCGACGAAGCTCTATCCCGTTCTCGACGCGGCGACTTCTTCGCTGACGACCGATCCCGGACTCGCGAGCCTGCGGGGTTTGTACGAACTGGTGCGCGGCATGCGCAATATCCCCACAGAACGGGTGCAGTTCCTCACCGTGCCCCGGCAGTCGTACACCTATGACGCGAACCGCGACGAACTCGTCGAGCCCGCGGCGGAGCAGCTCTTCACCCGGCTCCGCACGGACACCCCGGTCGAGGTGGCCCCGCAGGAGCCCGATAAATCGGGGACGGGCCAGGAACAGGCGTCCGAGGAGTCCTCCTCGAACGGGTCGTACGAAGAGGAGTCCTCCTACGAGGAGGAGTACGACGACTCCGGCGACTACGAGAGCGACGAGAAGCCCGACGACCCTTCGCATACTCCTTCGCCCGCGCCGACATTCCGGGGCAACACGGCTGCCGGGTCCTCCTGCGAGTAAAGCGATCCTCAAGGGAAGGGCACGCCCCACCAAGAAATAGGGCGGATTGCCCAGTTGTAGGGGAGTGGAATTTGTCACCGGCGTCGTTCGACGCTGAACTGGGCGGATAGTGTGAGCGATCCGGTGCGCCGGGCCAATCGGCCGCGCACCGCTGGAACGAGTGACCGAGCGCCTTCTTGAGGGGGGAAAGGCGCCGCGTGGCCCTGACGGAGGACGCAAACAACCGTGGACGCGCAAGGCCGTGGGCGGGCGGAGAACATCGACCCCGCAGACCAGTGGGTACTCAACCCGGATACCGGTGACTACGAACTGCGACTGAGCCCCTCCGCAGGGCAGTCGTCGGTGCCCGGACCCCGTAGATCGGCGTCCCGGCAGGGTGGCCGCCGCCGCCCCGCGCCGGGCCGTGAGCGCCCCCGCGGGGACGAGCGCGACGAGCAGCGCGAGGTGCCCGTGCAGCGCAGGCGCCGCGTCAAGGAGCCCGAGCCTGCGCCGGCCGGCCGGCGCAAGCAGAAGCCCCGCAAGTCCAAGGGCAAGAAGGTCATGATCTGGACGGGCGGCACGCTCGCCTTCCTGCTCGTGGCGGGCTGCACCGGCGGCTATCTCTACTACCAGCACCTCAACGACAACATCACGTCGATAAACGACGACGGCGCGGGCACCGGCGGCTTCAGCAAGGACCGGGCCATCAACATCCTGGTGATGGGCACCGACAAGCGCAGCGGTGACGGCAACAAGGGGTACGGCGACGAGGGCAGCGCCGGTCACGCGGACACGACGATCCTGCTGCACGTCTCCAAGGACCGCACGAACGCGACCGCGTTGAGCATCCCGCGCGACATGATCACCGATATCCCGGACTGCCCGACCACGATGGACGACGGCACCAAGAAGACCATCCCGGGTTCGCAGAACGTCCGCTTCAACGAGAGCCTCGGTCAGTTCGACCGCACCCCGAGCTGCACGATGCGCACGGTCACGAAGATCACGGGGATAAAGCTCGACCACTTCATGGTGGCCGACTTCAACGCGGTCAAGACGCTCTCCAGCGCCGTCGGCGGTGTCGAGGTCTGCCTCGCCAAGGACATCGACGACCCCAAGTCGCACCTGAAGCTGGGCAAGGGCAAGCACACCATCGAGGGCGAGGAGGCGCTGGCGTTCGTCCGCACGCGCCACTCCGTGGGCACCGGCGGCGACTTGAGCCGGATCGAGCTTCAGCAGCAGTTCCTGAGCGCGCTGATGCGCAAGCTCAAGTCGAACGACACCCTCACCAATCCGAAGAAGATGATCGACCTCGCGGAGGCGGGCACCAAGGCCCTCACCGTCGACTCCACGATCGCGGACATAATGAAGCTCCGTGACCTGGGCATGGAGCTCGGCAAGCTCGACATGAAGAACCTGAGCTTCGCCACGCTGCCGGTCATCGACAACCCCAATGAGAGGGTCCACACCACGGTCGTGCCCGACCCGGCCAAGTCCGAGCAGCTCTTCGCGATGATGCGCGCCGACGAGTCGCTGACCGAGGTGAAGAAGAAGGAGAAGAAGGAGAAGGCCGCGGTGGCCGCCCGGCTCAAGGGCCCCAAGGCCGACGCCTCCGAGGTGCGGGTCGACATCTACAACGGCAGCGGGAAGACCGGCGCCGCTCAGACAACTCTCACGTGGCTGCAGAACAATGAGGGCGTGCTCAAGTCCAGCCAGCTGGGTAACGCGCCCTCGGACATCAAGAAGACGACGCTCGAGTACGCGCCGGACCAGGCGGACCAGGCCCGTCGGCTCGCCGACATCATGGGTCTGCCCGCCGCCGCCCTCAAGCCGGGCAAGAGCGAGAAGAACGCACAGGGCCTCCCGGCCATGAAGCTGACGCTCGGCGGCGACTTCAAGGGCGCTGGGGTGCCCATCTCCGCTCCGGCGAAGGCGCCGGAGGGGATCCAGAAAGTCGAAGCCGACAAGACTGTGTGTGCCAAGTGACCTGAAGCGGTCGTTCTGCGTCTAACAACGCGCCAAGGGCGTGACATCGGGGGGATGTCGCCTCGGCGCCAAGTGGACGCAGGACGCACGCAGTTCAGGACAGGGGCGGGGAGGGGCTGGGGAGATGAGGCAGGACAGTGTACGGAGGGAGAGGACCGAGCGGTCCGTGGAGCCCTCGGACGGGGGCGGTGAGCCCCCGGAGGAGGCCGCGGACGGTGCCGGCAGGCACCGGCAGCGCAGACGGGCCGGCCAGGAACGTCCGCCGCGCCGCAAGCGCGGGGTGCTCCGCTGGTCGGCAACGGTCCTTTCCGTACTGATACTTGGCACGGCCGGCGCCGGTTACCTCTACTACCAGCACCTCAACGGCAACCTGGAGACGGACGACCTGAACCTGGGCGAGCACAGGGCCCCGGAACCGACGCCCAACGCGGCGGGTCAGACTCCTCTGAACATCCTGCTCATCGGCTCGGACGCGCGGGACTCCAAGGCGAACCAGAAGCTCGGCGGCGCGAAGGAGACCTTCGGCTCGCCGCCCCTCGCGGACGTCCAGATGCTGCTCCACCTCTCGGCCGACCGCAGCAACATGTCCGTGGTCAGCATGCCGCGCGACACCCTGCTCCAGATCCCCAAGTGCACGGACCCCGACGACGGCAAGGTCTATCCGCAGACCGGCCCGAAGTACATGACGAACGAGTCGCTCGGCCGCGGCGGACCCGGCTGCACGGTCGCCACCTGGGAGAAGCTCACCAACATCCACATCGACCACTTCATGATGGTCGACTTCTCGGGTGTGGTCTCCATGGCCGACGCCATCGGCGGCGTACCGGTCTGCGTGGACAGGAACATCCACTCGCGCGACCGGGAGGGCCACGGCTCGGGCCTGAAGCTCAAGAAGGGCACCACGGAGGTCAAGGGCAAGCAGGCGCTGCAGTGGCTGCGCACCCGCTACGGCTTCGAGGGCGGCACCGACATCAGCCGCGCCAAGGCCCAGCACATGTACATGAACGCGCTGGTCCGCAAGCTCCGCGAGAACACCGGCCTGACCAGCCCCAACCAGCTGCGCAAGCTCGCCGAGAAGGCGACGAGCGCACTGACGGTCGACGACGCCCTGGGCAGCCCCAAGAAGCTGTACGACCTGGGCAACGAGCTCAAGAAGGTCTCGCCGGAGCGCACGACGATGACGACCATGCCGTTCGACTACGCCGGCGAGCGCGTCGTCCCCAAGCCCGGCGACGCGGAGCAGCTGTTCCGTCTGGTCCGTGACGACGTCCCGCTGGACGGCAAGGGCAGGAAGAAGCCGGCCAAGGAGAAGCTGTCCGACGACCCGCCGGCCGCGGACGACAAGATCGCAGTCCAGGTGCAGAACGGCACGCGCTCGGCCACCGAGCCCCCGGCCGGCGGCCGGGCGAGCGCGGTCGCGCAGCTCCTGGCCGGCAAGGGCTTCACGAAGGCGACACCGGACACGACGACGGCGCTCAGCGAGGAGAAGACCGTCATCCGCTACCCCAGCGCCGAGCTGGAGGGTGACGCCCAGCGGATCGCCAAGTCCCTGGGGATGCGGCTGAGTTCGGTGAAGAAGTCGACGGACGTCTCCGGGGTCACGCTGGTCGTCGGCGCCGACTGGCGCGAGGGCGACGCACCGCCCAAGGCGAAGAAGGACGACAAGACGCCGGATTCGGCGGACGCGCTCAGCGGCTCCGACAAGAAGGCGTGCATGAAGGTGGACCCGAACTTCACCTGGTGACGAACGCGCGTGGGCCCTGCTTCCCGGCCTCGGGAAGCAGGGCCCACGCGTGTTGTCGCGTACGCCTGTCGTCGTCGCTCAGGCCTGCTGGGTCTCCCCCATGACGGCGGGGCGGCGCGAGGCGATGACCTTCCTGGCCAGCGCGCGCGGGCTGGTGAGGAAGCCCCAGCCCCACGACATGTGCATGGTCGCGAGGGCCACCGGGATCTGCAGCCGGGCCTTCAGCGGCAGCCCCTTGCCCGCGGGGACGGACCCGGCGGCGATCGCCGCGAGGTAGCCGCCGGGGATCACGAGGCCCCACGGCGTGAGGGCCGCGCCCACCACGACGCCCGCCGCGATCGCGCAGACCGCGGTCGGCGGCGCGAGGTAGCGCAGGTTGATGGAGCCCTGGTGGTAGCGGGCGACGACGTGGCGCCAGCGGCCGTAGTCCTTGTACTGCTTGGCGAGGGCCTTCACGCTCGGGCGCGGGCGGTAGGAGACCTTCAGCTCGGGCGAGAACCAGATCAGGCCGCCCGCCTCGCGGATGCGGAAGTTCAGCTCCCAGTCCTGCGCGCGGATGAACTCCTCGTTGTAGCCGCCCTGTTGCTCCAGGGCCTCGCGGCGGAAGACACCGAGGTAGACCGTCTCGGCCCGCTGGGCCTCGCCGCCGGTGTGGAAGGCGGCGTTGCCGACGCCGATCTTCGAGGTCATGGCGGCGGCGACGGCCTGCTCCCAGGCGTTGGTGCCCTGGGCGTGCATGATGCCGCCGACGTTCATCGCGCCGGTCTCCTCCAGGAGGCGGACCGCGGTCGTGATGTAGCCGGGCGAGAGCGCCGCGTGGCCGTCCACGCGCACCACGATCGGGTGACGGGACGCCTTGATGGCGGCGTTCAGCGCCGCGGGGGTGCGGCCCGTCGGATTGGGGACCGTGTGCACGCGCGGGTCCTCGCGGACCAGCTCGGCGGCGATCTCGTCCGTGCGGTCGGTGGAGGGGCCGAGCGCGACCACGACCTCCATCTCGCCCGCGTACTCCTGCTGCAGGATCGCGTGCACCGCCTCGCGCAGATGCCGCTCCTCGTTGAGGACGGGCATGATCACCGATACGGCGGGAGGCTGCACCTCAGACTTCGCGTTCATCACGCGTCACGTTACCGCGAATGGGGGACACGGGCGCGCGCCGTCCGGGTCGCTACCCCGGGCCGCATTTCGTATGGCCTTACGTTTCTCGGGTTCCCGGATCTTCGCCCACCCCCATACGGCCCGTTCTCCGCGGAGGTGTCCCCCACGTGCCCACACCGCCCCGCTCCCCCGCCCCCTCACCGCGCCGTCCCCGTCCACCGGCCAGGAAGCCCGCGCGCAGGCCCGCCGGGCGGGGGAAGCGGCCCCGCTGGGCCATGCGGGTGGCGACCACCTTCTCCGTGACGGTCCTGGCCGCGGCCGGCATCGGGCACGGGGTCGTCACCAGCCTCGACACCGGGATCAAGCGCGTCGACGCCTTCAAGGACATGAAGAACAGGCCCGCGTCGGGCAACGGCATGAACGTGCTGCTGGTCGGCACCGACGGCCGGGACAAGATCAGCCCCGAGGAGAAGGAGAAGTACCGCCTCGGGGGCGCGCCCTGCCACTGCACGGACACGATCATGATCGTGCACATCTCGCAGGACCGGGACCGCGCGAGCGTCGTGAGCCTGCCCCGGGACAGCTACGCCGAGCTGCCCCCGCACACCGACCAGACCACCGGCAAGAAGCACCACGAGCACGCCAACAAGATCAACGCGGCGTACGCGGAGGGCGGGCCGAACCTGACCGTACGGACCGTCGAGCACATGACGAAGGTCAAGATCGACCACTATCTGGAGGTCGACTTCACCAGCTTCATGAAGACCGTGGACGTGCTCGGCGGCGTGGAGATCTGCACGGCGCGCCCCCTGAAGGACTCGCACACCGGGCTCGACCTGTCGGTCGGCACGCACGAGCTGAACGGCGGCGAGGCGCTGCAGTACGTGCGCTCGCGGTACGTCGACGGGGCCTCCGACCTGGGCCGGATGCAGCGCCAGCAGCGCTTCCTCGCGGCGCTCATCGCGAAGACGACCGGCAGCGGAGTGTTGTTGAATCCGGTCAAGTTCCGCGACGTGACGCGGACGCTGCTCGGCTCGGTGCGCGCGGACAAGGGCTTCGGGACGGGCGAGATGCTGGACCTGGGGCGGGCGATGCGGGGCTTCTCGCCGTCGTCGTCGGAGTTCACGACCGTGCCGCTGAGCGCGAAGGGCAAGAGCGTGCCCGGCATCGGCTCGATGCTGAAGTGGCACAGGACCAAGTCCAAGAAGCTGTTCGAGGCGCTGCGCGAGGACCGGCCGCTGGCCCCGCACCGGGCCAGGGCGAGGGCGGCCCTCGTCGGCGTCTCGCCCCAGCAGATCCGCGTCCAGGTGGACAACGGCACGGGGGCGCCGGGCCTCGGCAAGCGCGTCGACTCGGCGCTGCGGGCGACGGGCTTCCGCACGACGCGGGCGCCGGGGAACGTGCCGGGCGCGAAGGAGAAGCCGGCCGCGCGGACGGTCGTCGCCTACGACCCGCGCTGGGACCGCTCGGCGAAGGCCCTGGCCACGGCGCTGCCGGGGTGCGAGATGCGGAAGGTCAAGGGCCAGGGGGCGACGCTGAAGGTGATCGCGGGAACGGACTACAGGTCCGTGCGTCCGGTCCACGCGGAGGACGCCTACCAGGGCGAGTTCGGCGCGGTCACGGGGGACCAGGTGGTGTGTCCGTAGCGGGTGGAGTCCGTAGCGGGCGAGGCGGCCTCGGCGGGAGCGGTGGCCGCCCCGGCCGCCTCGGTCGTCGGAGCCCTGCGCCGCCTCAGTCGTCGTACCCCCTGCGCCGCCTCAGTCGTCGTACCCCTCCGCAGCCCGTGACTCCCGCAGTTCCTTGATGGCGCGGCGGCGGGCCAGGCGGTGGGTGCGGCGGATCTGCGCCTCCTGGTGGCGGCGGCGGTCGCGGTCGGTCTCCGGGAGGACCGGGGGGACCGTGCGGGGCTTGCCGTCGGCGTCGACCGCGGCGAAGACGAGGTAGGCGGAGCCCACCTGCTGCGCGGGCTTCGACTCGTTCCAGCGCTCGGCGAGGACCCGGACGCCGACCTCCATGGAGCTGCGTCCGGTCCAGTTGACCTGGGCCTTCACATGGACGAGGTCGCCCACGCGGACCGGTTCGAGGAAGGCCATCTCGTCCATGGACGCGGTGACGGCGGGGCCGCCCGAGTGGCGTCCGGCGACGGCGCCGGCCGCGTCGTCGACCAGCTTCATGATCACGCCACCGTGCACCGTCCCGAGGAGGTTGGTGTCGTTGTGGGTCATGATGTGGCTGAGCGTGGTGCGGGACGCCGAGGTCGGCTTGCCCGGAATTTCCGAATCCGGACTGGGGGCCTGATCTGTCATGCCCTCCACCCTAAGCCGGACGTATGTCCAAGCCCTCCCGGGCCGCTTTGCATCAGCTCTGCAACAGCCCTGGCCCGAAATCCCGACCGCCCTGTAAGCCTCACCGCCCGGCAGGTCACACTGGGCCACATGAGCGATTGGCCAGACGATCAGGCCGGCGGCCGGGGACACGGCCGCGGCAGCGGGAACGCCCAGCCCGAAGGCGCCCGTGTGATGCGGCACATCCAGCGCGGCCAGGCCTCCCGTCCGGCCGGCCCGCCCGGCGGGGTGCCTCCCCAGCAGGGACACGACGACGGCTACGGCGACGACCGGTACGGCAACGGCCAGCCGTACGGCGACGCCCGTGACGAGGTCTTCGAGCCGCGGACCCCGCGCCAGGACCCCTACGGGCAGAACCGGAGCCAGGGCTACGACAGCGGCTACAACACCGGCCAGGTCTACGGCCAGCCCCAGGGCGGCGGCAACGGCGGCCAGGGCGGCGGCCGGCCGCAGGGCACCCCGCGCCCCGCGCCGAACTGGCGCAAGCGCATCAAGTGGGGCGCGATCACCCTGGTCAGCGTGCTCGTCGTGACGTCCGTCGCCACGTACTTCTGGGCCGACTCCAAGCTCAAGCGCGAGGTCGACCTCTCCAAGGTCATCGAGCGGCCCGAGGGCGGCGCCGGCACGAACTACCTGATCGTGGGCTCCGACAGCCGCGAGGGCATGTCCGCCGAGGAGAAGAAGAAGCTCCACACGGGCTCGGCCGAGGGCAAGCGCACGGACTCGATGATGATCCTGCACGTCGCGGACGACGGCGGGAACACGATGATCTCGCTCCCCCGCGACTCGAACGTCACGATCCCCTCCTTCAAGGGCGCCGAGTCCGGCAAGCTCTACCCGAACACGGGCCGCCAGACGAAGCTCAACGCGGCGTACGCGGAGGACGGCCCCGAGCTGCTGGTGCGCACCGTCGAGTACAACACCGGCCTGAAGATCGACCACTACGCCGAGATCGGCTTCGGCGGCTTCGCCAAGATCGTGGACGCGGTCGGCGGCGTCGAGCTGGACATCCCCAAGGGCTTCAAGGACAAGAAGTCCGGCGCCGACTTCGAGGCCGGCAAGCAGACGCTCAACGGCGAGCAGGCCCTCGCCTTCGTCCGTACGCGCTACGCCCTGCCGGGCAGCGACCTGGACCGCACGAAGAACCAGCAGAAGTTCCTCGCGGCCCTCGCCAACCAGGCGGCGACGCCGGGCACGGTCCTGAACCCCTTCAAGCTCTACCCGACGATGGGCGCGGGCCTGGACACGCTGATCGTTGACAAGGACATGGGGATCACCGACGTGGCGTCCATGTTCTGGGCGATGAAGGGCGTCACCGGCGGCGACGGCAAGTCCATGAACATGCCGATCGCGGGCTCCACGGGCGGCAATCTGCTCTGGGACAAGGCCAAGGTCAAGCAGCTGGTCAAGGAGCTGAACAACGACGAGAAGGTGACGGTCTCGGGCAACTGAGGCGCGCTTCGTCCGTACGGGGAGGGCCCCGCCGACTCCGGTCGGCGGGGCCCTCCCGCGTCCCGACACGCCGTGCGCATACCCCGAACGCTGCGCCCGCCGCGAAGCCGCGGCCGCCCCGTGTCACGGTGGTCCGAACTGCCACCCGCCGACGTCCGGAGCACTGCCATGGCAGACCTGCTGGAGGAACTCAACACCACCGCCGAGGCCGGGGAGCGCGACCAGCCCCCCGCTCCGCCCGATCCACCGTCCGCCGACGCCCCCGAAGGACCATCCGCCGACGACCCCGACTCACCACCCGACGCCGCGCCCGCCGCGGCACCGGCGGCACGGGCCCGCTCCCTGCTCGCCGCGCACCCCGTCGCCGACGGCTACAGCGGCCTGCCGTGGACGCTGCGCGAGCTGCACTGGCACGACTTCGAGACCGGCGACAGCGGCCTGGAGAGCGACATCCCGCGGCTGCGCGAGGGTCAGGTCGGGGCGCAGTTCTGGTCCGTGCACGTGCCCGAGGCGGTGAGCGCCGACCGGGCCGTCGGGGCCACCCTCGAACAGATCGACCTCGTGAAGCACGTCGTCGACGCCCATCCGGAGGGCCTGCGGCTCGCCCGCACCGCCTCGGACGCCACCGACGCGCGCAACTGCGGCCGCGTCGCCACCCTCATCGGTCCGGCCCTCGGTGCCGCGCTCGGCGACTCGCTGGGCACGCTGCGGGCGCTGCACAGCCTGGGCCTGTGCGCGGTGACCCTCTCGGGCACGTCGTGGGCGGGCCCGGACGGGCTCACGGCGTTCGGTGAGGAGGTCGTGCGGGAGATGAACCGGCTCGGGGTCCTCGCGGACCTGTCCGGGGCGTCCGAGGCGACGGTGCGCCGCGTGCTCGGTGTCTCCAAGGCCCCGGTGATCTTCACCCGTTCCGGGGCGCGCGCCCTGCGCGACCATCCGGCGAACCTCACGGACGAGCTGCTCGCCGAGGTGGGCGCCGCCAAGGGGCTGTGTCTGGTGCCGCTCGCCGCCGGGCGCACGGGACCCGCGGTGGGCGACGTGGCGGACCACCTCGACCGGGTGCGCCAGGTAGCCGGTCCGGAGTGCGTCGGCCTCTCGGGTGCGTACGACACCGAGGAACCGCATCCGGAGGGCCTCGCCGACACGTCCTGCTACCACCGGCTGATCGCCGAGCTGCTCGAACGCGACTGGTCCGAGGCCGAGTTGGCGCTGCTCACCTGGGGCAACGTCCAACGCGCCCTGCGCGGCGCCGACTTCACCGCGCGGGCGGCACGGGAGCGGAGGGCCGCGTCGACGGCGACGAGGGAGGGGCTGGACGGCTGACCGGGGAGGGCGGGCCCCGGTCAGGGAGCCCGCCCCGGTCAGGGGATCTTGCAGAGGCAGAAGGGATGCCCCGCGGGGTCGGCGTACACGCGGAAGTCGCGTTTGCCCCCGTCGTCGTCCAGGTCGAGGGGGCGCGCACCGAGGGCGAGCACCTTCTCCTGGGCGGCGTCGACCTCCTCGTCGGTGCTTCCCGCGTCCAGGTCCAGGTGGATCTGCTGGGCGTTGACGTCGGAGCGGGGCCACTCGGGCGGGCGCAGGCCCGCCACCCGCTGGAACGACACCTTGACGCGCCCCTCGGCCACGAGGTCGACCCAGTCGCCGTCGTCCTCGATGGTGCCGCCGATGATCCGGGCGTAGAACTCGGCGAGTTCGCGCGGGCGGGGGCAGTCGAGGACCACGGTGCGCAGGCGGGCGACGGGGGCGGTGGGGACGGCGGGGTCTCGGGCGTCCGTCATGTCGTACTCCTCCTCAGTTTCCGCAGAGACAGAACGGGTGCCCCGCCGGATCCGCGTACACACGCCAGGTGCGGCCGGGGGTGCCCGCGTCGAGGACCGTGGCGCCGAGCGCAAGGATCTCCCGCTCCGCGGCGTCGATGTCGTCCACCGTGAAGTCCAGGTGGAGCTGTTGCGAGCCGTCGTCGGAGGGCCACTTCGGCGGTACGTGGCCGGGGGCCAGCTGGAACGCGAGGGTGGTGCCCCCGTGGCCTTCGAGGAGCACCCATTCCTCCTCGCTGCGGTCGGGGGTGCCGCCGACCAGCGCGGCGTAGAACCCGGCGAGGGCGAAGGGGTCGCGGCAGTCCAGGGCGACGACGTCGAGCTTGGCGAGAGGCATGGTTCCTCCAGGCGATCAGGTGATTACCATCTGACGGCTTCAAGCGGTAACGGTTACTCCATGCTCCCGCAGAAGGGGTAACGTCGCAACCATGAATGACAGGGCGCCCGCACCGGGTGGGCTCGCGCTGGTCCAGAAGCTGATGAACACGCTGGACCTGGAGTCGGGCGCCGACGCCCTGGACACGGCGGACGGGCTGAGCGCGTTCGGCATCGCGCCGGGCGAGGCGGCGGCGGCGCGCGAACTGCGGGAGTCGCTGCGGGCGGCGTGCCTGGCGCACGCGGGGCACCCGCCGCACGGGCCGGTGCGCGATCTGAACCGGCTCCTCGCGGAGGCACCGCTGCTGGTGACGGTGGACTGCGCCGACGGCTCGGCGGCCCTGCGCCCGGCCGAGCCGGACTCGCTGACCGCGCGGGTGGCGGCGGCGATCGCGGAGGGCGTCGCCGCGGGCACCTGGACGCGCCTCAAGGCGTGCGAGGCGCCGGACTGCCACTGGGCGTACTACGACCGCAGCCCGGCGTGCCGCAGCCGGTGGTGCGACATGGGGGTGTGCGGGGCGCGGGCGAAGATGCGGGCGTACCGGGCCCGGCGGGCGGCACCCGGAGGCGCCCCGTAGGGGGCGCGGGGAACCGCGCGACCAGCCGGGGACGGCCCGCGGCGCGGCGGCTAGGCCGCGGGCCTGCCCATCGCCCGGTACGTCCAGCCGGCCGCCCGCCAGACCGCCGGGTCCAGGGCATTGCGGCCGTCCAGGACGACCGGCGACTCGGCCACCGAGGCCAGCTCCGCCGGGTCGAGCTCACGGAACTCGCGCCACTCCGTGAGGTGGAGGACGACATCCGCGCCCCGGACCGCGTCCAGCGCGGTCTCCGCGTAGCCGAGGGTGGGGAAGAGCCGACGGGCGTTGGCCATGCCCTTGGGGTCGTACACCGTGACCTGGCCGCCCTGGAGGTGGATCTGCCCGGCGACGTTCAACGCCGGGGAGTCGCGGACGTCGTCCGAGTCGGGCTTGAACGTGGCGCCGAGCACCGCGACCCGCTTGCCCAGGAAGGACCCGCCGCCCAGCGCCTCGCGCGCCATCTCGACCATCTGGCCGCGCCGCCGCATGTTGATGGAGTCGATCTCGCGCAGGAACGTCAGCGCCTGGTCCGCGCCCAGCTCGCCCGCCCGCGCCATGAACGCGCGGATGTCCTTGGGCAGGCAGCCGCCGCCGAAGCCGATGCCGGCCCGCAGGAACTTCTTGCCGATGCGGTCGTCGTGGCCGAGCGCCTCCGCCAGCTTCACGACGTCGCCGCCCGCCGCCTCGCACACCTCCGCCATGGCGTTGATGAAGGAGATCTTCGTGGCGAGGAAGGAGTTCGCCGAGGTCTTCACCAGCTCCGCGGTCGGGAAGTCCGTCACCACGAAGGGCGAGCCCTCCCCGATCGGCGTCGCGTACACCTCGCGCAGCAGCTTCTCCGCGCGCTCGCTGCGCACGCCGACCACGATCCGGTCGGGGTGCAGCGTGTCCTGCACGGCGAGACCCTCGCGCAGGAACTCCGGGTTCCAGGCCAGCTCGGCCTCCTCGCCCGCCGGGGCGAGCTCCAGGAGGCGCGCGGCGAGCCGGTCCGCGCTGCCGACCGGCACGGTGGACTTGCCGACCACCAGGCACGGCCCGGTGAGGTGCGGTGCCAGCGACTCGACCGCGCTGTCGACGTACGACATGTCGCAGGCGTACTCGCCGTGCTTCTGCGGGGTGTTCACGCAGACGAAGTGGATGTCGCCGAACGCGGCGACCTCGGCCGGGTCCATCGTGAAGCGCAGCCGTCCGCTGGAGCCCTCGATGCCCGCGACGTGCTTGCGCAGCAGCTCCTCCAGGCCGGGCTCGTACATCGGGACCTCGCCCCGCTGGAGCATCTCCACCTTCTCGGGGACGACGTCCAGGCCGAGCACCTCGAAGCCCAGCTCGGCCATGGCCGCGGCGTGCGTGGCGCCGAGATAGCCGGTGCCGATCACGGTGATCTTGAGGGCCATGCGGTGCTCCAGGGATGGGAGGTCTGTGATGCGCTGCCCGAGCATAGTCGGGCGTGCCGGGGCCGCTCACCGGGCACGATTCCCGCTGTCGCCAAGCTCACGTATCCCTCGTGAGGGAGCGACCACTAAAATTTGGGTTACTTAACGGTAGTTAGCGTCATGGGAGCGTGAGACACCTTGGCCGGATCGGCTGATTTCGACCTGTACCGCCCGTCCGAAGAGCACGACATGCTCCGCGACGCGATCCGCTCGCTGGCCGAGGCGAAGATCTCGCCGTTCGCCGCCGCGGTGGACGAGGAGGCCCGCTTCCCGCAGGAGGCCCATGACGCGCTGGTCGCCAACGACCTGCACGCCGTGCACGTCCCGGAGAGCTACGGCGGCGCGGGCGCCGACGCCCTCGCGACCGTCATCGTCATCGAGGAAGTGGCCCGCGTCTGCGCCAGCTCCTCGCTGATCCCGGCCGTGAACAAGCTCGGCTCGCTGCCCGTCATCCTCTCCGGCTCCGAGGAGCTGAAGAAGAAGTACATGACGCCGCTGGCCAAGGGCGAGGGCATGTTCTCGTACTGCCTCTCCGAGCCGGACGCCGGTTCGGACGCGGCGGGCATGAAGACCAAGGCCGTGCGCGACGGCGACTTCTGGGTGCTCAACGGCGTCAAGCGCTGGATCACCAACGCCGGCGTCTCCGAGTACTACACGGTGATGGCCGTCACCGACCCGGAGAAGCGCTCCAAGGGCATCAGCGCCTTCGTCGTCGAGAAGGGCGACGAGGGCGTCTCCTTCGGCGCCCCGGAGAAGAAGCTCGGCATCAAGGGCTCCCCCACCCGCGAGGTCTACCTCGACAACGTCCGCATCCCCGCCGACCGCATGATCGGCGAGGAGGGCACGGGCTTCGCGACCGCGATGAAGACCCTGGACCACACCCGCATCACGATCGCGGCGCAGGCCCTCGGCATCGCGCAGGGCGCCCTCGACTACGCCAAGGGGTACGTCAAGGAGCGCAAGCAGTTCGGCAAGCCGATCGCCGACTTCCAGGGCGTGCAGTTCATGCTGGCGGACATGGCCATGAAGATCGAGGCCGCCCGCCAGCTGACGTACGCCGCCGCGGCCAAGTCCGAGCGCGGCGACAGCGACCTCACCTTCCAGGGGGCGGCCGCCAAGTGCTTCGCCTCGGACGTCGCGATGGAGGTCACCACGGACGCGGTGCAGCTCCTCGGCGGGTACGGGTACACCCGTGACTATCCCGTCGAGCGGATGATGCGGGACGCGAAGATCACGCAGATCTACGAGGGCACGAACCAGGTCCAGCGCATTGTGATGGCGCGGAACCTGCCGTAACTGGGTTTTCGCAGGTCAGTGGACATTTCCGATGACTCGCGGGCTGTGATGGGCTTCCGGTCCGTTCGGGGCCGTTTCGGGCCGGTCATGGGCGTCATGCTGGGGAAATCCTGAGCTGACGCCGGGCGGGAAACCGGCCCTCACCTGCATATGCGCAACGGCCCCCGGCGCTCTGCCGGGGGCCGTTCCCATGGGCTCTGTCAGGCGACTTCCGTCCGGCCTTCGGTGGGATCGTCCGCGCCGGGCCTCAGCATCGAGGCGATGGCCGCCCGGCCACGCTGTTCGGCCCCGCGAGAAGACCGGCCGATCGGCCACCGTGTTCACGCTGCGCGGTGACAGTCCCCTTCACGCGCAGCCACGGCCGGCCGCCGAACCGTCATCGGAACAGACCTGCTGAAGCGGGCAGCCCAGCTCCGGGGCTGCGTGGTTAGGAGAGCAGCACACCAGGGCCAGGGAGAGGAACGAGGGCCGTTCAAGGTAGAAGCCGTGCGACACGTCCCCGCCCCAACCGAGTCGTTCGGCGGCGGAGTTGACCAGTATCGCCAGGCGGGTGCTGTCGCGGTCGGCGTCGGACATGAACCGGGGTGCGTACTCGGTGAGCCGTTCCCCGAGCCATTCGGCAGCTTCCTTCGGCTCGCCCCAGGTTTCTTGGATCAAGGCCGGGGGCTTCATGAGCCAGAAGGCGGTTTCCATCGGGGGCAGGTCGCCCGAGCGGAACTCGGCTGCGGCTTCCCGGTAGCGCTGATTGAGCTTGTGCCCGTCCGTATCGTCTTCGCCCGTCGGCGGGGGAGGCGGGTTGGGATGCGGGGGCCGCCGGTGTCCTTCCTGGCCGAGCCGCGTTCGGGAACCGGTCCACAGAAATCCATGGTGGTGCACTGCCGTTTTCCCTCCGGGGTGTGCAAGGGAGTGGATCCGACCGGCCCCCGCCTGCCGGAAGGGAGGTGGGGACCGGTCGGAGATGGAGTGACCGTCAGGCGGAGACGGTGAAGCGAGCCGGGTCGATGCCGGCCGCGTCCAGTTCCTCGGTGGTGAAGCGCAGGGGAGTCATGTCGGGCCTCTTGCTATCGCCCAGCGCCCATGCGCCCTCACCGATCTCGGTGAGAGTGACGCACCCCTCGGTGCAGGGGCCACCGCACACCTTGTTGAACACGGCGGCCTCGGAGATGGGGAGTTCGTACAGGTCGGTCATCGCATGCCTTCCTGAGTAGACGACAGTCCCAGGGCAGGACTGTCCCCCGCCCGTGCCGGGCGGAAGTGATGGGGTGCCTGAATGTCAGGCAGTATCCAACCCCGCTCCCGTGATTTCTCGTTACTCGCCATGAATCCATCATCGGGACTCAAGCGCGGTGACGGAAGCGCTAGTTACGTTGACGCATAAATCCCTGGGCGGCTTCGGCGAGGAACGCTGTAACTGCGTCGCCCGTGATGGCATGCGACCAGAAAAGATCGAACAGACTGAGGTGCTGGGATATGTCTCGGGGGTCTCGCAACACGACCTCCCCGGAGAAGAGTTCGACCGTGACGAGCCGGTCGTCGTAGACGACAAAGATATTCATGGGGGTTCCCGGAACCTCGACAGACTGGGGAATGACCCCCAGGTGCACGTTCGGCTTCTCGTTCACCTTCGCCAAATGTGCGCACTGCGCGGCCATGACTTCTGAGGTCGCTCGGCGCCACCTGACGGCCTGCTCGGTCATCAAGAAGAAGAACGAGCGAGAGGCGTCGTCCAATACCTTCTGGCGCTCCATGCGGGCATCTACCGCCCTGGTCACGTCCCGGGCGGGATCGCTCTCGACGGTGGGCGAGAGGGTGGCCGTCGCGTAGTCCCGTACGTGCAAGAGGCCAGTAGGGACGGCAGGCAGAAAATGTCTCATGACCTGCGAGGAGGACTCCAGGGCCTTCAACTCGGCCTGTTTCTGGTACAGGCCCACGCGGGCATAAGCCCGCCAGGAGGCGTAGTCGACGTTCGCTCTGCGCGCCAGCCGCAGAATTTCTTCAGCCACTTCGCCAGGCACTGCAAGGGCCTTCAGGATGCGCTCAACGTCCATGACAGTGGGCAAAGCCCGACCGGTCTCGATTCGACTGATCTTCGTCTGGCTCATGTTGCAGCGAACGGCCAGGCGTTCACCGCTCAACCCAGAAGCGCGGCGGAGGCTCCGCGGAGCCCCCGCCAAATCCCTACGCTCCTGCGCCTGTGTCTCAGGTTCGATAGGCACGGAATGGAACTGCGCTTTCAAGTGCCAGGTCCCGCCACGCGAGATACTTGCTGATGCCGGGATCCTGGATCAGTTCGCGGTTGATCTGTGTCCCGTCGGCCCGGTAGTTCAGATGGACCACCGTGGTTTCGTCGAACAGCCAGAAGTCCTGTTCCGGGAGTTCCGGGTTCGGTCCGTCGGTCAAATCAACGATCTGGTAGTTCTCTCCGGCCGCGACATTGCCGGGGATGCACCACTCGAACAGATAGCGGCTGTAGTCGGTCAGCGGCTGCCGGACAATCTTGGCCCGCGTCATCCTGCGCCCGGCCACGGCGTGATCCCGGATCAGGTCATGCCACGATGCGTTGAAGTCCTCCGGCATCGGCTCCCCGGCGAGGAAGGCACGGACCGTCTCCGCCTCGGCGGGCATGGTGTAGGTCTGGTGGACCTCCAAGCGGAACGCGGAGCGCTTGAAGTCCCGGAAGTACGACTGCCACTCCTCCCCGTCCAGGAGGATCGGGCTAGAGCCATCCACGGGCACGTGCGGCCTCCTTCAGGATCTCCTCGGGGATCAGGACGACCGACTCCCCCTCGGGCGCCTGCCGGTCCACGTCGTATCCCTGGATCGCTAACACCGCGGGATCTGCCGTCTCGTACACAGTCGGGCAGTCGCCGTTGCCGCACTTGTCGTCGTCATCGCTCCGGCACGGTCCGCCCGCGATCATGCGTAGTCCGTCCACTGAGACCCCCTCCGGTCCTGTGTGGTCAGCAAGCTATGGACGGCATTCCCACGACACAAGGTAGGCCCGCGCTTCAGTCACGTACTCGCATAACTTGGTCGGCGTGAGTCACGACCGTATGGCCACTGACCAGGGGCGAAAGCAGCCCTGTTCCGGGGCCGCGCATGACCGGCAATGGCCGAGGTCAGGACCCTCCCACGGCGCCGGGGCCGAACCTTTCCGTTCAGTTGCCCGGCGCCGTGGGCACCGCAGCGGCTACTTGTCCAGCTGCTCCAGCGTCGCCACCGACGGGCCCCTGCGTGACTGCACGTCCCGTGCCACGTCCTCCGCCGCGCCCAGGACCCGTACCGCGTTCTGCCACGTCAGTTTGGCCAGGTCGGGCTTCGACCAGCCGCGGGTCAGGAGTTCCGCGATCAGGTTGGGGTAGCCCGACACGTCGTCCAGGCCGTCCGGGGTGAACGCCGTTCCGTCGTAGTCGCCGCCGATGCCGATGTGGTCGATGCCCGCCACCTCGCGCATGTGGTCGAGGTGGTCGGCGACCGTGGCGGTCGTCGCGATCGGGCGGGGGTTGCGCTCCTCGAAGGCCTCGTGGACCTTCATGGCCTCCGGCGTCGTGTCCAGGTGGTGGAAGCCGTTGGCGCGCATGTTCTCGTCCGCGGCCAGGGTCCAGTCGACCGCCGCCTGGAGGACGAACTTCGGCACGAACGTCGCCATCGCCACACCGCCGTTGCCCGGCAGCCGCTCCAGGACGTCGTCCGGGATGTTGCGCGGGTGGTCGCAGACCGCGCGCGAGGACGAGTGCGAGAAGATCACCGGCGCCGTGGAGGTGTCCAGGGCCGCCCGCATCGTCGTCGCCGCCACGTGGGAGAGGTCCACGAGCATGCCGACGCGGTTCATCTCGCGCACGACCTCGTGGCCGAACGGCGACAGACCGCCGACGCCCGGCTCGTCGGTCGCCGAGTCCGCCCACGCGATGTTGTCGTTGTGCGTGAGCGTCATGTAGCGGACGCCGAGCGTGTGGAACGCCCGCAGCGTGGCCAGGGAGTTGTTGATGGAGTGGCCGCCCTCGGCCCCCATCAGGGACGCGACGCGGCCCTCGCCCCGGACCTTCTCCATGTCCGCCGCCGTCAGCGCCCGGCCGAGTTCGGCCGGGTAGCGCGTCAGCAACTGATCGACGCAGTCGATCTGTTCGAGGGTCGCGCTGACCGCCGCGTCGCCGGACAGGTCCGTACGGACGTACACCGACCAGAACTGGGCGCCGACGCCGCCCGCGCGCAGGCGGGCGATGTCGGTGTGCAGGCGGCCCGTCTGGTCGGCGGCGATGTCGAGGCGGTCGATGTCGTAACCGGCCTTCTCGCGCAGCGCCCACGGCAGGTCGTTGTGGCCGTCGACCACGGGGAACCCGGCGAGCAGCGCACGTGCTTCTTCCAGCTTCTCGGGATGCGTCATACCCGTCACTGTGCCGGTCACTTCCCCGAACCGAAACCGAATCCGGAACCTGCCCCCTCGACCTTGGCGCGCAGGCGCTTGCCCTTCTCCGTCGCCTGGTCGTTCAGCTCCTGCTGGAAGTCCCGCATGCGGGAGAGGAGTTCGGGGTCGTGCGCCGCCAGGATGCGGGCGGCGAGCAGGCCCGCGTTGCGCGCGCCGCCGACCGAGACCGTCGCCACCGGGACGCCGGCCGGCATCTGCACGATGGAGAGCAGGCTGTCCATGCCGTCGAGGTACTTCAGCGGGACGGGCACGCCGATCACCGGCAGCGGGGTCACCGACGCCAGCATGCCGGGCAGGTGGGCCGCGCCGCCCGCGCCCGCGATGATCGCCTTGAGGCCTCGGTCGGCCGCCCGCTCGCCGTACGCGATCATCTCGTGCGGCATGCGGTGCGCGGAGACGACGTCGACCTCGAAGGGGATCTCGAACTCGTCGAGGGCCTTCGCAGCGGCCTCCATGACGGGCCAGTCCGAGTCGGAGCCCATGACGATGCCGACGACCGGGGACACGGGGGACGTACTCATTCGGTGATCGTTCCTCTGAGGTAGCCGGCTGCGTGACGGGCGCGCTCGAGCACGTCGTCCAGATCGTCGCCGTAGGTGTTCACGTGACCGACCTTGCGGCCGGGCTTCACGTCCTTGCCGTACATGTGGATCTTGAGCTGGGGGTCGCGGGCCATGCAGTGCAGGTACGCGGCGTACATGTCGGGGTAGTCCCCGCCGAGGACGTTCGCCATGACCGTCCACGGTGCGCGCGGGCGCGGGTCGCCCAGCGGCAGGTCGAGCACGGCGCGGACGTGGTTGGCGAACTGCGAGGTGATCGCGCCGTCCTGCGTCCAGTGGCCCGAGTTGTGCGGGCGCATCGCGAGTTCGTTGACCAGGATGCGGCCGTCACGGGTCTCGAAGAGCTCGACCGCGAGGTGGCCGACGACGCCGAGTTCCTTGGCCACGCGCAGCGCCAGCTCCTGCGCCTCGCCCGCCAGGGCCTCGTCCAGACCGGGCGCCGGGGCGATCACCGTGTCGCAGACGCCGTCGACCTGCTGGGACTCGACGACGGGATAGGCGACGGCCTGGCCGTGCGGCGAGCGGACGACGTTCGCCGCCAGTTCGCGCGCGAAGTCGACCTTCTCCTCCGCGAGCACCGGGACACCGGCCCGGAAGGGGTCTTCGGCGTCCTCGACGGAACGTACGAACCACACCCCCTTTCCGTCGTATCCACCACGCACCGTCTTCAGGATCACCGGGAATCCGTCGCCCTCGGCCGCGAAGGCGGCCACGTCGGCCGGGTCCTCCACGATCCGGTGGCGCGGACACGGCACCCCGATCGACATGAGCTTCTCGCGCATCACACCCTTGTCCTGGGCGTGCACCAACGCGTCGGGCCCCGGGCGCACGGGAATGCCGTCCGCCTCCAGGGCCCTGAGGTGCTCGGTGGGTACGTGTTCGTGATCGAAGGTGATCACGTCGCAGCCCCGCGCGAACTCGCGCAGCGTGTCGAGGTCGCGATAGTCGCCGATGACGACATCGCCGACGACCTGCGCCGCGGAATCCTGTGGGGTGTCACTGAGGAGCTTGAACTTGAGGCCGAGGGGGATGCCCGCCTCGTGGGTCATGCGGGCGAGCTGACCGCCGCCGACCATGCCGACTACCGGGAACGTCACACCCCCAGGGTATCGGCCGGTATCGGCCACCCGGGAACGGCCGGATCCCACGGCTGCCCGCCGCTCCTGTCACAGCGCCGCCACAGTGTCCGGGCGCCCCCGCGCGCGAGAGATGCCCGCTGGTTAGCATGGCGGGGTCGACACGACCGAAACACCAATCCGTCGGCACGTACACGACCGGCGAACGACCGGTACGAATCGACGGGGGCTGGGGCGACCACCATGACGGAGCGGGGCGCACTGCGGGTGCGGCTGGACCAGCTGGCACGCGAAGTTGCCAAGTTCGGTGCCGTGGGAGCGGTCGGAACGCTGGTCAACTTCGGTGTCTTCAACCTCGTGCGGCACGTCACGGACCTGCACGTGGTGCGCGCGAGCGTGATCGCCACGGTCGTCGCCATCGTCTTCAACTACGTGGGGTTCCGGTACTTCACCTACCGTGACCGCGACAAGAGCGGCCGCACCAAGGAGCTCACGCTCTTCCTGCTGTTCAGCGCGGTCGGCCTGGTCATCGAGAACGGCGTGCTCTACGCGGCGACGTACTGGTTCGGCTGGGACGGCAGGCTGGAGGCGAACTTCTTCAAGTTCCTCGGCATGGGCATCGCGACGCTCTTCCGCTTCTGGTCCTACCGCACCTGGGTGTTCAAGGCGCTGCCCGCCCGCGAGGCCGTCGCCCATGCCGAATCGTTCCTGGAGGACTCGGACGAACGGCCCGTGGCGCGCCGCGCGAGCTGAGCCCGCCGTCCCCGTCCGCCCGGCCGCTCCGCTTGGCCTCTTGGCCCCTCGGCCCTGCGGCCCTTCGTCCCTCACCGGACGGTCTGCGTGTCCTCCGCGGTCCGCGACGGGGGCGTGCGCGACAGGAAGAGGCCGAAGACGGGCGGCTTCGTCTGGAGCATCTCCAGACGCCCGCCGTCCGCCTCGGCCAGATCCCGGGCCACCGCGAGGCCGATTCCCGTCGAATTGCGGCCGCTGATCGTCCGCTCGAAGATCCGCGCCCCCAGGTCGGGCGGGACGCCGGGCCCCTCGTCCGTGACCTCGATGACCGCCTGGTTGCCGGTCACGCGGGTCCGCAGCGCGACCGTGCCGCCCCCGTGCATCAGGGAGTTCTCGATCAGCGCCGCGAGGACCTGCGCCACCGCGCCCGGCGTGCCCACCGCCTCCAGGTGCCGCTTGCCCGAGCTGACGATCGCGCGGCCCACGCTGCGGTAGGCGGGGCGCCACTCCTCCAGCTGCTGCTTGATGACCTCGTCCAGGTCGAAGGAGACCGCGGAGCCGGTGCGCGGGTCGCGGGAGTTGGTCAGCAGGCGCTCCACGACGTCGGTGAGCCGCTCGACCTGGGCCAGCGCGATCGTCGCCTCCTCCTTCACCGTGTCCAGCTCGTCGGTGACGGTGATCTCCTCCAGGCGCATGGACAGCGCGGTCAGCGGCGTGCGCAGCTGGTGCGAGGCGTCGGCGGCCAGGCGCCGCTCGGCGGTCAGCATGCGTCCGATGCGCTCGGCCGAGGAGTCCAGGACGTCGGCGACGCGGTCCAGCTCCGGCACGCCGTACCGCTTGTGCCGGGGCCGGGGGTCGCCGGAGCCGAGGCGCTCCGCGGTCTCGGCGAGGTCGGTGAGCGGCGACGCCAGACGGTTGGCCTGGCGTACGGCGAGGAGCACGGCGGCGACGATGGCGAGCAGGGCCACGGCGGCGATGATCAGGAGGGTGCGGCCGACCTCGCGGGTGACGGCGGCCTTCGGCTCCTCGACGGTGACCATCTCGCCCTGCTCGCCGGGGCGGGTGGCGCTGATGACGTCGCCGGCGGGGCGGTCACCGATCTCGATGGGGGCGCGGCCCGGGATGTCGATGCGGGCGTACCGGTCGCCGGCGACCTGGTCGCTCAGGACGTCGCCGGTGATCCGCTCGTCGCTGATGAGCCGGCTGTCCACGATGCTGGCGAGGCGCAGGGCCTCGGAGTCGACGCGTTCCTGGGCGCTGCTGCTGATGGTCCTCGTCTCGACGATGACGAGGCTCACCCCGAAGACGGCGATCACCACGAGGACGACGGCGAGGGTGCTGTTGATCAATCGGCGGCGCATAGGTTCAGTGTGCCGCGAATGAGGCGGGCCCCGTCAGGGCGGCCCGAAGGGGCGCGGGCGGGCTGATCACGCGGTTCCCCGCGCCCCTGACGGGGCTCGGCCCTCCGTAGGGCGTGCCGTCAGCTCTTCTCGAAGCGGAAACCGACGCCCCGGACCGTCGCGATGTACCGCGGGTTCGCCGCGTCGTCGCCCAGCTTCTTGCGGAGCCAGGAGATGTGCATGTCGAGCGTCTTGGTGGACGACCACCACGTCGTGTCCCAGACCTCCCGCATCAGCTGGTCGCGGGTGACGACGCGGCCCGCGTCGCGCACCAGGACCCGCAGGAGGTCGAACTCCTTGGCGGTGAGCTGGAGTTCCTCGTCGCCCATCCACGCACGGTGCGACTCGACGTCGATCCGCACGCCGTGCGTGGCGGGCGCCTCCTTGGGCTCGGTGGCCCCGCGCCGGAGCAGGGCCCGCACGCGGGCGAGCAGCTCGGCGAGGCGGAACGGCTTGGTCACGTAGTCGTCGGCGCCGGCGTCCAGGCCGACGACGGTGTCCACCTCGTCGGCGCGCGCGGTCAGGATGAGGATCGGCACCGTGAGCCCGTCGGCCCGCAGTCGCCGGGCCACCTCCAGGCCGTCCATCCCGGGCAGCCCCAGGTCCAGTACGACCAGATCGACGCCGCCCTGCAGTCCGGCGTCGAGAGCGGTCGGGCCGTCCTCACGCACTTCGACCTCGTAACCCTCCCTGCGCAGGGCGCGGGCCAGCGGCTCCGAGATGGACGCGTCGTCCTCGGCGAGCAGTACACGGGTCATGGGGTGATGGTAGTCCGCGGTGGACAACAGGCGTGCGGTGATCGCACAGTGGAGGTCAGGGCCTGCGGCTGTGGGAAGCGATTCTGTGAAACACCTTTGATTGTGTGCCGTTGGTTGCAGCGACACCTGTGATCCATCTCTCAAGTCCTTCCATATGCATCCCTGACGTGTCGTATGGTGACCCAACGCCTGATGCACTACTCAAGGACCTATGGCCCGCTGTGCGCGCCTTAGGTCTCTTTTATGTGCGGGCTGGCCTCGGCCAGCCTTGAAAGGAATGACCTGTGGTCGGGCCCTGCGCGCGAGGAAGCGCCCAGGGTGTGGATCCCGGAGTCGCCGTCCGACACCTCCTCCCGCGGAGGTGAACCGCCCCTGGGCGTGGGGTCTGGACGTACGACAACGGTGCCGACCGCCCCCCACCGGGCGCGCTCACGCTCCTGCCGCGCGTCCCGAACCCACGAGGATCGACCCATGGCGTCCAGCCTGACGAAGGACTCCGCCAGTACCCCTGGCTCCGAGAAGACCTTCTTCGGCCACCCCCGCGGACTGGCCACTCTCTTCATGACCGAGATGTGGGAGCGCTACAGCTTCTACGGCATGAAGGCCCTGCTCCCGCTGTACCTGATCGCCCCCGGCGGCATGCACATGAGTGCCACCACGGCGACGGCGATCTACTCCGTCTACATGTCGATGGTCTACCTGCTCGCCATGCCCGGCGGCTGGATGGCCGACCGTTTCTGGGGACCCCGCAAGACGGTCATCATCGGTGCCGCCGTGGTGATCCTCGGCCACATCACGCTCGCGCTGCCGAGCTCGGCGTCCTTCTTCGCCGGTCTCGCGCTCGTCGCACTCGGCTCCGGCCTCCTGAAGGCGAACATCTCCGTGATGGTCGGCCACCTCTACGACGGCCCGGAGGACCCGCGCCGTGACGGTGGCTTCACGCTCTTCTACATCGGCATCAACCTCGGTGCCTTCCTCGCCCCGCTGTCCATCGGCACGGTCGGCGAGAACGTCAACTGGCACTTCGGCTTCGCGCTCGCCGCGGTCGGCATGGCGCTGGGTCTCCTCCAGTTCGTCATCGGCTCGCGCCACCTGAGCGCGCAGAGCAGCGTCGTCTCCGAGCCCGCCACCCCCGAGCAGCGCTCGCGCGCCCTGCGCAACGGCCTGATCTGGCTGATCGTCGCCGCCGCGCTCTACACGATGCTCGGTGTCACCGGGAACTTCGCCGACTGGGCGCTGATGCCGCTCATCATCGCGGGCCTGATCATCCCGATCGTCGTCCTGGCCCGCATGAAGCGCGACAAGGAGCTCACGCAGCTGGAGCAGGCCAAGCTCTCCGGTTACGTCTGGTTCTTCGTCGTCGCCGCCGTCTTCTGGATGATCTACGACCAGAACGGCTCGACCCTGTCGATCTTCGGCAAGACCTCGACGACGAACAGCCTGCTCGGGTTCGACTTCCCGACCTCCTGGTACCAGTCGCTGAACCCGATCTTCATCATGGCGCTGGCCCCCGTGGTCGCCTCGGCGTGGCTGTGGCTGAACAAGCGGGGCAAGGAGCCGAGCACGGCCGTCAAGTTCGCCTCCAGCCTCACGCTGATCGGCATCTCCTTCGCCGTCTTCCTCATCCCGCTGATCGACACCGCCAACAACGGCGGCCGGGTCAGCCCGATGTGGCTGGTCTCGATCTACTTCATCCAGACGGTCGGCGAGCTCTGCCTCTCCCCGGTCGGCCTGTCGCTGACCACGAAGATGGCGCCCGCGAAGTACAGCGCCCAGATGATGGGTGTCTGGTTCCTCGCGGTCACCGCGGGCGACTCGATCACGGGCCTGCTCACGTCCCCGCAGCTCGGCGTCGACCTGAACAATTCGGGCGCGGTCGCCGTCGAGGCGGTCATCGCGGTCCTCGCGGGCTTCGGCATCTGGTCGTCCCGCAAGAAGGTCAAGGAACTGATGGGCTCGGTCAACTGACCCCCACCTCCTGAGAACCCGAGAAAAGGGCCGTCGCTCCGTGGAGCGGCGGCCCTTCGCTCTTGCTGCCTCAGTGGGCGGGCGTCTCGGCCCGACTACTTCGTCTCGACCTTCCAGGAGCGCGTGAAGCTGCTGAACCCGCACATCACGGTGGACTTCTGGCCGGGCTTCTTCCAGGAGCCGTACTGCGTCATCGCGATGGTGTGCTCCTGCCCCATCCCCGCACCCTTGACGACGTCACAGACGAGCTTGACCCGGTGCTTCTTGATCTTCTTGCCCGAGGCGGACTTCTTGCAGGACGACGTGGCCTTCGGACGGCCCAGGTCGAGGGTCACCGAAGACTTGCACTTGTACTTGGCCCCTGCGGCCGCAGCCGGAGCCGCCGTCGCGAGACCGAGGCCCCCCGTCATCAGGACGGCCGCGAGCGCCCCCGAAGCCAGCTTCTTCTTCACGTTCATGTGGACTTCCCCTTAAACCCCGTTTGATCGCGTTCGCCATGGTCAGGGCGACATCGCGGTACATGGTGACGCTATGGAACAAGATCCACTCCAGGCAATGCGCCGAGGGAATCCCTGAGCAAGATTTGAGGAACGGGACTCTCCGATTCCTTTTCATGGCCATGCCTCGTGTCACGCGAACAGAGGGGCCGTTCCACCACCCTCAGTGGTGAAGCCGAGCGTTTCTGCGGTAGCCGAGAGCTCCGCCGGTGGACCATCTGGCCATGCGTCGTGCGTTGTTCATCCTGGCCCTGTGCGGGGCGTTGCTGTCGTCCGGTGCGGCCGTCGAGGCCGCGCCCGAGCCGTCGCCCGGGCGGTTCTTCGCGTACGGAGGCCATGCCCGGCAGAACGTCACCGTGTACGGCGACGGGGGCATCCCGCTCGTGATCCTGCACGGCGGGTACTGGTCCAAGGACACCGACTGGAGCGGCTGGGCGCGGTGGTTCGCGGGCCGGGGCTTCACCGTGTACGACACCGACTACCGGCTCACCTCGGACGCGGTCTGGCCCGCGCAGCGCGACGACGTGCTCGCGGCGCTGCGCTGGATCAGCCGGCGGGAGAGCGGCCGGCGGCCGCTGGTGCTCGGCTCCTCGGCGGGCGGGCACCTGGCCCTCCAGGCGGGGGCCTACGGGGCGGGGCGCACGCGCGTGCGGGGCGTGGTCGCGCTCTCGCCCGTCGCGTCGCCCCACCGCGCCTGGACGGACGGCGCCCGGCCCGGGGCCTCCGCCGAGCGGCGGGAGCTGCGCCGGGCCGCCGAGCGGCTCGCCGGGTGTGCGCCGGACCGCGCGGGGCGGCTCTGCCGGGAGCGGTGGGACGACCTCGCCGTCCTCTCCCACGCCTCGGGCCCGGACGACGCCCCGCTGTTCCTCGTCCACTCGGCGGACGACTTCGTCCCGCCGGTCCACTCGGCCGACCTCGCGGTCGCGCAGCACCGGGAGGGACTGGACGACGTGACGGTGCGGACGGTGCGGGGGTCCGCGCACGGGGGCCCGCTGCTGCGGCGCCCTGGGATGGCCCGGGACGTACGGGAGTGGCTGCTGCGGCACGCCTAGGCGCCCCCGAGGGGCGTGCCCCCCCAGGGGCGCGGGGAACTGCGCGATCGGCCCGCGACGGCTCGACGGCGGGCGCGGCTTTGTCCTCGGCCGCTCGCGCAGTTCCCGCGCTCCTTACGGGGCTCGCCTAACGCAGTCCGCGGCGCCGCTTCGGCAGGAACGTGAAGACGGCCCCGCCGAGCAGGATCACCGTCCCGGCGACCAGCCCGAGCGCCCGCAGCGCCCCGTTGTCCTCGGCACCGGTGTCGGCGAGGCCGCCGCCGGACGCGGAGCCGCCGGCCGCCGAGCCGCCCGAGGCGGAGCCGCCCGCCGAACCGCCCGCCGAGCCGGAGCCGCCGGACGCGCCGCCCGGCTGGGCCTTCGTGTCGATCTCCAGGGAGACCTCGCTCTTGGCGGGCGTGCACGTCGTGGTCGTACCGAGCGCCTTCACCGTCAGGACGCCAGGCGACAGCGTCGACTTCCCGTCGGCGCCCGGCTTGTACGTGCCGGTCAGGTCGGGGATCGTCATCGGGTCACCGGACTTGATGGGCTCCTTGTTGGTCGGGCCCTCGACATGCACGGTGCCCTTGTCCGCGCCGCCCAGCGCGACCTCCATCGACGGCTTCACGGAGTCCGCCGGGATGTCGGCGGGGCTGTCCATCACGGCCTTCTTGAACTGCACGGTGAGGCCGTAACTCCCGCCGTCCTTCTTGGCGTTGATCTGGACGGGCGAGGTGGCCTCCTTGTCGCCGATGGGCGTCTTGCACTTGTAGGGGGTCTGGACCTCCTTGCCGGGGAAGTCGGTCTGCCCGTCACCGCCGCCGGTCGAGCCGCCCGAGGACCCGCCGGTCGAGCCGCCCGAGGACCCGCCGGTCGAGCCACCGGACGTACCGCCGTTCGAGCCGCCCGAGGCGCCACCGGTACCGCCCGAGCTGCCTCCCGTGCCCCCGGTCCCGCCCGAACTGCCGCCGCCCGCCGTCACCTTGATCGTCGCGCCCGCCGCCACCTGCTCCTTCGGCGTGCACTTGGTGTCGGTCGAGATCGGCTTGTTGACGTTGATGTTGTACGCGTCCGGGGTGAGCGTCACCTCGCCCGCGGCGGTCAGCTTCAGCTTGCCCTTCATGTCGGAGAGGATCATGGGGCTGTTCTTCTTGATGGGCGGGTTCTTGCGCTCGCCCGTCAGCTTCAGCTCACCGCTCTGGCCGCCGCCCAGCTTGACGGTGCCGGTCGGCTGCACGGTGTTCTCGGCCAGGTCGAGGACGTCGGGGTTCTTCGACGCGGCCTGCGTCGTCTTCCACACGACGTCGACCTCGTCGCCCACCTTCGCCGTGGCGGGCGCGCTGATCTCCACCTTGGTGGTGCCCTGCACGGGCGGCAGGCCGGAGATCGCCGGGGGGATGCACTCCGTCTTGTACGCGACCTCGGCGGCCTGTGCGGGCCCCGCGGTCAGCAGGATGCCCGCGCCGCCGAGCAGCAGCGCCACCGAGGCCGCGCCGGCTCTCCGTCGATGCGTGATCACGTGTTTCCCTTCGTCGGACTGTTGTCGGACGGTGCGGAGAGCCGGCCTGTGGGAGCGCCGGGGTCGGTGTCGGGCGTGAACCACGGCAGGGAGGCGGTCGACTCCGTCGTGCCGGGGGTGCCCGAGGGTTTCGTACGGGGGGTGCGGGGCGCCCGCGCCCTGTCGTCCGCCGCGAGCGCGCCCTGCGGGAGCCGCAGCCCGGGCAGCTTCCCCGCGAGCTCGGACAGACCGCCGCCGCGGTGGCGCCCGGCGGGCGCGGCGCGGCGCCGGTGCGGGCGCAGCCGGTCGACGACCGCCATGCCGATGCGGAAGACGGCCGCGGGGACGACGACGCAGAGCAGGATCCAGAAGAGGGTCACGCCCCAGGGGCGGCCCACGCCCCACGGCTGCTCGGCGAGGACCTTCCCGCCGAACTTCAGCGAGACCAGGTAGTCGCCGTGCGCGCCCGCCGAGAGCTCCACCGGCAGCTTGATCTGCGCCTTCTTGCCGGGAGCCAGGGTGCCGCGCCACTGCTGCTCCTCCCACTGCGGGGCGAACACGCCGTGGGAGGTGCCGACCTGGAAGACGGGGTTCTTGACGGGGGCCGAGCCGACGTTGCCCACGGTGAGGACGAGCGTGCGCTGCGCCGGGGCGCCGAACCAGGTCAGAAGGCCGCTGGAGCCGTCCAGGCGGGTGTCCGTCAGGACGGAGAGCCGGCCGCCCGTGGCCTGCTCGGGCAGCGGCTTCACGGGGTGGCCCGCGACCTTCAGCGCGGTGTCGACCTGCGCCTTCTCGCCCGTCACGGTGGCCACGTGGACGACGCAGGGGCAGGGCCTCGGCGGCTCGGCCACGGGGAGCTTCTTGCTGAAGGCACCGTCGGCGTCCGTGGTGACGGCGAGCCCCTCGGAGTTGGCACAGGAGTTGGTCCCGCCGACGACGCCCTTGGCGGGGGTGGCCTGGCCGCAGACCAGCAGCATGAGCAGCGCCCTGGAGCGCCAGCCGGCCCCCTTGACGGTGACGGAACCTCCCTTGCCCGCCTGGGACTTGGAGAGGGCGACGGTGGGCTTGTCGGCGGCGACGGACGCCGCGGACGACGCCACCGCCACGGACGACCCGGCCGCCGTGGACGACGCCACCGCCACGGACGACCCGGCCGCCGCGCCGCCCTGCGGCAGCAGCATCCCGCCGAGCACCGCCGCCACCGCCACCGCCAGGCCCGCCGCACGACGGCCCGTCCCGCGCCGTCGCCTCCGGGCGCGCCCGCCCGGCGCCCCGTCCGACCGGTCTGCCCACATGCCGCTCACCGGACCTCTCCCGTTCCAGCCGTCGCCAACTCCCGTGCCACGTCCTGCTCCTCGGACTCCGGCGGCACAGCCGCGTCCCGTCTGCGGCGGCGTACGAGACGGTGGGCGGCCGCGGCGGCGGCGAGGAGCAGGGCCGCCCCGCCCGTCACCGCGCCCCACGGCACGAAGCGGTGCGAAGCCCGGGCCGTGTCACGGGCGCCGCCCGCCGCCGTGGCCGTGAGCCGCACGTCGGCCGCGTCGAACGCGGGGGCGTCCGGCCACGGCTCGGTCAGGGAGACGCGGCGGCCGGGCAGCAGCTCGACCGGCAGGGTGCGCGCGGGCCGGTCGATGAGCGTGCCGAAGACGCCCTTCGCGTGGACCGCCAGCCTGGGGGTCAGCACGGTGTTGCCGCGGTTGACCAGGTCGTACGCGATGCGCCCGGCGTCCTCGTCGACCTTCACGCGCTCCACGGTGAGCGCCGAGAGCGTCGGCCCGCCGACCCGCAGATGCACCCGCACGCCGACCGTGCGGCCGCCGCCGCTCACCACGACCGCCCCGGGGTGGTCGCCGGGCAGCGCGTCCGCGGGCACCGTCAGGGTGAACGGCACCTCCGCGCGGGTGCGCGACGGCACCGTCACCCGCTGCTTCGCGAAGGTGATCCACGCCCCGGTGTCCTTGGGCTTCCCCTTGGCCGGGGTGAGGGAGAACTCGCCGGAGCCGGTGTTGTCCGCGTCCGCGCCGCGCAGCGAGACCGTGCGGGGCCTCGGCCCCGGATTGGTGACGGACAGGGTGTCCTGGAGCACCGTGCCGGGGGCGCCCTCGGCGTAGAAGGAGGGCCTGCCGTCCTTCGCGGGGCGCGTGCCGCCGCCCGCGGAGGGCGCGGCGGACCACCGCTCGGAGCCGCCGCCGTCCGCGTACGCGGGGGTCGCGGCCGCCGCCAGCAGGGCGAGCGCGACCAGGGCGGCCCGCGCGGAGGACGTCGTCGGCGGCTTCGGCGGCATCGGCGGCTCCTGGTCGTCGGTCCTGGTCGTGGGGCGCGGAGTTCCTGCGGCGTCCGCTACCGCGAGCGCGCCGCCTGGTTCCTGCGGGTCAGCCAGAGCGCACCCGCCGCGCCCGCGAGCAGCACGGTGCCGCCGAGGGTGCCGAGCGCGATCGCGGAGTCCGCGGGGCCGGTCTGCGGGAGTTCCCCGCCGCCGGAGGGGGTGCTGTCGGACCCGCCGGACCCGTCCGACGTACCGCCGGAGCCCGCGTCGGAGCCACCGGAGCCGGAGCCGCCCGAGCCGCCGCCGGAGCCCTTGACGTCCAGTTCGAGGGACGGCTTGGGGTTGTTGGAGGGCGTGCACGTGGTGGTCGTGCCGAGCGCCTTGATCGTGAGGACCCCGGCCGTGAAGGTGACCTTGCCGCTCTTCTTGGGCGTGTACGTGCCCGACAGGTCACTGATCTTGATGGGGGTGTTGGCCGGGATCGCCTCCGCGTTCGTCGCCCCGGAGACCGGCACCGTGCCGCTCTCCGCGCCGCCCAGCTTGATCAGCGCGCTCGGCTTCATCGCGCCCTTGCCGAGCTCCACGGGGCTGGAGGAGACGCCCTTCTGGAAGGACATGGTGAGTTTGTAGCCGCTGCCGCTCTTGACGCTCTTGATGTCGATCGGCGAGACGGCGCTCTTGTTCCCGATGGGTGTCTTGCACTGGTAGTCGACGTCCTGGACGGTGGCCTGCGCGGCGGGGGCGGCCATCAGCACCGCTGAGCCGCCGGCCAGGGCGGTGGCAAGCGCGAGCGCGGCCGATTTCTTGTACGACACCTCGTGATCCCCTCATGCCGGTCGTCGTGGCGTGCCGCGGTGCGGAGTAACGCTGGATTACTGACGGCACATCAGATTGGGCGCTCAAGGTACGCCCGGGACCTTGTCGAGGGAAGACAAAGGACGCGCCGGATCGCGATGATCCGGCGCGTGCACGAACCGTGGGTAACAGCCGTGGCCCAAGGCCTGTGGCGGGCGGGCGCTCCGGCCCGCACCCCGTGCGGGCGCTCCGGCCCGCGCCCTGCGCGGGCGCCCCGGCCTGCGCCCTACGCGGGCGCGCCCAGCTCCGCCCAGACCGTCTTGCCCGTGACCCCGGGCGTACGGACGACGCCCCAGTCCAGGCAGAGCCGCTGGACGATGAACATCCCGTGCCCGCCGGGGCGCCCGGCGCGGTGCGGGGTGCGCGGCGCCGGCTGGCCCGCGCCGCGGTCGGACACCTCGATGCGCAGCACCTTGCCGTCGCAGGAGAGCCAGAGCTCGTCCGGGCCCTCGGCGTGCAGGCAGGCGTTGGTGACGAGCTCGGACACGACCAGGAGCACGTCCTCGGCGGCGGCCCTGCGGTCGGCGCTGTCCGCGGGGAGCCAGCCCCAGGCGTGCAGCGCCTGGCGCGTGTAGTCCCGGGCGAGCGGAACGATGCCGCTCGCACCGTTCAGGCTCAGCCTGCGGATCTGCCGAGCCGCGGGCACCCCGGAGACCTGGTCCGCGGGAGCGTCCGCGACGGCGGCCTCGGACTCCGGGCCGCGGTCGCCCGGCGAGTAAGGCCGGGTGGTGCTCATCAGCGCTTCACCTCACCGACAGAGGGACTGAGGACTCTGGACAAGTAGGGGACTCTGGACGAGTGGAGAACATCGGCTGCTTGCCGTTCTGACTGTTGACTTGAGGATCGCTGTGGACGGATCCAGGTCTCTCCTGCCCGGCCGAACCGTGAGAACACCCACTTGTTCGGGACGGTCCGTGTGACGCTGGTAACGCCCTGGTCACGCTGTGACAACTGACGCGTAACTTTCGCGTGTGACCGCCATCCGCTCAGTCGGCGAGAGCCGCTTCGAGCGTCTCGTGCACGGTGAAGACCGCCTCCGCGCCGGTGATCTCGAAGACCCGGGCCACCACCGGCAGCATCCCGGCCAGATGGACCCCGCCCCCCTCGGCCTCGGCCTTGAGCCGGGCCCCGAGGAGCACATTGAGCCCCGTGGAATCACAGAACTCCAGACGCGAACAGTCCACGACAAGCCGTGCGTACCCCTCTGCGAGGCAGCCTTCGAGCGGCTCCCGCAACAGATCGGCGGTGTGGTGATCCAACTCACCCGCCGGGGTCACGACGGCACTCGTGCCCTCTTTCCGCACCTCGACCAGAAGCCGGCCCCTGTGTGCGCTGCCGACCGTCCCGCGGTCCATGCCGTCACTCTCTTCCGACCGTCGTGGCTGTTGATGACGCCCCTGAACATTACGCCTTCCGTACGTTCCGGGGTACCCGAACATCCCCCCGAATTCGGACATTTCGCCGCAGAACGCACTTGCGACCCGTGTGGAGAAGCGGGTAGGGGTAGAAGGGACAGCAATCGACACGGACGGCTTCGGAGGCGCCGCACACCGCAGTGCACGTATTGGCATCGGCAGCCATATGCCGAGAACGATGGAGGACACCATGTCACCCCGGCTCGACGAATCGCGCACTGACCAGGCGACGTCGACACTCCCGCCGCACCGCCCCGCTCCCGAGATCCCGGGTCCCGCCCAGGAGCCCCAGCCGGCTCCGGACGCCCTGGAAGGGCTCCACGACCTTCCCGAGATCCCGCCGTACGACGAGGTGGGGCCGCTGGATGCGCGGGCCCTGTCCAAGACCCTCTTCGGGCGCCTCGAGTCCCTCGAGGAAGGCACGCACGAGTACGCGTACGTCCGCAACACCCTGGTCGAGCTGAACCTCGCCCTGGTGAAGTTCGCGGCCTCCCGGTTCCGCTCCCGCAGCGAACCGATGGAGGACATCATCCAGGTCGGCACGATCGGCCTCATCAAGGCGATCGACCGGTTCGAGCTCAGCCGCGGGGTCGAGTTCCCGACCTTCGCGATGCCGACGATCGTCGGCGAGATCAAGCGCTTCTTCCGCGACACCAGCTGGTCGGTGCGGGTCCCGCGCCGCCTCCAGGAACTCCGACTGGACCTCGCCAAGGCGGGCGACGAACTCGCCCAGCAGTTCGATCGCGCCCCCACGGTGGGCGAGCTCGCCGAGCGCCTGGGCATCTCCAACGACGAGGTCGTCGAAGGCATGGCGGCGTCCAACGCCTACACGGCGAGCTCCCTGGACGCCCAGCCCGAGGAGGACGACTCCGAGGGCGCTCTCGCGGACCGCATCGGCTACGAGGACCACGGCCTCGAAGGCATCGAGTACGTCGAGTCGCTGAAGCCGCTGATCGCCGAACTCCCCCCGCGCGACCGGAAGATCCTCTCGCTGCGCTTCGTCGCCAACATGACGCAGTCGGAGATCGGCGACGAGCTCGGCATCTCGCAGATGCACGTGTCCCGGCTGCTGTCGCGGACCCTCGTCAAGCTCAGAAAGGGTCTGACGGTCGAGGAGTGACCCTCGGTCCGGGAGATCCGGGCGTGACTCCGGCAGTGGGCGCTTCCCTCAGCGACTGAGGGAAGCGCCCACTGCCGTTGCGCGCTGTGCCCGGAGACCGCGGGAATCTACTGGAGCACGCCCCGCTGCCACACCGCGCTCACCAGCGGCACCCCCGGCCGGTAGGCGAGGTGGACGTGGCTCGGGGCGTCCAGGAGGGCCAGGTCGGCGCGGGCGCCCTCGCGGAGGACGCCGACGTCCGTGCGGCGCAGGGCCGCCGCGCCGCCCGCCGTGGCCGACCAGATCGCCTCGTCGGGGGTCATGCCCATGTCCCGTACGGCGAGGGCGATGCAGAACGGGACCGAGGACGTGAACGACGATCCCGGGTTGCAGTCCGTGGAGAGGGCGACCGTGGCGCCCGCGTCCAGGAGGCGGCGGGCGTCCGGCCACTGAGCACGCGTGGAGAACTCGGCGCCGGGCAGGAGGGTCGCCACCGTGGAGCTGTTCGCCAGGGCGTCGACGTCCTCGTCGGTGAGGTGCGTGCAGTGGTCGGCGCTCGCGGCGTCCAGTTCCACGGCCAGTTGGACTCCGGGGCCGTAGCTCAGCTGGTTGGCGTGGATGCGGGGGTGCAGGCCCTTCGCCTTGCCCGCCGTGAGGATCGCGCGGGCCTGGTCGCCGTCGAACGCGCCCTTCTCGCAGAAGACGTCGATCCAGCGGGCGTGCGGGGCGCAGGCGTCCAGCATCGGGCCCGTGACCAGGTCGACGTACGCCGCCGGGTCCGCCGCGTAGTCCGGGGAGACGATGTGGGCGCCGAGGTAGGTGACCTCCTCGGTGTGGGCGGCGGCGATGCGCAGGGCGCGGGACTCGTCCTCGGTGGTCAGGCCGTAGCCCGACTTCGTCTCGAACGTCGTCGTGCCCTGGCGGAGGGCCTCACGGAGGTAGTGGGTGAGGTTCGCCTCCAGCTCGGCGTCCGTGGCGGCGCGGGTCGCGGCGACCGTGGTGCGGATGCCGCCGGCGGAGTAGGCGCGGCCCGACATGCGGGCGTTGAACTCCTGGGTGCGGTCGCCCGCGAAGACGAGGTGGGAGTGCGAGTCGACGAAGCCGGGGATCGCCGCGCGGCCCCCGGCGTCGTGGGACACGTCCGCCGACGGGGCCCTGTCCGCCGGGCCCGCCCAGGCGACGGTCTCGCCGTCGAGGACGACGGCGGCGTCCGTGATGAGGCCGAGGGCGGTTCCGTCGCCCTGCGCCGGGTCGTTGGTGACGAGGCCGGCGATGTTGGTGATGAGGGTGGTCGTCATGGCTTCTCCGGGGAGGGGCTGGGGTCCGAGCGGGTTCTCTTCCCCGAGCCCGCCCCTTCCCGAAACCGGGGCTCCGCCCCAGACCCCGCTCCGCAAACGCCGGAGGGGCTGAAAGACACGAGCTGAAGGGGCCGGCGCGGGGAAGGCGTCAGTCTCTGAGGGCCGCCACCGCCTCCGCCAAGGCCGACGGGACGTCCTCCACCAGCGTGTGGCTGCCGTCCCGCACGACATGGCGTCCCCCCACCACCGTGTGCCGGACGTCCGCCGACGTCGCCGCGAAGACGGCCGTCTCCGCCGCGAGGCGCGGGACGGGGCCCGCCGTGCGGACGGAGTCCAGCGCGATGGTGGTGAGGTCGGCCAGGGCGCCGGCCTCCAGGACGCCCGCGTCCGGCCAGCCCAGCGCCGCGTGGCCGTCCGCCGTCGCCGCGCGCAGCAGCGCCGCCGCCGTCCAGTGGCCGCGCGTGTGCGAGCGCAGGCGCTCGTTCAGCTCCATCGCCCGCGCCTCCTCCAGGAGGTCGATCACCGCGTGGCTGTCGCTGCCCAGGGAGAGCGGGCTGCCCGCCCGCTGGAGGGCGACGGCGGGGCCGATGCCGTCGGCCAGGTCCCGTTCCGTCGTCGGGCACATGCACGTGCCCGTCGTCGAGCCGCCGAGCAGCGCGATGTCCTCGTCCGTGAGGTGGGTGTTGTGCACGCCCGTGGTGCGGGGGCCGAGCACCCCGTGGTCGGCGAGCAGCTGCGTCGGCGTGCGGCCGTGGACCGCCCGGCACGCGTCGTTCTCCGCCGTCTGCTCGGAGAGGTGGACGTGGAGGGGGGCCCGGCGCGCCGCGGCCCATTCCGCGACCGTGCCCAGCTGCGCCGCGGGCACGGCCCGTACGGAGTGGATCGCCGCGCCGATGCGCGCGTGGTCGCGGTCCTTGAGCGCGGACGCCCGCTCGGCCCACGCCTGGGCCGTGCCGTCGGAGAAGCGGAGCTGGTGGCGGTTCGGCGGCTTCCCCTGCCGCTCGTCGAGGAGCCCCGACGCCACGTACGCCGTGTCGAGCAGCGTGATCCGGATGCCCGCGTCCGCCGCCGCCCGGATCAGGGCCTCGCCCATCGCGTTGGGGTCGGCGTACGGCGTGCCGCCCGGCGCGTGGTGCAGGTAGTGGAACTCCCCGACCGTCGTGATGCCCGCCAGCGCCATCTCGGCGTACACCGCCCGCGCGAGCGCGTGGTACGTCTCGGGGGTGAGGCGGTCCGCCACCGAGTACATGACCTCGCGCCACGTCCAGAAGGTGCCGGAGCCCACCTGGACGGTGCCGCGCAGCGCACGGTGGAAGGCGTGCGAATGGGCGTTCGCGAGACCGGGGAGCGTCAGTCCGCGCAGCACCGTCGCGCCGGGCGGCGGCGCGTCGACGCCGGTGCGGACCGCCGTGATCCGGTCGCCGCCCACGTCCACCGCGACGCCCGGCTCGACGTTCGTGCCGAGCCAGGCGTGCTCCAGCCAGTACGTGGTCTGCGTCTGAGTCGTCACCTGCACGCGAGCCCTTCCAGTACGTCCGCCAGTGCCGTCACCCCGGCCAGGCAGTCGTCCTCCGCGGCGTGCTCGGCCGGGGAGTGCGAGACGCCCGTGGGGTTCCGTACGAACAGCATGGCGGTGGGGACCGAGCCGGACAGAATACCGGCGTCGTGTCCGGCGCCGGTGCCGAGGACGGGCAGGGGGCGCTCCGCGCGGGCGCCCAGGATCGCGCCCAGCTCGTCGCGGAGGGCGTGCTCGAACTCGATCACCGGCGTGAAGGACTCGCGGACGACGTCGAGGTCGATGCCGTGCCGCTCCGCGTAGGTGCGGGCGGCCTTCTCGATGCCGGTGACGACCGTGTCCAGGGACTCCTGGTCGGGCGCCCGCGAGTCCAGCCAGCCGCGCACGAGCGACGGGATGGCGTTGACGCCGTTCGGCTCGACGGAGATCTTGCCGAACGTGGCGAGCGCGCCCGCGAGTTCGGCCTCGCGGCGGGCCGCGAGCACCGTCTCGGCGTAGCTCAGCATCGGGTCGCGGCGGTCGACGATCCGGGTCGTGCCCGCGTGGTTGGCCTCGCCCCGGAAGTCGAAGCGCCAGCGGCCGTGCGGCCAGATGGCGGACGCGATGCCGACGGGGTCGCCGGACAGGTCGAGGGCGCGGCCCTGCTCGACGTGCAGCTCCACGAACGCGCCGATGCGGGCGAGGCGTTCGGGGTCGGGGCCGATGCCGTACGGGTCGTAGCCCGCCGCCTCCATCGCCTGCGGCAGCGTGACGCCGTCGCCGTCGCGGAGCTTGTGGGCGGCCTCGATGGTGAGCTGCCCCGCGGCGAGGCGGGAGCCGACGCAGGCCAGGCCGAACCGGGCGCCCTCTTCGTCGCCGAAGTTGACGATCGCCAGGGGCCTGGTGAACTCCGCGCCCCTGGACCGGAGTTCGTCGAGGGCGGCGAAGGAGGAGACGACGCCGAGGGGGCCGTCGAAGGCACCGCCGTCGGGGACGGAGTCCAGGTGGGAGCCGGTGACGACGGCGTCCCCGGCGGCCGGGTCGCCCAGCCAGGCCCACTGGTTGCCGTTGCGGTCCAGTTCGTAGGTGAGGCCGCGGGAGTCCGCCTGCGCCTTGAACCAGGCGCGGCAGTCGGCGTCGGCGCCGGTCCACGCGTAGCGGCGGTAGCCGCGGCTCTCGGCGTCGCGCCCGATGGGCTTGAGCTCCCGCCACATCTCCTGGAACGACGGGGTGGAGGACTCGGGGCCCCGCCCCGGACCCCGCCCCTCGGACGCCGCAGGGGCTGGATTCTCAGCCCCCCGGCCGTGCGGCAGACTCACGCGTCCTCACCCTCGCGCATCGGGACCCGTACGCCCTTCTCGTCCGCCACCGTCTCCGCGATGTCGTACCCGGCGTCGACGTGCCGGATGACGCCCATCCCGGGGTCGTTGGTCAGGACGCGGCGGATCTTCTCGCCCGCCAGCTTCGTGCCGTCGGCCACCGAGACCTGGCCCGCGTGGATCGAGCGGCCCATGCCGACGCCGCCGCCGTGGTGGAGGGAGACCCAGGAGGCGCCCGAGGCCACGTTGACCATCGCGTTCAGGAGCGGCCAGTCGGCGATCGCGTCGGAGCCGTCGAGCATGGCCTCCGTCTCGCGGTAGGGGGAGGCGACCGAACCGCAGTCCAGGTGGTCGCGGCCGATGGCGAGGGGGGCCTGGAGCTCGCCGGAGGCCACCATGTCGTTGAAGCGCTCGCCCGCCTTGTCCCGCTCGCCGTAGCCGAGCCAGCAGATGCGGGCGGGCAGGCCCTGGAAGTGGACGCGCTCGCCGGCCATCTTGATCCAGCGGTGCAGCGACTCGTTCTCCGGGAAGAGGTCGAGGATCGCCTTGTCCGTCTTGTGGATGTCGGACGCCTCGCCGGAGAGCGCCGCCCAGCGGAAGGGGCCCTTGCCCTCGCAGAAGAGCGGGCGGATGTAGGCCGGGACGAAGCCGGGGAACGCGAACGCCCGCTCGTAGCCCGCGAGCCGGGCCTCGCCGCGGATCGAGTTGCCGTAGTCGAAGACCTCGGCGCCGGCGTCCATGAAGCCGACCATCGCCTCGACGTGCCGGGCCATGGACTCGCGGGCGCGGGTGGTGAAGCCCGCCGGGTCCTTGGCCGCGTACGACTGCATCTCGTCGAACTCGACGCCGGTGGGCAGGTAGGAGAGCGGGTCGTGCGCGGAGGTCTGGTCCGTGACGATGTCGATCGGGGCGGACTCCGCGAGCATGCGGGGCAGCAGGTCGGCCGCGTTGCCGAGCAGGCCGATGGAGAGGGGGCGGCGGGCGTCCCTGGCCTCGACGGCCAGCTGGAGCGCGTGTTCCAGCGAGTCCGCCTGCACGTCCAGGTACTTGTGCTCGATGCGGCGCTCGATGGCGCGCGGGTCGACGTCGATACAGATCGCGACGCCGTCGTTCATCGTCACGGCGAGCGGCTGGGCGCCGCCCATGCCGCCGAGCCCGGCGGTGAGCGTGATCGTCCCGGCGAGCGTGCCGTTGAACTTCTTCGCGGCGACGGCCGCGAACGTCTCGTACGTGCCCTGGAGGATGCCCTGCGTGCCGATGTAGATCCAGGATCCGGCCGTCATCTGGCCGTACATGGTGAGGCCGAGCTGCTCCAGGCGGCGGAACTCCTCCCAGTTCGCCCAGTCGCCGACCAGGTTGGAGTTGGCGATCAGGACGCGCGGGGCCCACTCGTGGGTCTGCATGACGCCGACGGGACGGCCCGACTGGACCAGCATCGTCTCGTCCTGCTTCAGCGTCGTGAGCGTGCGGACCATCGCGTCGAAGGAGCGCCAGTCGCGGGCCGCCTTGCCCGTGCCGCCGTAGACGACGAGCTTGTCGGGGTGCTCGGCGACCTCGGGGTCGAGGTTGTTCTGGAGCATCCGGAGGGCGGCCTCCTGCTGCCATCCCAGGGCGCTCAGCTCGGTGCCGCGCGGTGCCCTCACGGGCCGGGGTCCTGACATGGCGGTGCCTCCTCGCACGAAGCTGCTGTGAGCTTGCTCGCTGTGACCTTGTTATTCACATCCTGAAGTTCTGAATAGGACTAGTCAATAGCGAACGAATGCGCGAGTACGCCAGCGGGCTCACCCGCCGGGTGATTGGCTGGATCACATGGGGCACGTCGAGGAACACCACCAGGAACCGGACCGGACCCAGGTCATCCCGCCGGAGGCCGCCGCGGGCGCGGGCGCCGACTCCGCGGCCCGCCGCGACCTGGCCGTCCGCGCCGCCGTCGAACAGGGCGTCGTGGGGCCCGCCGCCCCCGTCGCGGGCCTGCTCGACATCACCGGCATCCGCGCGAGCGCCGCCGCCCTGCGCGCCGCCTTCGAGGCGGTCACCCCGCCGGGCACCCCCGTCCTGCACGCCTTCGCGGTCAAGGCGACCCCGCTCGTGCCGGTGCTGCGGCTGCTGCGCTCGGCGGGGATCGGCGCCGAGGTGGCGAGCCCCGGGGAGCTTGCGCTGGCGCGGGCCGCCGGGGTGGCGCCCGCCGACACCGTCCTGGACTCCCCCGCCAAGACCCGGGCCGAGCTGCGCGAGGCGCTCGCGCTCGGCATCGCCGTGAACGCGGACAACCCGCAGGAGCTGGCCCGGATCGACGCGATGATCCAGTCGGCCCCGACCCGCTCCCCCGTCGGCGTCCGCGTCAACCCGCAGATCGGCGGCGGCTCCATCGGCGCGCTGTCGACGGCGACGGCGACCTCCAAGTTCGGGGTGCCGCTGCGCGACGAGGGCGCCAGGGAGTGGGTGGTCCAGGCCTTCCTGGAGCGGCCGTGGCTGACCCGGCTGCACGCGCACTCCGGGTCGCAGGGCATGCCCCTGGAGATGATGGTGCGGGGCGTCGGGGCGACGTACGAACTGGCCGAGGAGATCAACGAACGCGCCGGGCGGCGGCAGGTCGACACGGTCGACATCGGCGGCGGTCTGCCGGTCAACTTCGGTTCGGACGAGGAGAGTCCGACGCACGCGCAGTACGCGCGCCGCCTCAAGGCCCGGGTGCCGGGGCTGCTCGACGGGCGGTACGGCCTGGTCACCGAGTTCGGCCGCTCCCTGCTGGCCAAGCACGGCACGGTCCTCGCCCTCGTGGAGTACGCGAAGCGGGCGGGCGGGCGCCCGGTCGCGGTGACGCACGCGGGCGTGCAGGTGGCGACCAGGACCGTGTACGCCCCGGCGTCGTGGCCGCTGCGGATCGCCGCGTACGACGCGAAGGGGCGGCCCAAGAGCGGGCCCGCCGTCGGCCAGGACATCGCGGGCCCGGCCTGCTTCGCGGGCGACCTGCTCGCCGAGAACCGCCCGCTGCCACTGCTCGAACAGGGCGACTACGCCGCGGCGTTGGACACCGGCGCCTATTACTTCGCCCAGCACTACTCGTACAACAGCCTGGCCAGACCCGGCATTTACGGCTTCTCCACGGCGGCCTCCGGGACCGGCGAGGGCGTGCGCTTCGCGACCGTGCGCGAGCCGCAGACGCTCGACGCGATCGTGGCGGAGGCGGGCGGCGGCGCGGAGCGGGACGCGCTGCGGGACCTCTGACGCGCCCGCGGGCCCGGCCGGGGCGCCCCTCGGGGCACCCCGGCCCCCGAGGCTCTGAGCTTCCTCAACTCGCGCATAGTGACGTGGATCACGGGCAGACCCACCCTCCAGGCCCGTTCTCGGGGGAGGCTCCTGTGACGACGTCCGACACGTCCACCACCGCACCACCGGCCGAAGAGCCGGCGCTGCACCGCGCCATCGGCCCCAAGCTGCTGATCCTTTTCGTGATCGGCGACATCCTCGGCACCGGCATCTACGCCACCACCGGCAAGGTCGCGGGGAAGGTCGGCGGCGCGCTGTGGCTGCCGTTCCTGATCGGCTTCGTCGTGGCGATCCTGACGGCGGCGTCCTACGTCGAACTGGTCGGCAAGTACCCGAAGGCGGCCGGTGCCGCGCTCTACACGCAGAAGGCGTTCAAGACGCCGTTCCTCACCTTCATCATCGCCTTCATGGTGATGTGCTCGGGCCTGTCGTCCGCGAGCGCCGCCGCCCGCGCCTTCAGCGGCGACTACCTCGGCGAGCTGACGAACGACGCGCTGCCGCCGACCCTGATCGCGATCACCTTCATCGTGCTGCTCGCGGCGCTGAACATGCGGGGCGTCTCGGAGTCGGTGAAGACGAACGTGGTCCTCACGCTCGTCGAGCTGACCGGCCTCGTGATCATCCTCGCCATCGGCGCGTACGCGGTCCTGACGGGGGACGGCGAGCCCGCGCGGCTCACCGAGTTCGAGTCGGACGGCACCGGATACGCCCTGATGACAGGGGTGTTGGGGGCGACCGCGCTCGGCTTCTTCGCCTTCGTCGGGTTCGAGGACTCGGTGAACATGGCCGAGGAGACCAAGGACCCGGTGCGCACCTTCCCCCGCGCGATCTTCATCGGGGTCGCGGTGACCGGCACGATCTACGTCCTGGTCGCGCTGGTCTCGTCGCTGCTGGTCGACTCCAAGACGCTGGAGGGATCGAGCGGCCCGCTCCTGGAGGTCGTCAAGGCGGGCGGCGTCGACTTCCCGCACAAACTCTTCGCCCTGATCGCCCTGTTCGCGGTCACCAACTCGGCGCTGATCAACATCATGATGGCCTCGCGGCTCTGCTACGGCATGGCCAACGAACGCATCCTGCCGCGCGCCATGGGCCGCGTCCTGCCCGCGCGCCGCACGCCGATCGTCGGCATCGTCTTCGTCTCGCTGCTCGCGATCGGCCTGGTCTCCACCGGCGAGATCGAGGGCCTCGGCGACACCACGGCGTTCCTGCTCCTGTGCGTGTTCGCCGTGGTCAACGTGGCGGTCCTGGTACTGCGCCGCGACCCGGTCGACCACAAGCACTTCCGTACGCCGACGGTGCTGCCGGTACTCGGCGCGATCACCGCCCTGATCCTCGCGAGCCCCCTGGCGGACCGCCCGGCGGAGGTCTACGTCCGCGCCGGTGTCCTGATCGCCATCGGGATCGGCCTGTGGGCGGTCAACAAGGTGGTCCTGAGGACCCGCGGCGAGGACTGAGCGCGGGGCCCGGCACGCGGGCCCCGCACCCGGACGCGCGGGTCACTCCACGAACAGGCCGCGTGCCGCCGCCCGTACGTCGAACTCCTCCAGGCGTGCCTGCGCGTCCGGCAGCCCGTCGCACATGGCCTCCAGGAGCACCCGGCCGAGCAGCATCGGCGCGCACGCCGTGTCGAAGGCGAGGCCCGTGCCGACCGCGGCGGGCAGCAGGAGGTCGGAGTGGGCGGCGACCGGCGCGAACGCGGAGTCGGCGACGGTGACCACCGTCAGGCCCGCCGAGCGCGCGTGCGCGAGGGCGTCGACGACCTCGCGGGGGTGGCGGGGCAGGGCGAAGCACAGCAGGGCCGTGGCGCCCGCCCGTACCGCCGCGTCGACGCGGTCGGCCAGCATCGTGCCGCCCTCGTCGAGGAGGCGCACGTCGGGGTGGACCTTGGCGGCGAAGTACGAGAAGCCGTACGCCTGGGAGGCGGCGGCCCGCAGGCCGAGGACCGGCAGCGGGCGGGAGGCGGCCAGGAGGCGTCCGGCCCGCTCGACCGGCGCCGGGTCGGCGAGGAGCTCCGCCAGGTGCCGCAGGTTCGCGATCTCCGCCTCGACGGCCTGCTGGTACTCGTTCAGCTCGTCGCCGCCTGCCGTCTCCGCGGGCGCCACGTCCCGCAGGTGCCTGCGCAGCGCCGGATAGCCGTCGAAGCCGAGCGCCACCGCGAACCGGGTCACCGAGGGCTGGCTCACCCCGGCGAGCTCGGCCAGCTCGACGCTGGAGAGGAAGGGCACGTCCGCCGCCCGCCGCACCATGCAGTGCGCGATGCGGCGCTGCGTGGGCGTGAGCCGGTGCCCCTCGAAGAGCACTTGCAGCCGTGCCGCAGGACTGTCACTCATACCGATCCCCTCACCACACCCGTTCCCTCGGCCCACCCGGTTCCTCGGTGGCCGTCGCCCGCCCGCCGTCCGGACCCGCCCACAGTTCGGTGAACCGGTCGAGCAGTCCGGCCGCCGCCGTCACATCATCCGTCAGCGGCCGGTCCGTGAGCTCCGGATCCAGCACGGCGGAGGCGAGTTCGTAGGCGCGCGCCAGCGGGACGTCGCGCTCGATGCGCAGCTCGCGCTCTCTCAACGCCCGTACCGCGGCGACCAGTTCGCACCCCACGACCAGCCGGAACGCGGCGCAGGCGCGCAGCGTCTGGCGGGCGGCGAGCGAGGCGAAGCTGGCCTGCTCCTCGACGCCGCGCGAGAGCACGGCGTGGCCGAGGGAGGCGGGCGCGGAGAAGGCGCGCAGATCGCCGAGGGCCGCCCCGGCCGCGTATTCGAGGATCATCACGCCCGACGAGGCCGCCTCGCCGTCGGCGAGGAAGGGGCGCAGGCGGGTGAAGCCCGGTTCGTTGAGGGTGGAGAGGCGGGAGGTGGAGAGACGGGCGACCTGCGTCACGGCGAGCCTGAAGTGGTCGAGCGCCAGGGCGAGTTGGGCGAGGTAGAAGCCGCCGTGGTGGTAGGCGGCGAGGTCCTCGGGGCAGATCAGCGGGTTCTCGGCGGCGGCGTTGATCTCGACGGTGAGGACGTCCTCCAGGGCGCCGGCCGCGTCGTGCGCGGGGCCGTGGATCTGCGGGAGGCAGCGGAAGCCGTAGGGGTCCTGGATGCGGCCGAGCGGCGGGGTGGGCCGGTCGGGGGCGCCGGTCAGGCGCCGCATGCGCGCGGCGACCGCGTAGGAGCCGGGGTGGCGGCGCGCCTCGTGCACGGGCAGCGCGTACGCCTCGTACGAACCGTCGACCGCCGTCAGGGACAGCGCGGCCACCACCTGGGTCGCGGCGATCAGGCCGCGCAGCTCGTGCAGGGCGAGCGCCGACTGGCCGAGGGTGAGGGCGTTGCTGCTGATCAGGGCGAGGGCGTCGTTGTTGTCGAGGGGCTGGGGCCCGGGGGGCGTGCCGGTGCCCTGCCAGGGGTGCTCGCCGGCGAGCGCGAGGCCGAGCTGGGCGAGGGCGGCGATGTCGCCGGTGCCGACCGAGCCGAACTCGTTGACGACGGGGTGGGCGCCGGTCTCCAGGGCCTGGCAGAGGGCCGTGACGACGGTGGGCCGCAGCCCGGCGCCGCCCGCGAGGAGCTGGTTGGCGCGGACCGCGAGCATCGCGCGGACCTGCCGGGCGGGCAGCTCGGCGCCGATGGCCCCGGCGTGCGAGCGCAGCAGCCTGAGGCCGTGGTCGGCGGCGGCCTCGGTGGGCACGTCCTCGGTGCGGTTGGCACCGACGCCGGTGGAGCGGCCGTAGACGCGGCCCCGGGCGGCGATCTCGCGTGCGGCGTTCCAGGAGCCCTCGGCGCGCTTCATGCCGTCGGTCGCCGGTACGGGCCGGGCGGCGGATCCGGCCAGGCGTACGACATCGGTGACCCGCAGGCCCCGGCCGTCCAGGACGACGACTTCGGCCGCGCCGGTGGCGGCACTGTCCGCGATGCGAGACGACTTCACGCGCTTTTCCTCCTCAACCAGACATCCCGTCTCAGCCATCGGCCACTTCGTGCCGGAGATTTACGCCGGAGCATTGACAACTTATTCAGACACCAAGAACTCTGCATGACCATATGCAGCCGGGCAAGGCGCTCCGGCCCACGCGCACGAGGGGAGCGGACGGCATGGCAGCCGAAGACCTGGTGGAGCGGCGCTCCATCGACGTCGTCCCGGACGAAGAACGGCACGGCACCGCGTTCAGCCAGTTCACGCTCTGGCTCGGCGCCAACCTCCAGATCACCGCGGTCGTCACGGGCGCCCTCGCCGTCGTCTTCGGCGGCGACGTTCTCTGGTCGCTGGTGGGCCTCGTGCTCGGCAATCTGCTGGGCGGCGCGGTGATGGCGCTGCACTCGGCGCAGGGCCCGAAGCTCGGGCTGCCGCAGATGATCCAGTCCCGCGCCCAGTTCGGCGTCAAGGGCGCCGTCGTCCCGCTGCTCCTGGTCATCCTGATGTACGTGGGCTTCTTCGCGAGCGGCAGCGTGCTCGCCGGACAGGCCACCGCCGAGCTCACGCACACGGACGACACCACCGGCATCGTGCTCTTCGCCCTGGTCACCGCCGTCACGGCGGCCGTCGGCTACCGCGTCATCCACGCGCTCGGCCGGGTGGCGAGCGTGATCTGCGCGCTCGCCTTCGTCTATCTCGGCATCCGCCTCCTGGAGCGCGTGGACCTCCCCGCGCTCCTGTCCGACGCCCGCTTCGACCTGCCGATGTTCCTGCTCGCCGTCTCGCTCTCGGCGTCCTGGCAGCTCGCCTTCGGTCCTTACGTCGCGGACTACTCGCGCTATCTGCCGCGGACGACCTCGGCGAAGGCCACCTTCTGGTGGACGCTGTCGGGCTCGGCGCTCGGCTCGCAGTGGTCGATGACGTTCGGGGTGCTCGTGGCGGCGAGCGCGGGCGAGAGGTTCCTCGCCGACCAGGTCGGCTACGTCGTCGGGCTCGGCGGCACCGGCCTGATCGCCTCGTTCCTGTACTTCGTGATCGCGCTCGGCAAGCTGACCATCAACGTGCTCAACACCTACGGCGGCTTCATGTCGATGGTCACGAGCATCAGCGGCTTCCGCGGCCAGAAGGTGCTCGGACCGCGCGGCCGGGCCGCCTACATCGCGCTGATCATGGTGGCGGGCACGGCGGTCGCCCTGCTCGGCAAGGACAGCTTCCTGACGTCGTTCAAGGACTTCCTGCTGTTCCTGCTGACGTTCTTCACGCCCTGGTCGGCCATCAACCTCGTCGACTACTACCTGATCTCGCGGGAGCGGTACGACATCCCCGCGCTCTTCGACCCGCGCGGGCGCTACGGCGCCTGGCGCTGGGACGCCCTCGTCGTCTACGGCGTCGGCCTCCTCGCCCAGCTGCCGTTCCTCGTCACGCACTTCTACACCGGGCCGCTGGTCGAGCCGCTCGGCGGCGCCGACGTCTCGTGGATCGTGGGGCTCGTGGTGCCCGCGGTGCTGTACTGGGCGCTGGCCGGGCGGAACGCGCCGCTCCCGGGGGATGGGCCCCGGACCGAAAGGGGGGTTAGCCCCACCGCCACCGAGGCCTCCGCGCCGTAACGTTGAGCGGTATGGAAGCCCGTGACGCGGAACTCAAGAAGGAACTCGACGCCACCCTGCACGCCCGCAGGGAACTGGGCGAAGAGTACGACTCCGCCTTGGTCGACTCCTTCCTCGGGAAGGTCGAGCAGCGCCTGGACGGCACGATCGACCGCCGTATGCGCCGTCACCTGGCCGAACAGCAGATGGTCGTCGCCCGCGGCGCCCGCTCCCCCGGCACCACCATGGACTCCTGGAGCGAGCGCTTCGGCTTCGGCGTGATCTCGCTGATCCTCGCGGTGCCGCTCTCCGCCATCGGCGCGGTCAACGCGGGCCTGACGGGCCTGGTCGTGACCTGGGCGGGCATCTTCGGCGTGAACGCGGTGCACTCGGTGCGCGGCGCGCACTTCGGCCGCCGCAAGGACCGCACGTCGGAGTGGGACGACTAGAGAGTGCTGCCGCGGGGACCGCCGCACCCCCGGTGACCCAGGGGGCGGGACGACGGCGGTCCCCGCGGGGGGACGCGCACCGGGTCAGGGCCAGGCCGCGTCCCGGCGTCCGTGGAGGTCCGGGAGCCGCTCCGGAGTTCCTGACGCCGATGAACCCCACTGTGCCGGAGCCGTGTTAAGCGGGTGCTGCGCGAACGTGTCGCGCTCGTACCACTTCCGCGAAGTTCACCCCACGGCCCCGGCCACCGCGGTCGCCGGGGCCGCCTCGGCGCCCGCGCGTCACTGCCCCTGCTGCTCCGCGAGGAACGCGAGCAGGTCCTGCCGGCTCACGACACCCGTCGGCTTGCCCTCGACCAGGACGATCGCCGCGTCCGCGCCGCCGAGCACCGACATCAGGTCCGCCACCGGCTCACCGGAGCCGACCTGCGGCAGCGGGTCCGACATGTGCTTCTCCAGCGGGTCGGAGAGCGAGGCGCGCTGCGCGAAGAGCGCGTCCAGGAGCTCGCGCTCCACGACCGAACCGATGACCTCGGCCGCCATCACGTCCGGGTGTCCGGCGCCCGGCTTCACGATCGGCATCTGCGAGACGCCGTACTCGCGCAGCACCTCGATGGCCTCGCCGACCGTCTCCTCGGGGTGCATGTGGACGAGCGAGGGCAGTTCGCCGCCCTCCTTGCGGCGCAGCACGTCACCGACGTCCGGCTGGTCGCCGTCCTGCTCCAGGAAGCCGTAGTCGTTCATCCACTCGTCGCTGAAGATCTTGCTCATGTAGCCGCGGCCGGAGTCGGGCAGGAGCACCACCACGACGTCGTCCGGGCCGAGCCGCTCGGCCACCCGCAGCGCCGCCACGACGGCCATGCCGCAGGAACCGCCGACGAGCAGCCCCTCCTCCTTGGCCAGGCGCCGCGTCATCTGGAAGGAGTCCTTGTCGGACACGGCGATGATCTCGTCGGTCACGTTCCGGTCGTACGCGGTCGGCCAGAAGTCCTCACCGACGCCCTCGACCAGGTAGGGCCGCCCGGAACCGCCGGAGTACACGGACCCCTCGGGGTCGGCGCCGACGACGGTGACCCCGCCCCGGGAGATCTCCTTCAGATAGCCGCCCGTACCCGAAATGGTGCCGCCGGTGCCGATGCCCGCGACGAAATGGGTGATCTTCCCCTCCGTCTGCTCCCAGAGCTCGGGGCCGGTGGAGTGGTAGTGGGAGAGGGGGTTGTTCGGGTTGCTGTACTGGTCGGGCTTCCAGGCACCGGGCGTCTCGCGCACGAGGCGGTCGGAGACGTTGTAGTACGAATCCGGGTGCTCGGGGTCGACGGCCGTCGGGCAGACCACCACGTCGGCGCCGTACGCGCGCAGGACGTTGATCTTGTCGAGGGACACCTTGTCGGGGCAGACGAAGATGCACTTGTAGCCCTTCTGCTGGGCCACGATGGCGAGACCGACTCCGGTGTTTCCGGAGGTCGGCTCGACAATGGTGCCGCCGGGCTTCAGCTCCCCGCTCTGCTCGGCCGCCTCGATCATGCGCAGCGCGATGCGGTCCTTCACGGATCCGCCGGGGTTGAAGTACTCGACCTTGGCCAGGACGGTCGCCTGGATGCCCGCGGTCACGTTGTTGAGCCTCACCAGCGGGGTGTTGCCGACGAGACTGATCATCGAGTCGTGGAATTGCACCGTTGTCTCCGGGCTGCGATGTAGTGCGACGAATTGATGCGGTCAGCCTAAGGCTCCGACTCATCCGTTCACCTCCGCTTGCGATTGGCCGACCGTGCTTACGGGGCAATGAGTGGATGACGGCGATACGGCTACGAGGAGGTGGCTGCGGGGCATGTCGAGGGCGAGGGTGGCACGGCGGATCGCAGCGGGCGCGGCGTACGGCGGCGGAGGCATCGGACTCCTCGGGGCCGCCACGGTGGGCGTGGTGCTCGCCGAGGTGCAGCTGGCGAAGCGGTCCGTGGGCGGCGGTGTGCACGGGGACCCACCACGGGCCGACGGCCGCTACGGCAGAGCGTTCGCCGGGCATCCGGCCCGGCCTGCGCCGTCCGAACCGGTGCGGTTCGCGATGCTCGGGGACTCCACGGCCGCCGGACAGGGCGTGCACCGGGCCCGGCAGACCCCGGCGGCGCTGCTCGCCTCCGGGCTCGCCGCGGTCGCCGAGCGCCCCGTCGACCTGCGGAACGTGGCGCAGCCCGGCGCCCAGTCGGACGACCTGGACCGGCAGGTCACGCTGATCCTGTCGGACCCGTCCTGGGTGCCGGACGTGTGCGTGGTGATGATCGGCGCCAACGACGTGACGCACCGGATGCCGCCGACGCGGTCGGTGCGCTGTCTGTCCGCGGCGGTACGCAGACTGCGCACGGTCGGCGCGGAGGTCGTCGTCGGCACGTGTCCCGACCTCGGCACGGTCGAGAACGTCTACCAGCCGCTGCGGTGGCTGGCCCGCCGGGTCTCGCGGCAGCTGGCCGCGGCGCAGACGATCGGCGTGGTCGAACAGGGCGGCCGTACGGTGTCGCTGGGCGATCTGCTGGGGCCGGAGTTCGCGGCGAATCCGCGGGAGCTGTTCGGTCCCGACAACTACCACCCCTCGGCGGAGGGGTACGCGACGGCGGCCATGGCGGTCCTGCCGACGCTGTGCGCGGCGCTCGGGCTGTGGCCGGAGGAGGAGCGCCCCGACGTCTCGCGGCGCGAGGGCTTCCTTCCCGTGGCCCGCGCGGCGGCGCAGGCCGCGTCGGAGGGCGGCACGGAGGTCACTGCCGCGATGCCGACGGGGCCTCGGGGGCCTTGGGCTCTGCTCAAGCGGCGCCGCCGTCGGCGCATCCAGACGCCGGAGCCGTCGCCGCTGCCGCACTGAGGGGCGACCGGTTGGTTCGTCGTCTGCGGGTCGGTGAGGGCTTGTCACGCAGTTCCCCGCGCCCCTTGAAGACTGCGATCAGCCCCCATCCGCCCGCAGCCACCTACGCACCCCTCCCGCCCAGGACCCCGAGAACTGAGCAAGCGCTTAGTAAAATGCGGTCGGCATCACATGCCCACGCCGGTGACCTTCGCCGTACGTACGGGTAACTTCCCAGGGAGTCCGCCCAGCCGCCGCCCTGCCCAGGGCGCCCCCGCCAGGAGTCCGTGATGCCCGAAGCCGTGATCGTTTCCGCCGCCCGCACCCCGATCGGCCGCGCCTTCAAGGGGTCGCTGAAGGATCTGCGCCCGGACGACCTGACCGCCACGATCATCGAGGCCGCCCTCGCCAAGGTCCCCGGCCTCGACCCCAAGGACATCGACGACCTCATGCTCGGCTGCGGCCTGCCCGGCGGCGAGCAGGGGCACAACCTCGGCCGCATCGTGGCCGTGCAGATGGGCATGGACCACCTGCCGGGCTGCACCATCACGCGGTACTGCTCCTCGTCCCTCCAGACCACGCGCATGGCGCTGCACGCCATCAAGGCGGGCGAGGGCGACGTCTTCATCTCTGCGGGCGTCGAGATGGTGTCCCGGAGCGTGAAGGGCAGCAGCGACGGCCTCCCGGACACCCACAACCCGCTCTTCGCCGAGGCCGAGGCCCGCACCAAGGCCGTCTCCGAGTCCGAGGGCTCGACCTGGCACGACCCGCGCGAGGACGGCCTGATCCCGGACGCGTACATCGCGATGGGCCAGACCGCCGAGAACCTCGCCCGCCTCAAGGGCGTCACCCGCCAGGACATGGACGAGTTCGGCGTCCGCTCGCAGAACCTCGCCGAGCAGGCCATCAAGAACGGCTTCTGGGAGCGGGAGATCACCCCGGTCACCACCCCGGACGGCACCGTCGTCGCGAAGGACGACGGCCCGCGCGCGGGCGTGACCATGGAGGGCGTCCAGGGCCTCAAGCCCGTCTTCCGCCCCGACGGCCTGGTCACCGCCGGCAACTGCTGCCCGCTGAACGACGGCGCCGCCGCCCTCGTGATCATGAGCGACACCAAGGCCCGCGAGCTGGGCCTCACCCCGCTCGCCCGCGTCGTCTCCACCGGCGTCACCGGCCTCTCCCCCGAGATCATGGGCCTCGGCCCGGTCGAGGCGAGCAAGCAGGCCCTCCGGCGGGCCGGCCTCACCATCGACGACATCGACCTGGTCGAGATCAACGAGGCCTTCGCCGCCCAGGTGATCCCGAGCTACCGTGACCTGGGCGTCGACATCGACAAGCTGAACGTCAACGGCGGCGCCATCGCCGTCGGCCACCCCTTCGGCATGACCGGCGCCCGCATCACCGGCACGCTCATCAACTCCCTCCAGTTCCACGACAAGCAGTTCGGTCTGGAGACGATGTGCGTGGGCGGCGGCCAGGGCATGGCCATGGTCATCGAGCGCCTGAGCTAGCCCGTCACCGCTGACACACAGTTCGCAGTACTGACGCTCTGTCTCTGCATCTGTTCGTGACCCAATCTCCCCCAGGATGTGACCTATCTCCTGGGGGAGATACATATGCCCAGCTCAGAGCGCATCTGTGGATAAACCCCGGGCCGAAAGACCTGTCCAATTCGTGACGTAATGCACTGACAGGCGGATCGTGCAGGCTTCAAGCTGATGTAGGAAGTCGGGGGTCGACTTGAAACCGGGAGTACGTCAGTGAGCGCCTTGCCTCTTGCCCTGCTGCTCTCCACGGCCGCTGCCACGGCCGTGGGCGCCGCCGCCCTGCACGCAGTGCACGGCCTGCGGAAGCAGCTCGCTGAGATAACAGCCCTGCGCACCGAGCTGGCCGACAGCCGTGCCGCGAGCGGCCCGCACCCCACGGTGCCGGGCGCCCGCACCACCGTGGACACCGAGGACATACGCGCGGCCGTGGCCGAGGCGCTCGCCGAGGAGCGGGAGCGCGAGCTGGCCGAGGCGCGCGCCTTCTGGGCCGCCCAGGAGGCCCGCGACGGCTCGGACGGGCCCTCGCTGCTGAGCGGTCTGCCCGGCATTCCGGACGGCATCGCCGACGAGCTGTTCCTGCCGCGCCAGGCCGACTTCGCCGGTCTGGAGGCGGACAGCCTGGAGCCGGTGATCGAGCCCTCCGCCGAACCGGCCGCCGACGAATTCGCCGGGGACTCCCCGGAGCTGGCCGCGGCCCGGCGCCGCCACCCCTCGCACCCGGACTTCGTGCCGGTGCAGAGCCAGAGCCCGGCCCCGGACGCGCCCGGGGACCACGAGCGCACGGTGGCCTGCCTGGAGGAGCTCGCCGTCGCCCGCACCGCCCTCGCCGACGTCCGCCCCGGCCCGCTGGGCACCCTGGATGTGTACGTCTTCGCGGACGGCACCACGCTGTGCATGACGCCCGGCCACCGCGAGACCGCGGAGCTGCTCGCCACCGCGCTGCGTGAGGGCCAGACCCCCTTCCTGCTCGGCGGCTCCGGGATCTCCGGCGCGTACGCGCTGACCTTCGAGTGCGGCGCGGAGAACATCTACATCCTGGCCGACCGCGTCATCGCCTCGGTCTGAGCGGCGCGCCCCCGCCAGGGGCGCGGCTAGGGTCTCCCCCGTGCCCCACCTGGAGATATCCGACCTGATCACGGCCTCGGACCCGCGCAGCGGCGAACGGCTGCCCGTACGCCGCGCCGACGTGGTCCGGCGCCTGGCCGAGGCCGGCGACGCACGCGGCGCCCGCATCGTGGCACGGCTGACCGCCGACCGGGACGGCATCCTCGACCCGCACGCCGTGGACCGCCTGCTGATCGGCGTCCACACCGAGATGCAGCGCCTGAGCGAGGAACTGCGCATCGGCGACCGGCTGCTGCACCTGCTCGGCCCGCTCCTCGACGCCGCCCGCGCGAGCGGCGCCCCGGGCCCCCTCAGGCTCGTCGACGTCGGCTGCGGCCTCGGCTATCTCGTCCGGCGCCTGGCGGCCACCGGTGCGCTCGGCCCCGACGTCGAACTCGTCGGCGTCGACCTGGACGCCGCCCTGGCCGGCGAGGCCGGCCGGCTGGCCCGCGCCGAGGGCCTGGACTGCCGCTTCGTGCACGGCAACGCCTTCGACCTGCCGGAGGCCGCCACCGTCTACGTCTCGACCGGGGTGCTGCACCACTTCCGCGGCCCGACCCTCGCGGAGTTCTTCCGGATGCAGGCCGCCTCCCCCGCGCTCGCCTTCTGCCACTACGACATCGCCGCGACCCCGCTCGCGCCGCTGGGCGCCTGGGTCTACCACCGCGCCCGCATGCGCCACCCGCTGGGCCGCCACGACGGCGTCGCCTCCGCCCGCCGCGCCCACTCCGACGAGACGCTGGTGCGCGCCGCCACGGTCCCCGGCATGCGCGCGCTGGTCTACGAGCCGCGGGGTCTCGCGAACCCCTTCTGCACCACCCTGCGCCCCGTCCTCGGCATCCGCCCGCACCTGGAGGCGCCGCTGCGCCACGCCCTGGGCCGCGCCGCGCGCCGCCTCGCGGGCCCCGAGGACCTCCTGCCCGCCGCACCCCCCGGCGCCACCGGCCCCGCCACCGGGACCCCGCGGTGAACCCCGCCCTGCCGCTCCTGGCCCTCGGCCTGACCGACGCGGCCTTCAGCGGCTTCCGCGCCTTCGCCGGCCGGGACGCCCGCATCCGCAAGGGCCGCGCCAACGCACGCGCCGGGCTGCGGGGCCTGGCCGTCGGCGCGGCCCTGCTGCTCGCGCCCGCCGCAACGGCCTGCGCGCTGCTCCTGGGCGCCTCCGACGCGGACCGCGTGTACGGCGCGCTGTCCGACGGCGCCGTCGGCTTCCTGGTCCCGCTCGCCGCGTACGGCGCGGTCGTCCTGGCCACGCTCGCCGGGTACTTCGTGCTGCCGTTTCGCGCGAGCACCCTCGCCATGGTCGTGGGCCTCGGCCCCCTGACCCTGCTGCGCGCCCCGGTGGTCGCGGTCGCCTGCGCGGGCTCGGTGCTGACCGGCGGCGGCGTGCCCGCGCTCCTGGTCGGCGTGGTGGCCGCCGCCGCGGTCCTGGCGGTCGAACCCCTGGTCCACCGCCGCTGGTACCGGGCCCCGCTGAGCGGCGGCTAGACCCCGGCCTTCTTCTGCGCCTCGGCCACCAGCCGCAGCGCGTCCTGGAGTTCGGCCTCGTCGCGCAGGACCAGGGCCAGGTCGCGGCCCGCGACGGTGATCTGGTCGGCGGCGGCGAACATGCCCGCGTCCGGCATCTCGCGCGAGGGCGTGTCCGGCTCCTCGATGTGCTGGGCGCGCACCGCCAACTCCCTGGCCAGGGCGAGTGCTTCGGTCGCCGCACCGCGCTGGAGGCGGCTCTGCGGGGCGGCCCGCAGGCGGTCGGCGAATTGGTCCACTGCTGCCGTCAAAGGCGTCGTATCGAGCACCCCGCGACCTTATGCGCCTTTCCGGGACTGTTGCCAACGCCCGAACGCTCAGGCACGGTGTCGTGAAGGACGGAACACATCGCGACGCGTCCGGAGGCGCCGATGTCCCAAGTCTTCTCCGAGGAGACCCACCGCAACCTGCTCGCACGAATCCCCCACTGCACCGGTCGTGAAGTCTCCGACTGGCTGCGCGCCGTGGACGAAGGACCCTCTCTCTTCCGCTTCGAGGAGAAGGTCAGCTGGCTCCGCGCCGAACACAACCTCGCGTACGGGCACGCGAAGGCGATCATCCACGAGTACGACCTCAGGCGGGCCGCCCGCAACCTCCGCTGACCGCGCGACTCCCCCGTCAATCCCTCACACGAAACGGCGGAAGGGCCCGCGGACCGATTCCGGTCCGCGGGCCCTTCCGCCGTTCAGTCGCCTCGTCAGTCGTTGCCCGAGAAGATCGCGATCAGGCGCAGGAACTCCATGTAGATCCAGACGAGCGTCATCGTCAGACCGAACGCGGCGAGCCACGCCTCTTCCTTCGGCGCTCCGTACGCGATGCCGTCCTCGACCTGCTTGAAGTCCAGGGCCAGGAAGCACGCGCCGAGCAGGATGCCGACGATGCCGAAGACGATGCCGAGGCCGCCGCTGCGGAAGCCGAGGCCGTCACCGCCGCCGAAGACCATGAACAGGAGGTTCACGGCGGTCAGCAGCAGGAAGCCCATCGCCGCGGCCATCACGAAGCCGTAGAAGCGGCGGTTGACGCGGATCCAGCCCGCCTTGTACGCCACGAGGACGCCGATGAAGACGGCCATCGTGCCGAGCACGGCCTGCATGGCCGCGCCGCTCGCGATGCGGTTGTCGACGACGCTGGAGACGACGCCGAGGAAGACGCCCTCAAGGGCCGCGTACAGCAGGATCAGCGCGGGCGAGGCCTTGCGCTTGAACGCCTGGACGAGGCCGAGCACCATCGCGATGAGGCCGGCGCCGATCGCGATGCCGTACGACTTGCTGATGTTGGCGTCGTCCACCGGCAGCAGCGCCCAGGCGATCGCGGCGGTGACCACGAGCGTGCCGAGCGTGGTGGCGGTGCGCATGACGACGTCGTCCATCGTCATGCGGCCGGCGGTCGTTACGGGCGCCTGCGGGGCGCCGTACTGCGCGTCCTGCTGGGCGTACGGATTCGTCGCGTAGGGGTTGCCCGCGGGGGCCTGCTGCCCGGCGTACGGGTTGCCCTGCTGGGTCTGGGTCGCGCCAACGGGTCCCCCGGCCTGCGGCTGCTGGCCGAAGCCGGCGAAGCCGTTGTCGCGGCTGAACCCCCGTCGCGAGAAGACCGGGTTACTGCTCCTCATTTCACTCCTCCACGGCCACCGTGTGTGGCCTCGGGTTCAAGAGTAATGCGTAGGCAAAGGGATGAGCCTAGTGCTTGGGGAGGATCTTTCCCTCACTGTGACGGAGAACGCCCGGGACCGGCCGTACTGTTCCCGGATCGGAACCGTTGCGCCGCGCGAGTGGCACCAGCGAGATGGCGACGGCGCCGAGGACCGCGGCGACGGCGAAGGTGGTGAAGCCGAGCGAGGCGTTGCCGCCCGCCACGACCGCCCCGCCGAGCCAGGGCCCGACGACCGCGCCGGTGCGCCCGACGCCGGTGACCCAGCCGAGCCCCGTGGCGCGCTGGGCGGGCGTGTACACGGCGGGGGCGGCCGCGTACACCATGACCTGCGCGGAGAAGAGCCAGATGCCGGTGACGAAGACGATGGCGTAGGCGACGCCGAGCGGCAGGTGGGCCTTGAGCAGGAAGGCGCCGCAGGCCGTGAGCAGGAACCAGACCGCGGAGACCTTCACGGCCCCGAAGCGGTCGGCGGTGCGGCCGGCGACGAGCATGCCGACGATGCCGCCCGCGTTGATCACCAGGAGGAAGGTGACGGAGGAGGAGAGGGAGTAGCCGGAGGCGCGCATCAGCTCGGGGAGCCAGGTGGAGACGCCGTAGACCAGGAGCAGCCCGGCGAAGGACGCGATCCACATCAGGGGCGTCGCCAGGCGCAGGCCGGGCCCGAAGAGGGAGGCGACGGCGGCGAGGCGGCCCTTGGCGCCGGCCTCGGGGGCCTCGGCGGGCGCCGGGTCCGGCAGCCGGAACCGGGCGGCGACCGCCCGCGCCTCTTCCGTACGTCCCTTGGCGAGCAGCACGCCGGGCGATTCGGGCAGCCACCTCAGGACCAGCGGGACGGCGACGAGGGCGGGGATCACACCGGTCCAGAAGACGACGCGCCAGCCGTGGTCGGGGCCGAGCGCGAGCCCGAGGCCCGTCGCCGCCATGCCGCCCGCGTGGTACGAGGTCATCATCAGGCCGGTGGCGAGCGCGGCCCGGCGGGGCGGGGCGAACTCGGCGACGATCGCGAGCCCGATCGGCATGAGCCCGCCGAGCCCGAGCCCGGAGACGAAGCGTCCGGCGCCGAAGACGGCGGCGCCCGGCGCGAGCGCGCACAGCGCGGAGCCCAGCGAGAAGAGGACGACGCTGCCCGTCACCATCGGCTTGCGCCCGGCCCAGTCGGTGAGGGTGCCGCAGCACAGGGCGCCGATCAGCATGCCGAAGGTGGTCCAGGAGCCGATGGTGCCCGCGGTGGAGGCGGTGAAGCCGAGGTCCTTGTCGTCGATGAGGTGCGGCATGACCGCGCCGTAGATGTTGACGTCCATGCCGTCGAAGAAGACGACGAGCCAGCACAGGCCTATGACGGGTGCGACGGAGCGGAAGGTGCGCTCGGGCGGGTGCTCGGGGGGTGGGTTCACGGGCCTCTTCCTTCTAGTCCTGCGGGTCCAGGGGGAATCCGGTGTAGGCCTCGGCGAGGTCGGCCTCGGCGGAGCGCGCGGTGGTGATCCGGTCGAGCCGGGCGCGCTGGATGCGGTCGTCGAAGCCGGTGGCGTCGGGGGCGCGGTGCAGCATGGTCGTCATCGCGTAGCTGAAGCGCTCGGCCTGCCAGACGCGGCGCAGACAGGTCTCGGAGTACGCGTCGAGGCGGCTCGCGTCGCCCTTGTCGCGGTACCGGAGCAGGGCGCGGGCGAAGGTGACGACGTCCCCGACCGCGAGGTTCAGGCCCTTCGCGCCGGTCGGCGGGACGATGTGCGCGGCGTCCCCGGCGAGGAAGAGGCGGCCGTGGCGCATGGGCTCGTGCACGTGGCTGCGCATGGGCGTGACGGACTTGGCGGTGACGGGGCCCCGCCGCAGCGTCCAGTCCGGGTCGTCGGTCTCCAGGCGGCGGTCCAGCTCGTCCCAGATCTCCTCGTCGCTCCAGTCGGCCGCGTCGGTGCCCTCGGGGACCTGGAGGTAGGCGCGGGTGACGGTCGGCGACCGCATGGACAGCAGGGCGAAGCCGCGGTCGTGGCGGGCGTAGACCAGTTCGTCGTGCGAGGGCGGGACGTCGGCGAGGATGCCGAGCCAGCCGTAGGGGTAGGTGCGCTCGAAGACCTGGGAGACGTCCTTCGGCACGGCCGTGCGGGCCACGCCCCAGAAGCCGTCGCAGCCGACCACGTAGTCGCAGACGAGGGTGTCCTCGCGCCCCTGGTGCCGGAAGCGGACCCGGGGGCTCTCGCTGTCGGCGCCCTCCACGGCGAGTGCCTCCGCCTCGAAGAGCAGCGGGCCGCCGTCCGCCAGCTGGAGCGCGATGAGGTCCTTGCAGACCTCGGTCTGGGCGTAGACGGTGACGGAGCGGCCGCCGGTCAGGGCCGGGAAGTCGACGCGGTGCCTGCGGCGGTCGAAGCGCAGCTCGATGCCGTCGTGCGGGAGGCCCTCGCGGTCCATGCGGGCCCCGGCGCCGGCCTCGCGCAGCACGTCGGCGGTGCCCTGTTCGAGGATTCCGGCGCGCTGGCGCCGCTCGACGTAGGCGCGGTCGCGGCTCTCCAGGACGACGGAATCGACGCCCGCGTTGTGCAGGAGGCGGGCCAGCAGGAGCCCGGCAGGGCCCGCCCCGATGATCCCGACGGTGGTGCGCATGCATCGCCCCTTCGACTCGGCCTTGTTCGCCTGGTGAACTTTCGTTCATAATGTGCTGACGGGAGTCTCGGGCCGGGCCTGTGCGCTGTCAACGGTCGTGCGGCACCCGATTTCGCGGGACCGGGCGGGACCGGATGGAACCCGCTGGGACCAGGTGGGACCGGGCCGGGCCCGGGAACAGGCACGGCACGGCACGGCACGAGGAGCGCGGCGCGATGGCAGAAGAGTCGGTACGTCCCCTGGAGCGCGGCCTCGCCGTCCTGCGCGCGCTCACCCTGGAGGACGGGGCCCGCGCCGGCGACCTCGCGCGCGCCACGGGCCTGGCCCGCTCGACGGTCGACCGGGTCGTGGCGACCCTGGTCCGGCTCGGCTACGTCCGCGTGCGCGGCCAGGAACTGCGCCTGTCCCCGCGCCTCATGGAGCTCGGCAACGCCTATCTCGCGGCCAGCGGCCTGACCGGCGAGGTGGCGGCGCGCACCGCCCGGCTCGCGGACGAGCTCGACGAGTCGGTGTCCCTCGCCGTGCCCGACGGCGACGGCGTCCGCTTCGTGACGCAGGCGGCGCGGCGGCGCGCGATGTCGGTGGCGTTCCGCATCGGCGACCTGCTGCCGCCCGAGCGGTGCGCGCCGGGCGCGCTGTTCGCGGACGCGTGGGACGCGGAGCGGTGGGCGGCGTGGCGGACGCGGGTGGCGGCGGGACCCGCCGAGGACGCCTTCCCCGCGCTGCCGCCGGGCCCGGCGCCCACCGCCGCCCCGGACCTCGCGACGCGCGTGGCCCGCTCGCGCGCGACGGGCTGGGCCCTGGACGACCAGCTGATCGAACCGGGCCTGATCGCGGTGGCGGTCCCGGTCCACGACACCGCGGGCCGCGTCCGGTACGCCCTGTCGGTGGTGAGCCACACGAGCCGGCACACGGCGGACGGCCTGGCCCGGGCGATGCTGCCGCGCCTGCGCGCGGAGGCGCGGGTGCTGGAGGAGCTGGACGGGCGGGAGGCACGGGAGGGGACCCCCGGACCCACCGCCTCCGCGCCCGCGCCCGCACCCACCCCCTCCCCCTCCCTCGCCACCGCCACCGCCACCGCCACCGCCACCGCCACCGCCACCGCCAAAGAAGAGCTCGGCCCCGGTTTCCTCCAGTCGCTGGCGCACGGGCTCGCCGTGCTGCGGGCGCTGGGCGAGGCCCGCGGCGACGGCCTGGCGCTCACCGCGCTCGCCGCGTCCGCCGGGCTGCCGAGGGCCACCGCGCGGCGCTGTCTGCACACCCTGGTGCGCGAGGGGTACGCCGCCCACGACGGCCCCCTCTACCGCCCCCTCCCCCGCATCCTGGAGCTGGGCCACGCCACCCTGTCCCGGCTCTCCTTCGCCGAGATCGCCGAGCCGCACCTGCGCGAGCTGACCGGCCGCGTCCACCAGTCCGCGTCGGTCACGGTCCTCGACGGAACGGACATCCTGTACGTCGCGCGCGCGGCGACCGTCCGCGTGATGAGCGTCCACATCACGGTCGGCACCCGCTTCCCGGCGTACGCCACCGCCATGGGGCGGGTCCTGCTCGCCGGGCTCCCGGCGGCCGAGCGCGTCCGCCGGCTCGCGGCCGCCCCGCCGCGCGCCCTCACCCCGCACACCGTGACCGACCCCGACGAGCTGGCCCGCGTCCTGGACCGGGCCGCCGCCGACGGCCACGCCACCGCCGACGAGGAGCTGGAGGAGGGCCTGCGATCGGTCGCCGTACCGGTCAGGGACGCGGCGGGCCGGGTGGTCGCCGCACTGAACATCGCCCGGCACGCGGGCACCGCACCCCTGGCCGACACCCGGGACGCCCTGCTCCCGGAGCTGCGCGCGACGGCCGCGGCGATCGAGGCCGACCTGCACACCGCGGCACGCTTCGACACCGTACGACTGCCCTAGAACATCAACACCGCTACAGGAGAGCCGATGTGACGTGCCGTCAGAGAGGCACGTCACCATGATCGGGAAGAGCGGAGAGAGAGCAGCGGATGTGCCCGGAGCCGGACTCGAACCGGCACGCCCCCGAGGGGCAGCGAGGTTTAAGCTCGCCGTGTCTGCATTCCACCATCCGGGCAGGCCATGGGCTCCGCATCGAGGATTCGACCCTATCGGGAGGCATCCCCCGAACAGCGGAAGGACTTCCCGATGTTGTCTTATTTTATTGACGTCTGAGGGTGCATCAGCCATCGGTACGCGCCATCGGTACTTGCCGGAGGCCTTTCCGCACTCCCGTGCGCCCCCTGCACCCTCTGCACGGAATGACGGAATTTAGCCGCCCGGCCGTTCCCCCCTCTCCGCGGCCCCGTTCCCGGGGTCCGCGTCCTCCTTTCCTCAGGGACCGACGTCATCCCCAGGTATGACACGGGGCCCCCGGGTCCGACTGAAGAGGGCCCCCGGAACCGGAACAGCGACTGACTACACGGCACTGATCGGCCAGCACGATGGAGTACGTCCCCACTCGTCGTCCCGACAGGAGCACCGTCCCGTGACCACCACCCCCTTCGCCGCCCGCGCCACCGCCGTGGCCGCGCGCGCCACGGATCTCTCCAAGGTGTACGGACAGGGCGAGACCCAGGTGGTCGCCCTGGACCGGGTCTCCGTCGACTTCGGGCAGGGCGAGTTCACCGCGATCATGGGCCCCTCGGGCTCCGGCAAGTCGACGCTGATGCACTGCGTGGCCGGGCTCGACAGCTTCAGCTCCGGGTCGGTGCGGATCGGCGAGACCGAGCTGTCCACGCTCAAGGACAAGCAGCTCACCAAGCTCCGCCGGGACAAGATCGGCTTCATCTTCCAGGCGTTCAACCTGCTGCCGACGCTGACGGCGCTGGAGAACATCACGCTGCCGATGGACATCGCGGGCCGCAAGCCGGACAAGCAGTGGCTGGAGCAGGTCATCGAGATGGTCGGCCTCTCCGGGCGGCTCGGCCACCGGCCCACCGAGCTCTCCGGCGGACAGCAGCAGCGCGTGGCCGTGGCCCGTGCGCTCGCCTCGCAGCCGGAGATCATCTTCGGTGACGAGCCGACCGGAAACCTCGACTCGCGCTCCGGCGCGGAGGTCCTCGGCTTCCTGCGCAACTCCGTGCGGGGGCTCGGCCAGACCGTCGTGATGGTCACCCACGACCCCGTGGCCGCGTCGTACGCGGACCGCGTGATCTTCCTCGCGGACGGGCGGATCGTCGACGAGATGCTCCGGCCCACGGCGGACGGCGTGCTCGACCGCATGAAGCACTTCGACGCCAAGGGGCGCACGAGCTAAGCGCTCAGCCGCTCCCTTCCTCTACTGCGGGCCGTCTGTGGCTGGTCGCGCAGTTCCCCGCGCCCCTGAAGGGGCGCTCCCGACCGCCCCACACCTGGACTCACACCCATGTTCCGTACCGCCCTGCGCAACGTGCTCGCGCACAAGGCCAGGCTGCTGATGACCGTGCTCGCCGTCATGCTCGGCGTCGCCTTCGTCTCCGGCACCCTGGTCTTCACCGACACCTTCGGCAACGCCTACAAGAACAAGTCGGCGAAGAGCTTCGACCACGTCTCCGTCGCCATCCAGCCCGACGGCGTCCCCGTCGACGCCGACAAGCAGCCGGGCCGCCTCACCGACGGCCTCCTGAAGAAGGCCGGCTCGCTGCCCGGCGCCGACTCCGCCATCGGCTCCGTCTCCGGCTTCACCGCGCTCGCCGACAAGGACGGCAAGCTGGTGGGCGGCGAGTGGGGCACCACGGGCTCCAACTACTTCCCGGGCAAGGACGGCAAGGACCCCCGGTACGACTTCACCAAGGGCTCCGCCCCGAAGTCCGCCGGTGACATCGCCCTGGACAGCAGGACCGCCGAGCGCACCGGCTTCCGGGTCGGCGACAACGTCCGCTACTCCACCGACGGCCCGGTGCGCACCGCGAAGGTCAGCGGCATCTTCGACACCGACGACGGCAGCGTCGTCGCGGGCGGCAGCCTGGTGGTCCTGGACAACGCGACCGCGCTGAAGGCGCTGGACAAGACCGAGTACGACGAGATCGACGTGAAGGCCGCCGCGGGCACCTCCGAGTCGGCGCTCAAGAGCTCGATCGAGAAGATCCTGCCCAAGGACACGGACGCCGTCACCGGCTCCCAGCTCTCCGCCGACCAGGAGCGGATGATCGAGCAGCAGACCAGCTCGATGAGCCAGGTCCTGCTGATCTTCGCCGGCATCGCGCTGTTCGTCGGCATCTTCATCATCGCCAACACCTTCACCATGCTGGTCGCCCAGCGCACCAAGGAGCTCGCGCTCATGCGGGCCGTCGGCGCCTCGCGCCGCCAGGTGACGCGCTCGGTCCTCATCGAGGCGTTCCTCGTGGGCCTGGTCGCCGCCGTCACGGGCTTCGTGCTCGGCCTCGGCGTGGCCGTCGGCCTGCGGACGCTGATGAACTCCGGCGGCGCTTCGCTGCCGGACGGACCCCTGGTCATCGCCCCCACGACGATCGTCGCCGCGCTCGTGATCGGCGTGCTCGTGACCATGCTGGCCGCCTGGCTGCCGGGCCGCCGCGCCGCGAAGATCCCGCCGGTCGCCGCGATGAACAGCGTCCACGCGACGCCCACCACGCGCGGCCTCGTCGTCCGCAACACCATCGGCTCGATCGTCGTCGCCCTCGGCACGGTCCTGCTGTTCAACGACGACAACTACGTGATGGCGGGCGGCGCGGCCACCATCATGGTCGGCGTCATCATCCTGACCCCGCTGCTCTCCCGCCCGTTCATCGCCGCGTCCGCGCCGCTCCTGAAGCCGTTCGGCGTCACCGGCAAGCTGTCGCGCCTCAACTCGGTGCGCAACCCGCGCCGCACGGCCTCCACCGCGGCGGCCCTGATGATCGGCCTGACCCTCATCACCGCCATGACGGTCGTCGCCACCTCCATGGGCAGCGCCATCAACAAGATGGCCGCGGGCTCCATGAAGGCCGACTACAGCGTCTCCATGGCGAACTACCAGCCGCTGACCCCCGAGGTCCGCGAGAAGATCGACAAGCTCCCCGACGTCGAGGCGACCAGCCCGCTGCGCACCGCGTACGGCGAGGCCGACGGCGGCTTCACCAACGTCAGCGGCGTCGACCCCACGACGTTCGGCAAGCTGGTCGGCCTCGACCTCACCGGCGGCTCGATGGACGCCCTCAAGGGCAGCGCCGCGCTGATCGACACGGACTTCGCCGAGGAGAAGGGCCTCAAGGCGGGCGACACCTTCCCGTTGAAGTTCGATGACGACAAGAAGACGGTCACGCTGAAGGTCGCGGGCGTCTACGAGAGCAACGAGATGCTCAACGGCCTCTTCACGCCGACGTCCGTCGTCGACCCGCACGTCTCCAAGGTCGCCGACAAGCAGGTCCTCGTGAAGATGAAGGACGGCGCGTCGGACAAGGCCGAGAACTCCATCGTCAAGGCGCTCGGCGACAACCCGGCCATCACCATCCAGGACAAGGACGCGATCAGCAACGCGGTCGCGGGCGGCATCAACATGGTCCTGAACATGCTGTACGGCCTGCTCGCCATGGCCATCCTGATCGCGGTGCTCGGCGTCATCAACACGCTGGCCATGTCGGTCTTCGAGCGCAAGCACGAGATCGGCATGCTGCGGGCCATCGGCCTCGACCGGGCGAAGGTCAAGCAGATGGTCCGCCTGGAGTCGATCGTGATCTCCCTGTTCGGCGCGGTGCTCGGCATCGGGCTCGGCCTCTTCATGGGCTGGGCCGTGGGCGGCAGCGTCGCCGACGCGGTCTCCACGTACTCGATGGAGATCCCGGTCGGCCGGATCGCGGTCTTCCTCGGGATCGCGGCCCTGGTGGGCGTCCTCGCGGCGATGTGGCCGGCGCGCAGCGCCGCGCGGCTGAACCCGCTCCAGGCCATCAAGGCCGAGTAGCTCCGCCCGGGTGACGGGTGACGCGTGAAGGGCCCCGGACGAGATTCCTCGTCCGGGGCCCTTTCGGTGCGTACGGTGCCGGGGACCTAGCGCCAGTCCCTCGCCCGCAGCGGCAGCCCCGAGGCGCCGCCCTCCGGGGTCTTCACCGCAAGGACCTGGTTGACGCCGATGCGGTTGCGCTCGAAGGCCAGCGCGGAGGCCGCCATGTAGAGCCGCCAGACCCGGGCCCGGCCCGGCGAGGTGAGCCGCCGGCCCTCCACCCAGTGCGCCTCCAGGTTCGCGACCCAGCGGCGCAGCGTGAGGGCGTAGTGCTCGCGGATCGACTCCAGGTCCCGCACCTCGAACCCGGCGCGCTCCAGGATCCCCACGGTGGTCCCCACGGGCGCGAGCTCACCGTCCGGGAAGACGTACGCGTCGATGAACTCGTCGACCGTGTACGCCGACTCGTCGGCCTGCGGGCGCCGCGCGATCTGGTGGTTGAGGAGCCGCCCGCCGGGCTTGAGGAGGGCGTACAGGTCCTGCGCGTACTCCAAGTAGCGCTCGGCGCCGACGTGTTCCGCCATGCCGATGGAGCTGATGGCGTCGTACGGCCCGTCGCGTACGTCGCGGTAGTCCTGGACGCGGATCTCGATCCGGTCCGTCAGGCCCGCGTCGGCGATCCGCTTCCTGGCGTAGGCGGCCTGCTCCCGGGAGAGGGTGACGCCGACGACGCCCACGCCGTACTCGCGCGCCGCGTGGATCGCCATGGAGCCCCAGCCGCAGCCCACGTCGAGCAGGCGCATGCCGGGCCGCAGGCCGAGCTTGCGGCAGACGAGGTCGAGCTTGTCGCGCTGGGCGTCCTCCAGGGTGGCGCCGGGCGCCTCCCAGTAGGCGCACGAGTAGACCATCGACGGGCCGAGGACCAGTTCGTAGAAGTCGTTGCCGACGTCGTAGTGGTGGCTGATGGCCCGCTTGTCGCTGCCCTTGGTGTGCAGGTGGAGGCGGCCGTGTCCGCGCATCTCCTCCGGCGGCGGGGACGGCGGCAGGAAGGGCGCGGAGAGGGCGAGCAGGGAGCGGGCGGCGGCGCGGACCCGCGGGTCGCGCAGCGACTCGCGCAGGCTCCTGGCCTTCCCCTCCTGCTCCGGGCCCCGCTCCCAGATGAACTCCGCCATCGCGTCCAGCGCCGCGTACAGGTCGCCGTCGACGTCCAGGTCACCGGCCACCCAGGCGCGGGCCAGGCCCAGTTCGCCCGGCTTCCACAGGAGGTGGCGCAGGGCGCGGCGGTTGCGCACGACGAGGACGGGGGTGCCCGGGGGGCCCGCCTCCGACCGGTCCCAGGCGCGGATACGTACCGGCAGCGGGGCTCCCATGAGCTGCTCGGCAAGGTTCTTCAGCCGCTGCGCGGCGTCCTGCATGGCGCACACCTCCGTGATGTCCTATCCCGGAACGGTCCAACACCACGTAAACACCAAAGAACCCGGCGCGCAGTCCCGGTTTCGCGTCACGGAACGGCAAAATAGATGTGCAGGGCACCTACCTGCGCGCGGGGACGCGGAGGCGCGTGCGGGTACGCCGAAGGGGGCCGCCCGCACCACGGATGGCGGACGGCCCCCTTCGGGGTGGATCAGTGACGCGAGGTCAGGAGGCCTTGGCCTTCTCCTCGTCCTTCACGGCCGGGGACGGCTCGGCCGCCACCGGCGGCTTCGGCGCCGGCTTGGCCGCCTCGTAGAACTCCTCGCGCGGCGCCTCCAGGGCACCGAGGGAGACGACCTCGCGCTTGAGGAACATGGCGAGCGTCCAGTCCGCGAAGACACGGATCTTGCGGTTGAACGTCGGCATCGCCATGCCGTGGTACGCGCGGTGCATGTACCAGGCGAGACGGCCCTTGAGCTTGATCTTCATCTTGCCCATGACGATCATCGCGACGCCCTTGTGCAGGCCGAGACCGGCGACCGCACCCTTGTTGGCGTGGCTGTACTCCTTCTGCGGGAAGCCCCGCATGCCGGAGATCACGTTGTCGCCGAGGACCTTCGCCTGACGCAGCGCGTGCTGGGCGTTCGGCGGGCACCAGGCGTTCTCGTTGCCCGCCTTGCGGCCGACGAGGTCCGGCACCTGGGCGTTGTCGCCCGCGGCCCAGATGTAGTCGGTGCCCTGGACCTGGAGGGTCGTCTGGGTGTCGACGTGGCCGCGCGGGCCGAGCGGCAGACCGAAGCGGGACAGCGCCGGGTTCGGCTTGACGCCCGCGGTCCACACGATGGTGTTGGAGTCGACCTCGAGGCCGTTCTTGAGGACCACGTGACCGTCCACGCAGGAGTCCATCGACGTCGAGAGGTAGACCTCGACCCCGCGGCTCTCCAGGTGCTCCTTGCCGTACTGGCCGAGCTTGGGACCGACCTCGGGGAGGATCTTGTCCGCGGCGTCGACGAGCACGAAGCGCATGTCCTCGCGCTTCACGTTGGTGTAGTACTTGGCCGCGTCGCGGGCCATGTCCTCCACCTCGCCGATCGTCTCGGCACCGGCGAAGCCACCGCCGACGAAGACGAAGGTCAGCGCCTTGCGGCGGACCTCCTCGTCGGTCGTGGAGTCGGCCTTGTCGAGCTGCTCGAGGACGTGGTTGCGCAGGCCGATGGCCTCCTCGATGCCCTTCATGCCGATGCCCTGCTCGGCGAGACCGGGGATCGGGAAGGTGCGGGAGACCGCGCCCATCGCGATGACGAGGTAGTCGAAGGGCAGCTCGTACGCCTCACCCACGAGGGGGGCGATCGTGGCGACCTTGCGGTCCTGGTCGATGGTGGTGACCCGGCCGGTGAGAACCTCGGCCTTCGGCAGTACGCGTCGCAGCGGGACGACGACGTGCCGAGGCGAGATGCTGCCGGCGGCGGCTTCGGGGAGGAAGGGCTGGTAGGTCATGTACGACCGGGGGTCGACGACCGTGACGGTCGCCTCTCCGTAGCGCATCTTCTTGAGGATGCGCCGAGCTGCGTACAGGCCTACGTACCCACCGCCTACTACGAGGATCCTGGGACGCTCCGTGGTGCTCATGCCATCGAGTATCCACCTGCCCGGCGGGGGTCGCTCGTGCGCCCCTTCACAAGGACGCACAGGGGCTCTGCTACACTTCGCCGCCCACGTGACGGAGGTCATGGCGCCGCACGGGAACCACGGTGTCACGCGAGTCGTTGCTCACCCCTTGTGAGCTGCCGCTCTGAGGCCTCCCCGCGAGTGGACCACCGGGGCGTGCCACACGCCCGTCACACCCGCGAAGCATCCCGGACACACCCCCGGGAGCGCCCGGAACCCCCTTTCGGCGGTCGTGCACCCCTGAACCTCGCCCATCAGGGCCGAATTCCTTGTGAAGAACTTCACGAAGTTTTCCGACGGCGTGTCGCCGAGAGCCCCTTTGGCCCCCTCGGAAGGGGGCTGAAAGGCCTCCGCCCGCGGGCCACATGGCCGCGGGCGGGCCTTCCGCGAGAGCACCGGGGCCCGCCCCTCCGCAGAGGGGCCCGAGCCCCTCAGGCGATGGACCAGCCGATGCCGTCGAGGATGTCGTGCTCGCTCACGACGACCTCCTCGGCGCCGATCCTGTCCATGATCCCGAGCAGCACGAGGCCGCCCGCCGCGATGACGTCCACCCGGCCCGGGTGCATCACCGGGATCGCGGCGCGCTCGTCGTGCGTGGCGCGCGACAGCCGGTCCACGATGGCGGCGACCTGCTCGCGCGGGATCCGCGCGTGGTGGATGGCCGACCAGTCGTAGCTCTCCAGGCCCAGCGCGATCGCGGCGACGGTGGTCACCGAGCCCGCGAGGCCCACGAGCGTACGGGCCTGCCGCAGCGGCACCGTCTCCTCGGCCAGGTCGAGCGCGGCCTCGATGTCGGCGCGGATCGCGTCGAGCTGCCCGGAGGTCGGCGGGTCGCTGACGACCCCGTCGCGCACGAGGTGGCGCTCGGTCATGCGCACGCAGCCCACGTCGACCGAGCGGGCGGCGTCGACGCGGTCCGTGCCCACCACGAACTCCGTCGAGCCGCCGCCGATGTCCACGACGAGATACGGCTTCGCGAGGTCGTCGCGGCCGGTCAGCTCCTTGGTCGCGCCCGTGAAGGAGAACTCCGCCTCCTGGTCGCCGCTGATGACCTCCGGCTCGACGCCCAGGATGTCCAGGACGCCGCGGACGAAGTCGTCGCGGTTCTCGGCGTCGCGGGACGCGGAGGTGGCGACGAAGCGGACGCGCTCGGCGCCGTGCTCCTTGATCACCTCGGCGTACCGGCGGCAGGCCGCGAAGGTGCGGTCCAGGGCCTCCTGGGCGAGGCGGCCCGTCTTGTCCACGCCCTGGCCGAGGCGGACGACCTCCATGCGGCGGTCCAGGTCGACCAGCTCGCCGGTCAGCGGATCGGCGTCCGCCACGAGCAGGCGGATCGAGTTCGTGCCGCAGTCGATGGCGGCGACGCGGGTCACTCGGCCACCTCGGCCCCGGCGTCCGCGCACGGCGTGACGCACGGGCCCTTCGCCCACCACTCCGGCAGCATCGCGAGCGCCTCGTCGCCCAGCGGGTTCACGCCGGGGCCCGCGGCCAGGGAGTGGCCGACCAGGACGTGCAGGCACTTCACGCGGTCCGGCATGCCGCCCGCGCTCGGGAAGCCCTCAAGGACCTCGATGGCGTCGCGGCGCGCGATGTAGTCCTCATGCGCCTTGCGGTAGGCCGCGGCCAGCTCCGGGTCCGTCCGGAGCCGCTCCGACATCTCCTTCATCACGCCGTTCGCCTCCAGCGTGCCGATCGCGGAGGCGGCCCGCGGGCACGTCAGGTAGTACGTCGTGGGGAAGGGCGTCCCGTCCGGCAGGCGCGGCGCCGTCTCGACGACGTCCGGCTGCCCGCAGGGGCAGCGGTGCGCGATGGCCCGCAGCCCGCGCGGCGGGCGGCCGAGCTGCTGCTTGAAGGCCTCGACGTCGGCGTCGGTCGGCTCGGTGCGCGGGGTGGGCGGCGGAGGCGTGTGCATGCCTGTCTTTCCATGTCCGTGGGTCAGTCGTCGGGGCGGTCGGCCTTGTCGACGCCGTCCCAGACGTTCGAGTACCAGGGACGCGAGGCCGCACCCTGGTCCGTGCGCCGGCTCGTGGCCGCCGCGGGGTCGATCACCGTGAAGCCGGTCTCGCCCGGCATCACGTAGTGCAGGCGGTCCCGGACGCGCTGCTCCGCGTACGCGTCGTCCTGCCAGCGGGCCTTCTCGTCGCGCAGCTTCTCGACGTCCTCCTGGCGCTCGGCCTTCTGCCGGCGCAGGTCGTCGATCTCGGCACGCTGCGAGACGTACTGCCTTATCGGGTACGCGAGCGCGACGACCAGCGAGCAGAGCACGAGGGCGAGGAGCGCCGCGCGGCCGGTGAGCCGGGAGCGGCGGGCCTGGCGCTTGGTCTGGGAGCGGTAGACGCGCTCCGCGGTCTGCTCGCCGAGCAGCCGCAGGCGGGTAGCCGTGGAGAACCGGTCCTTGGTCCCGGCCTTGGGCATGGTTCCGCCTCCCCGGCGCAGCGCGTCAACGTACGTACGTCCCCGCACACGGTACGGGACCGCGTGCGAGGACGTACGTAACTACGTGGCTACGAGGGCTCAGCCCTTGAAGCGCGGGAAGGCGCTGCGGCCGGCGTAGACCGCGGCGTCGTCGAGGATCTCCTCGATGCGCAGGAGCTGGTTGTACTTGGCGACGCGCTCGGAGCGGGCCGGGGCGCCGGTCTTGATCTGGCCGCAGTTGGTGGCGACGGCCAGGTCGGCGATGGTGACGTCCTCGGTCTCGCCGGAGCGGTGGGACATCATGCACTTGAAGCCGTTGCGCTGGGCCATCTCGACGGCGTCCAGCGTCTCGGTCAGCGAGCCGATCTGGTTGACCTTGACGAGCAGGGCGTTGGCCGAGTTCTCCTCGATGCCGCGGGCCAGGCGCTCCGGGTTGGTGACGAACAGGTCGTCGCCCACGAGCTGGACCTTCTCGCCGAGCTTCTCGGTGATGACGTTCCAGCCGGCCCAGTCGTCCTCGAACAGCGGGTCCTCGATGGAGACCAGCGGGTACGCGGCGACGAGCTCCTCGTAGTACTCGGTCATCTCGGCGGCCGAGCGGGACTTGCCCTCGAACTCGTACTTGCCGTCCTTGTAGAACTCGGACGCGGCGACGTCGAGCGCGAGCGCGATCTGCTCGCCGGGGACGTAGCCGGCCTCCTTGATGGCCTCGAGGATGAGGTCGAGGGCGGCGCGGTTGGAGTCCAGGTTCGGGGCGAAGCCGCCCTCGTCGCCCAGGCCGGTGGCCAGGCCCTTGCTCTTCAGGACCTTCTTGAGCGTGTGGTAGACCTCGGTGCCCCAGCGCAGGGCCTCGGAGAAGGACTCCGCGCCGATCGGGGCGATCATGAACTCCTGGATGTCCACGTTCGAGTCGGCGTGCGACCCGCCGTTCAGGATGTTCATCATCGGCACCGGCAGCAGGTGCGCGTTGGGACCGCCGAGGTAGCGGAACAGCGGGAGGTCGCTGGCCTCGGAGGCGGCGTGGGCCACGGCGAGCGAGACGCCGAGGATGGCGTTGGCGCCGAGCGAGCCCTTGTTGTCGGTGGCGTCCAGGTCGAACATGGCCTGGTCGATCAGGCGCTGCTCGGTGGCGTCGTAGCCGACGAGCTCCGGGCCGATCTGCTCGATGACGGCGAGGACGGCCTTCTCGACACCCTTGCCCTGGTAACGGTTCGGGTCACCGTCGCGAAGCTCGATGGCCTCGAAGGCTCCGGTGGAGGCGCCGGACGGGACGGCGGCACGACCCGTGCTGCCGTCGTCGAGGCCGACCTCGACCTCGACCGTGGGGTTGCCTCGGGAGTCCAGGATTTCCCGGGCTACGACGACGTCGATGGACGGCACGAGCATCTCCTTCTGGGATGTGACGCGTTTACGCGGGCCGCTTCGGCCCTGCGTCTCCTGAGCCTAACGGGCTCCGGAGCTTCGGCCAGCCGACCGCCCGTCCCGTGGGACGGGCCAGGGCCCAAATACCTGGGAAACGGGACGGAAGCCCGTGTTTCTACTGGCCGGTAGCTCGCTAGGGGCGAACACGGCCCCGCCCCGGCGGGCGGGAACGGAGGCGGACATGGCCCCGCCCCGGTGCGTACGGGGGATACGCGCACCGGGGCGGGGAGCCCGTGGGGACGGGGGCGGCCGTGCGTCCGCCGAGGCACGGCCGGGTGGGTCAGGAGCCTCAGCTCAGGTGCAGCTGCTGGCCCGGGTAGATGAAGTCGGCGTTGTCGATGATGTCGCCGTTGAGCTTGTACACCTTCTGCCAGCCGCCCTTGACCTCGTGGTCCTCGGCGATCTTGGACAGGGTGTCGCCCGTCTTGACCTTGTACTCGCCGTCGCCCTTCTTGACCGTCTTGCCGGTCGGGGTCTCGACGGTCTTCTTGGTCTCGGTCTGCGGCGTCGGCTGCGGCTTGGGGGCCTGCTGCGTCTGCTGCTGCGGGGCCTGCTGCTGCGTCTGCTGCGGCTGCGGCTTCGGCTTGGCCTGCTGCTGCGGGGTCTGCTCCTGCGAGCCGCCGCTGCTGGGCGAGGCGCCCGAGAGGCCGACGCCACAGCTCGGCCAGGCACCCTTGCCCTGGCCCGCGAGGACCTTCTCGGCTATCTCGATCTGCTGGGCCTTGGAGGCCTTGTCGGCGGTCGGGGCGTACTTCGTGCCGCCGTACGCGGCCCACGTGGAGGCGGAGAACTGCACGCCGCCGTAGTAGCCGTTGCCGGTGTTGATGGACCAGTTGCCGCCGGACTCGCACTGGGCGACGGCGTCCCACTCGGAGGTGGTGGCGGCGCTGGCCGAACCGGCCGCCATCAGCGGGGCGGCGACGGCGGCACCGGTCACGCCGACGAGCGTGGCGACGCGGGTGGCCTTGGACGGGCGACGGTGCTTGCCCTTGCCGGAAAGCAGCATGAGTTGATCCCCTCACCGACGCCTGCGAGGTGAGCTGTCGGGTTCGGGCCGATGTGGTTGCCCGGCCGCGCTCCTTGAGCGCGGCTTCACCCCTAGCCGTTTCCGCCCGTCTCGCGGCCGTCCAGCCTCGCGGCTGTCCGGTCGTCCAACGGGCGGGCCCGGCGCAAACCTTGGGTCCCCCGCTCCTGCCTACGGCGCTCGAAGCGACGACTGTTCCCGTCCGGCCGTTGGCAGGATTCGGCGTACCGACCGGCGGGGCCCACCAGTGGCGGGCGGTGATGACCGTAGACACGCGATCGCCGGAATTTCAAAGACGATCAGGGCTTCTGAGACCCATCTCTCACTCGCGCCAAATCGGACATTCGACGCGAAGGCCCCGGCGGACGCTTCGTCAACTTCCCTTACTTTTCGCCCAGATCGAGGCTCTGACCGGGGAGGATGAGGTCCGGGTCGCCTCCGACGGTCTTCTTGTTCTCGCTGTAGAGCTCGTGCCATCCGCCGGCGACGTCGAGGTCGTCCGCGATGACCGAGAGGCTGTCCCCGGAGCGCACCGTGTACGTGCCGCCGGCGACCTCGTCCGTGCGGTCGCCGCCGCGCGAGGCGTGCCGCCCGCCGCGGTCGCTCCCGCCGTCCGCGGCGGGCTCCTCGTCCGCGCGGTCGCCGCGGTGGCGTCCGGCGCCCTCGGAGGGCTCCGTGGCGTCCTCGGAGTCCGGCGAAGTGGCTTCGTCGCGGCCGGACTTGTCCGTGCCGTCGGACTCGCCCGCCTCGCCCTTGCCGTCCTTCTTGTCCCGGTCGCCGGACTCGTCGTGATTCTTGTCTCGGGACGCGTCGCCCTTGTCGGGCGTGTCGCTCGCGTCGCCGGAGGGGTCGGCGGAGCCGGAGGCGTCACCGGACGGCTCGTCGGCGTCCTCGGGGCTCGTGGAGCCCTCGGAGCCCTTCCCCTTGTCCTTCTTGCCGGAGTCCTCGGAGTTCTTGGAGTCCTTCGAGCCCTCGGGGTCCTTGGAGTCCTTGGAGTCCTTCGCGTCCCCTGAGCCGTCCGAGCCGGACGGGTCGGAGGTGTCGGAGGGCTCAGGCGTCACGGGGGCGCCCGGGTCGACGTCGGCGGCGGCGCCGTCCTGGGTGAGGCCCGCGATCGGGGCGCAGCTCGGCCACGCGGCGGTGCCCTGGTCCTTCAGGATCTGCTCGGCGACGGCGATCTGCTGCGAGCGGCTGGCCTGGTCGGCGGTGGGCGCATAGGCGAGGCCGCCGTACTGCTCCCACATCTCGCCGGAGATCTGGAGCCCTCCGTAGTACCCGTTGCCCGGGTCGGCGCTCCACGCGCCGCCGCTCTCGCACTCGGCGAGCTTCTCCCACGTCGTGGTCTCGGCGGCGCTCGCGCTGGTGGCACCGAGCAGGGGGATGGCGATGGCTGATCCGGTGACGCCTGCCGCGACGATGAGAGCCGGGGCCTGGCGGGGGCGTCGGTGACGACCATGACCGGAGAGCATGCGGTTGCCTTTCAGGAGACTGCGGCGACGACCGGGACACCGGGGGCGCCCAAGTCGTCGTGAACGTAGCCGCAGTCGAACGTCTGTCACAAGTCGATGCAGCGGAGATCACGTAAAAGTCACATTCGTGACGGTCCGTCAGTTCAGGGCTGCCGTGGCCCTGTTTCCTGTGCGGTCGTGAACTCCACCGGCAACGTGCGCAGTCCGCGCATGATCAGGCCGCCACGCCACCGCAAATCGGCAGGATCCGACGCGAGTTGCAGATCGGGAAGGCGCCGCAGCAGCGTCGCGAGGGCGGTCTGGCCCTCTAGGCGGGCGAGCGGCGCGCCGAGGCAGTAGTGGATGCCGTGGCCGTATCCGAGGTGCTGGTTGTCGCGGCGCGAGAGGTCGAGGGTGTCCGGGTCCTCGAAGCGGGCGGGGTCGCGGTCGGCGGCGGCGAGCACGACGAGCACGGGGTCGCCGGCGGCGATGTCCCGGCTGCCGATGGTCAGCGGCTCGGTGGCGAACCGCCAGGTGGCGAGCTCGACGGGCCCGTCGTAGCGGAGCAGTTCCTCGACCCCGGTCTCCAGGAGGGCGGTGTCGCCCTCGGCGAGGGCCCGCTGGAGGCGCTCGCGCTGCTCGGGGTGGGTGAGCAGGGCGTAGACGCCGTTGCCGATGAGGTTGACGGTCGTCTCGAACCCGGCGAAGAGAAGGATGAACGCCATCGCGGCGGCCTCGTTCTCGGTGAGGTGCTCGCCGTGGTCGGAGGCGCGGATGAGGCCGGAGATGAGGTCGTCGCCCGGGTCGAGGCGCTTGCGGTGGATCAGCTCGGCGAGATAGCCGCGCATCTTCTTCACGGACCGCGCGACACCGCCCCTGGGCCCGCCGCCGTGCCGGATCATCATGCCCGCCCAGTCGCGGAAGTCGTCCTGGTCCTCGCGCGGGACGCCGAGCAGGTCGCAGATGGCGTAGATGGGCAGGGGGAAGGCGAACTCGTGGATGAGGTCGGCGCTGCCCTCCGCCGCGAACCGGTCGATGAGCTGGTCCGTCAGCTCCTGCACGCGCGGCGCGAATTCCGCCACCCGACGCGGCGTGAACGCCTTGGAGACGAGGCGCCGCAGCCGCGTGTGGTCCGGCGGGTCGATGTTGAGCAGATGCGTCATCAGCTCGGCCTTGCGCTCACCGGGGATGCCGGTCTTGCCCTTGGCATGCGCGGGCTCGTCGTGGTGCGCGGGGTTCTTGCTGAGCCGCTGGTCGGCGAGCGCCTGCCGGGCGTCCGCGTACCGCGTGACCAGCCAGGCCTCCACCCCGCTCGGCAGGGTGGTCCGGTGCACGGGCGAGTTCTCCCGCAGCCAGGCGTACGCCGGGTAGGGGTCACTGGCGAACTCCCACGTGAAGAGTTCGGGCCCCTGGGACCCGGACGGCACCTCCGGGGTGCTCACGGCGGAGGCGGAGGAGGGCGCGGGCTGCTGGTCGTGCATGCCCCGACCGTATCCGGCGGGGGCGTCGACCGTTTTCCTGGTCCGGTCCCGGCCTGCGACGGCCGGGACCGGGGGCGCTGTTCGTCCGCGGGTGCGTCGTGGCCGGGCGCGCAGTTCCCCGCGCCCCTACGGGGCGCTGCCTACTTCCCCACTCCCTCGGCCGTCCGCACCGCGTCCCGGTAGGCGCGGGCCGCCGCGCGCAGGGCCGCTTCCGGGTCCACTCCCGCCGCCTCGGCCCGCAGGGCCAGGGCCAGGAGGTCGTACCCCACGCCCTCGCCCCGGGGCAGGGGGACGTCCAGGCCCGCCGTGCGGACGCGGGAGGCCAGCTTCGCCGCCAGGGCCAGGCCCGGCTGGCCGAGCGGGATGCCTTCGGTGACCGACGTGCGCTGCTTCTCCTCGGCCTTCGTGCGGCGCCAGTGCTCCTTGACCTCCTCGGGGGTCTGCGCCGAGTCGTCGCCGAAGACGTGCGGATGGCGGTGGACGAGCTTGTCGACGATGCCGCCCGCGACGTCGTCGATGGAGAACGGCTCGTCCTCGTCGCCGGGCCCGCCCTCCTCGGCGATGCGCGCGTGGAAGACGACCTGGAGCAGGACGTCGCCGAGCTCCTCGCGCAGCTCCTCGCGGTCGCCCTCCTCGATCGCCTCGACCAGTTCGTACGCCTCTTCGATCGCGTACTTCGCGAGGCCCTTGTGGGTCTGCTGCGAGGACCACGGGCACTCGTCGCGGATCCGGTCCATCACCTGGACCAGGTCGAGCAGGCGTGCGCCCGGCAGGTCGTACGACCCCGGGAGCAGCTCCAGGTCCGGCATGGCGACGCGGCCCGACCCGGCGAGGCGGGCCAGGCCGTCGGTGAGCGCGCGGTCGCCCTCGGCCGTGGCGACGACCAGGACCGTGCGGCCGCCCGCGCAGGCCGCCACCAGCTCCTGCGCGGTCGGCGACGCCTGCGCCACGGCCACGCCCGCCTCGCGCAGATACGGCAGCTGCGGATGGGTGGCGTCGGCGCACAGCACCTCGTCGGCGCCGTGCAGCGCCTGCCAGGCGGGCCAGGACAGGAGGCCGGGCGCGACGCGGTGGCTGGTCGTCAGCAGGATGACGCGGCCGACGGGCTCGTCGGCGGTGTCGGCCGGGGACGTGGTCTCGGTCTCGTTCACCCGTCGAACGTAACCCAGCCCACTGACAGTGCCCCGGCCCGCGCCCGGCTCCCGCCGGGCGCCGCTACGCCTGGTCCTGCGCCGCCGCTCCGGAGCCGGTGACCTCGCGCACCCACGGCGTCTTGCTGTCCGCGCGCTTGTTCTTGTCGACGTCCCACGTGCCGTAGCGCGGGTTGAGGTCGATGTCGAGCTTCTTGGAGGCCGCCGAGAGGGCCTTCCAGAACATCGCCTGGCCCTCGGGCGCGTTCATGTCCGCGCCCAGCTTCTTCGCGAGCTTCTGCGCCTCGATCTCGGTGCGCAGGCTGTCGTCCAGGTGGGCCGGGGCGACGCTGTACTGCTGGAGCCAGCCCTGCTCCAGGGCCTTCCTGCCGCCCGCCTGCTGCTCCAGGCCCGCCCGCATGGTCTGGATGTCGCGGCGCGTGACGCCCACCCCGGCGTCGGCGGCGGCGCGGTGCAGGACCTTGTCCAGGACCATCGTGTGCAGCGTGCTGCGCGTCAGCGTGCCGGACTTGGCGATGGCCTGCGAGTACTGCGCGTCGTCGGGGATGGCGGCCCGCTGCGCGGCGCGCACTTCGTTCACCCGGCTCTCCAGCTGCGCGACCGTGATGCGGTCGCCGCCGACGACGGCCGCGGCGCCGGGGTGCGCCTCGCTGCCGCAGGCGGTCAGGAGGGGGGCCGCGGCGATCGCGGCCGCGGAGAGGATGAGCGCTGTGCGACGACGGCGGTGCAAGTGAGCCTCCCGTTGGAGATTGTGCAAATCACTGTGGCGCGCAAGCGCCTCCACCTGGAGTGGTGGTCGGGCGACGGGCGGGCGCACAAAGTCTTGCGGTGATCGATGGTAGGCAGTGGCCGTCCTCCGGGCCAGCCATTCGACACCTATTCGACCAACGATTTCCCGGGAGTTGGGGCACCCTCGCCCCCGCCGTACGAGTGCTAACCGCGCACTTGTCCGAGCCACTGCAGGGTGCGCCGGATCTCCGCGGGGAACGGATGGCCGGGGCCGTGCAGCAGCTCCGCGTCGTGCAGCAGCCGGGCCAGCGTGTCGTGGGCGGCGGGCCGGTCGCCGAGGGCGAGCAGCAGGTGCCCGATGCGGCGGCGGATCTCCAGGGACTGGCGGCGGTCGTCCGTCGCGTACTGGTTCTCGTAATAAGGGAGGAGCGCGCGGTACTCGGCGAGGGCGGCGGCCGGCTCCCCGAGCTGTTCCAGGCACTGCGCGGCCTCGTAGCGGAACTGGAGCGAGTGCGGGTCGGCCTGGCCGGACTCGGCGGCGCGCTCGTCGGCCAGGCGCCGCAGCTCGGGCAGCGCGCGGCGGTACTGGCCGTCGTCCATGAGCGTGGCGGCGTACTGCTTGCGCAGGGTGCGCACGACGGGCGAGTGCTCGCCGTGCTTGGCGGCGGCGGCCGGGAGGATCGCGCCGAGGATGTCCACGGCCTGGGTGATGCGGCCCTCGCCGAGGAGGCGCTTGACGTCGTCGACGGCGCGGGCGACGTCCTGCTGGGGCGGTGAACTGGGCGGCTGCGTCGGCAGGTCGGGCGCGGGCGCGGGCGTCGCCGCGCGGTCGGGCCACGGCGCGTGCGGACGCAGGAAGGGGCGCGTGGGGTCGAGCGGGCGGCCCGACGGGATGCCGCGCGCGGGCAGCAGCGGCGCCAGTTCCTCGTAGACCTCCTGGGCGCTGCCGGGGCGGTGCTGGGGGTCCTTGGCGAGCAGCCGCAGGACCAGGGCCTCCAGGGCCTGCGGCACCTCGGGGCGCAGCCTGCGGACCGGCAGCGGCGGCTCGTACAGATGACGGTGCAGGACGCCGAGCGCGGTGGATCCGGAGAACGGCACGTCGCCGCTGAGGAGTTCGTGCAGCAGCACGCCGAGCGCATACAGGTCGGTGTACGGGCCGACCGCGCCGCCCATCGCCTGCTCCGGGGCCATGTAGGCGGGGCTGCCGATCGGAGAGCCGGTGTGGGTGAGGCGGGTGGTGTCGGTGTCCATGACCGAGGCGATGCCGAGGTCGAGGACGGAGACCGTGCCGTCCTGCTTGACCATCACGTTCCGCGGCTTGAGGTCGCGGTGCACGATCGGCACCGCGTGCACCGCGGAGAGCACGGCGCACAGCTGCGCGGCGACGGCGACGGCCCACTGCCAGGGGTAGGGGTCGTGCTCGGCGAGGTGGTCGCCGAGGTCCGCGCCGTCGACGTACTGCATGACGAGGAACAGGGCACCGTCCTCGGCGGGCTCGCTGCCCGCGTCGTGCACGGTGACCAGGCCGGGGTGGTCGACCTGCGCGGTGACGCGGCACTCGCGCACGAAGCGGCGGCGCAGCTCCTCGGCCTCGGCGCCCGCGACCCGGTCGGGGCGCAGGAGCTTCACCGCGACGCGGCGGTCGAGCCGCTGGTCGTACGCCGTCCAGACCTGGCCCATGCCGCCCTGGCCGATGAGCGTGGCGAGTTCATAGCGCCCGGCGACCACACGGCCGCCCCGTCCGCCCGCCGCCGCGTCCGGCGACGTCCCCGAGGTCACGGTCAGCTGCCGCCTTCCTGCTTGCGCAGATAGTCACTGAGCTCGTCCAGCTCGGCCCGGACCTGGTTGATGCGGGCGGGGGCGGGGCGCGTGGGCGGGGGCGGGGTGTGCGGGCCCGGCGTCTGCTGCTGCGCGGACGGGGGCTGCGGCTGCGGGAACGGCGGGGGGACCGGTCGGGTGGGCTGCTGGTGCACCGGTCCGGGTGCGGTCTGCTGCGGGTAGCCGTAGGCGGCCTGCGCCTGCTGCGGTACGTAGCCGGCGAACTGCGGGCGGCGGTACGGGCTGAAGTGGCGTATGTCCGCGTACAGGTAATAGGCGAGGGCGGCCACCAGGGTGCAGAGCAGGATGACCATGCCCACGTTGCCGGTGCTCTCGAACTCCTCCTCGCCCGGGTCGATCCCGACGAGCGCGACGGCCAGCACGTCGAGCGCCGTGACGAGGACGAAGAGGGTCCAGTCGAGCGCCCTGCGCGTCACGAGGGCGAGCCGCAGCATCGCGGCCCACGCGAGCAGCCCGCACGTCACCACCGCGAGCACCACGAACAGCACGCGCAGCGTCACATGCGTACCCCCGGAAGGGGGCTGTGGTTGCTGCGGCGCGTAGCCGTGGCCGTGCATGGCTGCTCCTGGTGCATGGTGAACGAACGGATGAGGGTTCGAGCGTATAGGCCGACCCGTACGACCGGTCCCGGGTTGTACCGAACCGTTGTCGTTCCGATCACGCCACGCCCGGCGGAAGGGTTCCTTCCGTCAGTCCGTCGTGCATGCCGCGCACCAGGCGCTCGCCGAGCAGGGACGCGTGGCGCACGGCGTCCTCGAAGGCGGCGAGCCGGCGGAAGCGCTCGCTGTAGCCGCGCTGCCCGGCGAGCGGCAGCCGGGGCAGCTGGAGGCGGCGCACGTCGAGCCGGGCGGAGGTGGAGGCGTAGCTGCTCGCCTGGCGGTGGTTGGCGGTGCCGCGCAGGAACCCGGCGAGGAACCACGGGTCGAGCGCGGCCGGGTCGGGCCGCAGCAGGGCGAGGCCGCGGCCGAGCGCCGCGCCCGCGGCGGCCTCGTCGATCACCCGGGCCGCGGCGCCGCCACCGAACACGGGCACGACGACGTCGCCGGGCGCGGTGCGCACCGCGCCGTCGTCCGCCGTGCCCTCGTGGCCGGTCCCGGAGGGCGCGCCGCCGGTCAGCACGTCGTGGTCGGTGAGGACGGGCAGGCCGCCGCCCGCCACGCCGGTGCCGGTGTGCAGCGACAGGGCGCCGGCGCGGGCCAGTTCGCCGACGGTGGTCAGCGGGGCGCGCGGCAGGTCGTCGGCGTCCGCACGCCCGGCCAGCGGCGGGGTGAGGTCGGCGGCCCTGCGCAGCGCCTCGCCCAGGCCCTCGCGCACGGTCGCGAGCTCGGTGGCGCCGCCGCCCGCGGCGGGCGGCGGCAGCCGGCGGGCGGGCGCCAGGTCGACCTCGTCGTCGAGGAGTTCGAGCACCGGCACGCAGCGGGCGAGGCCGGGGCGTTCGTCGAGGGTGCCGTCGCGGTCGAAGTCCCGCCAGGAGTCGAGCACGGCGTCGCGGACGGCGGGCCACAGCTGCCGGTCGCGGCCGTCGGCGGCGAGGGCGCCCGCGGCCTCCACGAGCAGCACCTCGGGCGCGGGCCGCGCCGCCGGTCCCGGCCTGCGCAGCACCCAGACGTGCAGGGGGAGGTTGTAGGGCGGCGCGACGCCGGGCGGCAGGGCGACGACCGCGCGCAGGGCGCCGCGGCGCAGGAGGTCGGCGCGGATGCGGCGGCCCGAGCGGCGGGACGCGGCGGCGGGCGGCATCAGCAGGACGGCGGTGCCGCCGTCGACGAGGCGGGCCAGCGCGTGCTGGACCCAGGCGAGTTCGGACTCGGCGCGGGCCGGGAAGCCGTACTCCCAGCGGGGGTCGTAGGCCAGCTCGTCGTGGCCCCAGTTGCGTTCGTTGAACGGCGGGTGGCAGAGCACGGCGTCGGCCCTGCGGTCCTCGTAGGCGTCGGCGCGCAGGGTGTCGGCGGCCATGGAGCGCACGGTCGCGTCGGAGTGCAGCGCCAGGCGCAGCGCGGTGAGCGCGGCGAGTTCGGGGGCGCTGTCCTGGCCGTGGAGGTGCTGGTCGGGGCGTGGGGGGACGGCGCGCAGCAGGGCGCCGGTGCCGCAGGCGGGGTCGAGGACGGTGCGGGCGGGGCCGGCGAGGTGGGCCATCAGCTCGGCGGGGCCCGCCGGGGTGAGCGTGTACTGGCGGGGGTTGGCGTCGGTGTACCGGCCGAGCAGGAACTCGTACGTCTGCTTGGCGCCCAGCTCGGCGGCGAGTTCGGCGACGCCGCGCAACAGCGGTACGGACGAAAGGAGTTCGGTGGCCTCGGGGACGCGGACGGCGCGCCTGCGGCGCACGCCGAAGCGCATCGTCACCACCTCGTCGAGCTCGCCGGGCAGCAACTGGGCCATCCGCTCGTCGGAGACGGCGCTCACCGCGAGCCAGGCGGGCGGCCTGTCGCGGACCAGGAGCAGGGCGCAGCCCGCGTGCAGCAGGGCGGTGACGGGCCCCGCCGGGTGTCCGGCGAGCTGCTGCCAGACGCGTTCGCGCAGGGGGACCTCGACGAGTTTGCCCTGGGCGCGCAGCCAGTGCTCGACCTCGGCGAGGGCGAAGGAGGGGCTGGTCTCGGTGCCGCCGACGGGCCGGGGGAAGTCGTCGTGCCTGCGGCGCCAGTTGCTGACGGCGGCCCGGCCGACTCCGGCGAGCCGGGCGATCCCGGCGGCGGTCACCTCGGTCGCGTCGTCCCGCGGCGTCATGTGCTGGCTCCGTCGTCCCGCGGCGTCATGTGCCGGCTCCCCTCGGTGGCGCGGGGTCAGTCGCGCGCGGTCGAGCATACCCAGGGAACGGCCGCACGCACTGCTTCACGTCCGTTAACCCATGATTCACAGAATCTCGTGTTGACTCGGTTCACACACTCCTGCTGTGATGTCTCCGTCGAACGACTTCCCTGGGGGGATCTCCATGCGTCATCACCTGCGTCCGCGCCGTACCGCGATCGCCGCCGTCTGCCTGGCCACCGCCGCGACCCTCGGCCTCACGGCCTGCGGCACCGAGAAGAAGGACGGGTCCTCGGACGCGTCGGACAAGGGCGGGTCCGCGGCGGCGAAGGAGCCCTTCGCCGGACTGTCCGGGGGCGAGATCGCCGAGAAGGCGCTCAAGGCGACCTCCGACGCCTCCTCGCTCCGCGTCAAGGGCGAGGTCACCGACGAGGCGTCCGGCCTGCTCCAGATGGACCTGGCCCTGGACACCAAGGGCACCTGCGCGGGCACGATGGGCACCGCGGAGGAGGGCTCGATCGAGCTGATCATCCCGGGCGGCACCGCGTACATGAAGTACGACGAGAAGTTCCTGCGCTCGCAGAGCAAGGGCGAGCCCGCGGCCGACGTCCAGGCGGCCGTGGACATGATGGCGAACCGCTGGGTGAAGACGAAGGTGACGAACGCCGACGCGAAGGAGGTCGCCGGGTTCTGCGACCTCGACTCCCTGCTCGGCGAGTTCAAGGACACCGGCTCCGCCGCCCGCAGGGGCGGCACGACCACGGTCGACGGCACCCCGGCGATCAAGCTCACCGAGAGCGACGGCAAGGACAAGTACACGATCTACGTCGCCACGGAGGGCAAGCCGTACCTGCTGAAGGTCGACAAGACCTCCGGCGGGGACCCGGAGAGCCTCGCCTTCACCGACTACGACAAGCCGGTCAAGGCGAAGGCGCCCACCGGCGACATCCTCGACCTGGACACGCTGTCGGGCTGACCCGCGCGGGGTGCGGTCCGCTCACAGGGCGTGCCGCACCCAGACGTTGGGCTCCACGTACACGCCGTAGCCGCGCGCGAGTTCGCAGTGCACGGGCACGAGCGCGCCCGGCACCTCGACCGGGCCCTCCTCGTCGAAGGGCAGCCCCGTCCACTCCCGCCACTGCGCGGTCGAGCCGGACACCGTCATCGAGGCGTGCGCGACCTTGTCGATGACACCGCCCGCCCGCACGTGCACCCGCAGCCACGGGTCGTGCGGCAGGCCGTCCTCACGGGTGCGGAACGCGTACTCGTCGATCCCCGCGGCCGGTTCGCGGTGCTTGGCGTTGGGGCGCACGGGCGCGACGACCTCCGTGAAGCCGCGGGCGCGGGCGTTGTCCCGCATCGCGGCGAGCATCAGCGCCGAGACGCCCTTGCCGCGCGCCGACTCGTCGACGGTGATCTCGATGGCGCTGACCGTGTCCGCCTCCTTGCCGTGCCGCAGGTCGGAGAAGGCCCACAGGAGCACCTGGTCCCAGCCGCCGTCGGGCAGCGCCCCGTCGCCGCGGGCGCGCAGCGCGAGCGGCACGCTGAAGCCGCGGGCCACGACCTTGCCGCCGGCGTCCGCGTCCGTCGCCACCAGCACGTACTCCGGAAGGTCCGCGACGATCCGGCCGATCAGCGACCAGCCGACCGGGTCGTGGAGGATGAACTCCGGCCAGTCCTCGGCCATGGACCAGAGCGGCCCCGCGAGTTCGGGCCGCTCGGCCAGGGTGGTGATCGTCAGGTCCATGGGCCGCACGCTAACCCGCGGGCGAACCGTCGCGTAACCGATTTATGCCGAGGTCAGCGGGCGTGGAAGCGGCCCGGTGCCGTGGTCGGGGAGCCGCCGGCCGGCAACTTCTCGTCCGGGCACGTGGACAGCACCTTCTTCATGGCGTCGCGCTCGGCGCCGGTCACCCACACCCCGTACTTCTTCTTCACCGCGACCTGCCCGGCCACATAGGTGCAGCGGTAGGCCTTGTTCGGCGGCAGCCAGGTCGCGGTGTCGCCGTCACCCTTGCTGCGGTTGGGGCCGGCGTCGACCGCGAGGAGGTTGAGCGGGTCGTTGGCGAAGGCGATGCGCTTGCTCGGCTCCCACTGGAAGGCGCCCTTCTGCCAGGCGTCCGAGAGGGCGACGAGGTGGTCGATGTCGACCTGGCTGCGGCCTCGCCGGAACGTCACGTCCTTGCCGCCGTAGGGGTCGGGGGCGAGCGTCCCGGAGACCACCTTGCAGTCGCCGCCCTGGTGGCGGACGTCCTTCAGGTCCCGCTTGAGGATGTCGTCCCGGGTCGGGCAGCCGTTGGAGTCCGTGTCGGCCCAGGCGCTGCCGAACCGGCCGCGGTCGTAACCGGTCTTCGGCGCGCGGCCCTTGACGGTGAGCGTGTCGACGGCGGCGAGCGCGGAGCCGGCCTTGGCGTCGGGCCCGGCGGCCCCCTCCTTCTCCTCGGTGCCCAGGTCGCAGCCGGTGAGCAGCGCGGGCACGGCGACGAGGGCGAGCAGCGCGGCGGTGGTGCGTCGGTTCACCGGGCGACCACCGTGTCGCCGAGGGCGAGCGGCGCGGGCGCCACGACTTCCGTGTGGATCCCGATGCACATGCCGCGGGCGGCGGTGAGGGTCTTCAGGATGCGGTTGTCCGCGGGCAGGCCGGTCTGGGCCTGGGTGACCATGACGCAGCGCGTGACGCGCTTGACGACGTGCAGCCGCAGCGGGCCCGCCCCCTCGCCGGACGCGCCGCCCCCGTCTCCGCCGAGGACGATCTCGCGGCCGACCCAGCCCTCCTCGATCCAGGGCTCGTCGGTCTCCACGACGATGTTCTTGCGCAGCCGCCGTACGTCGACGGGGTCGGCGTCACCGAGCAGGTCGCCGAGCGCGCGCAGCGAGGCGGTGCCGACCAGGGAGACGGCGGAGGCGTCCTTGTGGCCCTCCTCGCCCTCGTGGACCAACTCGACGCCCTCCCCGAAGCGTTCGGGGATGCGGGGGTCGCCGGGGCGCAGTTCCGCGCCGTCCGGCGCGGTGACGACGGGCAGTCCGTCCGCGTCGTAGGCGGCCTGGTGCTCCAGCAGTCCGGGGATGCGGCGGAAGCGGGGGGTGTTCTTCCCGCTGCCCAGCTTTCCGTCGGCGTACCGCAGGGCCCACCGCCGGTCGCCGACGGCGCCGCGCGCGTCGAACTCCAGCCGGTCGTGCCCCTGTCCGAGCATCGATTTCACCGGAAACCGGTTCAGCCCCACGACTGTGAGCGGCACGGCGCTCTCCCTCCCCTGGGCGACTCTCGCGGCCACCACCGTAGCGACCGAGTGGTCCAGACCATATCTCCCCTCGACGAGCAAACCGGACACCACGGACGTATCGTCGACCGTGAGTCCCCCTCCCCCGCCCGCAAGGAGTTCTCCGCATGGGCATCTTCGATAGGTTCAAGGACCAGGCCCAGGACAAGGCCAAGGACATCTCGAACGCGGCAGAAGAAGAGATCAACGAGAAGACCGGCGACAAGTACGCCGACAAGGTCGACAAGGCGCAGCAGCAGATGCACGACCGGCTGGGCCTCGGCGAGGACAAGCCGGAGGGCGAGCAGCCGTCCTGATCCCGGATCACCGCCGGACGATTGCCCCAGGGGCATTACCCCTGGGGTAATCGACCGTTCTCCTCACCCCCGGCAGGATCGTGGCATCGCGGGGAAACACCCCGCGGACCCCGCCCACCGGGCCCCCGAGGAGACCGAGATGACCGCCGACGCCCCCACCACCGACATCGCAGCGACCACCCGCGCGACCGTCCAGGAATTCCTCACGGCCCGCATGGCCGGGGACGCCGGGCGGATGGTGGAGCTCTTCGCCGACGAGGTCGACTGGCTGCTGGCCGAGAACCCCGTCGTGCCGTGGATCCGCCCCCGCTCCACCGGCGCCGAATGCGCCGCCCAGTCGGCCGAGTTGGCGGCCCACACCGTCCCCGAGGAGGCCCGCGCCTCCCTCGACACGTTCCTCGTCGACGGCGCGGACGCCGTCCTGATGGGCCACCTCTCGGGCCGGGTGCGCGCCACGGGCAAGACCTTCGAGGGCCCCTTCGCGCTGCGGCTCACGGTGGAGAACGGCCGCATCACCAAGCACCACCTCTACGAGAACAGCCTCTCGATCGCCGAGGCGTGCACGCCGGACGTCTCCTGAGGGCACGCCACCGGAACCTGCCGGACCCCTCCTGAGGGCACGCCACCGAACCCCGCCGGACCCCTCCTGAAGGCACGTCACCCAACCCAGCCGGACGGTCCCGCTTGACCCTGCCCCTGGCGTCAGGGTCCGACCCTCTCCCCATGAGTCCTCAGGAGAACACCACCCGAGTCGTCCTCGTCACCGGCGCCGGCACCGGCATCGGGCGCGCCACCGCCCACGCCTTCGCCGCCCAGGGCGCGCACGTCGTCGCCGTGGGGCGGCGTCCCGGACCCCTGGCACGGACGGCGGCCGGGCACGAGGGGTCGATCACCCCGCTCGCCGCCGACATCACCGCCGACGGCGCCCCCGAGCACATCGTCCGTACCGTCCTCGACACCCACGGCCGCCTGGACGTCCTGGTCAACAACGCGGCCGTGGTCCGCACCGCGCGCCTTGGCACCTACACCCGCGAGATCGTCGGCCTCCAGCTCGCCACCAACCTCGTCGCCCCCGTACTGCTCACCCAGGCCGCGCTCGACGCGCTCGCCGAGAGCCGGGGCGTCGTCGTGAACGTCTCGACGTCGGTCGGCCAGCGCGGCTGGCCGGGCAACTCGCTCTACCCGGCGACCAAGTCCGCGCTCGAACTCCTCACCCGCAGCTGGGCCGTCGACCTCGCGCCGCGCGGCATCCGGGTCGCCGCCGTCGCGCCGGGCGCCGTGGACACCCCGATCGCCGAGCACTCCGGCTTCACGTCCGAGGAGAAGGAAGCGGTCCGCGCGTGGCAGATCGCGCACACCCCGATGGGCCGGGTCGGCCGGCCCGAGGAGGTCGCCTGGGCGATCACCGGACTCGCCTCGCCTGGTGCCTCCTTCATCACCGGTGTCATCCTGCCGGTGGACGGCGGAGCGGTCGTCGCGTGACGGCGAGGGGGACGGCCGTGACGCCGTTGAGGGGCCACGGGGAGGCGGCACGCGTGCGGATCGGACAGCTGGCGGAGGCGACGGGCACGACACCGCGCGCCCTGCGGCACTACGAGGAGGCCGGACTCGTCGAGTCCGCGCGCACGCCCAACGGCTACCGGGTGTACGACGCCGGGCGTGCCGTCGTCCGCGTCCGCAACATCCGCTTCCTGCTCGACGCGGGCCTCACCCTCGACGACGTCCGCGTGTTCCTGCCCTGCCTGGACGGCGACGTCGCGGCCACCACGCCGACCGGCGCGGGCCTGCGGGTCGTCCTCGACCGCCTCGCGGTGATCGACCGCCGCATCGCGGCCCAGACCGAGGTCCGCGACCGCCTCGCGACGGCCCTGCGCGAGGCGACGGGCGACCGGATCCGTCCGGTGGCGTGACCGGGCCGCGGCCGTCCGCGACCCGGTCGAGGACGGCCTACGAACCCAGGATCGACGTCAGGAACTCCCCGACCCAGCCCAGGAGTTCGCGGCCGACCAGCGGCTTGCCGCCCACCTTCGCGGTCTTCGGGCGCGGGACCAGGACCTGGTTCGCGGACGGCTTGATGACCGTTCCCGGGTAGAGGCGCTTGAGGCGGAGTTCCTGGGACTCGCGCAGGTCCACCGGGGCGAAGCGGATGTTGTTGCCCTGGAGGACGATCTCGCCGACGCCGCACGCGCGGGCCAGCATGCGCAGCCCCGCGACCAGGAGGAGGTTCTCCACCGGCTCCGGCAACTTGCCGTAGCGGTCGGTGAGTTCCTCGCGTACCGCCTTGATGTCCTCCTCCGTGTTCGCGGAGGCGATCGCGCGGTAGGCCTGGAGGCGCAGGCGCTCGCCGGGGGCGTAGTCGTGCGGGACGTGCGCGTCGACCGGGAGCTCGATCTTGACCTCCAGCGGCGGCTCCTCCTCCACGCCGCCCTCCAGGGAGGCGCGGTAGTCGGCGACCGCCTCGCCCACCATGCGGACGTAGAGGTCGAAGCCGACGCCCGCGATGTGGCCCGACTGCTCGCCGCCCAGGAGGTTGCCCGCGCCGCGGATCTCCAGGTCCTTCATCGCCACGTACATGCCCGCGCCCATCTCCGTGTGCTGGGCGATCGTGGCGAGGCGCTCGTGGGCCGTCTCCGTGAGGGGCTTCTCCGGCGGGTAGAGGAAGTAGGCGTAGCCGCGCTCGCGTCCTCGGCCCACGCGGCCGCGCAGCTGGTGGAGCTGGGAGAGGCCGAAGTTGTCGCCGCGCTCCACGATCAGCGTGTTGGCGTTCGAGATGTCGATGCCGGACTCGACGATCGTCGTGGAGACCAGGACGTCGAACTTCTTCTCCCAGAAGTCCACGACCACCTGTTCCAGGGCCTGTTCGGACATCTGCCCGTGGGCCGTGGCGATGCGCGCCTCGGGGACGATGTCCCTGAGCCTCGCCGCCGCGCGGTCGATCGACTCGACGCGGTTGTGGATGTAGAAGACCTGGCCCTCGCGCAGCAGCTCACGGCGGATGGCCGCGCCGATCTGCTTCTCCTCGTACGGACCGACGAAGGTCAGGACCGGGTGGCGCTCCTCGGGGGGCGTGGTGATCGTGGACATCTCGCGGATGCCCGTGACCGCCATTTCGAGCGTACGGGGGATCGGCGTCGCCGACATCGTCAGGACGTCGACGTTCGCGCGGAGCTTCTTCAGCTGCTCCTTGTGCTCCACGCCGAACCGCTGCTCCTCGTCGACGATGACCAGGCCCAGGTCCTTGAACTTCGTCTCGGAGGAGAAGAGGCGGTGCGTGCCGATGACGATGTCGACCGAGCCGTCCTTCAGGCCCTCCAGCGTCGCCTTGGACTCGGTGTCCGTCTGGAAGCGGCTCAACGCCCGCACGTTGACCGGGAACTGGGAGTACCGGTCGGTGAACGTCCCGAAGTGCTGCTGCACGAGCAGCGTCGTGGGGACGAGGACCGCCACCTGCTTGCCGTCCTGCACCGCCTTGAAGGCCGCGCGGACCGCGATCTCCGTCTTGCCGTAGCCCACGTCGCCGCAGATCAGACGGTCCATCGGGACCGTCTTCTCCATGTCCTCCTTGACCTCGGCGATCGTGGTCAGCTGGTCGGGCGTCTCCGCGTACGGGAACGCGTCCTCCAGCTCGCGCTGCCAGGGCGTGTCGGGGGCGAAGCTGTGGCCCGGCGCCGCCATGCGGGCCGAGTACAGCTTGATGAGGTCGGCGGCGATCTCCTTGACCGCCTTCTTCGCCCGCGCCTTCGTCTTCGTCCAGTCGGCGCCGCCGAGCCGGTGCAGCGTCGGGGCCTCACCGCCCACGTACTTGGTGATCTGCTCCAGCTGGTCCGTGGGGATGTAGAGCCGGTCGCCGGGCTGGCCGCGCTTGGCGGGCGCGTACTCCACGACCAGGTACTCGCGCGTCGCGCCCTGGACCGTGCGCTGCACCATCTCGATGTAGCGGCCCACGCCGTGCTGCTCGTGGACGATGTAGTCGCCGGACTCCAGGGTCAGCGGGTCGATCGTCTTGCGGCGGCGGGCCGGCATCCGCTGGCCGTCCTTGCCGGCCGCCTTCTGGCCGGAGAGGTCGGTCTCGGTGAGCACGGCGAGCTTCAGCCCGGGGTCGACGAAGCCGAAGTCGATCGAGCCGCAGGAGACGTGCACCACCGACGGCGTCAGCCCGGTGAGGTCCGCGTCGAGGCGGGCCGCGATGCCCTCGCCGCCGAGCACCTCGACGGTGCGGGCCGCCGGGCCGTGCCCCTCGGTCACATAGACCGTGCGCCAGCCCTCCGCGAGCCAGCCCTTGGTGTCGGCGAGCGCCTTCGCGGTGTCGCCCCGGTACGTCTCCGGGGCGTGCATGCCGAGCTTGAGGGTGTCGTCGGACAGGTCCTCGTCCGCCGCGAACGGCGAGACCGACCACCACATCATGCCGAGGTCGCGCGCGTGGTCGCGGACGTCCGCGATGCCCCACAGCGAGGCCGCGCCCACGTCGATCGGCGCCTCGCCGCCGCCGGCCGTCGCCGCCCAGCTGGCCTGGAGGAACTCCTGCGACGTCGCCACCAGGTCGGCCGCGCGCGTGCGCACCCGCTCCGGGTCGCAGACCACCGCCATGGAGCCCTTCGGCATGACGTCGAGCAGCAGCTCCATGTCGTCGACCAGGACCGGCGCGAGGGACTCCATGCCCTCGACCGCGATGCCCTCGGCGATCTTCCCCAGCAGCTCGCCCAGTTCCGGGTGGAGCTCGGCGAGGGCCGCGGCCCGCTCGCGCACGTCGTCGGTGAGCAGCAGCTCACGGCAGGGCGGCGCCCACAGGCCGTGCTCGGCGATCTCCAGGGAGCGCTGGTCGGCGACCTTGAAGTAGCGGATCTCCTCGACGTCGTCGCCCCAGAACTCCACGCGGAGCGGGTGCTCCTCGGTGGGCGGGAAGACGTCGAGGATGCCGCCGCGCACGGCGAACTCGCCGCGCTTCTCGACCAGTTCGACCCGGGAGTACGCGGCTGCCGCGAGGGCCTCGACCGTCTCGTTCAGATCGGCGGAGTGCCCCGTGCGCAGCGCCACCGGCTCCAGGTCGCCGAGCCCCTTGACCTGCGGCTGGAGCACCGAGCGGATGGGCGCGACGAGCACGGAGACCGGGCCCGTCTCCGGGTCGTCCGTGCTGGGGTGCGCGAGCCGGCGCAGGACCGCGAGGCGGCGGCCGACCGTGTCCGAGCGGGGCGAGAGGCGCTCGTGCGGCAGCGTCTCCCAGGAGGGGTACTCCACCACGCCCTCCGGCGGCACGATCGTGCGCAGCGCCGCAGCGAGGTCCTCGGCCTCGCGGCCGGTGGCCGTCACCGCGAGGACGGTCCTGCCGGACTCTCGGGCCAGCGCCGCCACGGCGAAGGGCCGGGCCGCGGGCGGGCCGACCAGGTCGACGTGCGTGCGGTGGCCGTCGGTCGCGGCCTTGACCGCTTCGGCGAGTGCGGAGTCCTTGACGACAGCGTCGAGCAGACCGTGCAGGCTCATGGAAGGCTTTCCGTCCAGGTACCGGAGGGATCCGGTGGCAGATGGGCAACGCGAACCGCCCGGCACGTCGCACGGGCCGGGGGTCTCCAGCGTACGACTTGGCGCCGACAGGCGCGGCCCGGTCACCGTCAGGCGCGGTCCGGTCGCGGCGAGCCCTGTGCGCGGGTCCGCGCGCCCCCTGCCGGACAATGTCCCGAAAACGGCTGTCCGCGAGATTCCGAGAAATTCCGCGCCGCCCGGGTAAACCGGACGGGCGTGCCGGGCGTACTGCCCACGAGGAACCGCATCACCTGCACCGTACGCACCGGGAGACCACTTGACCGACGAGGAGTTCGAGGCGTTCTACGCGCACTCCGTGAGACCGCTGGTCGGGCAGGTGTATCTGATGACGGGCGACCTCCACGAGGCGCAGGACGTCGTCCAGGAGGCCTTCGTGCGGGCCTGGGCGCGCCGCGGGCGCCTGGAGCGGGACGCCGGGCCCGAGGCGTGGATCAGGACCGTCGCCTGGCGGCTCGCCGTCAGCCGGTGGCGGCGGCGCGGGCGGGCCGCGGACGCCTGGCGGCGCCGCCAGGGCGGGCTCGCGGGGTCCGTGCCCGCGCCGGATCCCGGCACGGTCGCGCTGGTCGCCGCGTTGCGGCGGCTGCCGGAGCGGCAGCGGCGGGTGGCGGTGCTGCACTACGTCTGCGACCTGTCCGTGCGGCAGGTCGCCGCGGAGACCGGGATCGCGGCCGGGACCGTGAAGTCCCACCTGTCCCGCGCGCGGGCCGCCCTCGCCCCGCACCTCGACGACACGCCGACCCCGGAGGAGCACCGTGACTGAGCCCCGGTCCACCGCCGACGACGACGGGCTCGCCGTCGCGCTGAAGCGGGCCGCCGCGTCGGGCGGCGGGCTCGCCTCGCCCGCCCCGGCGGGCCAGGTGGCCGCGCGGGGCGCGCGGCGCAGGCGGCGGATGTACGCGGTGGGTGCCGCGGCCGCCGTCTGCCTGGTGTCCGGCGCGGCGGCGGTCGTCGCGCTGCGGATGGGTGAGGGGGGTGCGCCGGTCCGGCCGGCGGCGCCGCCCAGTCCCACGTCCTCGGCGTCGCCGCCGGGCGCCTCCGCGCCGGAGGGGGTGCCCTCCCGGACTCCGTCCACGTCTCTTCCGCCGTCGCTCGCGCCGTCCGGTTCGCCGCCGCCGCCGACGGCGACGGGCGCGTCCGTCGCCGCCTCGTTCCCCGGGGGCTGAGTTCTTCCGTGTGCGCCGCCGTCGCACGGGGCTCCGCCCCGGACCCCGCTCCTCAAACGCCGGAGGGGCTGAAAATGACCGCCGCTCCCCCGACCCCGGGAGGCCGAGTTCCTTCGTGCGCGCCACCACCGCACGGGGCTCCGCCCCGGACCCCGCTCCTCAAACGCCGGAGGGGCTGAGAATGACCGCCGCTCCCGAACCTCGGAGGGGCCGGAAATGACCGTTGCTCCCCGAACCCCGGAGAGGCCGGAAACGACCGTCGCTCCCCCAACCCCGGAGAGGCCGGGAATTTCCGCCGCTCCCCCAACCCCGGAGGCGCCGGGAATTGCCGCCGCTCCCCGATCAGAAAGCCACCCCATGTCCGGAGCCCAGTCCGATGCCCCCGTCGTCGAGGGTGACGTCGATGATCCCGTCGGGAGGAGCGCGCCCGAGCCGATAACCCCGCGGGACCAGAAGAGCGCCCCCGACATCCGGGAACGTCTCTGGGACCGCGCCCCCTACCTCCTCACCGCCGCGCTCTTCGTCGCGTACGCCGTCGTCTCCGTCTGCCGGTACCGGCGGATGGAGAGCCGGTCCTGGGACCTCGGGATCTTCGAGCAGGCCGTGCGCGCCTACGCGCACCTCCAGGTGCCGGTGGCCGACCTCAAGGGACCGGGGGCGAACATCCTCGGCGACCACTTCAGCCCCGTCACCGCCCTCCTCGCGCCCGTCTACCGGCTCTTCCCCTCGCCCGTCACGCTGCTCGTCGCGCAGGCGCTGCTCTTCGCCCTCGCCACGATCCCCGTCACCCGCGCCGCGACCCGGCTCCTGGGCCGTGCCTCCGGGCTCGCCGTGGGCGTGGCCCACGGCCTGTCCTGGGGCATCCAGCAGGCCGTCGACTTCGACTTCCACGAGATCTGCTTCGCCGTACCGCTGATCGCCTTCGCGCTGGAGGCGCTGCTGCGGCAGCGGTGGCGGGCCGCCCTGCTGTGGGCGCTGCCGCTCGTCCTCGTCAAGGAGGACCTGGGCGCCACCGTCGCGGCCATCGCCCTCGTCGTGGCGATCCGGTGCCGCCGCACCGACCCGAAGTCCCTGCCCTACGCCCTGGGCGTCGTGGCCTTCGGCGCCGTCGCCACCCTCGTGACGCTGACGCTGGTCATCCCGGCCTTCAACTCGGTCGGGTCCTACGACTACTGGAACAAGGTCGGCGAGGGCGGCGCGACCGCCGGGCTCTTCGACGGGCTCGACACCAAGCTGCGCACCCTCCTGTGGCTGCTGCTGCCCACCACCGGGCTGCTCGCCCTGCGCTCGCCGCTGCTCCTGGTCGCGCTGCCCACCCTCGGCTGGCGCTTCCTCTCCGCCGAGGAGCACTACTGGGGCACGGACTGGCACTACAGCGCCGTCCTGATGCCGGTCGTCGCGCTCGCCCTCGTCGACGCCGTCGACATCCTGCGCCGCAGCGGACGGCCGTGGCTGCGCACGTACGCGGACCGGCTGCCGGCCTGCGCCGCGGCCGCCGCGCTCGCCCTGACGACCTCGCTGCCGCTGGCCGGGCTCACCGAGTCGGCGACGTACGAGAAGAGCCCGCAGGTCGCCGCGCGCGAGCGGCTGCTGGACCGGGTGCCCGACGGCGCCACCGTCGAGGCGAACATCGGGCCGATCAGCAGGCTCACCTCGCGGGCCCGCGTCTTCTGGGTGGGTACGGCCCGCCCGGTCGTCCCCGAGTACTTCGCCCTCGACATCCGCTCGGGGTGGACGAAGGACCCGATCGGCTACGCCAACAAGCTGCATCCGGGCGCCCGTTACGTCCTGGAGGACGACGCCCAGGGCTTCGTCCTGCTGCGCAAGGAGTGAGACAGGGGACGGCCCCGGCGGGTGCGGTGCGCACCCGCCGGGGCCGGCTCCCCCGTTCCCCCGTCCTGGTGGCTATTCGGTGGCGATCGCGTTCAGGACGTTCATCCGCCCGGCCCGGAACGCCGGAACCAGCGCGGCGAACAGGCCCACGAACGCCGACCCGACGAAGACCGCCACGATCGTCGGCCACGGGATCTCCAGGACCTTCAGGCCCTCCAGGGCGAGCAGCTTCTGGGCCGTCGCCCCCCAGCCCATGCCGAGCCCGAGGCCGAGCAGCGCGCCGAAGAGGGCGATGACCACCGACTCCATGCGGATCATGCGGCGCAGCTGGCGGCGCGAGAGGCCGATGGCCCGCATGAGACCGATCTCGCGGGTGCGCTCGACCACCGAGAGGGCCAGCGTGTTCACCACACCGAGGATCGCGACGATGATCGCGAGGCCGAGCAGGCCGTAGACCATGTTGAGCATCTGGCCGACCTGGTCCTTCAGCGTCTGCTTGAAGTCGGTCTGGTCCATGACCTTGTACTGGGGGTACTTCGCCAGGGAGTCCTTGAGGGACGCGTACGCGGCGTCCTCCTGGCCCTTGGCGGCCGTGGCGAACATGATGTCGTCCTGCGGCATCCGGTCGGGCGTCACGTACTCCTTGAGCGTCGCGGTGCTCAGGTACATCGCGCCCGTGTCGATCGCGCCGTCGTCCTTGGTGATCGCCGCGAGCTTCAGCTCGGCCGTCTTCCCGTGGTCGAAGGCGACCTTCAGCTCGTCGCCGACCTTCAGGCCGTGCTTCTCGGCGAACTCGTCGCCGACCGACATGGCGTCCTTGCCGTACGCGGCGCTCAGCGTGCCCGCCGTCGTCTCGCGGCGCAGGTCCTTGGCGTACGTCGGGTCGGCGGCGCTCAGGCCCACGCCGTCCACGGTCTTGCCCGCGGGCGTGGTCAGGTCCGCGTTGATCTGCTTGAGGTGCGTGAGGTGCCCGATGTGCTCGGCCTTCTCCAGGGCCCGCGCGGCCTTGGGGGTGATCGAGATGCCGGGCTGGGTGGGCTGGACGATGAAGTCCGCGCCGACCGAGCGGTCGAGTTCGTCGGTGGCCGAGGCGACCATCGAGGAGCCGACGACGGAGAGGCAGGCGACCAGCGCGAGGCCGATCATCAGGGCCGCGCCGGTGGCGCCGGTGCGGCGCGGGTTGCGCAGGGCGTTGCGCTCGGCCATCCGGCCGACCGGGCCGAACATCCGCAGGAGCACCGCGCTGATCACGCGGACCACGCCGGAGGCGAGCACCGGGCCGATGACGACGAAGCCGACGAGGGTGAGGACCACGCCGCCGCCAAGGAGGAGCGAGCCGTCGGACGCCTTGTCGGCCTGCGAGGCGGTGTAGAGGGCGAAGCCGCCGATGCCGGTGAGGACCAGGCCGATGACGGCGCGCAGCGCGCTCGCCCTGCCGTCGGCCGGGGTGCCCGCGTCGCGCAGCGCGGCCATCGGCGAGACCTTGCCGGCCCGTCGTGCGGGGAGGTAGGCGGCGAGGACGGTGACGACGATGCCGAGGACCATGCCGACCACGGGGGTCGTCCAGCTGACGGTGAGGTCGCCGGTGGACAGCTCCATGCCCATGCCGGACATGAGCTTCATCAGGCCGACGGCGAGGCCCACGCCCGCGCCGACGCCGAGGACCGAGCCGAAGACGCCGAGCAGCAGCGCCTCGACGAGCACGGAGCGGTTGACCTGCTTGCGGCTGGAGCCGATGGCGCGCATCAGGCCGATCTCGCGGGTGCGCTGGGCGACCAGCATCGAGAAGGTGTTGATGATGAGGAAGATGCCGACGAGGAAGGCGATCCCGGCGAAGCCGAGCATCGCGTACTTCATGACGTCGAGGAAGCTCCCGACGTCCTTGCGGTTGTCGTCCGCGGTCTCCTTCTGCGTCTTGACGTCGTAGGACTTCGCGGTGTCGCCGAAGGCCGCGGTGACGTTCGCCTTCAGGGCGGCGTCGCTGACGCCGGTGTCCGCGGTGAGGTTGACCTGCGTGAACCGGCCGGTGGCGCCGAGGAGTTGGCGCTGGGCGGTCGCGGTGTCGAAGTAGAAGATCGCGGCGCCGGGGTTGGTCACCTTGAAGGTGGCGATGCCGGAGATCCGCGCGGTGTGGTCGCCGGCGGCCGTGACGGCGCGCAGCTCGTCGCCGATCTCCAGGCCGTGCTTGTCGGCGGTGTCGGCGTCGACCATCACGTCGGTGGGGCCGCGCGGGGCGTGGCCGGAGGTGATGTCCATCGAACGCAGGTCGTTGCGCGTCCAGTTGCCGGCGATGGTCGGGGCGCCGCTGCTGGGGCCGAGGTTCTTGTTCCTGGAGTCGACGACGGTGACGCTCTCGCTGCTGACGCCGCCCTCGGCGGACTTGACGCCGTCGGCCCCGCGCACCTCGTCGACGACGGAGGCGGGCAGCGACTCGGGCTTGCCGGTGCGCTGGGCGCTGTGGGAGTCGTCGTCGGACTTGGGGGCGACGGTGACGTCGGAGGAGGTGGCCGCGAAGAGCTTGTCGAAGGTGGTGCTCATCGTGTCGGAGAAGACGAGCGTGCCGCAGACGAACGCCACCGACAGGATCACGGCGACCGCGGAGAGCGCCATGCGGCCCTTGTGCGCGAAGAAGTTGCGCATCGAGGTCTTGAGGACGGTCATGACGTACGCCCCCGCGCGTCGAAGGACTTCATGCGGTCGAGGACCTGGTCGGCGGTCGGCTGGTGCATCTCGTCGACGATCCGGCCGTCGGCCAGGTACAGGACACGGTCCGCGTACGAGGCGGCGACCGGGTCGTGCGTGACCATCACGATGGTCTGGCCGAGTTCGGTGACCGAGCGCCGCAGGAATCCCAGCACCTCGGCGCCCGCGCGGGAGTCGAGGTTTCCGGTCGGCTCGTCGCCGAAGATGATCTCGGGGCGCGAGGCGAGTGCGCGGGCGACGGCGACGCGCTGCTGCTGGCCGCCGGAGAGTTCGGTGGGGCGGTGCTTGAGGCGCCCGGCCAGGCCCACGGTCTCCACGACCTGGTCGAGCCAGCCGCGGTCGGGCCTGCGGCCCGCTATGTCCATCGGGAGCGTGATGTTCTCGATGGCGTTGAGGGTGGGGAGCAGGTTGAACGCCTGGAAGATGAAGCCGATCCGGTCCCGGCGCAGCTGGGTGAGCTTCTTGTCCTTGAGGCCGGTGATCTCGGTCTCGTCGAGGAAGATCTGCCCCTCGCTGACCGTGTCGAGGCCCGCGAGGCAGTGCATCAGGGTCGACTTGCCGGAGCCCGAGGGGCCCATGATCGCGGTGAACTGCCCGCGGGCGATGTCCACGTCGATGTGGTCGAGCGCGACGACGCGGGTCTCCCCGCTGCCGTACGCCTTGACGACCTGGCGTGCCCGTGCCGCCACGGCCGTACGCCCGCCAGTGCCCCCGTGCCTGGGTGTGGTAACAGCCGTTGTCACGGTACGTCTCCTATGTCGGTCATGCGATGAGTCGCCGGTGTTCGCCGGGCGGTTCAAGTCTGGTGTCGTGAGGGGGTCCGGCGCGCTGGTGCCCGGCGCAGTCTTCGGCGGGGGAAAACCCCACCCCCGTGGTGTGGTTGTCCGCGCCGGCCCCGTGCCCGGCGCGTAAGAACCATTTAAGGACCGGCCCCGGCCCGTCTCATCCTCCGGCGGGACGAACGCTCCCCTGGCCGCAGTACGGAGGTCCCCCTAGGGGTCGTCCACCCGTCGGTGGAGATCAACTCAGGGATGTCTACACCCTGCCCTCCACCCCCCACCGGGTGAGAAAGTGGCCCGCAGCAACTGGTTGCAGGGGGAAGGGATCTCGGTGGGTACGGGCGAGGGCGGGGGCCACGGCGCTCCCGGCACGACGGGACCGCGCGGCACGGTCGTCGCCGCGCTGATGCTGTCCATGGCGCTGGCCGCCCTGGACTCCACGATCGTGTCGACCGCGGTGCCGCAGATCGTCGGCGACCTCGGCGGCTTCTCCGTCTTCTCCTGGCTCTTCTCCGGCTATCTGCTCGCCGTCACCGTCAGCCTGCCCGTCTACGGCAAGCTCTCCGACACCTTCGGCCGCAAGCCCGTGCTCATCGCGGGCAGCGTCCTCTTCCTCATCGGCTCGGCGCTGTGCGCGGGCGCCTGGGACATGGCCTCGCTCATCGCCTTCCGCATCGTCCAGGGCCTGGGCGGCGGCGCCATCCAGGGCACCGTGCAGACCCTCGCCGCCGACCTGTACCCCCTCAGGGAACGCCCGAGGATCCAGGCGAAGCTGTCGACCGTGTGGGCCACCTCGTCGGTCGCGGGCCCGGCGATCGGCGGGCTGCTCGCCTCGTACGCCGACTGGCGCTGGATCTTCCTCATCAACCTGCCCGTCGGCGCGCTCGCCCTCTGGCTGATCGTGCGCCACCTGCACGAGCCGAGCCGCACCACGAAGCCGCTCGGCCGCGTCGACTGGCCCGGCGCGCTCGCCGTCTTCGCCTGCGGCGGCGCGCTGCTCACCGCGCTGGTCCAGGGCGGCGTCGCCTGGGACTGGCTCTCCGCGCCGTCCCTCGCGCTGCTGGCCACCGGGCTCGCCCTGACGGCCGTCGTCGTGCTCGTCGAGCGGCGGGCCGCGGAGCCGATCATCCCCGGCTGGGTCTGGCAGCGGCGCACCATCGCCGCCGTCAACCTCGCCCTCGGCGCGCTCGGCCTGCTGATGGTCGCGCCGACGGTGTTCCTGCCGACGTACGCCCAGTCGGTGCTGCAACTGGCCCCCATCGCGGCCGGGTTCGTGCTCTCCACGATGACGCTGAGCTGGCCGGTCAGCGCGGCGCTCAGCCAGCACGTCTACCGGCGGATCGGCTTCCGCAACACCGCGGTGCTCGGCACATCGGCGGCCGCCCTGCTCCTGTTCGCCTTCCCGCTGCTCCCCTACCCCGGCAGCGCCTGGCAGCCCGCCCTGCTCATGCTGCTGCTCGGCGCGGCGCTCGGGCTGGTCCAGCTGCCGCTGATCGTCGGCGTCCAGTCCACGGTCGGCTGGGCCGAGCGCGGCACGGCCACCGCGTCCGTCCTCTTCTGCCGGCAGATCGGCCAGACCGTGGGCGCCGCCCTCTTCGGCGCGGTCGCCAACGGCGTGCTCGCGCACCGCCTGGGCGGGGCGGGTTCGCTGGACTCGGTGGCCCGTTCGCTGGACGAACCGGCGTCCGTGGCCGACCCGGAGCGGCTGCGGCGCGCGGTCGACGCGGCCGTCGACTGGGTGTACGTGGGGGCGGGCTGCGCGGCCGTGGCGGCCCTCGCGGTGCTGCTGCTCGTGGCGCCGCGGCGCTTCCCCGTACTCCAGGACGGACAACAGCCATCCCAGCAGGAACGGCTGTCACCCACGCAACAGTCCGACTGAGTGGTTTGTCGAAAACCCCACACACCACCCCTACTTACAAGTAACGTCTCGGCTCCCCTCGCTCCCTGCGGTCCGCACCACCGGACCGGAAGCCGCGCAAGGAGAACCGGGATGACCCACCCTCCCCAGGAGCCCCACCTCACCTACCCCTGGCAGCCGCAGCCCCCGCCGCCCGTCCCCACGCCCCGCCCGCCCCGCCACCCGGCCCCCGGCCGCCACAGCGACCTGCGCAAACTGCGCGTCGCCTACCGCCGGCAGCGCCGCGTCGCCACCCTCACCGCCCTCGGCTACTTCACCCTCTTCCTCGCCCTGTCCGCCCTCGCGCCCACCCTGATGACCGGCACCGTCACCGGCGGCCTGAGCACCGGCCTGCTGCTCGGCCTGTGCCAGCTCCCCGTCACCTGCCTCGCCCTGGTCCTGTACGAGCGCACGGCGCGCCGCCGCCTGGACCCGCTGGCCGAACGGCTGCGCAAACAGGCCGAGTTGGCCGACGCGCGCGCGGACGGGAGCCGCCCGTGAGCGAGGACGCGCAGACGATGTCCCTGGTGGCCTTCACCGCCGTGGCCACCCTCACCCTGCTGCTGTGCGTCCTGGCCGTGCCCGACCGGGACGACCTCGACGGCTTCTACACCGGCTTCGGCGCGCTCTCCCCGATGCGCAACGGCCTGGCCATCGCGGGCGACTACATCTCGGCCGCCACCGTCCTCGGCACCGGCGGCGTGATCGCCCTGCTCGGGTACGACGGCGTGGTCCTCGCCCTGAGCACGGCCCTGTCCCTGACGCTGCTGATGTTCCTGCTGGCCGAACCCCTGCGCAACGCGGGCCGGTTCACCATGGGCGACGTCCTGGCGCGCCGCATGCCGGGCCGCGCCGTGCGGATCGCCGTGTGCGCCGCGACCCTGGCCGCGCTGCTCCCGCTGATGCTGGTCCAACTGGCGGGCGCGGGCGACCTGCTGGCCTTCGTCCTCGGCTTCTCCGGCGAGGGCCTGAAGACCGGCTGCATCGTCGCCCTCGGCGCCCTGATGATCAGCTACGCGGCGCTCGGCGGCATGAAGGGCACCGCCCTCATCCAGATCCTGAAGATCGTGACGCTGCTCGGCTCGGGCGTCGTGGTCGCCGCCCTGATCCTGCGCCGCTTCGACTGGGACGTGGGCGCCCTGCTCGCGGCGGCGGAGCGCGGCAGCGGGGCGGGCCCGGCCTTCCTCCGCTCCGGGCTGCAGTTCGCGGACAGCCCCTACCCCCGCCTCGACATGATCAGTTCGGAGCTGACGGTGGTCCTCGGCGGCGCGGCGCTCCCGCACGTCACGATGCGGATGTACACGGCGCGCAACGCCCGCGAGATACGGCGCTCCATGTCCTGGGCGGTCTCCTCGGTGTCCCTGTTCGTGCTGGTGATCACCGTGGTGGGGTTCGGCGCGACCGCGCTGGTCGGCAGCGCGGAGATCGCGAAGGAGGACCCCCAGGGCAACACGGCGTATCTGCTCGGCTCCCGCGCGGCCTTCGGCGTCCACACCTCGGCCGCCGAGACACTGCTGTTCACGACGGTCACCACGGCGCTGTTCCTGACGCTGCTCGCGTCGGTGGCGGGGATGATCCTCGCCTGCGCCAACTCCCTCGCGCACGACGTCTTCGCGCACGGCCGCCGCACACCCTCGCCGCGCCGCGAGATGGTGCTGGCCCGCGCCTCCGCGCTGGCCATAGGGGTGCCGGCGATCCTGCTCGCGGTCCTGGTCAAGGACCACAACCTCCAGCCCCTGGCCACCCTCTCCTTCTGCCTGGGCGCCTCCGCCCTCGCGCCCGCCCTGGTCTACGGCCTCTTCTGGCGCCGCTACACACAGGCGGGCCTGCTCTGCACCCTGCTCGGCGGGACGCTCGGCGCGACGGTCCTGATGACCGGCACGAACCTCGTCTCCGGCAGCCCCGGCGCGGCCTTCCCGCACCACGACTTCACGTGGTTCCCGTTCACCACGACGGGCCTCGCCTCGATCCCGCTGGGCTTCCTCCTCGGCTGGCTCGGCACCCGCCTGTCCCACCCCGGCCGGGCCGAGGAACAGCGCAGACGGTACGAGGCGGTGGAGGGGGCGATCCTGGCGGGCGCGGTACGGCGGAGCCGATGACCGCGCCGGACCGCGGCACCGCTACGGCGTCTCCTCCGCGGGCGCCCGGCCGGTCAGCGCGGCGAGGCTGCTGCGCACGTGGTCCATGTGCGCCCGCACCTCGTCCCACTGCTCGCCGTGCTCGCGCAGCACCCGCTCGGTCTCGCGGACCACCCGCTCCTCGCTCACCACGGCCGCCGCGACCAGCTCCGCGCCGCGCGCCTCTGCGTCCTCCTGGCGATGCCGCGCGGACTCCTCCGCCTCGGCGAAGGCCCGCTTGGCCTCGGAGAGCCGCGCCTCGGCGGCGGCCACCCGCTCCGCGTCCCGCGCGTCCGAGGCCGCCTCGCGCTCGGCCGCCTCCCGCTCGGCGGCCTCCCACCGCTCGGTCTGCTCCTTCTCCTGGTCGGCGAGCAGCCCCTCGCACCGCTGCCGCATCTCGCGCAGCGCGGCGAGCGCCTCGCCGCGCCACTCCTTCACGTCGTGCCGGGCGGCGACCCGCGCCTCGTCCGCCGTGCTCCGGTCGGCCAGCAGCCGCAGCCGCGCCCACTCCTCGGCGTCGGCGCCGACCCGCTCGGCGTGGGCGCGCGCGGCGTCCCGCGCCTGGCCCGCGTCGGCCTCGGCGGTCTCGGCCAGGCGCTGCGCCTCGGCCCGCGCCGCCTCGCCCAGGGCGGCCGCCTCCTCCTCGCCGAGCGCCAGGATCTGCCGGGCGCGCCCGCCGAGCGTCTCGTACGTCTGGGGGGCGAGCCGCGCGACCGCGTCCCGCAGGTGCTCCGCCTCCACCTCCATGTCCTTGGCGAGGACCGTCAGCCGGGCGGCGCGCTCCCACGCCGCGTCCCGGTCCCGGGAAAGGCCGTCGGCGTACGCCTCCACCTGCGCGGGACGGTAGCCGCGCCCGCGCACGGTGACGAAGCCGTGCGACGACGGTGCACCGCTGCTGCTCATCCTTTGGATCCCCTCTCCGACGTACCACGCGCGTACAAGCACGATTGGCGCACATCTTGATGGATCAAGCGGAAGTGCTCATAACGCGACACTCCGCCCACCCCACCCGGTCAAGGATGCGTCAATTGGCGCCAGAAGTCGGAATCGGAGGGCCGTGTCATCGGCCACCGGGCCCGCACGACGAAGGCGCCCGGCCCGTTCCCGGACCGGACGCCTTCGCCCTGCGCGTCATCCCGTACGCGGCCGCGCACGGCAGGCGGCTACAGCAGGCCGTCCCACATCTGCTCCAGGAGCACCGACCACCAGCTCTCCGGCGAGGCCAGCGCGGCCCCGTCCAGGGCGGCCAGCTGACTCTGGAAGTCGACGGTCCAGCGGCCCGCCTGCTCCTGGTTGAGCCCGAAGCGCAGCCGCCACATGCGGCCGAGCAGCGCCATGCAGCGCGCGAACTCGGGCAGCCCGGTGTTCACGAACTGCGGCGGCACCGGCGCACCGCCCGGACCGGCCTCCACCGGGACGGCCACGATGTTCGCCGTGCCGTACTGGACACAGAGCGCGCGGCCGAAGTCACTGCCCATGACCAGGTACGAGCCCGCGTCGGACGCCGGCTGCACCCCGCGCTCCTGCGCCAGCTCGGCCAGCGTCGGCACCGGACGTCCCGGCTGGGCCTGCGCCCAGAAGAACGGCCCGAAGTCGACGGGCAGGCCCGCCACCACGAGGGTGTGCGCCACGATGTCCGGCACGCCCTGCCGGGACACCGCGCGCTGGTCGAAGCGGAAGACGCCGGGGCCGAAGGCCGCGGCCAGCTCCTGCGCGATGCCCTCCGGCGGGATGGCCGGGGCGGGCGCCATCTGCTGGAGCGGGGCGCGCACCGGGGCCGGGCGGGCCGGGCCGTCCGCGACCTGGTGCAACTCGCCCTGGTGCGCGAGCAGTTGCTGCATGCCGCCCTGGCGGGACGCGTGGTCCCTGCCGTACGGGGCGATGGACGTGATCCGCGCCTGCGGCCAGGTCTCGCGGATCATCCGGGCGCAGTACGCGCCGGGCAGCTCGCAGGACTCCAGCTCGGTGTGGAGTTCGAGCACCTGCTGCGGCGGCACGTTCATGCCGCGCAGCTCGTGCAGGATCTGCCACTCCGGGTGCGGGGTGCCGGGCGCCGAGCGGCGGATGAGCTGCTGCTCGGAGCCGTCGGCCGCGCGGTAGCGCAGCACGGCCTGGTAGCCGGGGCCGACGGTGGGCTGGCCGGTGGGCGGCTGCGGATAGCCGTACGGCTGACCGCCGGGGGCGCCGGGGGCCACGGGCTGCCCCGGCGCGGGCGGCGGGGGCATGCCGGGCGCGCCGGGACCGCCGACGGCGGGACCGGCCAGCATCGTCGCGGCGTGGTGGACGCCGCCGCCGGGGGGCGGCGGAGTGCCGGGGGCGCCCGCGCCAGGAGCACCGGGGGCACCGGGCGCGCTCGGAGGCTTCAGCCCGCCGCCCAGGCTCGGGTCGGCCAGCATCGTGGCGGCGTGGTGGACACCACCGGGAGGCGTACCGGGAGCACCGGGCGGACCCGGAGGCTGCGGGGCACCGGGAGCGCCGGGCGCTCCAGGAGGACCGGGCGGCTGGGGCGCGCCCGGAGCGCCGGGGGCACCCGGAGGCTTCAGCCCGCCGCCCAGGCTCGGGTCGGCGAACATCGTCGCGGCGTGGTGCACACCACCGGGAGGCGTACCGGGAGCACCGGGCGGACCCGGAGGCTGCGGGGCACCAGGAGCGCCGGGCGGCTGCGGCGCGCCGGGAGCCGCCGGCGCCGCGGCGGGCGGCTTCGGCCCGTCGGGGCCGAGCGAGGAGACGAGCTGCGTCGGTACGTACCCACCGGCGGGCGTACCGGGCGCGCCGGGCCCCGAGGGCGGCGGCGTGCTCCCGGCGGGCGGGGGCGGAGCGGGCGAACCGGCGGGCGGCTGCGGCGCGTTGGAGCCGGGGGCACCGGCCGCGCCGGGGCCCTGCGGATAGCCGTACGCGGAAGCGTCGGCCGCACCCGGCGGGGGCGGCGTCGGCGAACCGGTCGGCGGCTGCGGCGCGTCGGGGCCCTGCGGATAGCCGTACGCGGAAGCGTCGGCCGCACCCGGCGGGGGCGGCGTCGGCGAACCGGTCGGCGGCTGCGGGGCGTTGGGGCCCTGCGGATAGCCGTACGCGGAAGCGTCGGCCGCACCCGGCGGAGGCGGCGTCGGCGAACCGACCGGCGGCTGCGGGGCGTTCGGCGGCGGGCCGGTGGGGGCCACGGGCGCCTCGGGGGCGTCCTGGCCCTTCAGGGCCGGGGCGATCGCCGTCGCCGGGAGTTGGCTGCCGCCGTGCATCAGGGCCGTCTTGGCCTCCGGCGCCACACCCGGCGGCGGGGTGTCGCCCTCGTCCAGCGACAGCGGCGGCGCGAAGACCGTGGCGGGCAGCGCGACCGAGTGGTCCTCGCCCTCGTCCTCGGCGTTGGTGTCCGTACCGGCCCACGGCGTCGCCCCCGCGGGCACGCCCGGCGAGGTCACCGGCAGGCTGTCGTCACGGGCGGGCTCGTCGTCCCCGCCAGGGGCCGCGGGCCACGGCGTGCCGCCGCCCGGCGCGCCGGGAGCCGGGCTCCCCGCGTCGGACGGAACGGCGTCGGACGGCGCGGCAGCGGCGGCAGCGGCCGGAGCGACCGGCTCCGCGTCCGCACCCGCACCCGCACCGGAGCCGGCGTCACCCGACGCCGAAGCCCCCGACCTGCGGTCCGGGATGCCCATCTTGTCCGCCGCTTCCTGGAGCCACTCCGGCGGGCTCAACAGGAACGACGTCTGATTCAGGTCGACCCGCTCGGGCGGCGGCGGCGCGGCGTCCCGCGGCGCGTCCGGCACGCCGTACTCCTCCTCGTACCGCCGGATCACCTCGCCCACGGCGAGCGCCGGCCACAGCGTCGCCTCACCGCTGTCGCGCGCGATGACGAGCCGCTGGCCGCCGCCGTCCGACACCGGACCGTTCTCCCGGTCCTCGGCCCAGACGACGAACCCCAGGTCGAACTCCCGGACCCGCACCTCACGGTGCTGATAGCCCGGCACATCGCCGTTGATCCATTCCTCGGCGCGCTCCTGCGCCTGCGCGAACGTCACCATCGCGTCGTCACTCCCCACCCGAGGACACGGGGACGGCCTGCGCGAAGCCGCCGTCCACCATCAGGTTCGCCACGGTCTCCAGCTCCGGCGGATTGCCCGCGAGCCGGGACAGGAAGGCGTCAAAGTCGTCGCCGCACGGCAGCAGCAGCCGCCGCACCCGCTCGTCCGGCGGCCACGCGGCCGCCTCCGAGACGTCCCGCACGTCGTCGTACGCGCAGAACCACACCGAACCGATCCGGTCACCCTTGACCTTCACGGCCAGCAGACCGCCCTGCACGAAACCGACCCCCAGATAGTCCTTGGTCAGGTGGTCGCGCAGGCACTTGTTGACGTACACCAGGTCATTGACCGCCGCCTCGTCCCGCACCGTGAAGAACGGCTGGTCCACCAGCAGCCCCAGCTCCGCGTCGAGCGCGGCACCGACCGGCGCACAGCCGCCCGCCGCCTTCAGGAAGGTGCGATAGGCACCGGGCAGGCGGTAGCCCAGGTCCTCCTCCACACCCTGGACCTGCTGCTCGGTCACCGCGACCGACGTCTTCGGCAGACCGAAGTGCGCGGGGCGCGTCTCCTGCAACGGACGCGTCCCCCTCTTGTCCTGTTCCACGGACGTCGTCGCGATCCCGCCGTGGTGCCGCAGCAGGGCCTTCACCTCGACCGGGACCAGCTCCAGACGACGGCTGTTCGGCACGTGGTGCCAGGTCCAGCCGTGCGGCGTCGCCACCGCGGGAATCGTGTCCCACAGCTCGTGGCCCGCCGCCGCCAGCGCCGCGTTCGCCGACACGTAGTCCGTCAGACGCAGCTCGTCGACGCCGAAGCCCTCCGGCGGCTCGGCGATCTCGGCAGCGGCACGCGCGTAGGCGGAGAAGTCCGGATAGCCGTGCCCGTCCACGCGCACCCCTCTGGGATGGCGGGCGGCACGGACCGGGTCCGGGAAGTGCACGACCTGCCCGGCGTAGGCCGCGTTCGGCGGCGCGGACTGCTGCCCCAGCCGACCTGTCGTCATGGCGGTTGCCCCCTGCGGCACTGTGGAAGGTTCTGGTTCTGGCGACACAGCCTATGCGCAAGGACGACACCGGTCATCGGGCCTCCGGTTCCATGACCAGCAGCCACCGGCCGGTCACCGTGCGGCGAAACCCGGCGGAAAGCCACGCGTGTCGGAGTGCCCCAGCTTCCGCACCACCCGCCCCATTTGGCAGGCTGTACCGCGCAACGCGGGGGCGTGGCAGACGCGGTGACGACCGCGGGCAGGGGGAGGGAAGACCAGGATGCAGACGGCACAGAGCGGCATGTCCGGCCATACGTTGTCCACGACCAGGACGAACGACGGCACCACGGCACCGGCCGCGGGAGACCCCCGCGTCGGCTGGAGCGCCACCGCCGCCCAGGCACCCGTGCTGCGCCAGCGCCGCGACGGCATCCTGCCGACCGTCGCCGCCGCCCTCTCCGTACGCGGCCAGACGACCCTCACCTGCACCCCGGGCCGCGGCGAGGAACCACCCGCCCTCCACCCGCTGGTCCAGGACTTCCTCGACGCCCTCACCAGCGGCCAGCGCGAGCGCTTCACCGGCCGCTGCGCCGAGGCCATCCTCGTCTCGCGCCACCTGACGGCCGCCGACGCCAGCCGCTCCAAACGCGCCTCGCGCAAGCCCATGACCAACGGAGAGGCCCGCAAGGCCCTGCGGCACGCCAAGCTCACCACCCGCCGCATCCGCGAGGACGGCGACCCCCTGCACGGCTCCTTCGCGCAGCCCTGCCGCTCCTGCACCGCCCTCACGGCGCACTTCGGCGTACGGGTCGTGGACCCGACGACCACCGACTCCTGACCGTCGCCCGTCCCCGACGACCGTCCGCACGACCGAACGAGGGCCACCCCACATGCACGCCGACCACTCCGCGACCGCCGCACCCGCCGCGGGCGGCAGCACCCGCTTCCCCGTCCCCGTCGACGCCGCCCTGCGCGCCGCCGGCTGGCGGGCCGGGCGCTGGGACATCAAACAGGCCGAGATCTGGGCCGACGCGCTGCGCGGCCACACCTCGCCCGCCGGACACCGGCACACCGTCTTCCCCGCGGCCGTCGAGGCCTGGGCCGAGTTCGGCGGACTGCAGATCGTGCCGCAGGGCCCCGGCCGCCAGATAGCCCCGGCCACCGTCCACCTCGACCCCATGTACGGCCTGCACCTGGCCCGCACCCTCGGCGACCTCGGCCGCGCCCTGGACACCGAGGTGTGCCCCATCGGCGAGGAGACGGAGACACAGGCGCTGCTCGCGATCGACGCGGAAGGCCGCGTCTACAGCCTCGACCACAGCGGCGACTGGTTCCTGGGCGCCCACATCGACCAGGCCCTGAGCACGCTCGTCACGGGCGCCCAGCCGATCCGCCTGACGGCGGGCTGAGCACGGACGGCCCGCTGAGCACTGACGGCGGGCCCGGGGACGTAACCGGAAGGGCTAGCCGGCCGCGACCGCCGCCGCGGGCAGCACCGCCGACACCCGGAAACCGCCGCCGTCCGTCGGCCCCGACACGAACACCCCGCCGAGCGCGGTGACCCGCTCCTTCATGCCCACCAGGCCGTTGCCCCCGCTGGGCAGCCGGGCCGCGCCCGCGCCGTCGGGCTCCGGCGGCGATTCGTTCTCCACCTGCATCGCGATCTCGGCCCCGCGGTGCGCGAGCCGCACATACGTCTTCGCGCCCGCCGCGTGCTTGTGGACGTTGGTCAGCGCCTCCTGCACCACGCGGTACGCGGTCTGCTCGACATCGGCGGCATAGTCGCGCGGCTCGCCCTCCACCGACAGGTCGACCGCCATGCCCGCGGCACGGGACTGCCCCACCAGCTCGTCCAGCTCGGCGAGGGAGGGGCCCTCCTCGTCCACCGCACGCGAGGCGGCCGCCGCCGCGGCGTACCCCACGGCGGCCAGCGGGACCGGCTCGGCGGGCTTCGCGCCCTTCGTGCCGTCGCCCGTGCGCAGCACACCGAGCATCTCGCGCAGCTCGGTCAGGGCCTGGCGGCCCATGTCACCGACCAGCGCGGCGTTCTTGACGGCCTTCTCGGGGTCCTTCCTCGCCACGGCCTGCAGGGCGGCCGCGTGCACCACCATCAGGCTCACCCGGTGCGCGACGACGTCGTGCATCTCGCGGGCGATACGGGTCCGCTCCTCGTTCCTCGCCCACTCGGCGCGCTCCTCGGCGCGCTCGGCGAGCAACTGGAGCTCCCGCTCCAGGCTGTCCGCGCGCTCCCGCATGCCCTCCATCAGACGGCGGCGCGTGCCCACGTACAGCCCGAGGAGCACCGGCGGCGCGGTCACGCCGACCGCGGCGGCCACGGCGAAGAAGGGGATGAACTCGCTGCCGACCGGCGGCTGCGCGCCGCCCTCCGACAGGTCCTGGCTGGCCCGCACCATCGCGACGATCAGGGTGCCGGCCATCGACATGCCGGCGAGGGTGGCGATGATGCGGCGCGGCAGCTCGGAGGCGGCCAGGGTGTAGAGGCCGACGACCGTCAGCAGGACGCCCATCTGGGCGGGCGTGATGGCGATCGATATCAGGACGACGGCGATCGGCCAGCGCCGCCTGAAGAGCAGCGAGGCGCCCGCGAGCACGCCGAAGCCGACCCCCACCGGCGTCGGCAGTCCCGCGTCGTGCGCGAAGGCGACGCCCTCGGCCCCGCACTCCAGCGCGGACAGGGCGGCGAGCCCCGCGTCGAGCGCGGCCCCGCGCCACCGGTCCCACCACCACGGCCCGGTCATGGGCGTGGTGCGCTCGTCCCCCGTCGTGGTCATGCCTTCCAGCGTACGGGCGTTGCGCCCCGGTTTTCCGGTGAGTTTCCGGGCCGCCGTCCCCGCACACGCGCCGTTCGAAGGAATACGAAACCTGCCGGTATCCCTCGAACTGTTGATCTCACCAAGATTCCGCCCCGGAAGCCCGCATTCCGGACGACGTTGTCCACATGACGGAGATCACGCCCGCCACGGGCGGCACGGGCAAGTACGGAGACTTCGAGGGGCTGCGGGAGAAGGCGGTGGCGTTACGCGGGGCGGGGCCGAGCCGCAGGGAGCGGGCACGGGAGCTGCGGCTCCAGGGATTCACCTACGACCGGATCCAGGTGGAGCTGGGCTGCTCGAAGAGTTCGGTCTCGCTGTGGGTGCGGGATCTGCCGAGGCCGGCGCGACGAGACCCGTCGGAGCAGGCGAAGCTGGCGGCGCACAAGCGGTGGGAGTGCGAGTCGGCGGCACGGGACGAGGAACGACAGCGCACGAAGGAGACCGCACGTCAGGCCGTCGGCAGCCTGTCGGACCGCGAGCTGTTCCTCGTGGGGGTCGGCCTCTACTGGTCCGAGGGCAGCAAGGACAAGCCGTACGCCAGGCGGGAGAACGTCACCTTCGTCAACAGCGACCCCGGGATGATCCAGGTCTTCCTCGCCTGGCTGGCAATGCTCGGCGTGGAACGGGAACGCCTGCGCTTCTGCGTCATGATCCACGAGAGCGCCGACGTGGCCGGCGCGGAGCGCTACTGGGCCGCCCTGGTCGGCGCCGACTCCACGGCCTTCTACAAGACGACGCTCAAGAGGCACAACCCGAAGACCGTCCGCAAGAACGTGAGCGACGCCTACCGCGGCTGCCTGATGGTCAAAGTGCGCCAGAGCGCCGACTTGTACCGTCGCATTGAAGGCGCCTGGTGCGGCATAGTGTTGTCCGCATGCCGTGCCGATCAGCAGAATCGGACATGACAGGCGAACCATCCCGGGTCGTCTAATGGCAGGACAAATGGTTTTGGTCCATTGAATGAGGGTTCGATTCCTTCCCCGGGAGCCGCACGGATCGGGTCCTGACCTACAAGGTCGGGACCCGCCCCCATTTCCGCCCCCCTACGCCCCGGTATCCTGCGGATGTCCACCCCCAGCATCCGAAGCCGAAGGGCATCCCCGTGAGCGCCAACCTTCCCCAAGCAGTCGGCTCCGCTCCTGCGGGGGAGACCCCGCTGGCGGCCGTCGTCGTCCTCGCAGCGGGTGAGGGCACCCGTATGAAGTCGGACCTCCCCAAGGTCCTGCACGAACTCTGCGGCCGCTCCCTCATCGGGCACGTGCTCCACGCCGCGTCCGCGCTCACGCCCGAGCAGCTCGTCACCGTCGTCGGCTACCAGAGCGACCAGGTCAAGGACCACCTGCGCACCATCGCCCCGGAGGTCCGCACCGCCTACCAGGCCGAGCAGAACGGCACGGGACACGCCGTCCGCATCGGCCTGGAGGAGCTCGGCGGCACCGTCGAAGGCACCGTCGTGGTCGTCTGCGGCGACACCCCGCTCCTGACCGGCGCCACGCTCCAGAAGCTCGCCGCCACGCACGGCGGCGACGGCAACGCCGTGACCGTGCTGACCGCCGAGGTCCCCGACGCCACGGGCTACGGCCGCATCGTGCGCGACAGCGCGAACGGCGCCGTCACCGCGATCGTCGAGCACAAGGACGCCACCGAGGCCCAGCGCGCGATCCGCGAGATCAACTCCGGCGTCTTCGCCTTCGACGGCCGGCTCCTCGCCGAGGCGCTCGGCAAGGTCCGCACCGACAACAGCCAGGGCGAGGAGTACCTCACCGACGTCCTCGGGATCCTGCGCGAGGCCGGGCACCGCGTCGGCGCCGCCGTCGCCGACGACCACGAGGAGATCGCGGGCATCAACAACCGCGTCCAGCTGGCCGAGGCTCGCCGCACGCTGAACGACCGGCTGCTGACCGCGGCCATGCTCGCCGGCGTCACCGTCGTCGACCCCGCCTCCACCTGGGTCGACGCCACGGTCACCTTCGACCGCGACGCGATCGTGCACCCGGGCACCCAGTTGCAGGGCACCACCCACCTGGCCAAGGGCGCCGAGGTCGGCCCCAACACCCGCCTGACGGACACCGCGGTGGGCGAGGGCGCCCGCGTCGACAACACCGTCGCCAACAGCGCCGAGATCGGGGCCGGGGCGAGCGTCGGGCCGTTCGCGTACCTGCGGCCGGGCACCCGGCTCGGTGTGAAGGCCAAGGCGGGTACGTACGTGGAGATGAAGAACGCGACGATCGGCGACGGCTCGAAGGTGCCGCACCTGTCGTACGTGGGCGACGCGACCATCGGCGACCACTCCAACATCGGTGCCGCGAGCGTCTTCGTGAACTACGACGGTCAGGCCAAGCACCACACGACGGTGGGTTCCCACTGCCGTACCGGTTCGGACAACATGTTTGTGGCTCCTGTCACGGTCGGGGACGGTGCGTACACCGCCGCCGGGTCCGTGATCACGAAGGACGTGCCGGCCGGTTCACTGGCCGTCGCCCGGGGCCAGCAGCGGAATATCGAGGGCTGGGTGGCCCGTAAGCGTCCGGGGAGCGCGGCCGCGAAGGCGGCCGAGGCGGCGTCCCGGGAGACGGACAGCGGAAGCTGACCGGAAACAGGTGCGCCTGACACGGCGTACCGTGATAGGTGCACACATCGGCCGACTCGACGCACCGGGACGCGTGAGTACGGCAGCGGGACGAACTCTCTGAGGAGACAGTGCTGTGACCGGGATCAAGACGACCGGCGAGAAGAAGTTGATGCTCTTCTCCGGCCGCGCCCACCCCGAGTTGGCCGAGGAGGTCGCACACAAGCTGGGTGTCGGCATCGTGCCGACGAAGGCCTTCGATTTCGCCAACGGCGAGATCTACGTCCGCTACCAGGAGTCGGCGCGCGGCGCCGACTGCTTTCTGATCCAGAGCCACACCGCTCCGATCAACAAGTGGATCATGGAGCAGCTGATCATGATCGACGCGCTGAAGCGCGCGTCGGCCCGCTCCATCACCGTCATCGTGCCGTTCTACGGGTACGCCCGTCAGGACAAGAAGCACCGTGGCCGCGAGCCGATCTCGGCCCGCCTGATCGCCGACCTGATGAAGACCGCGGGCGCCGACCGCATCCTCACGGTCGACCTGCACACCGACCAGATCCAGGGCTTCTTCGACGGCCCGGTCGACCACCTCTTCGCGCTGCCGATCCTCGCGGACTACGTGGGCGCGAAGGTCGACCGCTCGAAGCTGACGGTCGTCTCGCCCGACGCCGGCCGCGTGCGCGTCGCCGACCGCTGGTGCGACCGCCTCGGCGCCCCGCTGGCGATCGTCCACAAGCGCCGCGACAAGGACGTCGCCAACCAGGTCACCGTGCACGAGGTCGTCGGTGAGGTGAAGGGCCGCGTCTGCGTCCTGGTCGACGACATGATCGACACGGGCGGCACGATCTGCGCCGCCGCCGACGCCCTGTTCGCGCACGGTGCCGAGGACGTCATCGTGACGGCCACGCACGGCGTGCTCTCGGGCCCGGCCGCCGACCGTCTGAAGAACTCCAAGGTCAGCGAGTTCGTGTTCACGGACACGCTGCCCACCCCGAGCGAGCTGGAGCTCGACAAGATCACGGTCCTGTCGATCGCCCCGACCATCGCCAACGCGGTGCGCGAGGTCTTCGAGGACGGTTCGGTGACGAGCCTCTTCGACGAGCAGTAAGGCGCTGGAGGGCCCGGATCCCGGGCTCTCGAAGATCCTTTTGGGTGTGGCCTCCCGGCCGAGTAGACTTCTGAAGTTGCTCGGCGAGGGAGGCCACACCTTTTGTGTGTGGCGGTCCGTTATCGACGCGCTCTTCGTAGCAGGCCAGTAAGTCGTATGGCCGGGTGACCGCCCCAAGCTCTCACGGAGCAGGGGCACCCCTTCATCGATATCTCTGACCTCCGAGGAGTAGTCATGGCTGAGATCAAGCTCGCCGCCGAGGCCCGCACCGAGTTCGGCAAGGGTGCCGCCCGTCGCATCCGCCGCGAGAACAAGGTTCCCGCGGTCGTCTACGGCCACGGCAACGAGCCGGCCCACATCATCCTGCCCGGCCACGAGCTGAACCTGGCCCTGCGTCAGTCCAACGTCCTCCTCGCGATCGACGTGGACGGCAAGCCCGAGCTCGTGATCCCCAAGGCCGTCCAGCGTGACGCCCTCAAGGGCTTCCTGGAGCACGTCGACCTGCTCCTCGTGAAGCGCGGCGAGAAGGTCACCGTCGAGATCCCCGTCCACACCGAGGGCGAGCTGGCCCCGGGCGGCAACCTCCTCGAGCACGTCCTGAACGCCCTGCCCGTCGAGGCCGAGGCCACCCACATCCCGGAGTCGGTCACCGTCTCCGTCGCGGGCCTGGACGCCGGCGCGTCGGTCCTGGCCAAGGACATCACCCTGCCGTCCGGCGTCTCGCTGGCCGTCGAGGAGGACGCCGTCGTCCTTCAGGTCCTGGCCGCGCAGGCCGAGGAGGCCCCGGCCGAGGGTGCCGAGGGCGAGGGCGAGTCCGCCGAGGCCTGAGCCTCACCAGACTCACATCAGTGACGCCGGCCGCCGCTCCCGCTGGGAGCGGCGGCTGCCGCGTATGAAGAAGCCATACGCGCACGAAGGAGACATGCACGTGACGACCGACGCCAACGCCCCCTGGCTGATCGCCGGCCTCGGCAACCCCGGCCCCGAGTACGCCATGAACCGGCACAACGTGGGCTTCATGGTGGCCGACCTGCTCGCGCACCGGATGGGCGGCAAGTTCAAGCGGGCCGCGAAGGCGCAGGCTCAGGTGGTCGAGGGCCGCATCGGCGCGCCGGGTCCGGCGAGCCGCCGGGTGATCCTGGTGAAGCCGATGTCGTACATGAACGTCTCGGGCGGGCCCGTGACGGCGCTGCGCGACTTCTACAAGGTGCCGACCGAGCACATCGTCGCCGTCCACGACGAGCTCGACATCGACTACGGCACGCTGCGGCTGAAGCTGGGCGGCGGCGACAACGGCCACAACGGTCTGAAGTCGATGACGAAGGCCATGGGCTCCGACTATCACCGGGTCCGCTTCGGCATCGGGCGCCCGCCCGGCCGGATGCAGGTCGCCGACTTCGTCCTCAAGGACTTCTCCGCCGCCGAGCGCAAGGAGCTCGACTACTTCGTGGACCGGGCGGCCGACGCGGTCGAGGCGCTGGTCACGGAGGGTCTGGAGCGGGCGCAGAGCACGTACAACTCCTGACGCCGACTTCTGGGGTTCGCCCCGACATCCTGCCCGGGGTCCGTTGTGCCCACGGTTGACTGAGCGAAGTCAAGTGGCCAAGGATCCCGGCCATGAATCTGCTGCTCCTGGGGCGCCGCACCGCCATGGGCGCGCTCGCCGTGCTACTGCTCGCCGCCGGTGTCTGGGCGTCCTGGGGCACCGCGCGGCACGTGATGCTGACCGAGGGCCGTGAGCGGGGCGTGATGACGGTGACGCGGTGTGGGGCCGACGCGTGTGTCGGCTCGTACGTCTCCTCGTCCTCCGGTGCGGGGCGGCCGGCCTCCGTCGTGATCGACCGCTCGATCGCGGAGAAGAAGGGCGAGCGGATTCCTGTGGCCCTCAAGCCGGGCACGCGGGAAGCGGTCCGCACGGGCGGGCCGGGCTTCCTCCATGCGTGGCTCCCCCTCGGGGGTGCGCTGCTCCTCGCCTCGGTGGTCGTCGCGGGCGGCCTCCGCCTGCCCCGCCTGGCCTGGTCCCTCGCCCTGACGGGCGGCGCACTCCTGACGGCATCATTCGTGACGCTGGCCTTCTGACCCCACGTGCGCGTCCGCGGGCGCCCCGTCAGGGGCGCGGGGAACTGCGCGCTCGGCCACAACGCACCCGCGGACGAACGGCGAGGGGTGGCGCCCCTTGAGGGGCGCGGGGAACTGCGCGAGCAAGCACGGCCGACCCGCGGACGGACGACGGCGGGGGCGCCCCGATCAGGGGCGCGGGGAACTGCGCGAGCAAGCACAGTCCACCCGCGCCCGAAGGGGCTAGGAGTGCCGCCCCCACCTCTGCCGCGTAGCGGCGAAGAAGACTCCGCCCGCGACCAGCAGCCCCGCGGCGAGCGCGGCCACCAGCGGCGCGAAGGAGGACCCCGTCTCCGACAGCTCCGGCGGCTCGCTCTCCGACGGAGACCCCGTGGGGGGCTCCGTCGGCGGCTCCGTCGGCGGCACCGTGACGGGAGGCTCCGACGTCGTCGGCGGCTCGGACGTGGGCGGCTCGGTCGGCGGCTCCGACGTGGGCGGCTCCGTCGGCGGCTCGGTGGGAGGCTCGGTGGGCGGCTCCGTCGGCGGCTCCGTCGGCGGCTCCGTCGGCGGCTCCGTCGGCGGCTCCGTCGGCGGCTCCGTCGGGGGAATCTCCGGAGACTTCCCGACCTCCGCGACCACCCACGGCGCCTCCGTCGCGAGCAGCGGACGGAGCGTCCCGTCCGGCTCCCGCCGGTCCCCGGCGATCGCGATCTTGTTCCAGGTCCGCTCCCCGCCGTCGAAGGGCGTGTCGTCCGAGACCCGCTCCGGCACCTTCATCCGCCAGCGCAGCGTGTACCGCTCGCCGGCCGTGAACACATGCCCGTCGAAGTCGAACCGCACGGAGCGGATCCCGCTCCAGTCGGTGACCCGCGACGCGGGCACGAAGCTCGCGTCGGGCTTTCCGCCGCAGTAGAAGGACGCGCTGTGGTCGGGGGTGTTGTCCATCTCGGGCCGGCACGGATCGGCCTTCGTCGAGTAGGTGATGGTCACCGGCGCCGACCCCGCGTCGATCGGCCCGGTCAGGACGGGCCGCCACTCGCTGGTCGCGTCGTCGCCGTAGCGGCCGCTGGTGACGCCCTTGGTGCCGGGCTCCGGCAGCACGTCGTACGCGACGACGTTGGTGAGGTCGGTGTTGCCCATGTTGCCGAGGACCGTGCGGTAGTCGACGGTGCCGCCCGCGGTGGACTGCCCGACCTCGTCCTCCTTGCCGGGCACCTCCGCCGAGCCCTGGAACTCGCTGTCCTTGTCGCCCTTGACCTCCTTGGTCACGAACAGCGACGCGGACTGGGCGATGGCGAAGTCGTCGGTGGCCTCGGCGACGTTCTCGGTGGTGTTGCCGTCGCCGTCGATGTCGTGGGTATCGGTCTGCCGGGTGTTGATGGGGCGCTGCGCGTCGTAGAGGCCCGCGCGGTTGCCGGCGTAGTCGGCGTCGTTCGGGGTCCCGCTGTACGTACCGCTGGCGACGCCGGGCTTGACGGTGGTGCGGAAGGTGTAGACGCACGCCGTGTCGTTGGCCGGGATCTCGGCGCCGCGTGCGGCGGTCAGTTGGACGCGGGTGCGGCCGCCGGGTCCGGCGGTGACCGTCTCGGTGAAGCGGTCGGCGGCCGGGCAGGTGGCGGGCTGTCCGTCGGCGAGGGTCCAGGACCCGGTCTCGTAGGTGAGCTGGCGCGGCACGAGGTCGACGAAGCGGGGGCGCAGCGGCGAGGAGTCGGTGCGGTAGCGGTCGTTGCGCAGGGTGACGCGCCAGGTGTGGGTGCCGCCGGGGCCGACGGGGGCCGGGTCGGTGGACTTGGTGAGTTCGGGCTGGGAGACCTCGGGCTCGATGCGGAAGTCCGCGCAGGACTCCTCGCGTGCGTCGGCGCCGCCGCTGCCGGTGAGTTCCAGCTGCGCGCAGTTGCGTACGTCGCCGCTGCCGCCGGGGACTTCGGAGGCGTCGGCCCGCCCGGTGAACTGGGCGACGAGGTCGGCGCCCGCGGCGAGCCCGGGGACGTCGATGCGCACGGACACGGGGTCGGTGCCGAGGTCGGCCTGCTGGCCGGTGGGCGTGAGCGTCTCGGTGGTGCCGTCGCGCCGGGTGACCCGGACCGTCCAGTCGCCGGAGTAGGTGCCGCCGGACGGTGTGGACAGGCGCAGGGTCTGGGCGTCGAAGCCGTTCGGCAGGGCGTCGGTGAGGCGGACGTCGGCGGCGTCGGTGCCGGTGTTGCCGAACCGCAGGACGTACGAGAGGCGCTGGCCGTTGCCCGCGAGCGGGGTGTCGACGGACTTGTCGAGGGTGCCGGAGACCTCGCCGGAGCCGGTGCCGACGGTGGTGTCGGCGGTGGCGCTCTTGGAGATCTTGTCGGTGTCCGGGCCGAAGGGGTCGCCGGTGATGGTGGCGGTGTCGGTGAGGACGGTGCCGTCGGCGACGTCGTCGCGGACCTTCACCCTGATCTCGTGGACGACGCCGTAGGGGTACTCCTTGACCTGCGCCAGCTGGTCGCCGGGGCGGCCGGGTTCGGTGTCCACGGGCCAGCTGATGGTGCGGGTGGCCGGGTCGTAGGTGTAGCCGGCGGGGGTGGCGTCGACGAGGTCCACGCCCTCGGGGAGCACGTCGGTCAGGACGGTGTTCTCCAGGGCGAGGTTGCCGCGCGGCCGGTTGGCGTCGCGCGGGTCGTTGGTGGCGGTGACCTTGTAGGCCACGGTGTCGCCGGGCCTCGCGGCCTTCGGGCCCTCTTTCCTGATCGCCGGGTTGGGCGTGGCGGTCACGGTGACCGAGGCGTCGTCGGTGCTGGGGTTGCCGTCGCCGTTCGTGGCGGTGGCCGACATGCCGGCGGTCTGCGCGCCGGGCGGCGTCCAGTAGTCCGCGGTGGGCCAGCTGACGGTGAGCTGCGAGCTCTGGCCGCTGGCGATCTTGTCGTAGGTGACGGTGACGCTGCCGTCGGCGTTCGCGGTGACGTCGGTGACGCCGGGCGGGTAGGGCTGCGAGACCTGGCCGGGCCCCGAGGCGCCGTCCGGTGGCGTGAAGGTGACCGTCACGGACCGGCAGTCGCCCGGGATCGAGCACTGGATGTTCGCGTTGTACGTGACGTGGTCGCCGGCCGGCACGGGCGAGGTCGCCGGGTCGAGCCGGACGGCCATGCGGGCGTCGGCGTGGGCGGTGCCGTACGGCACGAGGGCGAGCGCCGCGAGGAGCGCGAGGAGGACGGCCGTCGCCGCGGTGGATCTGCGGCGCGACCGACGGGGAACGGGGGGCAGCGCAGTCACGGGGCTCCCGACGACCGAGGGAAACATGAGGGCCCGCCAACTGTGCTCCCCCGGGCGGCGCGAGAAGGCGCATGACAAGACCGTACGACCGCCGTTTCACCTGATTAGGTGCCGATCGGCACATGCCGGGGCCCCGCCCTCCCGGAGGAGGACGGGGCCCGGGAGCGGTGTGTCAGCCGGTGTTGCGCAGGCCCGCCGCGACACCGTTCACGGTGAGCAGCAGCGCGCGGCCGAGCAGCGGGTCCGGCTCGGTGTCGGCGGCCGCCGCGTCGCGCTGGCGCTTGAGCAGCGCGACCTGGAGGTAGGAGATCGGGTCGAGGTAGGCGTCGCGGATCGCGAAGGTCTGCTGGAGGACCGGGTTGGAGTCGAGCAGTTCCTGCCCGCCGGTGATCCGCAGGACCTCGCGGACGGTCCGCTCGTGCTCTTCCTCGATCGTGGCGAAGACGTGCTTGAGCTCGTCCGGCACGAGGGTGTCCACGTAGTGCCTGGCGATCCGCAGGTCCGTCTTCGCGAGCGTCATCTCGACGTTGGAGATGAAGTTGCGGAAGAAGTGCCAGTGCTCGTGCATCTCGTCAAGCACGGTGTCCAGGCCGGCCTCGCGCAGGGCCTTGAGGCCCGAGCCGACGCCGAACCAGCCGGGCACGATCTGCCGGGACTGGGTCCAGCCGAAGACCCACGGGATGGCGCGCAGGCCGTCGAGCGAGACGCCGGAGCCGGGGCGGCGGGAGGGCCGGGAGCCGAGGTGCAGGTCGGCGAGCTGGTCGACCGGCGTCGACGCGAGGAAGTACGTCGGCAGGTCCGGGTCCTCGACCAGCTTGCGGTACGCGGAGTGCGCGGCGTCCGAGACGACGTCCATGGCGGCGTCCCAGCGGGCGAGGGCCTCGTCGGACTGGCGCGGCGAGGTGTGCAGCGCGGAGGCCTGGAGGGTCGCCGCGACGGTCAGTTCGAGGTTCTCGCGGGCCAGCGACGGCACCAGGTACTTGTCGGAGATGACCTCGCCCTGCTCGGTCACCTTGATCTCGCCCTCCAGGGTGCCCCAGGGCTGGGCGAGGATCGCGTCGTGCGAGGGGCCGCCGCCGCGGCCGACGGTGCCGCCGCGGCCGTGGAAGAGGCGCAGGCGCACGCCGTAGCGGTGGGCGACGTCGCGCAGCCTGCGCTGGGCGCGGTGGATCTCCCACTGGGAGGTGGTGATGCCGCCGAACTTGGAGGAGTCGGAGTACCCGAGCATGACCTCCTGGACGTCGCCGCGCAGGGCGACGAGCCGGCGGTAGGAGGGGTCGGCGAGCATCTCGTCGAGGATGACGTCGGCGGCGCGCAGCTCGTCGGTGGTCTCCAGGAGCGGCACGATGCCGATCTTGGCCCAGCCGGCGTGCAGGTCGATGAGGCCCGCCTCGCGGGCGAGGACGGCGGCGGCGAACACGTCGTCGGCGCCCTGGCACATCGAGATGATGTACGACTCGATGACCTCGGGTCCGAAGACTTCGAGGGCCTTCTTGACGGTGAGGAAGACGCCGAGGGTCTTCTCGCCGGCGGCGTCCACCGGCGCCGGGGAAGGACCGAGCGGGCGCCGCGAGCGCAGCTCCTTGGCGAGCAGCTTCTGCCGGTACTCGCGGGGCATGTCGGCGTACCGCCAGGACTCCTCGCCTAGGCGGTCGAAGAGCTGGCCGAGCGCGTGGTGGTGGGCGTCCGCGTGCTCGCGTACGTCCATGGTGGCCAGCTGGAGGCCGAACGCGGCGAGGGTGCGGATGGTGCGGTTCATCCGGCCTTCGGCGAAGAGGCCGCCCTTGTGCTCGCGCAGCGAGGTCTGGATGAGCGTGAGGTCGTGGAGCAGTTCGGCGGTGCCGAGGTAGTCGCGGCCGTCCTCGTGCGCGGTGCCCTTGGCCAGGCGCTCCTTGGTGTTCTCCAGCTTCTGCCGGACGCAGGTGGCCTTGAGGCGGTACGGCTCCTCGGCGTTGAGGCGCTTGTAGCGCGGGCTGATCTCCGGCAGCCGCTCCAGGTCGCACTGGAGGGAGGCCTTCAGCTCCTCGGTGGCTCCGGTGTAGCGGATGGAGTTGGAGAGGAAGCCGCGCAGCTCGTCGATCATGTCGAGCGCGTCGTTGATGCCGTGTTCGTGCTGGAGGATCAGGACGTCCCAGGTGACCTGGGGCGTCACGTTCGGGTTGCCGTCGCGGTCGCCGCCGATCCAGGTGCCGAAGGTGAGCGGGCGGGTGCCCTCGGGCAGCTCGACGCCGACGCGCTCCAGCTCGGCGGTGAGGTCCTCAAGGACGTCGCCGACGGCGCCGGCGTGCAGCTCGTCCAGGTAGTAGATGGCGTTGCGGGCCTCGTCCGCGGGCTCCGGGCGCACGACGCGCAGCTCGTCGGTCTGCCACACCAGGTCGATGTTCTCGGCGAGGCGGGTGTCGTGGCGGCGGCGGTCGGACTCGATGACCGGCGTCTCCAGGAGCTCGGCGACGCGGCGGAGCTTGTTGAGCACGGAGCGGCGGGCGGCCTCCGTGGGGTGCGCGGTGAAGACGGGGCGCACGTTGAGGTGCTGCACGGTCTGGCGCAGGTGCTCGGGGTCGGCGTCCTTGAGGCGGTCCGCGGTGCGGGCGAGGAGTCCGCCCTCGGCGGCGCGCTTGGCGCGCAGCTCGCGGCCGCGGTGGACCTGCTCGGTGACGTTCGCCAGATGGAAGTACGTCGAAAAGGCGCGGACCAGCTTGGCCGCGGTCTCCAGCTCGGTGCCGCCCAGCAGCCTGGCGGCGGCCTCGCCGTCCTCGCGCGTCAGACGGCGGACCTTCTCGACCAGTTCGAGGAGCTCGGGGCCCTCCTGGCGTACGAGGGTCTCGCCGAGCAGGTCGCCGAGGCGGCGGATGTCGGCGCGCAGCTCGGTGCTGGCGGTGCTGGTGGCCTGCTGGCCCTGGTCGTCGGCACTGCTCACAGGTGCGGCTCCTTGCAGTGGTGAAGCACGTCTGGGAGGGGTCCCGGTTGGGGATCCGGGGGAAATAACAGAGCGGACCGCGCTGTCCGACCGTTTCCAAGGATAGGTGTCACTCCGGGCACGAAGCTCGCGGCCTCTTGCCGCCCGCCTCCGCGCTGCCATACTTACGTCGCCGTAGGTTACGGAACCGTAGGAAACCACCGGACCGTTCCCTCGTGCCTGCGGACCACCCTCATTCCTCGACCCCACAGGGGACGTGCCCATGACGACAACTTCCGATGCGTACTCCGACACCGATGTGATCGAGGACGCTCCGCGGGCGGCGGCGGCCACCCCCACCGCCACCGCTGCCACCGCCACCGCCACCGCCATCGACCCCGCCCCGGCGCCCTCCGCGACGCTCGGCGGCGAGCAGAAGCGGTCGCTGGAGCAGGTCACGCTGCTCCTGTTCATCACCGTCCCCTTCCTCGCCCTGGTCGCCGCGGTGCCGCTGGCCTGGGGCTGGGGGGTGAGCTGGCTGGACCTCGGCCTGCTCGTCTTCATGTACTTCCTGGGCTGCCACGGCATCACCATCGGTTTCCACCGCTACTTCACGCACGGCTCCTTCAAGGCGAAGCGGCCGCTGCGCATCGCGCTCGCCGTAGCGGGTTCCATGGCCGTGGAAGGCCCCCTGGTCCGCTGGGTGGCCGACCACCGCAAGCACCACAAGTTCTCGGACGCGGAGGGCGACCCGCACTCCCCCTGGCGCTTCGGCGAGACGGTCCCCGCCCTGATGAAGGGCCTGTGGTGGGCGCACATCGGCTGGATGTTCGACGAGGAGCAGACCTCGCAGGAGAAGTACGCCCCCGACCTGATCAAGGACCCGGCGATCCGCCGCGTCTCCCGGCAGTTCCTGCTCTGGACGATCGTCTCGCTGGCGCTGCCGCCGCTGGTCGGCGGTCTGGTCACCATGTCCTGGTGGGGCGCGTGCACGGCGTTCTTCTGGGGCTCGCTGGTCCGCGTCGCGCTGCTGCACCACGTCACGTGGTCGATCAACTCGATCTGCCACGCGGTCGGCAAGCGCCCCTTCAAGTCGCGTGACCGCTCGGGCAACGTGTGGTGGCTGGCGGTCCTGTCGTGCGGCGAGTCCTGGCACAACCTCCACCACGCCGACCCGACGTCGGCGCGGCACGGCGTGATGAAGGGCCAGGTCGACTCCTCGGCCCGGATCATCCGCTGGTGCGAGCGGCTGGGCTGGGCGTACGACGTGCGCTGGCCGTCGAAGTCGCGCATCGAGTCCCGCCGCGTCCCCCGCGCCGCCGACGCGGCATGATGGACGACGTGGCGACCGACTCCAGCAACACCAGCCCCTCCGGCAAAGAGAAGCAGCCCCGGCGCACCCGCCGGACCCGGATGACGGGTGCCGAGCGCCGGGAGCAGCTCCTCGACATCGGCCGCACGCTGTTCGCCGCCAAGGGCTTCGAGGGCACGTCGGTCGAGGAGATCGCGGCGAAGGCCGGGGTCTCCAAGCCGGTCGTGTACGAGCACTTCGGCGGCAAGGAGGGGCTGTACGCGGTGGTGGTCGACCGCGAGATGCGCCAGCTCCTGGACATGGTGACGGGGGCGCTCACCGCCGGGCACCCCCGGGAGCTCCTGGAGCAGGCCGCCTTCGCGCTCCTCGACTACATCGAGACGTATACGGACGGCTTCCGCATCCTGGTCCGCGACTCCCCGGTGGCGCAGTCCACCGGCACCTTCGCGTCCCTGATCTCCGACATCGCCACGCAGGTCGAGGACATCCTCGGCCAGGAGTTCAAGACCCGCGGCTTCGACCAGAAGCTCGCCCCGCTCTACGCCCAGGCGCTGGTCGGCATGGTCGCGCTGACGGGCCAGTGGTGGCTGGACGCCCGCAAGCCGAAGAAGGCGGAGGTGGCCGCGCATCTGGTCAACCTCGCCTGGCACGGCCTGGACGGCCTGGAGCCGAAGCCGCGGCTGATAGGGCACAGGAAGAACTGAGCGCCCGGTGCCGCCTCAGTCGCCGGGGCGCGGCTCCAGGAATTCGAGGCGGTTGCCGACCGGGTCCTGGGAGTAGAAGCGCCGGTGCCCCGGCAGATCGTCGTCCCAGACGACCTCGGCGCCGTGCGCGGCGAGCCGGTCCGCATACGCCTCGATGTCCCGCACGAGCAGCCCGGGGTGGGCCTTGCGGGCGGGCCTGAAGTCCTTCTCGACGCCCAGGTGCAGGCGCACGCCCCCCGCCTCGAACCAGCAGCCCCCGCGGGCCGCGAGCACGGGCGGCTTGGGGGTCTCGGTCATGCCGAGCACGCCCTGGTAGTAGGCGCGCAGGGCGGGCTCGCTGCCGGGCGGCGCGGCCAGCTGTACGTGGTCGACGGCCGCGAGCATCAGACGCCGCCTTCCTTGCGGGCCACCGCGAAAACCCGCCGGAACGGGAAGACCGTGCCGTGGTCCGTCGCCGGGTACGCCTTGCGCAGCAGCTCCCGGTACTCCGCGAGGAACGCCTCCGTCGCCGCCGGGTCGTCCGCGAGTGCGGTGAGGACGGGGCGCAGGCCGGTGCCCTTGACCCAGTCCAGGACGGGGTCCCGGCCGGCAAGCAGATGCTGGTACGTCGTCTCCCACGCGTCGACCTCGCAGCCGAGGTCCGCGAGGCTTTCCAGGTAGGCGCCCGGCGAGAGCACCGCGTCCGCGTGGCGCAGGAGGCCGCCGAGGCGGTCCCGCCAGCGGTCGGACTCGCTCAGCTCCCGCATCAGGACGTGGCTGGGGGCGTCGAAGTTGCCGGGGACCTGGAAGGCGAACGTGCCGCCGGGCACCAGTGCGTCGATCCAGGCGGCGAAGGAGTCCGGGTGGCCCGGCACCCACTGGAGCGTCGCGTTGGACAGGATCAGGTCGTACGTGCCCGGGTCCGGTGTCCAGTCGGCGGCGTCGGCGTGGGCGAAGTCCAGGTGCCCGCCCTGCCCGGTGGGACCCGCGAGGTCGGCGGCCCCGGCCAGCATCTGCGGCGAGTTGTCGAACCCGGTGATGTGCGCGGTGGGCCAGCGCTCGGCCAGGAGCCGCGTGACGTTGCCGGGGCCGCAGCCGAGGTCGGCGACGCGGGGCGGGCGCCCCTCGGCGGGCAGCTCGGGGACGCGGGCCAGCAGGTCGACGAAGGGCCTGGCCCGGTGGTCGGAGTGGCGCAGGTACTGCCGTGGATCCCAGGCGGTGGCGTCGGCTGCGGGCATGGATGGCCTCCTCGAAACGTCCGGTGACGTCATCCTGAACCCCGAGATATCTTGACGTCAAGAGACTTCATGTCGACAGACCCCCTACACTGATCGCCATGGAGGACGAGGTCGATCGGCTGGTCGCGGCGTGGCGCCGGGAGCGCCCCGACCTCGACGTGGAACCACTCGAGGTACTCAGCCGCGTGAGCAGGCTCGCGCGGCACCTGGACCGTGCCCGCAGACTCGCCTTCGCGGAGCACCAGCTGGAGCCGTGGGAGTTCGACGTGCTGACGTCGCTGCGCCGCGCGGGCGCGCCCTACCAGCTCTCCCCCGGCCAGCTCCTGACGCAGACGCTCGTGACGTCCGGCACGATGACCAACCGCATCGACCGGCTCGCGAAGAAGGGCCTCGTCGAGCGCCTGCCGGACCCCAGTGACCGGCGCGGCGTGCTCGTGCGCCTCACCGACGAGGGCCGGGACCGCGCGGACCAGGCCCTCGCCGGACTGCTCGAACAGGAGCGGGCGATCCTCGTGGAGCTCTCCCGCGCCCAGCGGGGCGAACTGGCGGGACTGCTACGCCAGTTGACCGCCCCGTTCGACAACATCCCCGGCTAGGTCGACCGGGCCGACGCCCGCGCGCCGGGCCAGCGCCACCGCCGCGAGGGTGGAGTGGACGCCCAGTTTCCCGAGGACGTTCTGCATGTGCGTACGCACCGTGTGCGGGGAGAGGAAGAGGCGCTCGGCGACCGCCTTGCGGCCCAGACCCGCCACCATGCAGCGCAGGACCTCGCGCTCGCGCGGGGTCAGGGACTCCACCAGCCGCTCGGACTCGGTGCGGTGCTTGCGGGCCGCGGTCAGCTCGCGCAGCACGCCGGTGAGCAGGGCGGGCGGCAGATGGGTCTCGTCGCGCAGGACACCGCGGATCACCGTCAGGAGCCGGGACAGCGAGCAGTCCTTGGCGACCCAGCCGGAGGCCCCGGCCTGCAGCGCGAGGGCCGCGCGGCGCGGGTCGTCCTTCTCCGCGAGCACGACGGTGCGCACGGCGGGCTGGCCCGAGCGGACGCCCGCCACCAGGGAGATGCCGTCCACGAGCCCGTCCGCGTTGCCTTCCTGTACCGGCACCGCGGGGCGGTTGCCCTGCAGGGCGCTCGCGGCGCTGCCGAGGTCGGCGTCGACGAGCAGCACGTCGTATCTGCGCCCCTCGCCGACCGCACGCTCCAGGCAGCGCAGCGCCGCCGGGCCACTGCCGGCCGCGGACACGTCGACATCGGGCTCGGCCGCGAGCGCGGCGGCCAGCGACTCGGCGAAGATGCGGTGGTCGTCGACGACCAGGACTCGAATACGGACCACAGAAACCCCCTTCCCCGCGCTCCCTCCATGGAGCCGGGGATGTCCCCTTCGGAAGATCGCCGGAGAACGATCGGCGCGGGTACGGCGCCCGGAACGGAGATCGCGGCAGTCGCACGGCCGCCGCCGCGCACTGCTGTGCCACCCCCACGCCGGGCGTCGTACCCGACTGTCTCGCCCCCTGATCAGCGCCGGCCCCCACCGGCACTGCCCTTCAGAGTAGGGCCGGAGGCCGGGAGCGGAAGCTGATTTGCAGAACTGATTGGCCGACGCGTTTATGGTGAGCCGTATGTTTCGTATTGAGACAGGAGTCGACAAAGAGCGGCTTGGTCTGCTTCGCTCGCGGCTGAGCGAGACGAACACGGCGGCCTCCCCCGCACTGCGTGCCCTGCGCGGGACGGGTGCCGACCAGGAAGTGCCGCTGGCCCTATGGGCGTTGGACGAGCGGGGCGGTCTCGCGGCGGGGCTCGCCGCGCACACCTGGGCCCGCTGGCTGCACGTGGACCAGCTCTGGGTCGAGGAGCGGCACCGCGGCGCGGGCCTCGGCTCGCGGCTGCTGGCCGAGGCGGAGCGCACGGCCCGCGAGGAGCGCGGCTGCCTCAACTCCCGTGTGGAGACCTGGGACTTCCAGGCCCCCGGCTTCTACCGCGACCAGGGCTACGAGCTGGTGTGCGTGATCCCCGACTACCCCGAGGGCGTCAAGGAGTTCACCCTGACGAAGCGGCTGGCCTAGGCCCGCCGGGGCTCACACCTCCCGGCGCGCCCCCGCCGAGGCCACCGCCGGGAAGACCCGCGGCGCCGTGAAGCCCGCCGCGTCGAAGGCCGCGAGGACGGACTTCGTGACCGCGTCCGCGTCCGCCTCCTCCACCAGGACGATCGCCGAGCCGCCGAAGCCGCCGCCGGTCATCCGGGCGCCGAGCGCGCCCGCCGCGTTCGCGGAGCTCACCACCAGGTCCAGCTCCGGGCAGGAGATGCGCAGGTCGTCGCGGAGCGAGGCGTGGCCCTCGGTGAGGACGGGGCCGATCGCGCGGGCGTCACCGGCGTCCAGGAGCTCGATGACCCGCTCGACGCGGTGGTCGTCCGAGACGATGTGCCGCACGTACCTGCGGATCTTCTCGTCCGTCAGTTTCCGCAGCGCGTCCGGCAGTTCGGCGTAGGGAACATCGCGCAAATGGGAGACCCCGAGCGCCCGCGCGCCCGCCTCGCACCCGGCGCGCCGCTCCGCGTAGGCGCCGTCGCCGAGCGCGTGCTTCACCCGGGTGTCGACGACCAGGAGCCGCAGCCCCTGGGCCGCCAGGTCGAAGGGCACCTGCCGTATCGAGAGGTCGCGGCAGTCCAGGTGCAGGACGTGGCCCTCGGTGCAGCACGCCGACGCAGTCTGGTCCATCACGCCGCAGGGCACGCCGACGAAGGCGTTCTCGGCGCGCTGGGCGAGGACGGCCACCTCGGGCCGGGCGAGCCCGAGTCCGTACAGCTCGTCCAGGGCGAGGGCGGTGACGACCTCCAGGGCGGCGGAGGACGAAAGGCCCGCGCCGGTCGGCACCGTCGACGCCAGGTGCAGGTCCGCGCCGGTGACCGCGTGCCCCGCCTCCCGCAGCGCCCAGACGACCCCGGCCGGATACGCGGCCCAGCCTCCGTCGGACAGCGGCGTCAGCTCGTCCACGCGCAGTTCGACGAGCGGGGCGTCGATGTCCGCGGAGTGCAGCCGCAGCACGCCGTCGGTGCGGCGCGCCACGGCGGCGACGGCGGTGTGCGGCAGGGCGAGCGGCATCACGAAGCCCTCGTTGAAGTCCGTGTACTCGCCGATGAGGTTGACCCGGCCGGGGGCCGACCAGACCCCGTCCGGCGCGTACCCGTACAACTGCCGGAACTGCTCGGCGACTTCGGATGCCGTGCCCATGGACTACCCCTTTCGCCGGGCGAATGCCCAGGCGTCGGCGACGATGCCCGCGAGGTCCGCGCGGGACGGGTTCCAGCCGAGCTTCTCGCGCGCGGTGGCGGCGGAGGCGACCAGGGTCGCCGGGTCGCCGCCGCGGCGCGGGGCCATCACCTCGGGAATGGGGTGGCCGGTGACCTCGCGGACGGTCTCGATGACCTCGCGCACGGAGAAGCCGTTGCCGTTGCCCAGGTTGCAGATGAGGTGCTCGCCGGGGGTGGCGGCCGCGACCGCGAGGAGGTGCGCCTCGGCGAGGTCGGCGACGTGGATGTAGTCGCGTACGCAGGTCCCGTCGGGGGTCGGGTAGTCGTCGCCGAAGACGTTGATGGCCTCGCGGCGGCCCTGCGCGACCTGGAGGACCAGCGGGATGAGGTGCGACTCGGGGTCGTGGCGCTCGCCGTACTCCCCGTACGCGCCCGCGACGTTGAAGTAGCGCAGCGAGACCGCGCCGAGGCCGTGGGCGGCGGCCTCGCCGGTGATCATGTGGTCGACGGCGAGCTTGGACGCGCCGTAGGGCGAGGTGGGGGCGGTCGGGTCGGTCTCCGTGATGGGAGTGTTCACGGGCTCGCCGTACGTCGCTGCGGTGGAGGAGAAGACGAGCCTGCGCACGCCCGCGTCGCGCATCGCGGCGAGCAGCGCCATGGTGCCGCCGACGTTGTTGTCCCAGTACTTCTCGGGCTTGGCGACGGACTCGCCGACCTGCGAGAAGGCGGCGAAGTGCAACACGGCGTCGTAGGAGGAGTCCAGCCACTTGGCGGCATCGCGGATGTCGCCCTCGACGAAGGTGGCGCCGGCGGGGACGCCCTCGCGGAAGCCGGTCGAGAGGTTGTCGAGGACCGTCACCTCGTGCCCGGCCTCGATCAGATGCTGGGCCACCACGCTTCCGACATAGCCCGCTCCACCGGTGACCAGGTACTTACCGCTCATGAACTCGCTACCTCTCGCAGTCGCTGGGCCGCGGCTTCCGGCGGCACGTCGTTGATGAACACGCTCATGCCGGATTCGGAACCCGCGAGGAACTTCAGCTTGCCCGAAGTGCGGCGAATCGTGAAAAGTTCAAGGTGGAGGGCGAAATCGTCACGATTGATCCCGTCATATCCCTCCAGGGGCCCGAAGGGTGCCTGGTGCCAGGCCGCGATGTACGGGGTGGGCGGTTCTCCCTCGCCGAAGATCCGGTCGAAGCGACGCAAGAGTTCCAGATAGATCTGTGGGAACTCTGTGCGCGCGGCCTCGTCGAGGGCGAGCAGGTCGGGCACCCGGCGCCTGGGGTAGAGGTGCACCTCGTAGGGCCAGTGCGCGGCGTACGGCACGAAGGCCACCCAGTGCTCGCCCTCCAGGACGACCCGCTCCCCCGCGCTCTCCCTGGCGACGACGTCGTCGAAGAGGTTGCCGCCGCCCGAGGACTCCTTGAAGGCGGCGAGCGAGCGGAGCATCAGGGCCGTGCGCGGGGTGACGAACGGATAGGCGTAGATCTGCCCGTGCGGATGGCCGAGGGTCACGCCGATCTCGGCGCCGCGGTTCTCGAAGCAGAACACCTGCTCCACGGAGGGCAGATGGGAGAGCTCGGCGGTGCGGTCGGTCCAGGCCTCCAGGACGAGCGCGGCCTGCCCGGGGGTGAGGTCGGCGAAGGACGCGTCGTGGTCGGAGGTGAAGCAGACCACCTCGCAGCGGCCCGCGTCACCGGCGAGCGAGGGGAAGCGGTTCTCGAAGACCACGACGTCGTAGGAGGAGTCGGGGATCTCGCTGAGCCGGTCCCCGGCGGAGGGGCACAGGGGGCACTCGTCGGCCGGCGGGTGGTAGGTGCGGCCCTGGCGGTGCGAGGCGATGGCGACGGAGTCGCCGAGGAGGGGGTCCCTGCGGACCTGTGACGTGGTGGAGACGGGTGCGAGCGGGCGCCGGTCGACGGCCTCGCGGACGGCGTCGTCGCGCACGTCGTAGTGGATGAGCTCACGACCGTCGGCGAGACGGGTCGAGGTCTTCTTCACGTTCAGGGCTCCTCATCAACACCCACCAAACAGAACCGCACATAACAAACCACGACCGACCAGGCCAGTCAAGGGACTGCCCGCACACCGTGGGCGACTACGGCGAGGTTCCGGTCACAATCAAACAAAGAACATCACGGGAACTGTTCACTTATTGAAAAGCGGGGCGTAGGTTCCCGTCTGATCAGTTCGCGCAACGAAGCGAGTTCCCCATGCAAACCCTGGCCGAAGGGCTTCGGCTCCCCACCAACGGGCTCGATTACGCGATCCTGGCGATCTACTTCGTGGTCGTCCTCGGTATCGGATTCGCCGCCCGCCGCAGCGTGAAGACCAGCCTCGACTTCTTCCTCTCCGGCCGTTCCCTGCCCGCCTGGGTCACCGGTCTCGCCTTCGTCGCCGCGAACCTGGGCGCCACCGAGATCCTGGGCATGGCCGCCACCGGCGCGCAGTACGGCGTCGCGGTCGTCCACTGGTACTGGATCGGCGCCATCCCCGCGATGGTCTTCCTCGGCCTCGTGATGATGCCGTTCTACTACCGCAGCAAGGTCCGCTCCGTCCCCGAGTTCCTGCTCCAGCGGTTCGACAAGTCCGCCCACCTGCTCAGCTCGGCGCTCTTCGCCTTCGCGGCGATACTCATCGCGGGTGTGAACCTCTACGCCCTCTCGATCGTCGTCGAGGCGCTGCTCGGCTGGCCGCAGTGGGTGGCGATCGTCGTCGCGGGCCTGTTCGTCCTCGCGTACATCACGATCGGCGGACTCTCCTCGGCGATCTACAACGAAGTGCTCCAGTTCTTCGTGATCCTCGCCGCGCTGATCCCGATCTGCGTCATCGGCCTGAAGAAGGTCGGCGGCTGGGACGGCCTGACCGGCTCCATCGAGAAGCAGCACGGCGACAACTTCCTGACTGCCTGGGGCGGCACCGGCATCGGTGACGCCAACCCGCTCGGCGCCAACTGGCTGACCATCATCCTGGGCCTCGGCTTCGTGCTCTCCTTCGGCTACTGGACGACGAACTTCGCCGAGGTGCAGCGCGCGCTCTCCGCGAAGAACCTCTCCGCCGCCCAGCGCACCCCGCTGATCGCCGCCTTCCCGAAGATCTTCATCGTCTTCCTGGTGATGATCCCGGGCCTGGTCGCCGCCGTCCTCGTCCCGAAGATCGGCACCGCCGGATCCGGCCTGACGTACAACGACGCGATCCCCTACCTGATGCAGGAGCTGCTGCCCAACGGCGTGCTCGGCATCGCGGTCACCGGTCTGCTCGCCGCGTTCATGGCGGGCATGGCGGCGAACGTCTCGTCCTTCAACACCGTGTTCACGTACGACATCTGGGCCAAGTACGTGGTCAAGGACCGCGAGGACGTCTACTACCTGCGCTTCGGCCGGCTCATCACCGCGATCGGTGTGATCGCCTCCATCGGCACGGCCTTCATCGCGTCGAGCTTCTCGAACATCATGGGGTATCTGCAGACCCTGTTCTCGTTCTTCAACGTCCCGATGTTCGTGGTCTTCATCATCGGCATGTTCTGGAAGCGGGCCTCGATGAAGTCCGGTGTGTGGGGCCTGCTCGCGGGCACGACCGCCGCGATGGTCAACTACTTCTGGATCTACAAGCAGGGCGTCATCGACATCCCGACCGACCAGGGCGCCAACTTCGTCTCGGCGATCGTCGGTTTCGTCGCCGGTGCCGTGGTGATGGTCGTCGTCACGCTCTTCACCGCCCCCAAGCCGGAGGCCGAACTGGCCGGCCTGGTCTACGGGACGGCCTCGCCCGGTCTTGAGGACGACGGCGTGGAAGAGGGCGACGACGCGTGGTACCGCAAGCCCGCCCTGCTCGGCTGGGGTGCGATCGTGCTCGCCGCGGCCTGCTACCTGCCGTACTCGCTCTAGCCCCGATCGGAGGACCGAACACCATGTCCGACCTGCACAACGAAGTCTCCGAGCTGGAGCGCAAGTCCGCGACGGCGGCCCGCCTCTTCGACATCCGGCGGATCATCGGCGGCCTGTTCGTCGTCTACGGCGTCATCGTGACGATCGCCGGCATCACCGCGTCCGACGCCGACCTCAAGAAGGCGGAGGACATCAACATCAACCTCTGGACCGGCCTCGGCATGCTCGCCCTCGGCCTGTTCTTCCTGGGCTGGCTGTGGCTGCGCCCGGTGGCCGCGCCCGCCGAGGAGCCCGAGGACGACTGAGCCCGCCAGGACGGCACGGCCCGCACGGGGCCCGGGTCACTTCGGTGACTCGGGCCCCGTCGGCATGTCGCCGTTGTCCGTGTAGACCGACGGCGGGCGCTCGGCGCGCTCCAGGAGGCCGGTGCGCGCGGCGAGCGCGGCGGCCTCAAGACGCGAGCCGACCCCCAGCTTCATCAGGACCCGCTGCACATGCGTACGCGCCGTGCTCGGGGCTATCCCCATGCCGGCGGCGATCAGCCGGGTGTCCTCGCCGTCCGCGACCCGCACCAGGACCTCGACCTCGCGCGGGGTGAGCATCTGCAACAGGCGCTGGCCCTCGTCGTCGGGCTGGGCCGCCGGGTTGAGCAGTTCGCTGAAGGCGCCCTGCAACAGCTGGGGTGCGACGGCGGCCTCGCCCGCGCGCGCCTTCATGATGGCGCGCTCCACTCCTTCTATGCGCTCGTCGTGGCGCACGTACCCGGACGCGCCGCAGGCGAAGGCCGCGGCGATGCCGCGCGGGCTCGGCACCGGGCCGAGCACCACCACCGCCACCTGCGGACGCTCCCGCTTGATCTTGACGACCGGATCGAACATGCCCGGCTCCGCGGGCGTGGCCGTGCCCAGGAGGCAGACCTCCGGCGCCCTGCTGATCACCAGCTCCGCCGCTCCCGCGGCGGGCGCGGCCGCGGCGAGCACCCGGTGCCCGCGCAGCTTCAGCGCCGAGGCGAGCGCCTCGGCGAGCAGTCGGTGGTCGTCGACCACCATGAGCCGCACACCCATAGCAACCCCCCAGTTCCCCCAGGCCCCCCGGCCTCCATCTCCCGGAAGCTACACGCTTGTTCGACGTTGCGCGCCCCCTACCGGCCAGAAGCGGCCCGGAATGCCGAAATCCAGGCCATTCAGGGGTGATTGGGCGCACCGAGTGGTACACGAACGACGGCGGCCGCCCCCTCGTGCGCCGAGGGGGCGGCCGCCGTGCGTGGCCCGCGGTGGGGCGCCGCGCTACTTCGCGACGAAGCCGATCGCCACGTACTCCTTCTCGCCCTTCGTGAGGGGCCTGCTCAGCAGCTTCTTGCCGAGGAACAGGTGGCCGTTCCCGTAGAGGAGTTCGTTGGACTTCGGGACCATGCCGCTGATCGCGTCGGTGACCGCCTCGGAGCCCGGGGTCTCCAGGAGCTTGGTCTCCTTCATCGTCTTGCCGTCGAGCGAGACGACCTGGGCGCCCTTCTGGTAGCCGTGCGCCTTGTACGCGAGGACGTTGCCGCCGTCCATGCGGATCGGGAAGATCTCGCCGTTGTCGCCGGCGACCGCGCGGTCGCTGGTCGGCTTGCCGGTGGCCAGCGAGAAGGACACGATCTCGTTGGTGCGGTTGTAGCTCTCACCGGTGCCGTCGTGCTGGCGGGTGGGGACGTACAGCCGGTCGTTGCCGACCGCGATCGCGCGGCAGTCGTTGACCATGTTGACGCCGCAGTCGTGGTCGTACTTGCCGTCCTCCAGCGAGATCTTGGTGCGCAGCTTGCCGTTGCTCCCGAGGGAGAAGACGTCGGTCACGCCGGAGGCGGTGATCTCGGTGGTGTCCTGGCCGAAGACGACCGGGTTCGTCGAGATGATCTTGGCGTTGTCGACGCCGGGGGCGATCGGGTACGTCCACTTGTCGTCGCCGGTCTTCGGGTCCAGGAGCTGGACCTTCAGCTTGTAGTCGCCGTACGTGCCGCACTTGCGGACCGCGACCAGCTGGTCGCCGCCGGCGTAGCCGACGTCCTGGCACTTGCCGACCTTCGGCGTCCACAGGGACTTGCCGGTGACGTCCCAGGCGGCGCCGCCGCTGGAGGTGCCGGCGCCCGCGGCGATCGTGGTGCCCGAGATGGTGACTTCCTTGAACGTCGCCTTCATGCCGTTGGTCTCGGCGCTCTCGGTCCAGAGCTTCTTGCCGGACTTCAGGTCAACCGCGGAGACGTTGGTGCACTGCTGGTAGTCACCCTTCTTGTTCCGCTTGGCCTCTTCGGTGACGACCGCGGCGATGCCGTCCTTGGTGACCTCGCGCGACATCGCGCAGGTCATGCCGGAGAGCGGGATCGTCCACTTCTTCTTGCCGGTGTCCGGGTCGTAGCCGTTCAGCTCGTTGACGCCCGCCTTGGCGTAGACGTCGTCGGTCAGCACGGAGCCCGTGGCCGTCCAGATCTGGTCCTTGGGGACCTCCGGCTGCGGGAGCTGCATGAGGACCTTGGCCGCGGGGTCGGCCGGGGCCTTCTCCTTGGCGTCGCCCTGCTGGGGCAGCGCGTCGCCGCCCTCCCCCTTGCCGTCCTTGCCGCTCTTGCCGTCCTTGCCGCCGGACTCCTGCGCGGTGGTCTTGGTGTCGCCGTCGTCCTTCGACGTGGCGTAGTAGACACCGCCGCCGACGATCAGCGCGATCACGGCGACCGCCGCGACGATGATCGTCATCTGGCTGCTGAACTTCTTCTTCCCCTCACCGGAGCCGCCCGCGGCCTGCGGCTGCATCGGCATGGTGGGGGGCTGCGGCTGGTACTGCTGCGGGTAGCCCGGCTGCTGGTAGCCCTGCTGGTACTGCGGCTGGCCGGGCTGGCCCGGGTAGCCGTAGCCCTGCGGCGGCTGAGGTGCCTGGGGCGCCTGGGGCGCCTGGGGGTAGCCGTAGGTGGGCTGGCCGGCCGGGGGCGCGGGCGGAGCGGCCGGCGGCGCCGCGGGCGGCGGGGTCTGCGGCGGCTGTCCCGGCGGGGCCGGGGGCTGCGCGGGCGGCGGGGTCTGCGGGGCCGGGGGCTGCTGGGCCGGCGGCTGGGGCGCCTGCGGGTAGCCGTACGACGGCTCCGGGGCCTTGCCGAAGCCTCCGGGCGGAGGGTCCTGCGGGGCACCGAAACCACCGGCCGGCGGTTCCTGGGGCGCGCCGAACCCTCCCTGTGGGGGCTCGTTCGGCGGCTGCTGCGGAGGCTGGGGCGGCTGGGTCATGACGTCGTCGATTCCTTGGGGACGAGAGCGGTCGAGCGGAGGTCCGAGCGGGGGATCACTTGCCGTAGGCGAGCATCAGCTTCGCCTGGCCGGACGTGCTCATGAGACTGGTGGTGGAGATGTAGAACCGTCCGTCCACGTAGTCGACGTCCTTCGAGTAGAAGCCGCTCTCGATCTGCGAAGTGCCCTTCGGGTGCTGCAGAAGGGTCTTGGGCGTGTGCGAACCGGAGGTGGCGATGGAGACGACCCGGCCGCCGGAGTCGTAGGCCGGCGTGACGTACGCGATCAGCTCGCCGTTCTCGACCTTCATCGGCAGCATCGTTTCGTCCATCGGCGACTTGGTGCGCCAGGCCTCCTTGCCGGTGGCGAGACTGAACGCGACGACCGAGTTGGCGCCGCTCTTCTCGTCGGTCGGCAGGTACAGGTACTTGTCGTCGGCCGTGGCGCCCAGGCAGCCGCCGAGCGCGCGGTCGAGGATGGAGGTGCCGCACTCCGGGGCGAAGTTGTCCTTGGTGGTCAGCTCGGAGCGGACCTTGTCGCTGTTCTCCTTCAGCACCGTCACGTTCCACTTCTTCTTGTCCTCGTTGGTGAGGTACACGACCGTGGGACTGACGGAGTAGACCTTGCCGATGCGCCAGCCCTTGGGGAACTTCTTGGTCCACAGGGCGCGGCCGGTCTTCGGGTCGAGCTGCTGCAGCTCGTCGTGCTCGCTGGGCGTGCTCGCGCCGCAGGACAGGGCCATGAGGAGCTGCTTGCCGCCGGCGAAGCCGTTGGGGAAGCAGCTGCCCTCGTCCTTCTTGTCCGCGACGTAGAGCTTCTCGCCGTCGCTCATCCGCAGCGCCGTGCCGGACTGGTCGCGGCCGACCATCAGGACGTCGCCGACGAGGACCAGGTTGGTCTGGAGGGCGAAGTCGAACAGGCCCTCCTCCTTGACCGGCTTGCCCCAGCCCTTGTCGCCCGTCTTCAGGTCGATGACCTGGAGCTGGTTGCACTTGGCGCTGCTCTTCACGCCCTCCTTGTACGCCACGACGATCTTGCCGTCGTCGGTGGCCGTCTGGGTGGCGGCGCAGATCTTCTGCGGGAACGTGATGGCGGGCCAGGCGACCTTGCCGGTCTTCACGTCGTAGGCGAGCAGCTGCTTGTACGCGGCCTTGACCGCGACGTCGCCCTCGACCCACATGCCCGGGGCGTCGCCGCCGGAGCCGGGGACCTTGGGGGCCTCCTTGTACCAGAGGACCTTGGCCTCGCCGGCCTGGCGGCCCTCGTTGAGGTCCTCCTTGCCCTCGTTGCCGTCGCCGCTGCCGTCGCCCGGGTTGGCCGGGGCGGACGCGGAGGGCTTGGGGTCCTTGTTCTTCGCCTCGGACTTCTTCCCGTCGCCGTCGTCACCGCCGACGACGGCGTAGGTGACACCGCCCGCGACGAGCAGCGCGGCCACGGCCGCGGCGACGATCACGACGAGCTTGTTCCGCTTGGCCTTGCCGTCGCCGGGCGGGGTGCCGGGCACGCCGGGGCCGGGGTACATCGGCTGCGTCGGCGGCTGCTGCTGGTAGCCGTACTGCGGCTGGCCGTAGGGACCGGGCTGCGTCGGCTGGTTGTACGGTCCCGGCTGCTGGGGCTGGCCGTAGGGGCCCGGCTGGGCCGGCTGCTGCGCGTACGGGTTGTCGGCCGCGGGCGGCGGAGTCTGCGGGTAGCCGTAACCGGGCTGGGGCTGCCCCGGCTGCGGGGCGGCGGGCGGCGGGGCCTGCGGCGGCTGACCGGGAGCCTGCGGCGGCTGGCCCGGCGGCTGCGGCGGCTGCTGCGCGCCGCCCTGCCGTGGATCCTGCGGAGCTCCGTAGCCGCCGTGCGGCGGCTGGTTGGGCGGCTGAGTCATCAGCGCTTCCCCCTTCACTGATTTTTCGGCACGCCAAAGGGTGCTCTCAGGTCAGCCTTTCTATCACTCTGACCGCACCCCGCACGGGGTCGGTCCTGCCCCTGTTCCCAAGGGAGGACCGGCCCGTGATGCGTCCGTTACGCGAGCTGCACGGGAGCTCTACGCGTCCTCCGCGAGCTCCAGCCAGCGCATTTCCAACTCCTCGCGCTCGCCGATCAGTTCGCGGAGCTCCGCGTCCAGTTTGGCCACCTTTTCGAAGTCCGTGGCGTTATCGGCGATCTGGGTGTGCAGCTTGGCCTCCTTCTCGGAGACCTTGTCCAGCTGCCGCTCGATCTTCTGCAGCTCCTTCTTGGCGGCGCGGGCGTCGGCGGCCGAGACGGTCCTGGCCGCGGCGGCCTGCGCGGGCGCGGCCTGCGCCGGGGTCGCGGAGGCGGCCGCCTCCGCCATCCGCTGCCTGCGCTCCAGGTACTCGTCGATGCCGCGCGGCAGCATCCGCATCGTGGCGTCACCCAGAAGCGCGAACACCTTGTCCGTCGTCCGCTCGACGAAGAACCGGTCGTGGGAGATCACGACCATCGAGCCGGGCCACCCGTCGAGCACGTCCTCCAGCTGCGTCAGCGTCTCGATGTCGAGGTCGTTGGTGGGCTCGTCGAGGAAGAGGACGTTCGGCTCGTCCATCAGCAGCCGCAGCAGCTGGAGCCTGCGCCGCTCGCCACCGGAGAGGTCGCCGACCGGCGTCCACTGCTTCTCCTTGTTGAACCCGAACGTCTCGCAGAGCTGCCCCGCCGTCATCTCCCGGCCCTTGCCGAGGTCGACGCGCTCGCGCACCTGCTGCACGGCCTCCAGGACCCGCAGCGTCGGCTTCAGCTCGGCGACCTCCTGCGACAGATAGGCCAGCTTCACGGTCTTGCCGACGACGACCTTCCCGGCGGCGGGCTGCACGTCCCCCTCGCTGCGGGCCGCCTCCGCCATGGCGCGCAGCAGGGAGGTCTTGCCCGCGCCGTTCACCCCGACCAGGCCGATGCGGTCGCCGGGGCCGAGCTGCCAGGTCAGGTGCTTGAGCAGCATCTTGGGACCGGCCTGGACGGACACGTCCTCCAGGTCGAAGACGGTCTTGCCGAGCCGCGTCGTCGCGAACTTCATCAGCTCGCTGGTGTCCCGGGGCGGCGGCACGTCCGCGATCAGCGCGTTGGCCGCCTCGATGCGGAACCTCGGCTTGCTGGTGCGGGCGGGGGCGCCGCGGCGCAGCCAGGCCAGCTCCTTGCGCATGAGGTTCTGCCGCTTGGTCTCCTCGGTGGCGGCGATGCGCTCGCGCTCGGCGCGGGCGAACACGTAGTCGGAGTACCCGCCCTCGTACTCGAAGACGGAGCCGCGCTGCACGTCCCACATGCGGGTGCAGACCTGGTCGAGGAACCAGCGGTCGTGGGTCACGCACACGAGCGCCGAGCGCCGCGCCCGCAGGTGCCCGGCGAGCCAGGCGATGCCCTCCACGTCGAGGTGGTTGGTCGGCTCGTCGAGGACGATCAGGTCCGGCTCGCCGATGAGCAGCTTGGCCAGCGCGATGCGGCGGCGCTCGCCACCGGAGAGCGGGCCGATGACGGTGTCGAGCCCCTGCGGGAAGCCCGGCAGGTCGAGCCCGCCGAACAGCCCCGTGAGCACGTCCCTGATCTTGGCGCTGCCCGCCCACTCGTGGTCGGCGAGGTCGCCGATGACCTCGTGCCGGACGGTGGCCTCGGGGTCCAGCGAGTCGTGCTGCGTCAGCACGCCGAGCCGCAGCCCGCCGCTGTGCGTGACGCGCCCGGTGTCCGCCTCCTCCAGCTTGGCGAGCATCCGGATCAGGGTGGTCTTCCCGTCGCCGTTGCGCCCGACGACGCCGATCCTGTCCCCCTCGGACACGCCGAGTGAGACGCCGTCGAGCAGGGCACGGGTGCCGTACACCTTGCTGACTGCCTCGACATTGACCAGATTGACGGCCATTTCACTCCTGACAGGGGGGATCGATCGACCCTCAAGCGTAGTCGCCCGCGCGGGGCGCTCCTCGGCCGCGCCGTGATCTCGGGTCCACCGCCTCCGTGATCACCAGCGGGGCGGGCCCGGCGGCGGGGGTCCGGGCAGGCCGGGGCGGACGAAGCCCAGGCGCAGGTCCTGCATGGCGGTGACCGCGCGGATCATGAGGATGCCGCAGACACCGGCGGCCATCAGCGCCGCGTCCGAGAGCATGAACATCACCAGGGCGGAGCGGCCCTGGCCGATGTCGCCCTCGTCGGCGGCGAAGAGCAGCAGCCATCCGATCGCGCTCGTCACGCCGGACGCGACCCAGGCGGCCCACCACGCGGTGACGGCGCCCTGCCCCGGCCGGTACGGCGCCTGCTCGCTGCCGTACGGACCGTACCGGCCGTACGGCGCGGGGGCCGGGGTCGGACGGGCCCCCGCCGGGTCGCTGGCCGCGATGATGTCGTCCGTCATCTGCTTCGGTATCCACCAGTTGGCGAACGGGATGAACCAGGCGCCGACCGCCATGCCCGGCGGCTGGCGGTGCCGCCCCGGCGCGAACACCTCCGCGTTCGTCCGTACGCGGTGGAACCAGGTCAGGAAGACGGGGATCGCCCCGAGGAACCCGAGCAGCAGCAGGAAGACGGCGAGTCCCCAGAAGGCGCCGACGTCGTCGTCCCGGTAGAAGGCGTACCACCTGCTGCCCAGCGTGTCGTACAGATCGAAGTCCGCGACGAGCCGCACCAGCGCGAGCCCGGCGACACCGCCGAACAACAACATGGCCGCGGTCCCGAGCCCGCCGACGGGGGCGGGGCGCGGCGGGATCGGCACGTAATAGCGCGGGTACGGGGGTGCGAAAGGAGGCGCGACGGGCCCGGGTGGCGGCCCGGCGGGTGGCGGCCCGGCGGGCGCGGGTGGTGGCGCCGGTGGGGCGTCCGCCCGCGGCGGGCTCGGCGCCGCGGGTCCCGCACCCGTGATTGGCGGCATCCAGGGCTTCCGCTCCCCCGCGGGCGGCCCGTCGAAGGGCGGCGCTCCCGGCGCGGACGTGTCCGGCGCCTTGGACAGCGTCACGTCTCCCGAAGCCGCCTCCCGCGCAGCCGCCGCCTGCGCCGCCCCCGCCTCGTCCTCCGGTGGCAGGTCGATCGAGCGGTCCTTCGGCTGCCCGCCTTCCGGGCGGCCCGGCGCATGGTCGTCCCCGCTGTGATCCGTCATGTCCCCCGCTCCCCCAAGCCCTCCGGCCCTCCGGCCCTCCGGCTTCAAGCTCTCCGGCTTCAAGCCCTCCGGCCCCACACGGCCGTTCAGAGATCAGGTTAGGACCGCCCCCGGCACCGCGTCCGCCTCAGGGACAACTCCGTGGACAACTCAATGACTGTGGAAATCTCCCTGCCCCGAACGAGTCCTTCCGGACCGAGTCCTGCCCGCCCGATTCCTGCCCGACCGAGTCCTGCCTGACGGGCCTACCCGCTGACACGCGCGCCCCTGACACCGGCGCCCCGCACCCGGGCGCCCCGCCCCGCCCTCTCCACCAGCAGCCACCCCGCAAGGGCCATCCCCACCGCCACCGGCGCCGTCACACGGACCGCGATCAGCAGCGCCGTGCGACCCTCCAGGAGGCCGCCGAAGCCGACCATCGACAGGCCGAGCACGCCGAACAGGCACAGCGTGACGCCGAGCGCCGCGGCCGGACCGGACACCGGACCGCCCGACGCGTCCGGCTCCCGCGCCGCACCCGGCCGTTCGAAGCGGCGGAAGGCCGCGACCAGCACCGCGGTGAGCGCCGCGGCCGCCGCCATCCGCGGCGGCACCTGCGCCCACCACGCCCCCGTCGCCGGCTCCGGCAGCGGGACGTCGAGGGCGAGCAGCATCCCGTACACCCCGAGCATCGCCGTCAGGTGCCACAGGAACGCCGTCATGGAGATGCCGTTGGCCGCCACCACGCCCCGCCAGACCCGGGGCCGCGCCAGCCACCGCGTCGCGGGGGCGCGCAGCAGTTCCACGGCGCCGACCAGCCACAGGCCGTGGCAGAGCAGGGCGAAGGTGGGCGGTGCCATGTTCGAGACGCGCTCGCCGGGCATGCCGACCATGGAGAGCGGATAGGGGCCGAGGGCCACGAGCAGCGAGGCGCCCGTGAGTCCCGCGCCCGCCAGGACGTACGGCATGCGCAGCCGCAACCGCCCGTCCGCGCGCAGGAACCCGAGCTGGTGCACCGCGAGCCAGACGAAGGCGAAGTTCAGGAACTCGACATAGGGCACGCCGAACGCGAAGCGGGCCAGGTCCACCGCGCCCGCCGCAGCCACGAGCGCGCCGAACGCGCCCCACCCCCAGCGCTCGTGCAGCCGCAGCAGCGGCGGGGTGAACGCGACCATGGCGAGGTAGATGCCGATGAACCACAGCGGCTGCGCCACGAGCCGCAGCGCGACGTCGAGCAACCCGCCGCTCCCGCCGCCCAGTTGGAGGATCAGCGCGCCCGCACCCCACACCCCGATGAAGACCATGGTGGGCCGCAGCAGTCGCTGGAGCCGGGCCCGCAGGAAGGCCGAGTAGACGGACCCGCCCGGCGACTTGCGCAGCAGCGAACGGTACGACAGCGCGTGCGAGAAGCCGCCGACGAAGAAGAAGACGGGCATGATCTGGAGCGCCCAGGTGAGGAGTTGGAGCTCCGGCACCACGGCGAGGAGGTTGCCGACCTCGGCGTGACCGTCGTCGCCGACGGTCACGGCCGCCATCAGCCAGTGCCCGACGACGACCGTGCCGAGCGAGGCGACCCGCAGCAGGTCGATGTACCGGTCACGCCCGGAGGGCGTCTGCGCGGCCAGTTCGCGAACACTTGATCCCATGCACGTACGGTCGCGCGCCGCACAGGACCGGCGTCAGCGCCGCCGTACTCAGATCCGTACCTGAGTACCTAGAGCGGCGTGGCGCCCGGGGCGGGCGACTCCGCGACCCGCGCCGCACGGCAGGTCCCCGACGCCAGGAGCGCGTCCGCCACCTTCCGCGCCGCCCCGGCGTCGCGCGCGAGGAACGCGGTGGTCGGGCCGGACCCGGAGACGAGGGCGGCGAGCGCGCCCGCGTCCGTGCCGGCCGCGAGGGTCTCGGCGAGCGAGGGGAAGAGCGAAAGGGCCGCGGGCTGGAGGTCGTTGGCGACCGACGCGGCGAGGGCGTCGACGTCGCCGGTCCGCAGCGCCTCAAGGAGCACGGGCGAGGCCTCGGGGGCGGGGGCCACCGGGGTCAGCCGGTCGAACTCGCGGTACACGGCGGGCGTGGAGAGCCCGCCGTCGGCCACGGCGAACACCCAGTGGAAGGTGCCTCCGACGGCGAGCGGCTCCAGCTTCTCGCCGCGCCCGGTGCCGAGCGCGGCGCCGCCGACGAGGCTGAACGGCACGTCACTGCCCAACTCGGCGCAGATGTCGAGCAGTTCGCCCTGGGAGGCGCCGGTCCCCCACAGCGCGTCGCACGCCACGAGCGCGGCGGCGCCGTCGGCGCTGCCGCCGGCCATGCCGCCCGCGACGGGAATGTCCTTGGCGATGTGGAGGTGCACGTCGGGGGCGATCCCGTACCGCTCGCCCAGCAGCTCGGCCGCGCGGGCCGCCAGGTTCGTACGGTCCAGCGGGACCTGATCGGACCCGGGCCCCTCACACGTCACCCGCAGCTCGTCGGCGGGTGTCACCGTGACCTCGTCGTAGAGGCCGACGGCGAGAAAGACATTGGCGAGGTCGTGGAAGCCGTCGGCGCGGGCGGCGCCCACCGCCAGCTGGACGTTGACCTTCGCGGGAACCCGTACGGTGACGCTCACGCGCCCGTCTCCTTGTGCTCGGCGATGCGCGCGAACTCCTCCACGGTCAGCGCCTCGCCGCGCGCCTGGGGCGAGACGCCGGCGGCGACCAGGGCGGCCTCCGCGGCGGCCGCGGAGCCGGCCCAGCCCGCCAGCGCGGCCCGCAGCGTCTTCCTGCGCTGCGCGAAGGCGGCGTCGACGACGGCGAAGACCTCGCGCTTCGAGGCGGTGGTCTTGACCGGCTCGTCCCGCCGCACCAGGGAGACGAGGCCCGAGTCGACGTTCGGGGCGGGCCAGAACACGTTGCGCCCGATGGCTCCGGCGCGCTTCACGTCCGCGTACCAGGCGGCCTTCACGGACGGTACGCCGTACACGCGCGAGCCCGGTCCCGCGGCGAGGCGGTCGGCGACCTCCGCCTGGACCATCACGAGCGTGCGCTCGATGGTCGGGAAGGTGTCGAGCATGTGGAGCAGGACGGGTACGGCGACGTTGTACGGGAGGTTCGCGACCAGGGCGGTCGGGGCGGGGCCCGGCAGCTCCTTCACCAGCATGGCGTCGCTGTGCACCAGCGCGAAGGAGTCGGCCTTGCGCGGGAGGCGGGCCCGGATCGTCGCGGGCAGGGCCCCGGCGAGGACGTCGTCGATCTCCACGGCGGTGACGTGGGCGGCGGTCTCCAGCAGGGCCAGCGTCAGGGAGCCGAGGCCCGGGCCGACCTCGACGACGACGTCGTCCGGGCGGACCTCCGCGGTGCGGACGATGCGGCGGACGGTGTTGGCGTCGATGACGAAGTTCTGGCCGCGCTGCTTGGTCGGGCGGACGTCCAGGGCGGTGGCCAGTTCGCGGATCTCGGCGGGGCCGAGGAGGGGGCCGTGCTCAGTGCTCACCGCACCAGGTTAAGGGGCCCGGGGCCGGTGCCCCTTTCCCCGCCGCTCCGCCCCGGGGCCGGCGCCCGCCCGCGCCGGGCCTGGGCCCCCCTCATCGCCGCCCCGCACCGTCCGGCTGCGCCGGGGCTGGAGCCACCTTTATCGCCGCCCGGCCCCGGGGTTCGTCCCCGCCTGCGCCGGGGCTGGAGCCACACTTATCGCCACCCGGCACCGGGGGCTGTGCCCACCCGTTCCGCCCTGCGGAACGCCTGCCCACAGCGGGAGCGGCCACATGCCCACCGCGCCGCCGCCCACAGCGGCGGGACCGCCACCGGCCTGCTGCCGCCCCACGGCCCGAGGGGACGTGGGGGTATGTGCGAACGGAGCACCGAGCCAGCTCTGGCGTCTTTGGGCTTGGGGCGGGGCGCAGGGATGGCGAGTACGCACATACCCCCGCGGCCCCGCCCCACCGACGAACAAAAGGCGCGGGCGGTGGTGTTACAGGTGGCGGCCGCAGTGGGGCCAGGGGCTGGCGCCGCGCTGGACGTACAGCTTCTTCGCCCGGAACGTCTGTTCCTCCGCCGGCGCGTCCTGCGGACGGCCCGATCCGCCGAGGCCCTGCCAGGTCCTCGTGTCGAACTGGTACAGCCCGCCGTACGTCCCCGACGCGTCCACCGCGCCCGGCCGCCCGCCCGACTCGCAGTGCGCCAGCGAGCCCCAGTCCAGCCCGTCCGCCCCGGCCACGGACGTCGGCATCTGCTTCGTGCCCACCTTCACGACCCGCTTCTGCGGCTCCCGCACCACCTCGGACCGGACCCGCCGCGGCCTCTGCTTCACGCCGTTGACGGTCCGCACCGCGTACGTGACGCGCCGCACCCCCGCCTGCCCCGACTGCGCCACGACCTCCGTGCCCTTGAACAGCGATGCGTCCTCGGTCTTCTCGACGTCGAAGGGGATCGGCTCCTCCCGCACCTCCTTCGACCCGGTGACCCGCATGACGGTCACCGTCTGCCCGTCACGCGGAAAGCTGCCGGGCGCCACCGACGTGGTGTCCTGCCCCCGCAGCGTCACCCCGGACTCCTCGACGGCCTCCTGCACGGTCGCCGCGTTCGTACGGATGGTCCGCTCCCGCCCGTCCGCCATGATCGTCACGGTGCGCTCCGTGCGGACGTCCAGGTCGAGCCCGCCCCGGTCGATGCGCCGGCTGCGCGAGGCCGACAGGTGGGCGCCCTCCGCCCGCACCCCGAGCTGCCGCAGCGCGCCGTCGACGGTCCGGGCCGTGGTCCACACCTTGCGCCGCTCGCCGTCGAGCGTGAGGTGGACGGGCCGGCCGTAGCGGACGGCGATCTCGTCGCCGCTGGCGAGGGTGGTGGGGGCCGCGGGCGCCACGATGTCGTGGGCGCCGACGTCCACGCCCTCGTCGGCGAGGAGTTCACCGACGTCGTCGGCGAAGGTGTGCAGGGTGCGCGGCTTGCCGTCGACGATGAGCTGGACGGCCTTGTCGTTGGCGACGAACGCGGACGTGCCGCCCGCGAGGAAGGCGACGACGAGGGCCTGCGGCAGCAGCCGGCGCATCGGGTCGGACCGGTCCGACCGGTCCGACCGGTCCGACCGGTCTGACCGCTCGCTCACGGCGGCGGCCCGTGACGTCTTCCGGCGCCGCGCGGCCCGCCGCGCCTCGGCCCGCCCACCGGACGGCTCGTCGGGCTGCTCGTCGAACGGCTCGTCGGGCTGCTCGTCGAACGGCTCGTCGGGGGCAGGTGCCTGACGGGGGAGGTCGACCTCGTCGCTCCCGGCCATCTCGTAGGAGGGCCGGTAGGTGTCACCGCCCTCGCCCGCGTACCCGCCGTAGGAACCATCGACCGAGGTATCGAAAGAGGCCCCGTACGAACCACCGTACGAATCCACGTACCCCGTACCGACCGCTCCCCCGCCGGCCGCCTGGTCGTACGGCGGCGCACCGCCCCACGCCTCGAACTGCGGCGGCTCGTACGTCTCGTACGGCGAGTTGCTCACGATGACGCTCCAGGGGTCCGGTCCGGGCGGACAGAACCTAGCGGAGCTCCCGTCACTCTCCAAAGCGGCGCAGCTACGCTGCGTCGCGGCGTTATCGGTCAGTAACCGAAAGCGCGCGCGGTGTTCGCGGAGACCGCCCGGGCCATGGCGTCCTCGCCGATGCCCCGGACCTCCGCCATGGCGCGCAGCGTGACCGGAACGAGATACGGCGCGTTGGGCCGTCCGCGGTACGGCGCGGGCGTCAGGAACGGCGCGTCCGTCTCCACGAGGACGAGTTCGAGAGGTGCGACGGCGAGCGCGTCCCGCAGCCCCTGCGCGTTCTTGAAGGTGACGTTGCCGGCGAAGGACATGAAGTACCCGTGCGCGGCGCAGATCTCGGCCATCGCCGCGTCGCCGGAGTAGCAGTGGAAGACGGTGCGCTCGGGGGCGCCCTCCTCCTTCAGGACCCGCAGGACGTCGTCGTGCGCCTCGCGGTCGTGGATGACGAGCGCCTTGCCGTGCCGCTTGGCGATCTCGATGTGGGCACGGAAGGACCGCTCCTGGGCGGCCATGCCCTCCGGACCGGTGCGGAAGTAGTCGAGGCCGGTCTCGCCGACGCCCTTGACCTCGGGCAGCGCGGCGAGCCGGTCGATCTCGGCGAGCGCCTCGTCGAGCGCGGCGTCCCCGCCGGCCACCCGCGCCCCCTGGCGCGACCAGCCGTCCGGGTCGCCGTGGACGATGCGGGGCGCCTCGTTGGGATGGAGGGCGACCGCCGCGTGGACGCTGTCGTACTCCGCCGCCGTCCGCGCGGCCCACTGCGAGCCGCGCACGTCGCAGCCCACCTGGACCACGGTGGTCACGCCGACGGAGGCCGCCTTGGCGAGGCCCTCGTCGACGGTGCCCGCCTGCATGTCGAGGTGGGTGTGCGAGTCGGCGACCGGTACCCGCAGGGGTTCGGGGAGCGGCGGCGCAGCGTCTTTGTCAGCCATGCCGCGATCCTACGAAGGCCTTCGTCCCGACCTCACGAAGGCCCCCGTCACACAGGACGCCCCGGCCCGCTTCACCAGGGCGCCCGGCCCGCCTTGCCAGGGCACTCGGACCGCCCTGCCGCGACGCCCGGCCCGCCCTGGCGGGACGCTCAGCCCGCCTTGCGGTGGAAGACGTGCAGCAGGTCCGAGAGGTGCCAGTGGTGCGGGTGTTCCTCCTTGCCGTCCGCCCCCGCCCCCTCCGACGGCTCCGACGACTTCCTCCCGCCGCGCGAGGCCGGCACTTCGTGCTGCCGGCGCATCATGTCGAGCACCGACGACACCTGCCCGGCCCGCATGATCCGCACGACATGGCCACCGCAGTTCAGGCACGTGGGCCGGGTGAGCGGCGACGGCACGTGCAGGCCGTCCGCGCGGTACATCACGAATTCCTGGCCCGAGGCGTCCACGTGATGCTCTATCTCGTACGACTGCTCCCAGCCGTGCCCGCACTTCATGCAGGCGAAGGCGTACGACTCATGAACGACGTTGGTCGCCGTGGTGGTGTGGCCGGTGTCTGCGATCTCACTCATGCCAGCTGCTCCTCTTGCCCGAGGGACAAGCACTACCGGGGTTCGGGGGTCATCCCGGACCGGAAGCGTGGGGACGGGTGCGTCCCTTCAACCAGTGGACGCCTTTCCCGGAGCGAGCGCATCAGACCTGTCGAGCATTGGAGCCGATTTGGCCTTTCCTTAGGAAAAAAGCCTGGTGCGCGGCCCGCGCTTTGCCTTTCACGATAGTCCTTTGCCCTTCGATGGGCTGCCTCGATCCGCATTCTTTGCCGCCACCACGGCATCGAAGACGGCACGCTTGGGCAGGCCCGCGTCGGCGGCCACCGCGGCGATGGCCTCCTTGCGTCGCTCCCCCGCCTCCTCGCGCACCCGCACCCTGCGCACCAGCTCGTCCGGGCCGAGATCCCCGGCGCTCTTCTCGGGGGCGCCCTCGACCACGACGGTGATCTCACCGCGCACGCCGTCGGCGGCCCATTCGGCGAGCTCCTTCAGCGGGCCGCGCCTGACCTCCTCGTACGTCTTGGTGAGCTCGCGGCAGACCGCGGCCCTGCGCTCCTCGCCGAACGCCTCGGCCATCGCGGCGAGCGTGTCGTCGATGCGGTGCGGGGCCTCGAAGTAGACGAGGGTGCGGCGGTCCTCGGCGACCTCCTTCAGGCGGGAGAGCCGCTCGCCCGCCTTGCGCGGCAGGAAGCCCTCGAAGCAGAAGCGGTCGACGGGGAGCCCGGACAGGGCGAGCGCCGTGAGCACCGCGGAGGGGCCCGGCACCGCGGTGACCCGCACGTCCCGCTCGACGGCGGCCGCGACGAGGCGGTACCCGGGGTCGGACACCGACGGCATCCCGGCGTCGGTCACGAGCAGCACGCGCGCGCCGCCCGCCAGCGCCTCCACGAGCTCGGGCGTGCGCGCCGACTCGTTGCCCTCGAAGTAGGAGACGACCCGGCCGCCGACCTCGGCGCCGAGCGCCTGGGCGAGCCTGCGCAGCCGTCGCGTGTCCTCGGCGGCGACGACGTCGGCCGCCGCCAGCTCGGCGGCGAGCCGCGGCGGGGCGTCGGCGACGTCACCGATGGGGGTGCCCGCGAGGACCAGGGTTCCGGGGGAATCAGCGCTTCCTGTCACGGATCCATCCTCGCAGGGCCCACGGGCGGGACTCGCACAGTCTGGTTCCCTACGATGGCGCGGTGACCAGTACCGCGTCTTCCCCGGACACCCGCCAGGGCCAGCCGGCCGAGGAGCAGCCGCCGTCGTGGCAGCGGCGGCTGCGCCGTTTCGGCTACGTGGCGCGGCCCAGAGAGGACGTCACGGCGCGTCTCGTGCCCCCGTACACGGAGCCGAGCCCCCGGCTGTGGATGACGCTCGGCCTGACCGAGCGGGCCGCCGACGAGGTGGTCCGCCGGGCCGCCTGGATCGGTCCGCTGCTGATCACGCTGGTCGCCGGTGTGCTGCGGTTCTGGAATCTCGGCAGCCCCAAGGCCGTGATATTCGACGAGACGTACTACGCGAAGGACTCCTGGGCGCTCATCCACCGCGGGTTCGAGGTCAACTGGCCGGACAAGATCAACGACGATGTCCTGCGGCAGGGCAGCGACATCGCGATCCCGCACGACGCGGCCTATGTCGTGCATCCGCCGGTCGGCAAGTACGTCATCGGCATCGGCGAATGGATGTTCGGGTTCGACCCGTTCGGCTGGCGGTTCATGACGGCGGTGCTCGGCACGCTGTCGGTGCTGATGCTGTGCCGGATCGGGCGGCGGCTGTTCCGCTCCACGTTCCTGGGATGTCTGGCGGGCGCGCTGCTCGCGGTGGACGGCCTGCACTTCGTGATGAGCAGGACCGCGCTGCTCGACCAGGTCCTGATGTTCTTCGTGCTCGCCGCCTTCGGCTGCTTCCTGATCGACCGGGACAAGGCGCGGGCGCGGCTCGCGGCGGCGCTGCCGGCCGACGAGGACGGGCGCGTGCGCCCCGACGTGTACGTCGCCGAGACGGCGCGCCTGGGGTGGCGGCCGTGGCGCTGGGCGGCCGGTCTCTGCCTGGGTCTCGCCTTCGGGACCAAGTGGAACGGCCTGTACATCATGGTCTTCTTCTGCCTGATGACCGTGTTCTGGGACGTCGGCGCGCGCCGGGTGGCCGGGGCGGTGCGGCCCTACCGCGCGGTCCTGCGGCGGGACGTGCTCCCGGCGTTCGTGTCGACGGTGCCGGTGGCGCTCGCGGTGTACGTGGTGTCCTGGCTCGGCTGGATCCTCTCGCCGACGGACGGCACCGGCGGCTACTACCGCAACTGGGCGGCGACGGACGGGCAGGGCGGCAGCTGGACCTGGCTGCCGGACTGGCTGCGCAGCCTGTGGCACTACGAGCACGCGGTCTACAAGTTCCACGTGGGCCTGTCCTCGCCGCACACCTACCAGTCCAACCCGTGGAGCTGGATCGTCGACGGCCGGCCCGTCTCGTACTTCTACGAGTCGCCGCTGCCCGGCAAGGACGGCTGCCCGGCGGACACCACGGAGAAGTGCGCCCGCGAGGTCCTCGCGCTCGGCACCCCGCTGCTGTGGTGGGCGGCGGGCTTCGCGCTGCTGTACGTCCTGTGGCGCTGGGCGTTCCGCCGCGACTGGCGCGCGGGCGCGATCGTGTGCGGGGTCGTGGCGGGATACCTGCCCTGGTTCTTCTACCAGGAGCGCACGATCTTCTACTTCTACGCCGTCGTCTTCGTGCCGTTCCTGTGTCTCGCGCTGGCGATGATGATCGGCGCGATCCTGGGGCCGCCGGGATCGAGCGAACGGCGCCGCGTGGCGGGCGCGGCGGCCTCGGGAGTTCTCGTCCTCCTGATCCTGTGGAATTTCATCTACTTCTGGCCCATCTATACGGGCACCGCCATCCCGATCGATTCCTGGCGGTCGCGGATGTGGCTGGATACGTGGGTGTAGGACACACCCAGGACACCGTCGGATAACGACCGGCCCACGCGTCACCCCACCCCCTTAGGGTTCAGGAGGAAAACACTTTCCGAACATGTTCGGGAAGACTCCTGGGGAGGGGAGCGCCCAGTGCGCAAAGGGGTGAGGACCGCCGTCGTCGGCGGGGTGTTCGCCGTCATGGTGGGGGGTGCCGGATACGGCGCCTACAACCTGGTGAACGGCGTCACCGGAGGTGGCGGTTCGGCGGACGGGGAGTCCGCCGAGGTGCGGACGGGGCCGCCCACGAGCGGTGAGATCAAGGAGACCACGCGGAAGTTCCTCGCGGCGTGGGCCGACGGCGACGCCCGTCAGGCCGCCGCATACACGAACAACGCGGAGGCCGCCGCCGTCGCCCTGACCGGCTACCGCGAGGACGCGCACCTGACGAAGGTGAAGCTCACCGCGAAGGAGGCGTCCGGCGCGCGCGTGCCGTTCTCCGTGGCGGCGACGGTGTCGTACAAGGGGAAGAGCCAGAAGCTCGCCTACGACTCCCAGCTGACCGTCGTGCGCGGCAGGAGCACCGGCCGGGCGCTCGTCGACTGGCAGCCCTCCGTCGTGCACCCCTCCCTGGAGAAGGGCGACACCCTGGTGACGGGCGAGGCCGCCGCGCCGCCCATCCAGGCGGTGGACCGGTCCGGCGCGGTCCTGGACAAGAAGGCCTATCCGTCGCTCGGCCCGCTCCTGGACCAGCTGCGCACGAAGTACGGGGACACGGCGGGCGGTACGCCGGGCGTCGAGCTGTACGTCCAGCCGGAGAACGCCGAGAGCACGGGCGCGGGGACCCGCACGCTGCTCACCCTCGCCAAGGGCAAGCCGGGCACGCTGCGCACCACACTCAGCGCCGGCGTGCAGAAGGCGGCCGAACAGGCGGTCCTGCGCAGCGACGAGTCGTCCGTGGTGGCGGTGCGGCCGAGCACCGGCGAGATCCTCGCGGTCGCCAACAACCGCAAGGACGCGTTCAACGCGGCGTTCCTCGGCAAGGTCGCGCCCGGCTCCACGATGAAGATCGTCTCGGCGGCCATGCTCATCGACAAGGGCGCCACCAAGGCGGGCGGTGCCGCGCCCTGCCCGGCCACCGCGACCTGGCAGAGCCAGACGTTCCACAACCTCAAGGGCATGACGCCGAACGAGTCCGCGACGTTCTCGGAGAGCTTCGCGCGCTCCTGCAACACCGCGTTCGTGAAGCTCATCGACGAGGACGGCCTGACCGACGCGTCCCTCACCGAGGAGGCACGGGACGGCTTCGGCCTCGGGCAGGGCGACTGGAAGGTGGGCGTCCCCTCCTTCGACGGCTCCGTCCCGGCCTCCGCGGGCCCCGACCGCGCGGCGAACGCGCTGGGCCAGGGCCAGGTCCAGATGAACCCCCTCAACATGGCCTCGGTCACGGCGACCGCGATGACGGGCACCTTCCGGCAGCCGGTGCTCGTGCCGAAGTCCCTCGACGACCGGCGGCTGGCCACCGCGCGCGGCCTGCCCGCGTCGACCGTGCAGCAGCTGCGCCAGATGATGAACCGCACCGCGCTCAGCGGCACCGGGGCGCGCGCCATGGCCGGGCTCGGCAGCGACATCGGCGCGAAGACCGGCTCGGCCGAGGTCGACGGGCAGGACAAGTCGGACAGCTGGTTCACCGGCTACCGGGGCGATGTCGCGGCCGCCGCGATGGCGCAGCGGGGCGGGCACGGCGGCGACGCGGCGGGGCCGATCGTGGCGGCGGTGCTGCGCGCAGGGTAACGGGTCGTCAGAAGCGTCGTCCGGCCGGGCGACGAAGTGGTCAAGGGCTTCTCCGTCCGCCTCTAAGGTGGCCTTCCGGTGAGGAGCTTGGGGGCTCTGGGGAACTGCGGAGGGTTTGTGGGCAAGCGAAGGCGCGTCGCCGAGCGCGGAAATGTCGGCATCAGGAACGGACGGGTGAAGCCGTACGCGCTCGGCGGGGCGGCGGCCGTCGTCCTGTGCGGCGTGGGGGCCGCCGCGTTCGCGCTCTCCGGGTCCGGGTCCGGCGACGACGGCGCGACGGTCGACGAGAAGCAGGTGGCCTCGGGCCCGCCGACGGCCGCCGAGGTGCGCACGACGTCGCGGGCGTTCCTGGACGCGTGGGCGGAGGGCGACGCGGCGAAGGCGGCGGCGCTCACGGACGACCGCGAGGCGGCGCGCAAGGCCCTGACGTCGTACCGCAAGGACGGCCGGTTCACGAAGGTCGAGCTGATGCCGGGCAAGCGGAAGGGCGCCACGGTGCCGTTCAAGGCGCTGACGGCGGTCTCGTACGAGGGAAAGAAGAAGCCCTACTCGTACGGTTCCGAACTCACCGTCGTACGAAGGAAGAGCGACGGCAGGACACTGATCGGCTGGCGGCCCTCGGTGCTGCATCCCGAGCTGAAGCCGGGCGACCGGCTGGTCACCGGCGAGGCGGGCGATCCGCCGATCAAGGCGGTGGACCGGGACGGCGGGGAGATCACGGCGGCGAAGTACCCCTCGCTGGGCACGGTCCTCGACGGGCTGCGCGAGAAGTACGGCAAGAAGGCCGGCGGCACGGCGGGCGTCGAGCTGCGCGTGGTGCGGGCGGACGGCACGTCCGGGGCGTCCGGGAAGTCCGCGGCCGCGAAGAAGAAGGACGACGCGAAGTCGACGCCCGACAAGACGCTCCTGACGCTGGCCCCCGGCACGCCGGGCACGCTGAAGACCACGTTCAGCCCGAAGCTCCAGTCGGCCGCCGAGCGCGAGACGGCGAAGCGGCAGCGGGCGTCCGTCGTGGTGATCAAGCCGAGCACCGGTGAGATCCTGGCCGCCGCCAACTCCACGCCCGGCGGCTTCAACACGGCCTTCCAGGGCTCGCTCGCGCCCGGCTCCACGATGAAGGTCGTCTCCTCGTCGATGCTCCTGGAGAAGAAGCTCGCCGGGGTCGACAAGAAGCACCCGTGCCCGAAGTACGAGACGTACGGCGGCTGGAAGTTCCAGAACGACGACAAGTTCGAGATCAAGGGCGGCACGTTCCGGGCGAGCTTCGCGCGCTCCTGCAACACGGCCTTCATCAGCCAGGCCGAGAAGCTGGAGAACGACTCCCTGACCAAGCAGGCCCAGGAGGTCTTCGGACTCGGCCGCGACAACTGGTCGATCGGTGTGTCGTCCTTCGACGGCGCGGTCCCCGTGCAGGCGGACGCGCAGATGGCGGCCTCGCTGATCGGGCAGGGCGGGGTGCGGATGAACCCGCTGAACATGGCGTCGGTCTCGGCGACGGTGAAGTCGGGCACGTTCAAGCAGCCGTATCTGGTCTCGCCGGACGTCGACGACCGCACGCTGGCGACGGCGCCGCGCAAGATGTCGGGCGCGACGGCGGGGGCGCTGCGGGACCTGATGCACTACACGGCGGTCGCGGGCACTGCGGTCGAGCCGATGTCGGGCCTCGGCTCGGACATGGGCGCGAAGACCGGCTCGGCGGAGGTCGACGGCCAGAAGAAGCCGAACGGCTGGTTCACCGCGTACCGCGGCGACCTGGCGTCCGCGGCGGTCGTCCAGGCGGGCGGCCACGGCGGTGACTCGGCGGGGCCTGTGGTGCGGGCGATGCTGCTGGCCGGGGGCTGAGGGCCCCGGGCCGACGGTCCGGACCGGGGGCTCGCGGGCCCTCGGTCCAGGCAGCGGAAGCCGGGCGTCCGCTCTGCGGATACCCGGTCGCGTGGCTCGTACACGGAACGCTAGCGTGCCGGGCATGAGTGCAGCCGAATCCTCCGAACCCGCCGCCCGATCCACCGCCGTCCACCCCCGCTTCGCCGAGGCCCTGCACGAACTGGGCCTCGGCGAACTCGTTTCCCGGGTACGCCGTTTCCCGGACCAGACCCGCACCGCCCAGGAGGCCGCCGCCGCCATCGGCTGTGAACTCAGCCAGATCTGCAAGTCGCTGATCTTCGCTGCCGACGGGGTTCCGGTGCTGGTCCTGATGGACGGCGCCTCACGGGTCGACGTGGAGCTCGTGCGGCGGGAGCTGGGCGCGGAAAAGGTGACCCGCGCCAAGGCGGACGTCGTGCGCACGACCACCGGGTACGCCATCGGCGGCGTACCGCCCTTCGGGCACGCCACCCGGACCCGCGTCCTCGCGGACCGCTCCCTCCTCGGCCACGACGTGGTGTGGGCCGCGGCGGGCACCCCCTACGCGGTCTTCCCGATGGCCCCCAAGACGCTGATCGCCCACGCGGGCGGCGCGCTGGTGGACGTGCGCGAGTCCGCCGCGTGACCCCGCTGGTCGCGGCCGCCGTCCTGCTGGCCGCCGTCACCCACGCCTGCTGGAACGCGATCGCCCACCACATCACGGACAAACTGGTCGGCTTCACGCTGATATCCGGCGGCGGCACGCTCATCGGCCTGCTGCTCGCGCCCTTCGTGCCGGTCCCGGCGGCGGGCGCCTGGCCGTATCTGATCCTCTCCGCCGCCCTGCACGTCGGCTACTACGCCCTGCTGATGACGTCGTTCAAGCTCGGCGACTTCGGGCAGGCCTACCCGATCGCGCGCGGCACCGCGCCGCTCGTGGTCACCGTCCTCGCCGCGGTCTTCGCGGGCGAGATCCCCGACGGCTGGCAGGCGGCGGGCGTCGCCGTGTCCTGCGCGGGCCTGACGGGCCTCGCCCTGTGGGGCATCCGGGGCTCGGGCCGCCGCCCGGACTGGGCGGCGATCGGCGCGGCGCTCGCGACGGGCGTCTCCATCGCCGCGTACACGGTGGTGGACGGCCTCGGCGTGCGGGCCTCCGGCTCCTCGATGGGCTACATCGCGTGGCTGATGATCCTGGAGGGCATCGCCGTCCCCGTGTACGCGGCGTACCGCTGGCGGGGCGAACTGGTGCCGCGCCTGCGGCCGTTCGCGGCGGTGGGCCTGCTGGGCGCGGCGCTCTCGGTCGCCGCGTACGGCCTGGTCCTGTGGGCCCAGACGAAGGCGGACCTGGCACCGATCTCCGCGCTGCGGGAGTCCTCGATCATCGTCGGGGCGGCGATCGGCGCGGTCTTCTTCAAGGAACGGTTCGGGGCACCGCGCCTGATCGCGGCGGGGCTGATGGTCGCGGGGATCGGGCTGATGCTGCACGCGGGGTGAGGGGGGCGCGGGTCCGGCACGGTTCTGTCGGGCCCGGTTCCGTCGGGCAGGTTCCGTCGGGCCGGGAGTGCAACGGTGCGGGCAAAACCCTGACGCCCGCGGGCGGCCGGTGATTCCATGGACGGCTCAGGGCAGTTCCATCGGCTGAGGGGGCGGCTGCGGTGGCTGGGGAACGACTTCCGGACGTACCGGACGGGGAGCGCCGCCCGCGGCACGTCGCCGGTGATCCCGTGGCGCAGACGCAGGAGCCGGGCGGATTCCCGGTCGACCCGAAGGCGCCCGACCGGCAGCGGTGCTGGGACATGCTCGGCGAGAACGTACGCGCCCGGCTCACGGCGCAGTCGGGCGGCATCCTCCAGTGGTGGGCGCGGCTGGAGGCCGGCAGCGACAGGCCCAAGGTCATCGCCTTCGGCGAACGCGGCCTGTGCACGGCCACGCCGATGGTCGAGGACGGCAGGCGCGTCTACCGCATCGACCGCCTCCCGCTCGAACCCGGCAGCATGCGGCAGCGGCGCTTCGCCTCACCGGGCGGGGCGGCCGGGCGCGGCGGCTCCTCGGCCGTGGCGCGCGTGTTCCGCCGCCGGACGCCGGAGGCATCGGACGGTCCGGCCCCCGGGACGGCGCTGATCCCCACCCCCCTGAACCTCCCGGACGAGGCCCAGGGCGTCCTCGGCAACTTCCCGGCGGACGTGCAGACGTTCCTCCAGAGCCCGTTCCTCGCCAACGACCACCGCGTGGTGGCGGACTGGTACTACCACGAGGAACTCGACGTCACCCACTCCCGGATCCTGTTCCTCTACGCCCTCTCCGCCGACCGCAACGTGACGGTCGCCGCGGCCACCAGGACCCTGCCGCGGGGCAGGCCCCAGTCCCACGCGACATGGCAGACGGCGGCGTACCACGGCCGGGTCCGGACGACGTGACGAACCGGGGCACGGCTCGGGTTCGGGCCCGGGTTCAGGCGGCGACGGGCTGGTAGGTGAAGCCGGTCAGCGGTGCGAGGACCTTCCAGTCGAGCGTTTCGTAGAGGGCCCGGCCCTGGACGGTCGCGCCCAGGATGCCGGTGGCCGCGCCGTGCTCGACGGCCGCGTCCGTGAGCGCGCCCATCACGACCGTGCCGAGACCCCGGCGCCGGTGGGCCTCCTCGGTGACGATCTGGTCGAAGACGCAGGCGGTATCGGACAGGCCGACCTGGCCGCACGCGGCGGGCTCTCCGTCGGCGGCCAGCACGCGCACGCCGATGACGCCGCCGTCGGTCTCGGCGGTGACCGTGTAACCGTCAGGCGCGCGCACGGCGGACGGACGCAGGTCGACGGCCATCAGGAAGCAGGGCTCGATCGGCTCCCACTCGGGCGGGAACCACGGCTCCATGACGTCCGGTGCCAGGAAGCCCTTGACGCAGGTGCCCGGTTCGGTGACGGAGGCGACGAGCCCGCGGACGGTCCCGGCGTCGGCGTCGAGCAGGACGTGCCGGACCGGCTGGGTCGCCGACCCGACCTGGACGCGCAGCCCCCACGGCATGTCCACGGGCCCCGGCGTCCGCCGCGAGACGGCCCACCCCTCGACCCACGCACGCGCGATCTCCCACATCCGGTCCCCCTCCGAGTAATGACTGAGATATGGATGGGGATATTACACAAGCGGGGTGACGGAAGGCCCCCTACAGAACCCCCCGCACCGCCCCCACCAGGGCCTGGGCCCGGGGGTCCGCCGTGACGCCCTTGTTCATGCCGTTCGTGACGTAGCCGAAGGCCACGCCCGATTCCGGGTCCGCGAAGCCGAGGGCGCCGCCGCGGCCGGGGTGGCCGAAGGAGCCGGGACCCAGGAGCGGGGAGGCCCCGCCGTGCAGCATGTGGCCGAGGCCGAAGCGCGTGTTCACGACCAGGACCCGGTCGGGGCCCGCGGACGCCTCGGTCCGCGCCAGCTCGACCGTCCCGGGCGTGAACAGGCGCCGCACGCCGTCCACGTCACCGATCAGCCCGGCGTAGAAGCGGGCCAGCCCGTCCGCCGTGGCGACGCCGTTCGAGGCGGGCAGCGCCGCCGCGCGGTACTCCGGGTCGTTCTCGTCGGGCAGGGGGTCGATCGCCCCGAAGGCACGCCGGGTCAGGGAGTGCGGGTCCGCGTACGCCTCGGCGACGTTCCGCTTCGGCCGCAGCCGCAGACCGCCCGCCGTCTCCGGCGGCTCGATGCGGCCCACCCGGCCGGCCCGCGCGGCCTGCGCCCCGGGCAGCCCGACCCACAGGTCGAGCCCGAGCGGCCCGGCGATCTCGTCGGCGATCCACTCCCCCACGGGCCGCCCCGTCACCCGCCGCACCAGCTCACCGGTGAGCCAGCTGTACGTCTGCGCGTGATAGCCGTGGTCCTCGCCGGGCTCCCAGAACGGGGCCTGCGCCGCGACCACCGCCGCCCCGAGGTCCGGGTCGAGCGCCTCGGCGGGCGTCAGCGGACGGTCGAGCGCGGGGACGCCCGCCCGGTGCGCCAGCACGTGCCGCACCAGCACCCGCTCCTTGCCGCCCGCCTTGAACTCGGGCCAGTGGGCGCCGACCGGCGCGTCCAGGTCCAGCTCGCCGCGCTGGTGCAGCAGGAGCAGCGCGGCGGCGGCCACGCCCTTGGTCGCCGAGCGGACGATCTGCGCGGTGCCGGGCGCCCAGGGGTCCTGCCCGTCGACGTCCTTCGTACCGCCCCACAGGTCCACGACCTTGCGCCCGTCGCGGTAGACGGTCACCGCCGCGCCGCGCTCCCCGCGCTCGCCGAAGTTCCGCACGAAGGCGTCCCGCACCGGCTCGAAGCCGGCGGCCACCGTGCCGTGCACCCCACCTATGACGTCGTCCATGACAAGGCCAACACCCGTATGCGACCGACGATTCCCTACCGTCCCACCTTCACCGACTTCGGATCGAAGCCGAAGGGGAGCTCCAGGCGGTGTGCGTTCATGAGGTCCTCGTCGGCGAGCAGCTCGCCGGTCGCCCCGTCGGCCGCGATGACGCCCTCGCTGAGGATCAGGGCGCGCGGGCAGAGTTCGAGTGCGTACGGCAGGTCGTGCGTGACCATGAGGACCGTGACGTCCAACGACCGCAGGATGTCGGCGAGTTCGCGCCGCGAGGCCGGGTCGAGGTTGGAGGACGGCTCGTCCAGGACGAGGATCTCCGGCTCCATGGCGAGGACGGTCGCGACGGCGACGCGGCGGCGCTGGCCGAAGGAGAGGTGGTGCGGCGGGCGGTCCGCGAACCCCGCCATGCCGACCTGCCCGAGCGCCTTCATGACGCGCGCCTCCAGCTCGGCCCCCTTCATGCCCGCCGCCGCGGGCCCGAAGGCCACGTCCTCGCGCACCGTCGGCATGAACAGCTGGTCGTCGGGGTCCTGGAAGACGATGCCGACGCGCCGCCTGATCTCCGCCATGTGCTTCTTGCCGACCGGCAGCCCGGCCACCGTGACGCTGCCCGCGCCGCCGGTCAGGATGCCGTTGAGGTGCAGGACGAGGGTCGTCTTGCCCGCGCCGTTCGGCCCGAGCAGCGCGACGCGCTCGCCCCGCCCGATGGAGAGGTCGACGCCGAACAGGGCCTGGTGGCCGTCGGGGTAGGCGAAGGCCAGTCCGGCCACTTCGAGCGAGGGTGCGGTGGTCACAGGGTCCATCCCAACAGGCATACGAGGAGTGCGGCGGCCGGCAGCGCCAGGGCGTACGTCCACTGGGCGCGGGAGGCGGTGATCTCGTCGATGACCGGCATCGACCCGGCGTACCCCCGGCTGACCATGGCCAGGTGCACCCGCTCGCCCCTTTCGTACGAGCGGATGAAGAGCGCGCCGGCGGACTTCGCGAGGACGCCCCACTGGCGCACGCCCCGCGCCTCGAAGCCGCGCGACTCCCGGGCGATCTTCATGCGGCGCATCTCGTCGGTGATGACGTCCCCGTACCGGATCATGAACGAGGCGATCTGCACGAGCAGCGGCGGCAGCTTCAGGCGCTGGAGTCCGAGCAGGAGTTCACGCAGCTCGGTGGTGGCGGCGAGGAGCACGGAGGCGGCGACGCCGAGGGTGCCCTTGGCGAGCACGTTCCAGGCGCCCCACAGTCCGTTGACGCTGAGGGAGAGGCCGAGCACGTCGACCCGCTCGCCCTGCGCGACGAAGGGCATGAGGACCGCGAACGCCACGAACGGGATCTCGATGAGCAGCCGCTTCAGCAGGAAGCCCGCCGGGACCCGGGCGGCGTACGCCACCGCGCCGAGCAGCGCCGCGTACAGCGCGAAGGCCCACATCGCCTCGCGCGGCGTGGAGACCACCACGACCACGAAGCAGAGGACCGCGGCGAGCTTGGTGTGCGGCGGCAGCGCGTGCACCGGCGAGTGGCCGTGCCGGTAGAGCCGGTGGGCGTGGCCCGCGCCCATGTCAGGCGCTCTCGGATTCCGGTACGGCGGCCGGAGAGGCGTCGTCCGTGCGGCGGCGGCGCAGCGCCCAGAAGACCGCCGACCCGGCGACGACCGTGACGCCGACGCCGATCACGCCCGCGAGGCCGCCGGACAGCCGGGCGTCGGTGATGTCCTTGACGCCGTAGTCGGCGAGCGGCGAGTCCGCGGTGGCGTGCTCCTCGGCCTTCTTGTCGATGCCCTTGTCGTGGGCGACCTTCTCCAGGCCGTCGGGGTTCGCGGAGGCGTAGAAGCTGACGAAGCCCGCGAGGACGAGGGAGGCGACGATGCCCGCGATCCACACCGGGCGGGTGGAGCGGGCGGCGACCGGTGCGGGCCCGGCGGCCGGCGCGTCCACCAGCTCCCCGCCGACCCGCAGCTTCAGCGGGGCGGTCAGGCCCCGGGCCCCGTACACCAGGTCGGGCCGCACCGCGACGACCGCGCCGACGGTGAGCGCGGTGATGGCGGCCTCGCCGATGCCGATGAGCACGTGGACGCCGACCATGGCGGTGGCCACCTTGCCGATGGACACGTCGGTCGTGCCGCCGACGGCGTAGATGAGGGTGAAGGCGACCGCGGCGGCGGGCACGGAGAGCAGCGCGGCGGCGAAGGAGGCGACGGTGATCGAGCGGCGCCCGCGCGGCAGGACCTTCACCAGGCCGCGGAAGACCAGATAGGCGACGACGGTCGTGACGATCGCCATGTCGGAGATGTTCACGCCGAGCGCGGTCAGGCCGCCGTCCGCGAAGAGGATGCCCTGCATGAGCAGGACGACGGAGACGCAGAGGACCCCCGTGTAGGGGCCGACGAGTATCGCGGCGAGCGCGCCGCCGAGGAGGTGTCCGCTGGTGCCGGCCGCGACGGGGAAGTTCAGCATCTGCACGGCGAAGATGAACGCCGCGACGAGCCCCGCGAGCGGCGCGGTCCGCTCGTCCAGTTCGCGCCGCGCGCCCTTGAGGCTGACGGCCACGGCTCCCGCGGCGACGACCCCGGCGGCCGCCGAGACCGGGGCATTGATGAATCCGTCGGGGACATGCATGCGCGCGCTCCTGGGCAGGGGCCCTGGGCAGGGCAGATCACTCGTGAACCGTTCTGGCCAACCGTTCAATGATGTGGCTTGTTGCAAACCGCTTGCAAGAGCGCTTCGGTTCCGATAATGCAAAACCGAGCCGGAGCAAAATTCCGTACATATGGGACATTAGGTAGTGAGGTGCCCGAACGGATGAGGAGTTCCGCGATGTCCGCAGTCGAGCAGTACGCACGAGCCCACCTCGTCACGGACTCCTCCGAGGGACACCGCGCCGTCCCCGTCGTCCTGCACTACGACGCGGAGGCCGACCCGCACGCGGTGCGGATCGGCCTCCCTGGTTCCCGTGACCGGATCTTCGCCCGGCAGCTCCTCGAACAGGGGATGCGGGCCCCGGTGACCTCGGGCGACGTCCACGTATGGCCGTGCGGCCGGGTCCAGACCGTCGTGGAGTTCCACGACGGCGAGGGCGACGGGGTGACGGTCGTGCAGTTCGACGCCTCGGCGCTGCTGCGCTTCCTGCGGCGTACGTACGCGGCGGCGGCCACGCCCGTCACCCACTGAGCGCGACCGCCGCCCCGTCACCCCCTGAGCGCACGGCTCAGACGCGGGCCAGCTCCCGGTCGGCGTCCGGGTCGTCCTGACCCGCGGCCCGGCCGGCGTCCCTCTCGGCCTCCGTACGCAGGCCCTCGCCCTCGACGTCGACGTTCGGCAGCGCGCGGTCCAGCCACTTCGGCAGCCACCACGCCTTCTTGCCGAGCAGCGCGAGGACCGCGGGCACCAGCGCCATGCGGACCACGAACGCGTCGAAGAAGACGGCGATCGCGAGACCGAAGCCGATCATCTTCACCATCTGCTCGGACGAGCCGATGAAGCCCGCGAAGACCGCGATCATGATGACCGCCGCCGCGGAGACCACCCGGGCGCCGTGCCGGAATCCGGTCACGATCGCCTGGCCGGGACGCTCCCCGTGGACGTACGCCTCACGCATGCGCGTCACGAGGAAGACCTCGTAGTCCATCGCGAGGCCGAAGACCACGCCCACCATGAAGATCGGCATCATCGACATGATCGGTCCGGTCTGCTCGACCCCGAAGAGCGAGCCGAGCCAGCCCCACTGGAAGACCGCGACGACCGCGCCGAGGGCCGCGAGGACCGAGAGCAGGAAGCCGAGGGCCGCCTTGAGCGGGACCAGGATCGAGCGGAAGACGATGATCAGGAGCAGGAAGGCCAGACCCACGACCAGCGCCAGGTAGGGCACCAGGGCGTCGTTGAGCTTCTGCGAGACGTCGATGTTCATGGCCGTGGTGCCGGTGACCATGATCTCGGCGCCCGAGTCGGACTTGATCTTCGCGCCGGAGTCGCGGATCGAGTGGACCAGGTCCTCGGTCTCGATGCCGCTGGGCTTGGAGGACGGGACGACGCTGACGATCGCGGTGTCGCCCGCCTTGTTGAGCATGGGCGGGGCGACGGTCAGGACGTCGTCGAGCCCGGCGATCGTCTTCTGGATCTCCCCGGCCGCCGCCTTCGGGTCGTCCGCGCCCTTGAGGTCGCCGACGACCATCAGCGGGCCGTTGAAGCCGGGCCCGAAGCCCTCCGAGACCAGGTCGTACGCCTTGCGCTGGGTCGTGGACGTGGGCTGCGCGCCGTCGTCCGGCAGACCGAGCTCCAGCTTCGAGACCGGCAGCGCCGCGGCGCCCAGGGCCACGATGCCGACGAGCAGCACGGCGATCGGGCGGCGGACCACGAAGCGGGCCCAGCGGGTGCCCATGTTCTGCTTCTCCGCGCCGGCCTCCGCGGCCTTCCTGCCGCCGCCGAAGAGACGGCTCTTCTCGCCCGCGGGCAGCACCCGCTTGCCCGCGTACCCGAGCAGCGCCGGGATGAGCGTGAGACCGATGAGGACGGCGATGACGACCGTGCCGGCCGCGGCGAAGCCCATCTTGGTGAGCATCGGGATGTTGACCACGGCGAGGCCGACCAGCGCGATGACCACGGTGAGTCCGGCGAAGACGACCGCCGAGCCCGCGGTGCCGACGGCGCGGCCCGCCGCCTCCTCGCGGTCGCGGCCCTCGGCGAGTTCGCCGCGGTAGCGCGAGACGATGAAGAGGGCGTAGTCGATGCCGACCGCGAGGCCGATCATCATCGCGAGCGTCGAGGTGGTGGTGCCGAGGTCGAGCGCGTTGGCGAGGGCGGTGATCGTCGAGACGCCGATGCCCACGCCGATCAGCGCGGTGATCAGCGGCAGTCCGGCCGCGACCAGCGAGCCGAAGGTGATGATGAGGACGACCGCGGCGATCGCGATGCCGATGACCTCGGTGGCGCCGGTCTCGGGCATGGCCACCAGCGCGTCGCCGCCGACCTCGACCGTGAGCCCGGAGTCGCGCGCCTTGTCGACGGTCTTCTCCAGCGCGTCACGGTCGTCGTCGGTCAGCTCCATCGCGGTGACCTTGTACGAGACCGAGGCGTACGCCGTGGAGCCGTCCTTGCTGACCGTCTTGGCCTTGAAGGGGCTGTCCGCGCGGGCCACCTGGTCCGATCCCGACCCGAGCGCGGCGACGGTCTTGTCGATCTCGCGCTTGTTGGCCGGGTCCGTCACCTTCTCGCCGTCGGGGGCCTTGAAGACGACACGGGCGCTCGCGCCGTCCGCGCTGGCCTCGGGGGCCCGCTTCTCCAGCAGGTCGAAGGCCTTCTGCGCCTCCGTGCCGGGGATCGAGAAGGAACTGGACGAGGCGGTGGGCGCGGACGCCGCGCCGACCCCGGCGAGGGTCAGCAGCGCCACCCAGATCAGGGCGACGAAGTGCCGTCGCCGGAAGGCTAGTTTGCCGAGTTTGTAGAGGAAAGTGGCCACGGAGGCGTACTCCCGGTCAGGTCGTGGTGGCTGCAGCGCGGGGTGCTGCAGGGCAGGGGGTGTCAGCCCGACGACGTGAGCGGTCGCGTCAGGAACAGGGGGTGGTGAGGGGTGCGGTGGGTCAGACGCCGAGGGCGGGGAGGATCACGGCGTCGATGTACGAGGCGAGGAACTCGCGGTCGACCGGGCGGTCCTCGATGAGGTCCCGGGCGGCGAAACCGCCGACCATCATGTGGACGACGTACTCCAGCGCCGGGTTGTCCGCGGCCACTTCGCCGCGCTCGACCGCCCTGCGCATCAGGTCGTTCAGACCCGTGAGCTCCGGCTCGATGAGCAGGTTCCGCAGCGCCTGGTGGAGTTCGGGGTTGTCGTGGATCGCATGGAACAGACCCCGCATCAGCGCGGCGTCCTTCTCCATCTGGCAGTCGTCCGAGCGGCTCACCATCTCGTACAGGTCGCCGCGCAGCGAGCCGGTGTCGATGTCCGCGAGGGACGCCGGCTTGTTGTGCCGCAGCGCCTTGGCGATCAGCTCCGGCTTGCTCCCCCACTGGCGGTAGAGGGTGGCCTTGCTGGACCGCGTGCGGGTGGCGACGGCGTCCATGGTGAGGGCGTCGTAACCCACCTCGCGGAGCAGGTCGAGCACGGCCTCGTACAGCTCGGCCTCGCGCTCGGGCGTGATCCTGCTGCGCCGCGTCGTCGTCGGTTCAGCCATGATCCGCACCTCCTGCCCCTCGACGTCCCACCGCGGAACGAAACGGTTTCGTACTTCGTACGCGAAGACTGTATCCCCTCCCCTTAACGAAACGAAACGGTTTCGTACGTGTGCTGCGTCACGCGGCCGGCGCGGTGCCGCACCACGCGCCCCGTCCCGCTCCGCCACGGCTCAGCGTCACCCCCGTCACGAGTTGCCGGTGCCCCCGGTGCGGAAAAGCATGGTGAGGTGACCGACGCGCGCGACGAAGCCCAGGACGAGCAGGCCTACCTGCGATTTCCCCACCTCAGCGGCGACCGCCTCTGTTTCGCCGCCGAGGACGACCTGTGGGTGGCCCCCCTCACCCCCGAGGGCGCCCCCGCCGACCGGGCCTGGCGGCTCACCGTCGACCGGACCAAGGTGAGCCACCCCCGCTTCTCGCCCGACGGCCGCCACATCGCGTACACGACCTGGCGCAGCCTCGACCCGGAGATCCACCTCGCGCCGGTCGGCGGCGGGCCCTCGCGCCGGCTGACCTACTGGGGCTCCACCGACACCCGGGTCTGCGGCTGGTCCCCCGACGGCGACATCCTCGCCGTCTCCTCGCACGGCCAGCCCTTCTCGTACTTCTGCTGGGCCTACAGCGTGCCCGTCGACGGCTCGCCCGGCGGCAAGCTGCCCTGGGGCCCGGTCTGGGACATCGCGATCACCGACGACCTCGCCGACGGCGACGCCGAGCGCAAGACGCTGCTCCTGACCGGCAAGCCGCCGCACGAACCCGCCGCCTGGAAGCGGTACCGGGGCGGGGCGACGGGCCGCCTGTGGATGCACGGCGAGCAGCTGCTCCCCGACCTCGACGGGCATCTGGACGCGCCCATGTTCGTCGGCGGACGCATCGCCTTCCTCTCCGACCACGAGGGCGTCGGCAACCTCTACTCCTGTCGGCCCGACGGCTCCGACCTGCGCCGCCACACCGACCACGACGCCTTCTACGCCCGGCACGCGGCCAGCGACGGCACCCGCGTCGTCTACCAGTGCGCGGGCGACATCTGGCTGGTCGACGACCTGACCGCCGACTCGGTGCCGCGCCGGCTCGACGTGCGGCTCGGCGGGCCGCGCACCGGGCGGCGGTCCTACCAGGTGCCGGCCGCGCAGCACGTCGACGCGCTCTCCGTGGACACCACGGGCCGGGCCAGCGCCGTCGTCGTGCGCGGCTCCCTGTACTGGCTCACGCACCGCGACGGGCCCGCCCGCACCATCTCCGACACCCCGGGCGTACGCGTACGGCTGCCCGAGATGCTCGGCACCGGCGGACAGGTCGCCTACGTCACCGACGCCGAGGGCGAGGACGCCGTCGAGATCGCCTATCTGCCGCGCGCCAGCGGCGACCGCGAGCCGCGCAGGCTCGCGAGCGGGGAGCTCGGCCGCGTCCAGGAACTGGTCGCCGACCCCGACGGCGAGCGCCTCGCCATCGCCTCCAACGACGGCCGCCTGCTCCTCATCGACGCCACCGAGGACTCCAACGGCGAGGTCACCGAGCTGATCCGCTCCATCAACGGCCCCGTCCGCGACCTCGCGTTCTCCCCCGACGGCGCCTGGCTGACCTGGTCCCACCCCGGCATCGGCCGCTCCCTGCGCCAGATCAAGCTGGCCCGCATCGAGGGGCCCGGCGCCCGCACCATCGTCGACGTCACCAACGGCCGCTTCGAGGACGAGAACCCCGTCTTCACCCGCGACGGCCGCTATCTCGCCTTCCTCTCCTGGCGCGGCTTCGACCCCGTCTACGACGTGCACACCGGCGACCTGTCCTTCCCGCTGGGCTGCCGCCCCTACCTCGTCCCCCTGTCGTCGGCGACGCCCTCGCCCTTCGCGCTGCTGCCCGACGGGCGCCCGGCCGCCGGGGGCCTGGACCCGGACGACGGCGGCTCGGGCGACGGCACCACGACCGTGGAGGTCGAGGGCCTGGAGGCGCGGGTCACCCCGTTCCCCGTCGCCGCGTCCAAGTACTCGGCCCTGTACCCCGTCAGCGGCGGCGGCCTGGTCTGGCTGCGCTGGCCGATCTCCGGCGCGCTCGGCGAGACCTTCGCCAACCCCGCCGACACCTCGGGGCGGCCCACCCTCGAATACTTCAACATCGCCAAGGCGAAGAAGTCCCAACTGGTGGACCACCTCGACTGGTTCGCGCTCAGCGGCGACGGCACGCGGCTCGTGGTCGTCGACGAGGGCGACCTCAGCGCCGTGCCCTCCACCGAGCAGGGCGACGGCGACTCCACCGTCTGGATCGACCTGCGCCGCATCCTGCACGAGGTCGACCCGGCGGCCGAGTGGCGCCAGGCCTACGCCGAGGCGGGCCGCATCATCCGCGCCTACTTCTGGGAACCGGGCATGTGCGGCATCGACTGGGACGGGGTGCTCGCGCAGTACCGTCCCCTCGTCGAACGCGTCGCCTCCCCCGACGAGTTCGCGGACCTGCTGCGCGAGGTGCTCGGCGAACTGGGCACCTCCCACGCGTACGTCTCCGCCGCGCGGCGCAACGAAGGGCCGCCGCACTACCAGCGCGCCATGGGCCTGCTCGGCGCCAACCTGGTGCGCAGGGACGACGGCTGGATGGTCAAGCGGATCCTGCCCGGCGACTCCTCCGACTCCAAGGCGCGCTCGCCGCTGGCCGGCGCGGGCATCCGCGAGGGCGCGGTGCTCACGCACATCGACGGGCGCGCGGTCGACCCGGTCACCGGCCCCTACCCCCTCCTCTCGGCGGCGGGCGGCACGACGGTCGAGCTGACCTTCCAGCCCGCGGAGGGCGAGGGCCGCGCGCGCCGGGTCGCGATCGTGCCGCTCATCAACGAACGCCCCCTGCGCTATCAGGACTGGGTGGCCAAACGCCGTGCGGTGGTACGGGAGTTGAGCGGCGGCAAGTGCGGGTACCTGCACATCCCCGACATGGGCGGCTCGGGCTGGGCGCAGTTCAACAGGGACCTGCGCCTGGAGGTGTCGCGCCCGGCCCTGATCGTGGACGTGCGCGGCAACGCGGGCGGCCACATCAGCGAGCTGGTCATCGAGAAGCTCACGCGCACGATCCTCGGCTGGGACCTGACGCGCAACGCCCAGCCCGTCTCGTACGCCACGAACGCCCCGCGCGGCCCCGTGGTGGCCCTCGCCGACGAGGCGACGTCCTCGGACGGCGACATGATCACGGCGGCGTTCAAACTGCTCTCGCTCGGGCCCGTGGTCGGGCAGCGCACCTGGGGCGGCGTGGTGGGCATGACCGGGCGGCACACGCTCGGCGACGGCACGGTGATCACCGTGCCGATGAACGCGGGGTGGTTCGACGCGTACGGGTGGTCCGTGGAGAACCACGGCGTCACCCCGGACCTGGAGATCCTGCGGACGCCGCTGGACTGGGCGGAGGGCCGGCACGCCCAACTCGACGACGCGGTACGGCTGGCGCTGGACCTCCTTGAGCAGCACCCGGCGGCGACCCCGCCGGGCTACGGGGACGTCCCCGACCGCCGCAGGCCCCCGTTGCCGCCCCGCCCCGCATGATCGAAATGCGCTGAATGTCCGTGCGTGTCAACCTGGTCGAGGCCCAATCCCCTCACCCACAACGGGAGTGAATCGCATGGGCATCAAGGACCAGTTCCAGGACAAGGCCCAGGACCTCGCCAACAAGGCGAAGGACGCCATGGGCGGCGCCCAGGACGAGGCGAGCGAACGCGCCTCGCAGGCCCAGGACCAGGCGAGCGAGCGCGCTTCGCAGGCCCAGGACCAGGCGAGCGAGCGCGCTTCGCAGGCCCCGGACCAGGCCCGGGAGGCAGCGCAGGAACAGCAGGACAAGTTCGACCAGAACTACGACGCGTGACGCTGCGCTGCGCCTGAACCACGAAGGGGCCCCCGGGACGCCGGGGGCCCCTTCGCGTGTGCCGGGGCGCGGCCTGTCCGGCTCCGGCTCGGCCGGTGCCGGGCCGTTCCACTGCGGGTCGGCCGCTCGTCTGCGGGACGGCACACACGCGCTCCCCGCCGCCTCCGCGGCGGAAGCTCCCCACCCACCCGCCCTTCCTCCACACCCGGCGACAAGGAGCGTCACGGAACCGAACACCCCACCACCACCTGCCAACTGAGGCACAGGGCAAACAGGCTGCCCCGCTCTCCCCTCGCTCCCCCGCCCAGCCACTACCGCCCAAGGCCCACAGGCCTCCCCGCCCCTACCCAGCCCCTGAGGCACAGGGCAAACAGGCCTCCCCGCCCCTACCCCGCCGCTGAGGTGCGGGGTAAACGGGTGGGTGGGTGGGAGAGATCCGCCGCGGAGCGGCGGGACAGGGTCGGCCCCCACCGGCCCGCAGGTACAAGGGAGCCCCCGCCCGCAGGCGCAGGGGAGCCCCGGCCCGTCGGCGCAAGGGGCCCCGTCGGCGCAAGGGGGCCCCGTCGGCCCGCAGGCGGAGGGGAAACTCCACGGCCCGCGCGTGGATGCGAGGTCAGCCGCCGGTGCGGACCCGCTCGTCCGCCGAGCCCCCCGCCCCCACGAGCCCCGTGGAAATCGCGCCGAGCCGCGGCTCGAAGCGGCGCATCTCGCGTTGGCCCACCGCCCCGATGACGCCGGGCAGGTAGCCCCGGATGCCCTGCATGCCCCGCAGCCACCACTGCGCGTACACATGGCTGGAGCGGCGCTCGATGCCGGCGACGATGCGGTCCACCGCGGGACCGAGCGGGTACGTCTTGTTGGACGGCCACGGCAGCCGCTGCCGCAGCTCCCGCATCACGTCGTCCTGGTCCGCGCCCCGCACCATGTCAGTGTCGGTCCAGGACAGATAGCCGACGCCGACCTTGACGCCCTTGTAGCCGACCTCGGCCCGCAGCGCGTGCGCGTACGCCTCGACGCCCGACTTCGACGCGCAGTACGCCGTCATCATCGGCGCCGGTGTGATCGCGGCGAGCGAGGCGATCTGGAGGAGGTAGCCCCGGCTCTCCATCAGGACGGGCAGGAACGCCCGTCCCGTCACCGCGCTGCCGATCAGGTTGACCTCGATGACGCGGCGCCACGCCTCGGGGTCGGACTCCAGGAACGGCCCGCCGTTGGCGACGCCCGCGTTGGCGACGACGATGTCGACCTTCCCGAACCGCTGCTTGACCTCCTGCGCGACCCGCGCCATCGCCACGTGGTCCGTGACGTCCGCGTGCCAGTGGTCGGACTCGGTGTGCAGCCGCTCCGACACCTGCTTCAGCTCGTCCGGCTCCAGGCCCACGAGCGCGACCTTGGCGCCCCGCGCCGACAGCTTGCGGGCGAGCAGCTCGCCGACCCCGCGCGCCGCGCCCGTGACGACCGCGACCTGTCCCTCCAGGCTGACCCTGCTCATGCGCCCTCCTTGACCTGAACGTCCTCGACCTGCACGTATGTCCCGACGAGTTCCCTGATCCGCTCGGTGACCGCCTCCGGCGCCTCCACTGGCGTCATGTGCCCGGCCCCGGTCAGCTCGGTGAGCCCGAGGCACTGCGGCAGCGCGGCCGCGAGCCGCCGCGCGTGCACCACGGGCGTGAGCCGGTCGGCCGTACCGGCGATGACGGCGGCGGGCACCCGCAACTCGCGTACCTCGGCGTCCAGTCGCAGCAGGTCGAGCACGTGCGACCAGCCGTGCCGCACCCGCGTCGGGCACGCGTGCACGATCCGCGCGCACGCCTCCACCTTCTCCGGCGCCGAACCGGGGCCCATGGTCGCGTACTTGAGGATCTTCCTGGCGACCGGAGTCACCGGCCCGAGCGGCGCCCGCGAACCGAGCACCGACCGGGTGATCCGCGTCCGCAGCCGCCCGGCCCGCAGCGGCAGCACGGTCGCCTCGGCGACCAGGTCCGAACTGCCCGTGCTGCACAAAAGGACGGCGGCGACGTGCTCCCGGAAGCCCTCCCGGCCGCCCGCGGCCATGATCGTCATGCCGCCCATGGAGTGGCCCGCGACCACGGCCCGCTCGCCCGGCGCGAGCGTCGCGGCGAGCACCGCCTCCAGGTCGTCGGCGAGCGCCCGCGTGCTGTACCCGTCCGGGTCCGCCGGCGCGGCACTGCGCCCGTGCCCCCGCTGGTCGTACGCGATCACCCGGTGGTCGGCGCCGAGGGCACGTATCTGCGCCGCCCAGAACGCCGTCGAACAGGTCCACCCGTGCGCGAGCACCACGGCGGGCGCCCCTTCGGGGCCGTGCACCTCGACGTGGACGCGGGCGCCGTCGGCGGACACCGCGGACAGCTCGCGCGCGGCCGCGGGCGGCGCGTAGGGCCCGCTGATGACATGGGTCAGCCGGCTCATGCGCCCGCCTCGACCTTCTTGGACCCGCCCTTGCCCTTGCCCGTACCGGACGTGGCCCCGTCGACGACCGTCAGCGCCTTGGCCGGCTTCGGCTCGCGCAGCACCTCGTACTCGGACAGGTCCACCCGCCGTGTCGCCGTGCGGAACTCGGTGGTCGTGCCGGGCCACACCGTCGTGTTGACGCCGTTCTCGTCGAGGTACCAGCTGTTGCAGCCGCCGGTGTTCCACACGGTGCGCTTCATCCGCTGCTGCACCCGCTCGTTCCACCCGCGCACGGCGTCCGGCCGGGCGGCCAGCGCGGCACGCCCGCCGAGCACGTCCAGCTGGCGCAGATAGTCGGCCATGTAGTTCAGCTGGGACTCGATCATCAGGATCATCGAGGAGTTCCCGAGCCCGGTGTTCGGGCCGATGATCGTCATCCAGTTGGGGAAGCCGGCCGCGGTCGCGCCGCGCAGCGCGTTCATCCCGTCCTTCCAGGTCTCCATCAGCGTGAGGCCCTCGTCGCCGATCACCCGGTCGGCGATCGGCATGTCCGTCACGTGGAACCCGGTGCCGAAGATGATCGCGTCGACCTCGGTCTCCGTGCCGTCGGCGGCGACGACCGTGCTGCCGCGCACCTCGCTCAGGCCGCTCGCGACGACGTCGACGTTGGGCTTGGCGAGCGCCGGATAGTAGGCGTTGGAGAGCAGGATCCGCTTGCAGCCGATGCGGTACGTCGGCGTCAGCTTGGCCCGCAGCGCCGGGTCCTTGATCGCGCGCGCCATGTTCCGCTTGGCGATCTGCTCGATCATGCCGAGCTCGTTGGGCCGCTTGGTGAACGCCTGGACCTGGAGCTCCCGGATGCCCCACAGGATGCCGCGCCGGGCCTGCGTGGTGAACGGCAGCTGCTTGTGCAGCCAGCGCTCGACGCCGGAGATGGCGCGGTCCGCGCGCGGCATCACCCACGGGGGCGTGCGCTGGAAGAGCGTGAGCCTGCCGACCTGCTTCTGGATCTCGGGCACGATCTGGATGGCGGAGGCGCCGGTGCCGACCATCGCGACGCGCTTGCCGCGCAGGTCGTAGTCGTGGTCCCAGCGGGCGGAGTGGAAGACCTTGCCCGGGAAGGTGCCGATGCCGGGGATGTCCGGCGTCTTCGGGTCGGAGAGCGGCCCGGTGGCGGAGACGACGACGTCGGCGGTGAGGCTGCCGTTGCTGGTCTCGATCTCCCAGCGCAGCCGCTCGGCGTCCCAGCGCATCTGCGTCACCTCGGTGCTGAGGCGGATGTGCGGGCGCAGCCTGAAGGTGTCGGCGACGTGCTCCAGATACTCCCGGATGTGCTCCTGGCCGGAGAAGGTGCGCGGCCAGTCGGGGTTGGGCGCGAAGGAGAACGAGTACAGGTGCGAGGGCACGTCGCAGGCGCAGCCCGGATAGCTGTTGTCGCGCCAGGTCCCGCCGACCGCGTCGGCCCGCTCCAGGACCACGAAGTCGGTGATGCCCTCGCGGCGCAGCCGCACGGCGGCCCCAAGGCCACCGAAGCCGGACCCGATCACCGCCACCCGTACGTGCTCCTGCTCGCGCCCCTGCTCAGGGCCACGCTCGCGCTCGGCCATGCCGCCGCCTCCCGAAGTACCCGACTCTGCCAGTAACCACTGGCGCAATCCGGAGCGTAGAACACCTGCGTACTCATGGGTAGGGGCTGGGCGGAGGAAAGTTACCGGCGGTACGACATAGGCTTCCGGCGTGGCAGACCGAGGAGACCGACCCGAAGGCGAAGGCGGCGTGCGCGAGTACCGCATGGAGGAGCTGGCCGAGCAGGCCGGCATCACCGTGCGCACCGTGCGCTTCTACCGCGAGCGCGGGCTGATCCCGCCACCGCGCCGCGAGGGCCGCATCGCCTGGTACGACGACCACCACCTGGCCCGGCTGCGCACCATCGCCGCCCTCCTGGAGCGCGGCCACACCCTCAACGGCATCGCCGAGCTGTCCGACGCCTTCGACAAGGGCCGCGACGTCGGCGAACTCCTCGGCCTCGGCGAGCCGACCGAGGAACAGCCGGTCCGCCTCACCCCGGAGGAGCTCGCCGACCACTTCGCGGGCGAGGTCACCGCGGAGAACCTCGTCGCCGCCCTGGACCTCGGCTACCTCGGCACCGACGGCGACGAGCTCGTCCACATCAGCCGCCGCCTCCTGGAGGCCTCATCCACCCTCGTACGCAAGGGAGTTCCGCTGTCGGCGGTCCTTGAGGCCGGGCAGCGCGTACGCGAACACGCCGACGCGCTCGCGGAGTTGTTCATCTCGGTCATGCGCACCCACCTCCCCGACAGCGCCGAGGTGGACATCGAGCTGCTCCGCCCGCTCGCCAAGAGCGTGGTGGAGGCGGAGCTCTCGATGGCACTGGACCGCAGGCTCAACCAGTCCTGACCGGCCCCCGCCCCTCGGCCATCCTCAGCAGGGCAGCCACCAACGCGCCTTGTAGATACCGCCGTTGACCAGCTTGTAGGCACCGGCGGGCCGGTGGACGCTCACCGTCGTCGTCCACCACGTCTCCCCCAGGCCGCTCTCCGGCACGGTGGTGACGGCCTGCCCGGTGCGCGGGTCGTTGCCGACGGCCTTCACCGACTTGCGGGAGATCTCCGCCGCCCCGGCGAAGTCCTGCACGAAGGCGCCGCCGCGCTTGTCGTACTGGAAGACGGCCGCGTTGGTCGTCACCCACAGCCGCCCCGGCCGCCCGGCCACCGGGAAGAGGTCGTGCCCGCCGGGCGTCTTCCCGGGCGTGCCGACCGGCAGCCCGACCGCGGACACCTGCTCCAGCGTGGGCCGCGCGGGCGTCCCGCCCACCGCGTACGTCACCAACTCGTCGTCGCCGAGCGCCCAGAGCACCTTGCGCGCCCCGTCCCAGTGCAGCCCGTGCGCGCCCTTGAGGACCGCCTCCGCGTACCGCGTGGCCCGCGGGCCCTGCGAGGCCGCGTACAGCCGCACCAGCGCGCCCGTGCTGCACGCGACCGCCACATTGCCGTCGGGCAGGATCTCCGCGCTGTGCGGATTGAACAGGTCGTCCCCGGGCCCGAGCGCCGCGCCCCAGTACCGCCGGCCCGTCGGATGCTCGACGACGGCCACGAAGCCGAACGACGCCGTCGTCAGGACGTATCTGCGCTTGCGGTGCACCCGCACCTTCGCCTCGCTCGGATACACCCAGCTCACGTCCGGACGCAGGTCCTCGTAGCGCGGATCGCCGAGCGGCGAGAACTGCCACCGCACCACCGACGGATCGGCGGCCGGGTCCCAGACGCGCCGCCCCGGATCCAGCACGAGGACGCGCCTGCTCGCCTGCTCGGTCAGCAGAACGGGCGGCGTACCGGCGGGAACCCCGCCGGCGCCGCCCGCCCCGTACGCCGCGTACGCCTGCGCGGCGGGCAGCGCCGCCACGGTCCCGGCACCCGCCGCGCCCAGCAGCAGGGCACGTCTCGAAGGCATGCCTGACATGAAGTCCCCCCGGACCCTTGGCAGTTGGTCGTGCACTTCGTCATGTACGCGACCGCAATCTGCCATGCCGGGCGGGCCCGGGACAGCCTTCCGCCGGACTTTGTGACCGGCCCCCGTGGACTCCTACAGGTCGTAGACCACCGTCACGGGCGCGTGGTCGCTCCACCGCTCGGCGTGGGTCGCGGCCCGCTCCACGTACGCCTTCACCGCGCGTTCGGCGAGGCCCGCCGTGGCGACGTGGTAGTCGATGCGCCAGCCCGTGTCGTTGTCGAAGGCGCGGCCCCGGTAGGACCACCACGAGTAGGGGCCCTCGACGTCCGGGTGCTGCGCCCGCACGACGTCCTCGTACTCCGCGAAGACCTCGTCCAGCCAGGCCCGCTCCTCGGGCAGGAAGCCGGAGTTCTTCTTGTTGCCCTTCCAGTTCTTGAGGTCGGCCTCGCGGTGGGCGATGTTCCAGTCGCCGCAGACGACGACGTGGCGCCCCTCGGCGGCGGCCCGCGCCTTGAGCTCCTTCAGGTACACGAGGAACTCGTCCATGAACCGGATCTTCTCGTCCTGCCGCTCGGTGCCGACCTCGCCGGAGGGCAGGTACAGGCTGGCGACGGTGACGCCCGGCAGGTCGGCCTCGACGTACCGGCCGCTGCCGTCGAACTCCTCGGACCCGAACCCGACCCGCACCCGGTCCGGCTCACGGCGCGTGTACAGCGAGACTCCGGCGCGCCCCTTCGCGGCGGCGGGCGCGTGCACGACGTGCCAGCCCTCGGGGTCCCGCACCTCGTCCGGCAGCTGCTTCTCCTCGGCGCGCACCTCCTGGAGGCACAGCACATCGGCCGAGGTCCCGTCGAGCCACTCCACGAAGCCCTTCTTGGCGGCGGCCCGCAGCCCGTTCATATTCACGCTGGTCACAGTGAGCATCCCGGCACGATACCGGCACACTGGACGGCACGGCCGCCACGACCAGCACGACCGCGACGACCGCCACGGCCACCCCGGCCACCACGACACCGCATAGAAGTACGATGAAACGCATGACTATCCAGCAGCACTCTCCGGACACTGCCGTCCACCTGCGCACGGTGACCTTCGCGCACCCCGACGCGATCAGACTCAACGACCGCGTCCAGCTCGAATACGCGGAGCGCTACGGCGACGAGGGCGACGTCACGCCCCTCGACGCGTCCATGTTCGAGCCGCCGCGGGGCCTGTACGTCATCGCGTACGACGGGAACGGCACCGCGCTGGCCACGGGCGGCTGGCGCAGCATGGACAGGAACGGCGAGGGCTACGAGGACGGCGACGCCGAGCTGAAGCGGATGTACGTCACCCCCGAGGCCCGCGGGCTCGGCCTCGCCCGGCGGATCCTGGCCGTCCTGGAGGACGACGCGAAGGCGGCGGGCCGCGTCCGCGTGGTCCTGGAGACGGGCACGAAGCAGCCGGAGGCCATCGCCCTCTACGCCTCCAGCGGCTACACCCCGGCCCCGCGGAAGTTCGGCCACTACCGCTTCGACGACCTGAGCCTCTGCTACGTGAAGCCCCTCTAGTCGGCCGGGACACGCCCAAGAGGACTACCGAACGGCCGACCGCAGGTCGAACTCCGCCAGTGCCCCGCCCCCGGCGGGGTTGCTGAAGCGCAGTCCGGCCCCCAGCACCCCCGCCTGCCCCTGCACGATGGTCAGCCCGAGACCGAGCCCCACCCCTTTCTCCCCGCCGCCGCTGCGGAACCGCTGCGGCCCCCCGGTCAGCAGCGCCTCCGGGAACCCGCCGCCGGAGTCCCGCACCCGCACCACCCCGCCGTCGACCTCGACGGCCACTGGCGCCGCCCCGTGCCGCAGCGCGTTGCTGACGAGGTTGGCGACCACCCGCTCCACCCGCCGGGGATCCGTCTCCACCTCCACGTCCCGGACGACCTCCACGCTCACCCCGTCCGCGCCCGCGGCCCCCGCCGCGGCCGACCTGCGCACCAGTTCCCCCAGCCCGCACACCTCGGCCGCGGCCTGCTCCCCCGCCCCGTCGAGCCGCGCCACCTCGATGACGTCGTCGACCAGCGCCCGCAGCCGTCCCGCCGACTCCCGCACCAGCTCCGAAGGACGCCCCGGCGGCAGCAGCCCCGCCGCCGTGACCATGCCGGCCACCGGCGTCCGCAGCTCGTGCGCGATGTTCGCCGTGACCTCGCGCTCCGCCTGCAGCCGCGCCGCGAGCGCGTCGGCCATCGTGTTCACGGCGGACGCGAGCTGGGTGATCTCGTCCTTGCCGTGCAGCGGGAGCCGCGCCGTCAGATCGCCGTCCGCGATGCGCCGCGCCGCCCTGGCCTTCGTGGTGAGCCGCCGCCCGAGCCGGGTGGCGACGAGCAGCCCCGCCACACACGCGAGCGCCGTCCCGATCCCCCCGGAGATCCACAGCACCCGGTCCAGGTCCCGTACGGTGTCGGCCTCCCGGTCGTAGGGCCGCTTGAGCGCGACGGTCTCCTTGCCGTACTTGCTCGCCGCCCACAGCTGCGGCACCCGCCCGCCGCGGTCCAGATAGACGCCCCAGTTCCCCTTGCCCACCGCGGCGGCGAGCGGCGCCGGCAGATCGGCGGGGTTGATGAGCGTGCGGTCGCCGTCGATGCCCGCCGCGTGGTCCTGCACGGCCGTCTGAAGCCGGTCCCCGATCTGGCTGCGCGCGCCCGCGTACTGCGCCTCGACCGTGCGGTGGTGCACGAGGAGCCCCATCACGACGGACACCACGGCCGCGGTGCCCGCGATGGCGATCCCGATCTTCGTACGCAGTCCCATGCCGCTCCCAGCCCCCTCAGAACTCCGGAACCGACAGCCGGATCCCCTGGAACTGCACGTTCACCGCCGCCGCGGGCAGCTCCTCCGGCTTCACCGGCTCGACGGTCGCCCGCCGGTAGTACGCCACCCGCTCCTGCCGCTCCAGACCACTGAGCGTCAGCGTCGCGGCGTACGGCCGGTCGGCGCACCCGGGCAGACACCATTCGCCGCCGAGCTCCCCGGTGGCGCGCGCGGTCGGCCCGCCCCACTCCTTCCAGCTCAGCGCGGACAGGACGACGGACTCGGTGAGCCCCACGGACGTCGGCCGCTGCAACGGCTGCCCCATGGCATCGGCGAGATAGACGGGCCCGGTCACCTTCGAGGGCCGCAGCGCGGGCCCCTCGACCCGCAGCCCGCCGGGTTCACCGCAGCCGCCGACGAGGACGACGGCCAGCGCGGCGCCACAGGCGGTGAGGGTGGTCCTGACGGGGCGCGGCATGGATCAAATGTATCCATAACGGAAAGAAGCACACATGAGAGAGGAATCGACCAGTCGCTCATGGGGTACGCGCAACGCAAAGATCCCGCCCAGTTCGATGAACTGGACGGGATCTCATGTGCAGTGGACCTGAGGGGATTTGAACCCCTGGCCCCCTCGATGCGAACGAGGTGCGCTACCGGACTGCGCCACAGGCCCTTGCAACGAGTGAAACTCTAGCATCCCCATCCGGGTGCTTGGAAATCCGTTCCTGGCTGGTCAGCCAGGGGGACCTCACGACGCCTCACTCGTTGGCCGCGCGGGGCCGATCGCCTTCGGCGTACTGGTCGAAGAGCGGGGTGCGGCCGCGCTCGCGGGCCCGCCGCGCGGAGGCCGCCCGGCGCTTGTCGCTGCGCTCGCCGGAGACCTCGGTTCCCTCGGCGCCGTCGGCACCGTCGACGTATCCGCCGTCGTCCTCGGCGGCGTCCGGGGTCTCCGCGACCGGCTCCGCCGTGCTCGACCGCGCCGAGCTCCAGGCGTCGGGGGCGCCCAGGTCGACGCTGCCGGTGGCACGCGGGGCGACCGGCGCCGTCACATAGGTCGGCAGCGGCACCGGGACCGGGTCCCAGCTGTCGCCGCGCCCGGGACCGCGCTGCCGCTCGCGCTGCTGGTCGACCCACTCGGCGTGGTCGGTCTGCTCGACGAGGGCGCGGCGGTCGGCGGCGAGCGCGGACAGACCGGTCTCCGTCTCGGGCGCCGGCCCCTCCTCCGCCTCGTCGACGACGGGTTCCGCGGGCGCGGGCCTGCGGCGCGGCTGCCGTTCGCGCAGCCGCTGCGCCGCGGCCTCGGCCCGGCGCCGGTCCATCGTGTAGGTGAAGCGCCGCCGCTCCTGGCCGCGCAGATAGACGATGTACGCGCTCAGCAGCACGGCGGGCGCGGCGGGCGCCCACAGGAAGGCGAGCCCGCCGACGGCCGCGACGATCGCGCCGACCGAGAAGGCGAGGAAGAGCAGCACCGTCGTGCGCCGGCGCCGCGCGAGCACCTTGGAGCGCCGGGCGCGCGCGGCGGCCTCCGCGGAGGGCACGCGCCGCGCGGGGTGCGCCGGGGCCGCGGGCCTGACCGGGGCCTTGGCCCGGGGGGCCGGTTCCGGTTCCGGCTCGCGTTCACGCTCGCGTTCGGGTTCGCGCTCCGCCGTTCCGGCCGGGGGCGCGACGAAGCCCCGGACGTCCACCGAGTCGGTGATCACGTCCGGTTCGTCGCGCGACTCCCCGTCCTCCGGCGAGCGCGCTTCCAGGTCCTTGGCGTATCGGCGCTCCATGCCCGCCCGTCCGGACAGCAGCCGGATGGCGGTGCTGAAGCGTTCCGTCGGACGGGCTTCGTTCAGCTCGTCCTGCCTACGGAGCCACATCGGCACCAAGTAGGCGGCCCAGGCCCCGACGATGACTGCGTAGATGAGGCCGCTGCTGCTCACGCTCACACGGTAGAGGGGTTTCCGTGAGGCCATCTGCCAATTGGGCCGGTGTGTCGCACGATCTGGCTGATATCTCGAACTTTTTTTGTGACTGATGCGATCAACAGGCCGTCGACAGCGTGAAATTAATGCCTGAGACAAGACTCATACGAGCCTCGGACGGTCGTTCGGCGATCAATTTCGAACACTTATTTCATTTATGAGGTTCGAGATCGGGTCTAGGCGGTGTTCCGAGGTCGGGCCTGGTGCCAGCGGCGCAACAACCCTTCCGGTACCTCTTCGGCCGTGAGCGCGAAGACGAGATGATCCCGCCAGGCGCCGTCGATGTGGAGATAGCGGGGGCGGAGCCCCTCCTCACGGAATCCGAGTTTCTCCACGACCCGCCGGCTCGGCGCGTTCTCGGGACGAATACAGACCTCGATGCGGTGCAGCCCGACCGCGCGGAAGCAGTGGTCGACGGCGAGCGCGACGGCGGTCGGCATCACGCCGCGGCCCGCGACGGACTCGTCGACCCAGTACCCGACGTGGCCCGAGCACATCGATCCCCAGGTGATCCCGGCGACCGTCAACTGTCCGACGAGGCGGCCCTGGTACTCGATGACGAAGGGCAGCATCCGGCCCGCGTTGGCCTCCGCGCGCAGATGACGGACCATCTGGCGGTAGGTGGGGCGGTGCACGACGGGGCCGCTGGCCGTGGGCGGCGGGATCGTCGCCTCCCAGGGGCGCAGCCAGTCGCGGTTGCGCCGGTTGACCTCGCGCCAGGCCCGCTGGTCGCGCATCTTTATGGGACGGAGGACGATGTCGCCGTCCGTCAGCTCGACGGGCCAGGAAGGGCTGTTCAGCTCGCACCCCCTGAGGGTCTGGGATGGTCGCCGCCGCGCAGCTGGTCGACCGCGTGCTTCAGGAGCGGCTCCAGGACGGCCAGGCCGTCGCGTACGCCGCCGGTGGAACCCGGCAGGTTCACGATGAGCGTCCGGCCCGCCACTCCCGCGACGCCGCGCGAGAGCGCGGCCGTGGGCACCTTGTCCCTGCCGTACGCGCGGATCGACTCCGCGATGCCGGGCACCTCGTGGTCGATGACGTGGCGGGTGACGTCGGGGGTGCGGTCGGTGGGCGAGATGCCGGTGCCGCCGGTGGTGAGGATGACGTCGTAGGCTGCCTCGACGCCCGCGCGCAGGGCCAGTTCGACGGGGTCGCCGTCCGGGACGACCCGCGGTCCGTCGACGGCGAAGCCGAGCGCGGCGAGCCCCTCGGCGAGGATCGGGCCGCCCTTGTCGGCGTAGACCCCGGCGGCGGCACGGTTCGAGGCCGTGACAACGAGTGCGCGGTAGGACGCGCTGTGCTCGCTCATCCCTCTGCCCCCTCGGAGCCTTCGGAGCCCCGTGCTTCCCCGGGACCCTCTGCTCCCTCACGGGTCCAGTGCCCCGACTTGCCGCCCGTCTTCTCCTCCACGCGGACGTCCGTGATGACGGCGCCCTTGTCGACGGCCTTGACCATGTCGACGACCGTGAGGGCCGCCACGCTCACCGCGGTGAGGGCCTCCATCTCGACGCCCGTGCGGTCCGTCGTCCTGACCGTGGCCAGGATCTCGACCGCGTCGTCCGCCACGGAGAGGTCGAGCTTCACTCCGGAGACGGCCAGCGGGTGGCAGAGGGGGATCAGGTCCGGGGTGCGCTTGGCGCCCATGATCCCGGCGATCCGCGCGGTGGCCAGCGCGTCGCCCTTGGGCACGCCCTCGCCGCGCAGCAGCTCGATCACCCGCGGCGAGACGAGGACGCGGCCGCTGGCGCGCGCCGTGCGCGCGGTGACGTCCTTCGCGGACACATCCACCATGCGGGCCGCGCCCGCCTCGTCGATGTGGGTCAGTCGCTGCTGCTCAGGGCCGGGGGTCTCCCCCCGGGAAATCGCGGTCATGTGCTGTGGCGCTCCCGGTCCGGGCCCCGCGCGGTGCGGCGCGCGCGGGCCTGTTGTGCGCGACACGGTACCTCGCGAACGGCCCTCTCAGCCGAGCAGGACCACGTCGACGTCCGCGCCCGGCTCCACCGACGTGGCGTCCTCGGGGACGACGATCAGCGCGTCCGCGTGCGCGAGGGCGGCGATCAGGTGCGAGCCCGAGCCGCCGACGGGCGTCACGCCGCCCGTCTCCTCGTCGTACCGCCCCCGCAGGAACTGGCGGCGGCCCGCCGGCGAGTTCAGCGCCTTGTCGGAGCGCAGCTTCGCGCGCGTGGTGGGCCGGTGCACGTCCGGCAGGCCCATGAGGGTGCGGATCGCGGGACGGACGAAGATCTCGAAGGAGACGTACGAGGAGACCGGGTTGCCCGGCAGCGCGAGCAGCGGGGTGTGGTCGGGGCCGATGGAGCCGAAGCCCTGCGGCTTGCCCGGCTGCATGGCGAGCTTGCGGAACTCCACGCCGCTGCCCGCCCCGATGCCCTCCTCCTCGTCCGGGTCGCCGATGGCGGTCAGGGCCTCCTTGACGACGTCGTACGCGCCCACGCTCACGCCGCCCGTGGTGACCACGAGGTCGGCGCGGATCAGCTGGTCCTCGATGGTGGAGCGCAGCGTCTCGGCGTCGTCGGCGACCGCGCCCACGCGGTAGGCGATGGCTCCGGCGTGCCGGGCGGCGGCGGTGAGGGCGAAGCTGTTGGAGTCGTAGATCTGGCCGCTCGCCAGTTCCTCGCCGGGCTGGACCAGTTCGCTGCCGGTGGACAGGACGACCACGCGCGGGCGGGGGCGCACCTTCACCGTGCCGCGGCCGATCGCGGCGAGCAGGGCGACCTGCGGGGGGCCGAGGACCGTGCCCGCGCTCAGCGCGCGGTCGCCTGCCCGGACGTCGCTGCCCTGCGCGCGTACGTGCGCGCGTGCCTCGGCGGGGCGGTGCACACGGACCTCTCCGGAGGCGCCCTCGGGGGCGGCGCTGTGGGCGCGCATCCCGGAGACGGGGCCCTCGCCGAGGCCTCCGTCGGTCCACTCCACGGGGACGACGGCCTCGGCGCCGGGCGGCAGCGGGGCGCCGGTCATGATGCGGGCGGCCTGGCCCGCGCCGACGGTGGGCTGCTCGCCCGCGCCCGCGGCGACGTCGCCGATGACGCGCAGGACGGCGGGGAACTCCTCGCTCGCGCCCGCGACGTCGGCGACCCGCACCGCGTACCCGTCCATGGAGCTGTTGTCGAAGGGCGGCAGCGAGACGGGCACCGTCACGTCCTCGACCAGGACGCAGCCCTGGGCGTCGAGGAGTTGGAGCTCGATCGGTTCGAGCGGGCGGACGGTCGCGAGGATGTCGTCCAGATGCTCCTCCACCGACCAGAGGTGGTCCTGGCCGGTGGTCGGTGTCGTCGTGCTGCTGCTCAAAGTGCTACATCTCCTCGGTGACGTAACTGCGAAGCCAGGCCTGGAAGTCCGGGCCCAGATCTTCACGTTCGCACGCGAGTCTGACAATGGCACGCAGATAGTCGCCGCGGTCGCCGGTGTCATAGCGGCGGCCCTTGAAGACCACGCCGTGCACCGGGCCGCCGACCTTCTCGTCCGCGGCCAGCTGCTGGAGGGCGTCGGTGAGCTGGATCTCGCCGCCGCGGCCCGGCTCGGTCTTGCGCAGTATGTCGAAGATGTGGGGGTCCAGGACATAGCGGCCGATGATCGCGTAGTTGCTGGGGGCGTCCGCGGTCTCGGGCTTCTCCACCAGGTCGGTCACCTTGACGACGTCGCCGTCCCCGGTCGCCTCGACGGCCGCGCAGCCGTAGAGGTGGATCTGCTCGGGGGCGACCTCCATCAGCGCGATGACGCTGCCGCCGCGCTGCTCCTGGACCTCGACCATGCGGGCCAGGAGCGGGTCGCGCGGGTCGATGAGGTCGTCGCCGAGGAGCACGGCGAACGGCTCGTGGCCGACGTGCGGCGCGGCGCACAGGACGGCGTGACCGAGCCCCCTGGGGTCGCCCTGGCGGACGTAGTGCATCGTCGCCAGGTCGCTGGACTCCTGGACCTTGGCGAGCCGGGCCTCGTCCCCCTTCTTCGCCAGGGCCGACTCCAGCTCGTAGTTGCGGTCGAAGTGGTCCTCCAGGGGGCGCTTGTTGCGGCCCGTGATCATGAGGACGTCGTCGAGACCCGCGGACACGGCCTCCTCGACCACGTACTGGATCGCCGGCTTGTCGACGACCGGGAGCATCTCCTTGGGAGTCGCCTTGGTCGCCGGCAGGAAGCGCGTGCCGAGGCCCGCCGCGGGGATGACCGCCTTGGTGATCCTGGGCGTGGGGGGGTGAGACTCAGTCATGGCGACAACCATATCCGGTGCGTATGTGCGGAATCTGTGGGTCCAGATAATTGGGAGGCATATGCGCCCGCCAGGAAGGATTTGTGAGTACCCCATGCATACGAGCGAAGCCGACGGTCAGCCAACCAAGCGCATGTTGCGGCGAGGCTTCCTCGCGGTGAGAGGCGGGTTGACTGAGGATGACGCAGGGAAGGCGGCCGCGGTTCTCGCCGAACGCGCGCTGGAGCTCCCGGAGCTGGCCGGGGCGCGGACGGTCGCGGCGTACGTCTCCGTGGGCGCCGAGCCCGGCACGCGCGCCCTCCTCGACGCCCTCCACGCGCGCGGGACGCGCGTCCTGCTGCCGGTCCTGCTCGCGGACAACGACCTGGACTGGGGCGTGTACGACGGGGAGGGCTCCCTGGCCCGCGTGCAACACCAGGGAAAGATCGAGCTGTTGGAGCCCTCGGGGGCCCTGCTCGGCCCCGACGCCGTCCTCGGGGCGGACGCCGTACTCCTTCCGGGCCTGGCCGTGGACGCGCGCGGGATGCGGCTCGGCCGGGGCGGCGGCTCCTACGACCGGGTGCTCGCCCGGCTGGAGCGCGCGGACGCCGACCCCGCTCTCGTGGTGCTCCTGTACGACTCCGAAGTGGTCGCCCACGTCCCCGAAGAGGCGCACGACCGGCCGGTACACGCCGTCGTGACGCCGTCGGGGGTGCGCCGCTTCCGCTGACCCCAGGACGCCGAAAGGGCCCTCCACGCGTGCGTGGAGGGCCCTTTCAGGTGTGGCGTACGCCGTGCCGGATCAGGGGCGCAGGACCAGCTTGTCGCTCGTGCCGGCCTCGACCGCCTTCTCCGAGTGGGCCCACGGGAGGAGTTCGCCCTTGGCCCACTTGTCCGTCTGGTCGGTGTAGTGGTCGTTGTACGCGTGCCCCGAGGCGCCGGTGAGGTTGATCCACTTGGACTTGTCGAGGTCCTTGAGGTTCACCACCATCCGCATCGACGGCACCCAGACCACGCCGTAGCCGCCCGCCGCGTTCCAGCCGGTGGCGTTGACCGCGGCCTCGCCGCCGCCGAGGTTCCACGGGCCGCGGTTGAGCACGAACTGGAGCCAGCCGGGGCCTTCGGTGCCCAGCGTCTGGTTCTTCAGCGTGAGGCGGTGCAGCCGGCCCCAGCTCCAGGTGTCGACGTCCTTGCCCAGCTTGGCCGTCAGGTCCCAGCGCGCGTCCTTCAGGGCCCGCGCGAACAGCTGGTCGCGGGTCTTGGTCTCCTCGTCCCTGCGGGTCGAGGGCGCCTTCCACCAGTCGTTGTCCTCGTCGTCGAGGATCTTGCGGACCACCTCGAAGTAGCGGTCGCCGCCGTCCGGCTGCGCCGAGTCGGCCTCGCGCTCGCCGCACTCGCGGACCTTGGTGCCCTCGTCGGCGGGACGGGTGTTGCCGGTCGGCTCGACGTTCAGGCACTGGCCCTTGACGCGCAGCTCCTTGGGGAGCTTGTTGCCGAAGGCGAGCTTGAGGATGTTGCGCCAGACCGAGTTGAAGTACGCGGCCGCCGCAGAGTCGGCGTCCTGGGTGTAGTCCCAGCCCTCCAGGAGCTGCTGGGCCTCGCGGACGTACTTGTCCTTGACGTCGATCTTGAGCAGCTTGGGCACGAGCAGCTTGGCGATCTCGCTGCTGTTGTCCATCTGCATGAGGCGCATGTCCTCGGTGGAGATCTTGCCGCCGTTCTTGATCTTCGACTGGATGAGGTCGTCGATCCGCTGGCTGCGCGCTCCGTAGCCCCAGTCCGAGGTGAGCTCGTACGGGTACTTGCCCTCGCCGTCCTCGATCACGGCCTGGTTGGCGGTGACGATGTAGCCGCGCTTGGGGTCGTACTCGTAGGGCAGGGCGTCCTGCGGGATGTAGCCGGTCCAGCGGTACTCGGGGTCCCAGCCGGGGGCCGGCAGCGAGCCGTCGCCCTTGCCGCGGACCGGGATCCTGCCGGGCGCCTGGTAGCCGATGTGGCCCTTGGTGTCGGCGTAGATCAGGTTCTGGGAGGGCACTTCAAAAGAAGCGGCCGCCTTGCGGAATTCGGTGAAGTCCTTCGCCTTGTTGAGCTCGAAGACGGCGTCCATGGACTTGCCGGGGGTCAGCGCGGTCCAGCGCAGCGCCACTCCGTAGCCGTCGCCCCGGTCGGGCGCCGCGGTGTCGACGCCGGCCTTCTTGCCGACCTTGACCAGTTCGTCGTCGCGGTCGGAGATGAGCGGGCCGTTGTTGGTCTCGCGGACCGTGATCTTCTTCTCCTTGCCGCCGGCGACCTTGATGGTCTCCTCGCGGGAGGTGAAGGGCAGCACCTTCTCGCCGTACAGGTAGCCGTCCCCGGTGAACTTCTCCAGGTACAGGTCCGTGACGTCGGCGCCGAGGTTCGTCATGCCCCAGGCGATGTCGTTGTTGTGGCCGATGACCACGCCCGGCATGCCGGAGAACGTGTAGCCCGAGACGTCGTACTGGCACTTCGAGGAGACCGACCGGCAGTGCAGGCCCATCTGGTACCAGACGGAGGGCAGCTGCGGCGCCAGGTGCGGGTCGTTCGCGAGGAGCGGCTTTCCGGTGATGGTGTGCTCGCCGGAGACGACCCAGGAGTTCGAGCCGATGCCGTTGCCGTTCGGGCCGAGGATCGCGGGGACCTCGTCCAGGGCGTCGGAGAGGCCCGAGAGCTGCGACTGGAGCCCCTGGGGCGCCTGCGTGCCGCCCGCCAGGCCCGTGCCCGCCGTGCCGCCGGTGCCGGTCCCGGACTGGGTGGCGGTGCCCTTGGCGTCGTACTCCTTGGTGGCGCTGTTGTAGGCGCCCTCCTGGACGATGGGCTTGTTCCGCTTGTAGGGGTACTCGGGGTACAGGTCCTTGATCTGCGACGGGCCGAGGCGGCTCGTCATCAGGGAGCGGTCGATCTCGTCCTGCATGTTGCCGCGCAGGTCCCAGGCCATCGCCTTGAGCCAGGCCACGGAGTCGACGGGGGTCCATTCCTGGGGCTTGTAGTCGTTCTCGAAGCCGAGCGCCGCGTACTCGACGGAGATGTCCTTGCCGTCCTTGCCGGCGAGGTAGGCATTGACTCCCTTGGCGTACGCCTGGAGGTACTTCTTCGTCTCCGGCGAGAGCTTGGTGTCGTACTCCTTCTTCGCCACCCGGTGCCAGCCGAGCGTGCGCAGGAACTCATCGGTCTTGACCTGGCCCTTGCCGAACATCTCGGAGAGCCGCCCGGAGGTCATATGACGGCGAACGTCCATCTCCCAGAAGCGGTCCTGCGCCTGGACGAAGCCCTGCGCCATGAACAGGTCGGCGTCGGACTCGGCGTAGATCTGCGGGATTCCGTTCCCGTCCCGCTTCACGTCGACGGGTCCGGAGAGGCCGTCGAGCTTGATCGTCCCCTTGGTCTGCGGGAAGGAGGCGCGCACGGTGCTGATGCTCCAGTACGCGCCGAAGCCGATACCTCCGACGATGGCCAGGACCAGGAAGATCACGACGAGTCGGGCTCGGCGCCCCTTCTTCTTGCCGGACTTATGACCGGAAGAGGCGGTGGTGTTGGAGGGCATCGCTGTCCTTGCTGTCCTTACGCGAGCGGCAGGGCGGGCTGTGCTGTCGAGTGGGCGGCTCTGGGAGCGCTGGAGCAACCATAGGCGCAGGGAGTTGCGACTCCGGACGCGGAGTCAGGAACCCGCCTCCCAGAAGATCGAATAGTTATTCGATCGCGTCAAGAAGTCGTTAACAATTAGGTAAGGTAACGAAGTACTCGGCCACACGGAGGAAGGAACGGCCCCTGACTGTCCACCACCTCAACCAGCTCCTGCTCGTCTGCTCGCTCGTTCTGCTCGTCGCGGTCGCGGCGGTCCGGATCTCGTCGCGCAGCGGGCTCCCCAGCCTGCTCCTGTACCTGGGCATCGGCGTCGCCATGGGCCAGGACGGCATCGGTGACGTCCAGTTCGACAACGCCGAGCTGACGCAGGTCATCGGCTATGCGGCCCTGGTCGTGATCCTGGCCGAGGGCGGCCTCGGGACGAAGTGGAAAGAGATCAGGCCGGCACTGCCCGCGGCGGCCGCGCTGTCGCTCGTGGGCGTCGCGGTGAGCGTCGGCGTCACGGCCGCGGGCGCGCACTACCTCGTCGGTCTCGAATGGCGGCAGGCGCTCATCATCGGCGCGGTGGTCTCCTCCACGGACGCGGCGGCGGTCTTCTCCGTACTGCGGAAGGTGCCGCTCCCCTCACGTGTGACGGGTGTGCTGGAAGCGGAGTCGGGGTTCAACGACGCCCCTGTGGTGATCCTCGTCGTGGCGTTCTCCACGGCCGGACCGGTGGACGACTGGTACGTACTGATCGGCGAGATCGCGCTGGAGCTGGCGATCGGAGCCGCGATCGGCCTCGCGGTGGGCTGGCTCGGCGCCTACGGCCTGCGCCACGTGGCCCTGCCCGCCTCGGGCCTCTACCCCATCGCCGTCATGGCCATCGCCGTCAGCGCGTACGCCGCCGGAGCCATGGCCCACGGCAGCGGCTTCCTCGCCGTCTACCTCGCCGCGATGGTCCTCGGCAACGCCAAGCTGCCGCACTGGCCCGCCACCCGCGGCTTCGCCGAAGGCCTCGGCTGGATCGCCCAGATCGGCATGTTCGTGCTGCTCGGCCTGCTGGTCACGCCGCACGACCTGCTCGACGACACCTGGCCCGCGATCGTCATCGGCCTGGTCCTGACCGTGGTGGCACGGCCCCTGGAGGTCGTGATCAGCCTGCTGCCGTTCCGCATGCCCTGGCAGGAGAAGGCGCTGCTGTCCTGGGCCGGCCTGCGCGGCGCGGTGCCCATCATCCTGGCCACCATCCCGATGGTGAGCGACGTCGAGGACAGCCAGCGGATCTTCAACATCGTCTTCGTCCTCGTCGTCGTCTACACCCTCATCCAGGGCCCCACGCTGCCGTGGCTGGCCCGGAAGCTGCGGCTCGGCGACGGTTCGGAGGCAGCCGACCTCGGCATCGAGTCCGCCCCCCTGGAGCGGCTCCAGGGGCATCTGCTGTCGGTGGCCATCCCCGAGGGCTCGCGCATGCACGGCGTCGAGGTCGCGGAGCTGCGGCTGCCCACGGGGGCGGCGGTCACGCTGGTCGTGCGCGACGGAGAATCGTTCGTCCCGCTGCCCGCGACCGTGCTGCGCCGGGGCGACGAGCTCCTGGTGGTGGCGACCGATCCGGTGCGGGACGCCGCGGAGAAGCGGCTGCGCGCGGTCGGCCACGGCGGAAAGCTCGCCGGATGGCTGGGAACCGATGGAGAAAAGCACTAACCGTCGTTGGCATCGTAGGTGTCAGGCGTCTCATCGGCTGTAATCACAGGGGCGGATCACACCGTCCCCTGTACGATGAAGGCACCTGATCGAACCAACTCTGCCTGAAGCAGAGCTGGCGCGACCGTATGGCGGCCGCGGCGTCCTCGCAGTGGAGCCCCGGCATCTACCGCAGTTCCGCGCAAGAGGACAGCTCTCGGCGCCCCCGCACGGGCGCGCTACCAGGCGGCAGAAAGGCACGGGCCGTGGCATCCACGGTCACCGAATCCCGCCCGGGCTACGGACAGCTCCTGCGCACCCCGCGCGCCTGGACGTTCCTGCTGCCCGGCTTCGCGGCGCGCCAGCCGTTCGCGATGCTGACCATCTCCATCGTCCTGCTCGTGCAGCACACGACCGGCTCGTACGGTGTCGCGGGCGCCGTCTCGGCCGTCACCGGCGTCTCCATGGCGCTCTTCGCCCCCTTCGGCGGCAAGCTCGCCGACCGGTTCGGACAGCGCGCCGTGCTGGTGCCCGGTGTGCTGATCCACTCCGCGTCCGTCGTCACGCTGACGGTGCTCGCGCTCTCCGACGCCCCCTTGTGGGCCCTTTTCGTGGCCGCCGTGCCCGCGGGCGCCTCGACGCCGCAGATCGGCCCCATGGTGCGGGCCCGCTGGGGCGTCAAGCTCCAGGACTCGCCCCTGGCCACCACCGCGGCCGCCTTCGAGTCGGTCACCGACGAGCTGACCTTCGTCCTCGGCCCGCTGTTCGCGACCGCGCTGTGCACCACCATCGACCCCGCCGCGGGCCTGCTCACCGAGGCCGGCCTCACCCTCGTCGGCGGTCTGCTGTTCGCCGCCCAGAAGAGCACCCAGCCCCAGCCGTCCGCCCACCACGCGGAGCACGCGCGCGTGGAGCACGCCTCCGCGCTGCGCGTCCCCGGAGTGCGCGTCCTCATCGTCACGTTCCTCGGGATCGGCGCCGTCTTCGGCGGCATGCAGGTCTCGCTGGCCGCCTTCACCGAGTCGATCGGCGAGCCCGGTCTCAACGGCGTCCTGTACGGCACGTTCGCCGCGGGCAACATGCTCTCCGGCATCATCTGCGGCGCCATCGCCTGGAAGGTCTCCCCGCAGCGGCGCCTCCTCACCGGGTACGCGGCGCTGACCCTGATGGCCTCCGGCCTGTGGGCGGCGCACTCCGTGCCCCTGCTCGCCGGGCTCGGCCTGCTGGTCGGCGTCTGCATCGCGCCCGCCCTGATCACCGGCTACACGCTGGTGGACAAGCTGGTCCCGCCGACCGGCCGCACGGAGGCCTTCACCTGGCTGACCGGCGCGGTCGCGCTCGGGCAGGCGGCGGCCGTCACGGTCGCCGGACAGCTGGAGGACCGCTTCTGGGACGGGGCCGGATTCCTGGTCCCGCTGGGCGGCACGGCGCTGGCCCTGGCGGTCCTGCTGGCACTGCGTTCGCGGCTCGTTCCCACGATCCCGGCCCGCACGGTGGCACGTGGCGTCGGTCACCGAGTTCCGGTCACGGTGGACTGATCTCGCGGAATACGTCACTATAGACCGTCGTTAGCACTCATCGAGTGAGAGTGCCAGGAGGAAGCAAGTGCCGACGTACCAGTACCAGTGCACCGAGTGCGGCGAGGGCCTCGAGGCGGTGCAGAAGTTCACCGACGACGCCCTGACCGTGTGCCCCAGCTGCGACGGACGCCTCAAGAAGGTGTTCTCGGCCGTCGGCATCGTCTTCAAGGGCTCCGGCTTCTACCGCAACGACAGCCGCGGCTCGTCGTCGAGCAGCTCGCCGGCCTCGTCGTCGTCGAAGTCCTCGTCCTCCTCGGACGCGAAGTCTTCTTCGTCCTCGTCGACCTCCTCGTCCTCGGACTCCAAGTCGTCCGGGACCTCGTCGACGTCCACGTCGTCGACCTCGGCCGCGTAACAGCAGCACGCACACGCTTCCTGTGTGACCCCGCCGTCCCACGACGGCGGGGTCATCGGCGTTTTCCGGTGCGGGTACTCCGCCCTTCCGGGTGCGGTACTCCCCCTTTTCGGGTGCGGATACTGTGCGCTCCATGGTGAATACGGCGAACGCTCCGCAGGCCGGGATCGGCGTGATCGGCGGCTCCGGCTTCTACTCCTTCCTCGACGACGTGACCGAGATACAGGTCGACACCCCCTACGGAGCTCCGAGCGACTCCCTCTTCCTCGGCGAGATCGCGGGGCGCCGGGTGGCCTTCCTGCCCCGGCACGGCCGCGGCCACCATCTGCCGCCGCACCGCATCAACTACCGCGCCAACCTCTGGGCGCTGCGTTCCGTCGGCGTACGGCAAGTGCTCGGACCGTGCGCGGTCGGCGGGCTGCGGTCCGAGTACGGGCCCGGCACGCTGCTGGTGCCGGACCAGCTCGTGGACCGCACGCTGTCGCGCTCGCAGACCTACTTCGACGGAGTGCCGCTGCCCGACGGCAGCGTGTCGAACGTCGTGCACGTGTCGCTGGCCGACCCGTACTGCCCCGCGGGCCGCGCCGCCGCGCTCAAGGCCGCGCGCGGGCGCGACTGGGAGCCGGTGGACGGCGGGACGCTGGTCGTGATCGAGGGGCCGCGCTTCTCGACCCGGGCGGAGTCGCGCTGGTACGCGGACCAGGGCTGGTCGGTGGTGGGCATGACCGGGCACCCCGAGGCGGTGCTCGCCCGTGAACTGGAGCTCTGCTACACGTCGTTGAACCTGGTCACGGACCTGGACGCGGGCGCGGAGACCGGAGAGGGCGTCTCGCACGACGAGGTCCTGCGGGTGTTCGCCGCCAATGTGGACCGGCTGCGGGGCGTGCTGTTCGACACCGTGGCGGGGCTGCCGGAGGACGGCGGGGAGCGGGACTGCCTGTGCGCGGGGGCCCTGGGCGGGATGGACCCGGGGATCCGGCTGCCGTGAGGCGGCGTTCAGGTGTGGCGGGGCGTGCAGGTGTGGCGGGGCGTGCGGGTGTGACGGAGCGCTCAGGTCTGGCGGGGCTTTCGGGGTCTGGCGGCGGGGTGGAACTACCCCTTCGGGTGAGGGAGTTGTCCACAACCGGCGGGTAGTCCACGGGGCTCAGCGGGAATCGGCGCGGGCCTGCATCGTGAGAGCGGAAGCCAGTTCTCGCAGCGCAGGCGGTGGTTGTCGTGACGCACGTCCCCTCTCATCGGACCCAGCCCTCCTCGGCCCAGCGGCCTCAGCCCTCCCCGACGGAGGGCTGCCCGGTCCCCCACTTCTCCCCCGTGCGGGTGCGCGGCGGGCATCCGCGGCTGCGCCGGCTGCTGCGGCACAGACGCCGGGCCCTGGCCGTGGGACTCGCGCTCACCGCCGCCGCCCTCGCGGCCACCGCCCCGCGGGAGGCGGACGGGCCGCAGCGGACGGCCGCGGCACAGCCCGTGCGGGAACCACGGCCCGCGGAGCGGGTGACCGCGCCGGTGCGCATCGCGGACGCGGACGCCGCGCGTCTGCTGCGCCCCGGCGACCGGGTCGACGTGATCGCCGCCGACGGGTCGGCCGCGGGCGGCGCGGAGCCGCGCGTGGTGGCGGCGGGGGCGCGGGTCTCGGAGGTGCCCGAGCAGGGTGAAGGCGCCGCCGAGAGCGGGGCGTTGGTGGTGTTCTCCGTGCCGAGGGACACGGCGGTGCGGCTGGCCGGGGCCGGGGCGAGCACGCGGCTGGCGGTGGCGCTGCGATGACGCGGAGCGTTCACGATCGCATCGACATCTTGTCAAGTCGCTCGTTCGAGGGAGTGAATTGGACAGGTCCGCCAGGGCCTGACGTAGGTTGCGAAGTTGTTTGTTCCGCAACCCGCACATGCAACGAAAGGCCTCGTGGTGAGCGAGAAGAAGGAACCGGGCGTCTGGGAGGGCTTCAAGGCCTTCCTGATGCGCGGCAATGTCGTCGACCTGGCGGTCGCGGTCGTCATCGGCGCCGCGTTCACGAACATCGTGAACTCGGTGGTCAAGGGTGTCATCAACCCGCTCGTCGGCGCCTTCGGCACGAAGGATCTCGACCACTACAGCTCGTGCCTGAAGGCGCCGTGCGAGATGAAGAACGGCGAGGTCGTCAGCGGCATCCCGATCATGTGGGGTTCCGTGCTCAGCGCGATCCTCAGCTTCGTGATCACCGCGGCCGTCGTGTACTTCCTGATGGTGCTGCCCATGGCCAAGTACCTGGCGAAGGTCGCCGCCAAGAAGGCCGAGAAGGAGGGCACCCAGGAGGTCATCGAGATCTCCGAGCTGGAGGTCCTCAAGGAGATCCGCGACGCGCTCGTCGCGCAGCGCGGCTCGGGGCACCGCGAGGAGTAGCGCGGGCTCAGAGGTGGTGGGGCGGCTTCTCGTCGAGGAAGCGCGCCAGGTCGGCGGCGCTGTCGCCGCCGGTGTCGGCCCGCTCGCCCCACCCACGGTCCGTGTCGTCCGAGGACTGCTGCGACAGCGGGTCGTCGAAGACCAGCGCGTTCCTCGGCTTCTTCGGCTGGTTCCGCTGCTCCGGATCGCGCGGTTCGGGGGCGGGGGCGGTACTCATGCCTCCAGGGTACGTCGCGGGCTCAGCTCGGGGCCTCCGCGCCCTTGCGGGCGTAGAACCACCAGCACACGACCAGGCACGTGCCGTAGAAGCCGATGAACATCCACAGCGCGGTGGTGACCGAGAGGTTCGCGAACATCGCCGGGATGAAGAAGAAGCCGTACGCGGCGATCGCGGCGGAGAAGCCGGTGACCGCGCCCGCCTCCATCTCGGCCTGCTTGAGCGCGGTGCGCTCCGCCTCCTCACCCTGGCCCGCCGCCTTCTTCAGGTGCAGGTCCCGGAAGATCACGGGGATCTGGCGGAACGTGGAGCCGTTGCCGACCCCGGAGAACGCGAAGGCGCACAGGAAGCCGATGTAGAAGGCCCAGAAGCTGCCCTTGTCGCCGCCCGCGGGCAGCGCGGTGATCACGACGACCAGCGAGGCGGCCATGCCGACGAAGGACACCATGGTGACCCTCGCCCCGCCGATCCGGTCCGACAGCCAGCCGCCCGCCCAGCGGGTGAGGGCGCCGATGAAGGGGCCGACCCAGGCGTAGGTGGTGGCCTGGTAGCCCGAGGCCGCGAAGTTGTTCTTGATCAGCAGTGGGAGTCCGGCGGCGAAGCCGATGAACGACCCGAAGGTGCCGACGTAGAGCCAGGTCATCAGCCAGTTGTGCTTGCGCTTGAAGATGATCTTCTGTCGGCTGAAGGGCGCGGCCGCGACCTTGAGGTCGTTCATCAGGAACCACGACATCAGCGCCATGATCACCAGGAGCGGCACCCAGAGGAACGCGCCGTTCTGCAGCCACACGTCCTCGTTCTTGACGGTGTCGCGCTGCGGGTCGCCGGCGGGGGCGCCGAGGACGGCGGCCGTGACGACCAGCGGGGCGACCAGCTGGACCACGGAGACGCCGAGGTTGCCGAGGCCGCCGTTGAGTCCCGCGGCACTGCCCTTCTCCCGCTTGGGGAAGAAGAAGCCGATGTTCGCCATGGACGAGGAGAAGTTGGCGCCGCCGATGCCGCAGACCGCGGCGATCAGGGCCAGCTCCCAGTAGGGGGTTCCGGTGTCCTGGAGCGCGAAGCCGAGCCAGAGCATCGGCGCGATGAGGATGATCGTGGAGAAGGCGGTGAACTTCCGCTCCCCGAAGATCGGCCCGATGAAGGTGTAGAGGATCCGGAAGGTGCCGCCGGTGAGCCCCGGGATGGCCGTCAGCCAGAACAGCTGCGAGGTGGAGAGACCGAACCCCACGTCGTTGAGGCGGACGGCGGTGACCGACCACACCTGCCAGACGACGAAGCCGAGCATCAGGGCCGGGATGGACACCCAGAGGTTGCGCTTGGCGACCTTGTGGCCGGTGGCGCGCCAGAAGGAGTCGTCCTCCGGTTGCCACTCCGCGATCGTCGATCCGGGACGGTAGGTGTCGCCCGTCCGCCGATGGCTGGTGGGAGCACTCATGCGGCCACGCTAGGCAGGCCCCTCACGGGCCGCCCGCCCACTGGGCCGTTCGGGTGGTCCGCGGAGTGCGCGCGACGGCCCCTGTCAGACGGCCTTGAGGCCCTGGGCCGCGAAGATCTCCTTGGCCGCGGCCACCTGCTCCGGGGTCGGCGAGGGGGTGTCGCGCAGGGTGAAGTCCTTGCCGAGGGCGTCCCACTTCGCCTCGCCCAGCTTGTGGAAGGGCAGCACGTCGACGCGCGTGACGTTGCCGAGCGAGGCGGCGAAGCGGGCGACGCCCTCGATGTTCCCGGGGTCGTCGGTCAGACCGGGGATGAGGACGAAGCGCACCCAGACCTCCTTGCCGAGGTCGGCGAGGCGGTGGGCGAAGTCGAGGGTGGCCTGCAGGGGGCGGCCGGTGACCTTCAGGTAGGTCTCGGGGTCCCAGGACTTGATGTCGAGCAGGACCAGGTCGACGTCGCGCAGCAGGGCGTCGGTGGCGCGTGCGCCGAGGAAGCCGGAGGTGTCCAGGGCGGTGTGCAGGCCGAGTTCGTGCTTGAGGCGGTGCAGCAGTTCGCCGGTGAAGACGGGCTGCAGGAGGGGTTCGCCGCCGCTGACGGTGGCTCCTCCCCCGGCCGCGGCGATGAACTTGGTGTACTTGGCGGCTTCCGCGATCACGTCGTCGGCCGTGGTCCGCTTGCCGTCGCGCATCCGCCAGGTGTCGGGGTTGTGGCAGTACAGACAGCTCAGGGGGCACCCGGCGAGGAACGTGACGAAGCGCGTCCCGGGCCCGTCGACGCCGGTGGACAGGTCCCAGGAGTGGATCGAGCCGGTGACGGGACGGTGGGTGGCCGCAGCCGCGGGGGTGGCGGCGTCCTCGTCGGCCGCGCGCGGGCGTACGGGGATGTCGGTACCGAGCAGGACAGCCATGGCGGAACTCCCGAACTACTGGCAGGACGTGGTGTTCGCGGCGCCCGGGGCCGGGGTGAGGGCCCGGCCCCGGGGCCGCGGATCCGGGGCGGCTCCGACGAGGGAGCCGGTGGCCCCCGGCGCGTGGGTGCGCCGGGAGCCGGGGGCTCACAGGGAGCCGTGGAAGGTGCGGTTGATGACGTCGAGCTGCTGGTCGCGGGTCAGCCGGATGAAGTTGACCGCGTATCCGGAGACCCGGATGGTCAGCTGCGGGTAGTTCTCCGGGTGCTCCATGGCGTCCTGAAGGGTCGCCTTGTTCAGCACGTTGACGTTCATGTGGAAGCCGTCGCTGGCCATGAAGCCGTCCAGGACGCCGGAGAGGTTCTCCACCCGCTCCTCGGGGGTGCGGCCGAGTGCGTCCGGGGTGATGGTGTTGGTCAGCGAGATGCCGTCCTCGGCGTCGTCGTAGGGCAGCTTGGCGACCGACATCGCCGAGGCGATGTAGCCGTGCTCGTCACGGCCGTTCATCGGGTTGGCGCCCGGGGCGAAGGGCGTGCCGGCGCGGCGGCCGTCGGGGGTGTTGCCGGTCTTCTTGCCGTAGACGACGTTCGAGGTGATGGTCAGCACCGACTGCGTGTGCACCGCATCGCGGTACGTGGGGTGCTTGCGGACCTTCTCCATGAAGTCGTGCACGATGCGCGTGGCGATCTCGTCGGCGCGGTCGTCGTTGTTGCCGTAGGCGGGGTAGTCGCCCTCGATCTCGTAGTCGACGGCGAGGCCCGTCTCGTCGCGGATCACCTTGACCTTGGCGTGCTTGATCGCCGAGAGGGAGTCCGCGGCGACCGAGAGGCCCGCGATGCCGCACGCCATGGTGCGCAGGATCTCCTGGTCGTGCAGCGCCATCTCGATGCGCTCGTAGGCGTACTTGTCGTGCATGTAGTGGATGACGTTGAGCGCGTGGACGTACGTCTTGGCCAGCCAGTCGAGCATCGCGTCGTACTGCTTCGCGACGGTCGCGTAGTCGAGGTACTCGCCCTCGATGGGCGTGAAGCCCTGCACAACGGTCTTGCCGGACTTCTCGTCGCGGCCGCCGTTGATCGCGTAGAGGAGCGCCTTGGCGACGTTCACGCGGGCGCCGAAGAACTGCATCTGCTTGCCGACGGCCATCGCCGAGACGCAGCAGGCGATCGCGGTGTCGTCGCCGTACTTCGGGCGCATCAGTTCGTCCGACTCGAACTGGATGGCCGAGGTGTCGATGGCGACCTTGGAGGCGAAGTCCTTGAAGCCCTTGGGCAGTCGCTGCGACCAGAAGACCGTGAGGTTCGGCTCGGGGGCCGGGCCCAGGTTGTAGAGGGTCTGCAGGGCGCGGAAGGTGGTGCGCGAGACCAGCGGGCGGCCGTCGGCGCCGATGCCGGCCATCGACCAGGTGACCCAGGTCGGGTCGCCGGAGTAGAGCTCGTTGTACTCGGGCGTGCGCAGGAAGCGGACGATGCGGAGCTTGATGACGAAGTCGTCGATGAACTCCTGGGCCTCGGCCTCGGTGATGCGGCCGGCCTCGATGTCGCGCTGGAGGTAGATGTCGAGGAAGTTGTCGATGCGGCCGATCGACATGGCCGCGCCGTTCTGCTCCTTCACGGCGGCGAGGTAGGCGAAGTACAGCCACTGGATGGCCTCGCGGCCGGTGGTGGCGGGCTGCGCGATGTCGTAGCCGTACGACATCGCCATGGCCTTCAGTTCCTTGAGGGCCTTGATCTGCTCGGAGATCTCCTCGCGCCCGCGGATCACGTCCTCGGTCGCCCACTCCTCGCCGAGGGCGGCCTTGTCGGCCTCCTTGGCGGCGATCAGGTGGTCGACGCCGTAGAGGGCGACGCGGCGGTAGTCGCCGATGATGCGGCCGCGGCCGTAGGCGTCGGGCAGGCCCGTGATGATGCCGGAGGAGCGGCAGGCACGGATCTCGGGCGTGTAGGCGTCGAAGACGCCTTCGTTGTGGGTCTTGCGCAGGTGGGTGTAGACGTCCCTGACCTCGGGGTCGGCCTCGTAGCCGTAGGCGTTGAGGGCGCTCTCGACCATCCGCCAGCCGCCGTTGGGCATGATGGCGCGCTTGAGCGGGGCGTCGGTCTGCAGGCCGACGATCAGGTCCTTGTGGTCGGCGGCGGTGCCGTCGATGTAGCCGGGCCTGAAGGCGTCGATGCGGGAGGGGGTCTTCACGTCCACGTCGTGGATGCCGCGCTCGATCTCCGTGGGGAACATCGAGAGGAGCTTCTGCCAGACCTGGGTGGTGCGTTCGGTCGGCCCGGCCAGGAAGGAGTCGTCTCCTTCGTACGGGGTGTAGTTCTGCTGCACGAAGTCGCGGACGTCGATGGCGTCCCGCCACAGGCCGCCCTTGAAGCCGTCCCAGGCCTCGCCGTTCACTGTCGTCTCCGCAGGCGTGGCAGTCATGACGCGCACCTTCCGTTTCGCTTCTTCGCTACACCTCTATTCCACTCCTTTTTGATCGATCAAAGGGGCCGCAATGGTCCTCGATCGGGGACCGAAAGGCCCTTTTCCGTGCGTACGCGATCGATGAAACGTGCGTTGACCAGGTGTTTCCTGTGGGACTTTGGACCTAAGTTCGCTTGTGAAAGCATTCACAAGAATTTCCCGGATTTCCCGTGGTACAGGTCCGGAAATCGCGGAAGGCGGGCCGGGTGCTCCCACACCCGGCCCGCCAGGACCGTGCCGCTCACGCCGTCGAGGGCGTCAGCTGGGCGACTCCGCGCCCTTGCGGGCGTAGAACCACCAGGCGACCGCGATGCAGCTGACGTAGAAGCCCACGAAGCCCCACATCGCGCTGGTGACCGCGAAGTTGGCGAACATCGCCGGGATGAAGAAGAAGCCGTACGCCGCGATCGCGGAGGTGAAGCCCGTGACGGCGCCCGCCTCCATCTCCGACTGCTTCAGCGCCTTCGCGTACTCGGGCGTGCCCTCGGTCAGGCCCTTCAGGTGCTGGTTGCGGAAGATCACCGGGATCTGGCGGAACGTCGAGCCGTTGCCGATGCCCGAGAAGAAGAACGCGCACAGGAAGCAGGCGAAGAAGCCCCAGAAGTTGCCGTTGTCGCCGCCGGAGGGGAGGAAGTTGATGACGCCCACGATGGAGATCGCCATGCCGACGAACGAGATGATGGTGACCCGCGCGCCGCCGATCTTGTCGGCGATCCAGCCGCCGGCCCAGCGGGCGAGCGCGCCCACGGCCGGGCCCATCCAGGCGTACGTCGCCGCCGAGTAGGCCGCGTCGATCGGGGTGAACGTGGTCTTGATGAGCATCGGCAGGGCCGCGGCGAAACCGATGAAGGAGCCGAAGGTGCCGACGTAGAGCCAGGTCATCAGCCAGTTGTGCTTGCGCTTGAAGATGATCTTCTGCTGGCTGAAGGGGGTCGCCGCGACCTTGAGGTCGTTCTGGCCGAACCAGGCGACGACCGCCAGGATCACCAGGACGGGCACCCACAGGAAGGCGGCGTTCTGCAGCCAGACCGGCGTGCCGTCGGCCTTGTGCTGGGCCGAGCCGACCGCGATGACCGAGCTGGTGATGACGATCGGGGTGAGCAGCTGGACGACGGAGACGCCGAGGTTGCCGAGGCCGCCGTTGATGCCGGTCGCGTTGCCCTTGTCCTTCTTCGGGAAGAAGAAGCCGATGTTGGCGAGCGACGAGGCGAAGTTGGCGCCGCCGACGCCGCACAGGGCGGCGATGACGACCATCACGCCGTACGAGGTGTCGGGGTTCTGGACCGCGATGCCGAGCCAGATCAGCGGGATGACCAGGACGATCGTGGAGAGCGCGGTGAAGCGGCGCTGGCCGACCATCGGGCCCAGGAACGTGTAGAAGATCCGGGCCGTGCCGCCGGTCAGACCCGGGATCGCCGTCAGCCAGAACAGCTGCGAGGTGGAGAAGCTGAAGCCGACGTCGGCGAGGTTGGTCGCGGTGACCGACCAGACCTGCCAGACCACGAAGGCGACGAGCAGGGCGGGGACCGCGATCCACAGATTGCGGGCGGCGACCTTCTTGCCGGTGGACTTCCAGAAGAGCTCGTTCTCCGGCTCCCAGTCGGTGATGGTGCGGCCGGGGCGGTACTGCGCGGGGTCGTACGACGTGCCCTCGGGCGCGGTCCGCGCTTCTTGGGCGGCAGGCGATCTCATGTTGGTTCCCAGTTCGCTCAGGGTCCCGACCTTGCTACGGGGCCTGACGTATCCACGATCCTTCGCGCGGGGCCCGGACAGCAGAGGCGTAGGGCACCTGCCGACCGGGCCAAAGACCGCACATGTGAAGGGACTTCAGACCTCGTTCGCCGAGGCTTCGGCCGCCGGCACCTCGTGCACCGGCAGCGCGACCGACGGGTCGTCCAGACACTGCCCCGTGCGCAGGTCGAACTCCTGCTTGTGCATCGGCGAGGCCACGACGGGTCGGCCGTCGCGCGTGCCCAGGATGCCGTGGGCGATCACGTCGGTCCCGGAGAACGGGTCGCGGTTGCCGACCGCGTAGACCGTGCCGCCGCCGTCCTTGAAGAGGGCGGCCTCGGAGCCGTCGGGCAGGACGGCCGCCCGGCCACGGCCCGGCTCAAGGAACGCGGGCGACGGCTGCGCGAGGTGCCGCTCGAAGCGCGCGAGGGCCCGCGGGTCGTCGAGGACCGCCTGCCACTCGTCCTGGTAGGCCGCCGCGTGCCGGTCCATCTGGGCCTCCAGCTCGGCGCAGATGCCGAGGGAGTCCTCGATCAGGACGGACTTCAGGTGGTCGAGGCCGCCGACGCGCTCGAACCACGGGGCGGTGCGCTCCAGGCGCTCGCCGGTGCGCAGGTAGTACATGAGGAAGCGGTCGACGAGACGGAAGAGCTCGGCGGTCGACAGGTCGGCGGCGAGGAGGTCGGCGTGGCGGGGGCTGGTGCCGCCGTTGCCGCAGACGTAGAGGTTCCAGCCGTTGGCGGTGGCGATGACGCCGATGTCCTTGCCGCGGGCCTCGGCGCACTCGCGCAGACAGCCGGAGACACCGCCCTTGATCTTGTGGGGGGTGCGCAGGCCTCGGTAGCGCAGCTCCAGGTCGATGGCGAGCTGGACGGAGTCGCCCTGCCCGAACCGGCAGAACTTGGCGCCGACGCAGGACTTCACGGTGCGCAGGGACTTGCCGTAGGCGTGGCCGGACTCCAGGCCCACGTCGACCAGGCGTCGCCAGATCGCGGGGAGTTGGTCCGCGCGGGCGCCGAAGAGGTCGATGCGCTGACCGCCCGTGATCTTCGTGTAGAGGTCGAAGTCGCGGGCGACCTCGCCGATCGCGATGAGCTGGGCGGGGGTGATCTCGCCGCCGGGGACGCGCGGGACGACGGAGTAGGTGCCGTCCTTCTGGAGGTTGGCGAGGAAGAGGTCGTTGGAGTCCTGGAGGGTGGCCTGTTCGCCGTCCAGGACGTGGCCGAGGCCGAGTTCGGGGGCGAGGGTGCCCAGGACGTTGCCGACGACGGGCTTGCAGACCACGCAGCCCTCACCGCCCAGGCCGTGCTTGGCCATCAGCTCGGTGAAGGAGCGGATGCGTTCGGTGCGGACGGTCTCGTAGATCTCGGCGCGGCTCAGCGCGAAGTGTTCGCACAGGCCCTTGGGCTTCTCGATGCCGGCGGCGGCGAGCTCCGCGTCGAGCACGGACTGGAGGGTGGAGAGACAGCCGCCGCAGCCCGTGCCGGCCTTGGTGCACTGCTTGATGCCGCCGATGTCGGTGAGGGAGTTCTCGGCGACGGCGGCGCGGACGGCGCCCTTGGTGACGTTGTGGCAGCTGCACACGACGGCGTCGTCGGGCAGGGCGTCGGCGCCGGGCAGCTCCACGCCGGACGCGGGCAGGACGTAGGCCTCGGGAGGCGCGGGCAGGGGGCGTCCCGCGTGCGGCTTGAGGGTGCCGTAGGCGTCGGCGTCACCGACGAGGATGCCGCCGAGCAGCTGGCCCTCGGGGCCCAGGAGCAGCTTCTTGTAGACGCCTTCGCGGGTGTCGGAGAAGACGACGGAGACCGCGCCGCCGTCCTCGCCCTCGGGCGCGAAGGGGTCGCCGAAGGACGCGACGTCGGCGCCCATCAGCTTCAGCTTGGTGGAGGTGTCGGCGCCGGTGAAGACCGAGGTCCCCTCGCCCGCGAGGGCGTCGGCGACCGTCTCGGCCATCTGGTAGCCGGGGGCGACCAGGCCGTAGACGCGGCCGTCGGAGGTCTGGGCGCACTCGCCGATGGCGTAGACGTACGGGTCGGTGGTGCGGCAGTGCTCGTCGACCACGACGCCGCCCCGGTCACCCACGGCGAGCCCGGCCTCGCGGGCGAGGCGGTCCCGGGGGCGCACCCCGGCGGAGAAGACGATCACGTCGGCGCCGAGGGTGCGGCCGTCGCTCAGCCGCAGGGCCCGCACGGATCCGTCGGCGTCGGTCTCCACCCGGCTCGCCCCGACGCCGGTGTGCACGGCCACGCCCATCGACTCGATGGTGGCGCGCAGTGCCGCGGCACCGCCGTCGTCGACCTGGAGCGGCATGAGCCGGGGTGCGAACTCGACGACGTGGGTGCTCAGTCCGAGGGTGCGCAGGGCGCCCGCGGCCTCCAGGCCGAGGAGTCCGCCGCCGATGACGACGCCCTTGGTGCGGCCCTCATCGGAGGCGTACGCGGTGAGGGTCTCGACGTCGTACAGGGTGCGGTAGGTGAAGCAGCCGGGGGCGTCGGCGCCCTCGATGGGCGGCACGAAGGGGTAGGAGCCGGTGGCGACGACCAGGGCGTCGTAGGCGACGGTGGCGCCGGAGGTCGTGGTGACCGTGCGGGCCCCGGTGTCGATGTGCTCGGCGGGGTCGCCCAGGCGCAGGTCGATGCCGTGCCGGGTGAGGAAGTCGGGCTCGCAGAGAGAGAGTTCGGCGTCGGTGGCGCCGGTGAACGCGGAGGAGAGGTGGACGCGGTCGTAGGCGGGCCTGTCCTCCTCCGCGAGCGCGGTCACCCGCCAGCCGCGGCCGTCCGGGGCGGAGCCGGCGAGGGCGCCGCGCTCGGCGAGCAGTTCCAGGAGGCGGTGGCCCACCATTCCGTGGCCGATGAGCACCAGGTTCTGGGTCATGGGGGCACACTCCGTCGTCTGAGGTGGCTGGGTGCGTTCCTCTTGACGGTAGGCCGGGCGGGGCGGGCCGCCGGGCCGATAAGGACCCCTCTGCGCGGGCCCAACGACCTGTGCGGTCAGGCCTTTTGGCGGCGGTCCGGCGGCCGGCGCGGGCGTAGCGTCGAGGGCGACGGGCTGCTCCCCGACCAAGAGCGCAGCCCGTGGCGATGCGGTTTCCGGGGCGGGAGTGCGGCGACACCACTGTCCCGCCCCGGGCCCGCACTCCAAGATCTCCGGCGTGCCCGCCGCGGGCGCACCGGACCGCGCGAGAGTTCCGGGTGGGCCGAGCAGTGCGACAGCTTCGGACAGCAACCGAGCGAGGGTCCTTGGCGGGCCGCGCAGAGCCACTGCACCCGGCGGGCCGTCCAGAGCTACCGCGCCCGGCGGGCCGCACAGGGCCACCGTTCCCGGCGGACCGCACAGGGCCACCACGCCCGGCAGACCGCGCAGAGCCACCACGCCCGGCAGACCGTCCAGAGCCACCGCTCCCGGCAGACCGTCCAGAGCCACCACGCCCGGCAGACCACCCAGCGGCCCACCTCGCCCCGGCAAACGCAGAGCCGCCCCTCCTCCCCTCGGCCACCGCAGAGCCGCCCCGCCTCGCCCCGGCCACCGCAGAGCCCCGCCTCGCCTCATCCCCGGCCCCGGCCCCGGCCCCGGCCCCCACAGAGCCCTACCTCCCCACATCCCCCACGCCCGCGCGCCCCGCACCCCCGCGCCCCGATCCCTCGCGCCGCACGCCCCCTCACCCCGACCCCGCGCGCCCCGCGCCCCCGCGTCCCTTCGTCCTCGCCGTGCACGGCAGCGCGCTGCCCGGAGCCGGTGCCACGCTGCGGCGGCTCTGCGAGCAGGTCGAGGCGCTCGGTGGGGTGCGTCCCGTCGTCGGTCATCTCGACCACCAGTCCCCCTCGCTCGCCGAAGCGCTGCGGGAGGGTTCCGTCGTCGTGCCCCTTCTGCTCGGCGACGGCTACCACCGGACCGTCGACATTCCCGCCGTCGTCGCGGACCGGGCGCCGAGCTGCGTGCTCACCGAAGGGCTCCGCGGCGAGCCCGCCGTCGCGCTCGCCCTGCGGGACCGGCTGCGCGAGGCCGAGGCCCGCGCCGGGCTGCGGGCCGACGCCGTCGTCCTCGCCTCCGCGGGGTCCGCGCGCCCCGGTGGCAACGACGGGGCGCGGATCGCCGCCCGGCAGCTGCGCAGGCTGCTGCCCGGCGTCCCGGTGCGCCCGGCGTACTGCTCGGCCGCCGCGCCCACCGTCCCCGACGCCGTGGCCCGGCTGCGGGCCACCGGGTACCGCAGGGTGGCCGTGGCCACGCACCTGCTCGCGCCGGGGCGATTCACGGTCGCGCTCGCCGCGGCCGGGGCCGACGCCGTGGCGGAGCCGATCGCCGATCACCCGGACGTGGCGGCCCTGGTCCTGCGCCGGTACGAGCAGGCCTTGCGTCGGCCGGGTGTCACTGCCGTGGCGGTCGGCGCCGCAGCCTGATTCGGCGTACTCCTTCTGCTGTCCTGGAGGGCATGACAACCTCTCCCGACTCCCCCACGCCCGGGAGCCACGGCACCTCGGCGAGCGCGCCCCCCTCACCCCCACCGTTCCCGAAGCCGCTGCGGCCGCTCCTGGCGCGCGGGCGCGACGAGGAGCACCGCGCGGCGACACCGCTGGAGCTCTTCTTCGACCTCTGCTTCGTCGTGGCGGTCGCCCAGGCCGGTGCCGAGCTGGTGCACGCCGTCGCCGAGGGACACACCGGCGAGGGCATCCTCAACTACGCGATGCTTTTCTTCGCGCTGTTCTGGGCCTGGGTCAACTTCTCCTGGTTCTCCTCGGCGTACGACAACGACGACGCGCTGTACCGCGTGGTCACGCTCATCCAGATCGCCGGTGTCCTCGTCTTCGCCGCCGGTGTGTCCAAGGCCTTCCAGGACCACGACTTCCTGCTGATCTGGCTCGGCTACCTGATCATGCGGGTCGCGCTCGCCTCGCAGTGGCTGCGTGCCGCCCGGGCGGCGACGGGCGCCGAGCGCACCACGGCCCTGCGGTACGCGACCGGTGTGGTGCTCTGCCAGATCGGCTGGTCGGGGCTGCTGTTCCTGCCGGAGGGCGCGCGGTCCTGGCTGTTCCTCGTGATGGCGGTCGCCGAGATGTCCGTGCCGGTGATCGCGGAGCGGGCGTACACGACGGCCTGGCACCCGCACCACATCTCCGAGCGGTACGGCCTGTTCACGATCATCGTGCTCGGCGAGACGATCGCGGCGGCGACCGTCGCGGTGAAGTCGGGCATGGACGAACACGACGCGCTCGACGAGCTGCTGCCCATCGCCGCGGGCGGCCTCCTCATCGTGTTCGCCGCGTGGTGGATCTACTTCGTCGTGCCGATCCACGGCCGGCTGGAGAGCAACCGGCAGGCGTTCCTGTGGGGGTACGGCCACTACGTGATCCTCGGGTCGGCCGCGGCGATCGGTGCCGGGATCGAGGTGGCGGTCGAGCACGCGGTGGGCAAGGCGCACATCTCCGCGTGGGCGGCGTCGGCCGCGGTGACGGTGCCGACGGCGCTGTACCTGATCACGGTGTGGGCGCTGCACTCCCGCTACTTCAAGGTGGGGCTCGCCCAGCAACTGGTGCTGCCGGTCAGCGCGCTGGCGGTGCTCGCGAGTACGTTCGCGGGGCGCTGGGCGGTGCTCGTGGCGGGGCTCGTGATGGCGGCGACGGTCGCGACGGGGACGACACTCACCGCGCGCATGACCCGCCGGGCGACAGCGGCATGACGCGCCGGCCGTCGGGGCCCGACGACTCACAGATACCGGCCCCGACGCGCGCCGGACACTGGCCCCGACGTCCGTCGGACACCGGCCCGACGTCCGACGGATACCGGCCGCAACGCCCGGCATACGGCTGCCCGCCCGACCGCCCCGCGTGATACGCATCGACGCATGACTCGTAAGAGCACTGACTCCCTGACCGATGTCGCGGGCCTGCGCGTCGGGCATGCCACCCGGGTCGGCGACGGGCAACTCACCGGGACGACTGTCGTGTTGGCGCCCGAGGGCGGGGCCGTCGCCGCCGTGGACGTACGCGGCGGCGGACCCGGCACCCGCGAGACGGACGCGCTCGACCCGCGCAATCTGGTGCAGCGCGTCGAGGCCGTCGTCCTCACCGGCGGCAGCGCGTACGGCCTGGACTCCGCGTCCGGCGTGATGGCGTGGCTGGAGGAGCACGGCCGGGGCGTGCGGGTGGGCCCCGACCCCGCGCACGTCGTGCCGGTCGTCCCGGCCGCCTGCGTCTTCGACCTGGGCCGGGGCGGCGACTTCGGCGCCCGCCCCGACGCGGCGACCGGCCGGGCCGCCGTGGCGGACGCCGCGCGCACCGAAGCGTTCACGCCGGTCGAGGAGGGCAGCGTCGGCGCGGGCACGGGCGCGGTGGTCGGCACGGTCAAGGGCGGCGTCGGCAGTGCGAGCGTCCGCCTCGACTCGGGGATCACGGTCGCCGCGCTGGTCGTGGCGAACGCCGCGGGGGCGGGGTTCGACCCGGAGACGGGCGCGCTGTACGGGCGGTACTTCCAGGGGCGGCAGGTGCGTTACCCCTCGCCCGAGGCCCACGAGGAGGCGAGGCGGCGCCTGGCCGAGGCCGTCGCGAAGAACGCGGAGCACGGACCGCCGCCGCTGAACACCACGCTGGCCGTGGTCGCCACCGACGCCGATCTCACCAAGGCCCAGGCCCAGAAGCTCGCCGGCACCTCGCACGACGGCATGGCGCGCGCGGTGCGGCCCGTCCATCTCCTCAACGACGGCGACACGGTCTTCGCCCTCGCCACCGGCGAGCACGCACTGGCCGCCGACAACCCCCTCGCCCTGAACGAGATCCTCGCGGCGGGCGCGGACCTGGTGACGGAGTCGATCGTGCGGGCGCTGCTCGCGGCGGAGTCCGTCGAGACACCGGGTGGAACATTCCCCTCTTACAACGACCTTTACAGAGGTTCTTATAACGACCTTTAGCGGCGATAAGCAACAAACTTCATTAACGGCGCATAGTCTCGCAAGGGGCGCGAAATACGGTTGAAATGCTGTCAACCACCCCCAGCGCACGGCGCGTTGGGGCGATTTCACGCCCCCGGTGTGCCCGTACTCACACCACCCGGAGGGAACCTCTCCGCGTACAGGCGACTCTTAGTTCGTACTGGATCAGAACACGTACTTGGAGCAGCCCGTGACAAGGTCGGTCATAGTCAACCCCCGGCGCCGTGCCCTGCTGGCGGCCACCGCGCTCGCCGCCGTGGGTGCGCTGACCCTCACGGCCTGCGGCGGTGACGCCGACGCCAAGGACGACAAGAAGGGCGGCAGCTCGGCCGCCAAGGGCGCCGACATCACCATCTCCTCCAAGGACGGCGCCACCGACGCCTCGATCAACGCCACCGGCGTCAAGGTCAAGGGCGGCAAGCTGACCAGCGTGAAGATGACGTCGGTGACGTCGGGCACCGCGGTCGAGGGCGCCATCTCCGGCGACGGCGCCAGCTGGAAGCCCAAGGGCCAGCTGGAGCGCGGCACCAAGTACAAGGTCACCGCCAACGCCAAGGACGGCGAGGGCAACGCGGCGACCGAGAACGCGACGTTCACCACGGTCTCCTCGGCCAACAGCTTCATCGGCACCTACACGCCCGACGGCGGCGCCAAGGTCGGTGTCGGCATGCCGGTCTCCTTCACCTTCGACAAGGCGATCACGGAGAAGAAGGACGTCCAGTCGCACATCACGGTGACGTCCAGCAGCGGCCAGAAGGTCGTCGGCCACTGGTTCGGCAACCAGCGCCTGGACTTCCGGCCCGAGGACTACTGGAAGGCCGGCTCCACGGTCACGATGAAGATCGCCCTGGACGGCGTGAAGGGCGCGAACGGCGCCACCGGCGTGCAGAACAAGACGGTCACCTTCACCATCGGCCGCGCCCAGGTCTCCACGGTCGACGTGCAGGCCAAGAAGATGACGGTCGAGCGCGACGGGAAGGTCATCAAGACCGTCCCGATCTCCGCGGGCAGCCCGTCGAACCCGACGTACAACGGCAAGATGGTGATCTCCGAGAAGTTCACCCAGACCCGTATGAACGGCGACACGGTCGGGTTCGGCGGTGAGTACGACATCAAGGACGTGCCGCACGCCATGCGCCTGTCCCAGTCGGGCACCTTCATCCACGGCAACTACTGGGGCTCGCCGTCCATCTTCGGCAGCGCCAACACCAGCCACGGCTGCGTCGGCCTCCAGGACGCGCGCGGCGCGGGCGACCCGAACACCCAGGGCGCCTGGTTCTTCAACAACTCCCTGATCGGCGACGTCGTGACGGTCAAGGGCTCGCCGGACAAGACCATCGCCCCGGACAACGGCCTCAACGGCTGGAACATGTCCTGGAGCGAGTGGACGGCGGGCAGCGCCGCCTGACGCCCCTACCGGGCAGCCGCCTCACGCCCATACCGGGCAAACGACGACACGAGCCGCGTGGGAACCCCTCACGCGGCTCGTGCGTTTTCCCGTTCCCGGGCATGATGTCGGACCCAGGGGCTACGGTATGCACTCACCAGGTGACATGCAGCAACGCCGGGAGAAGCCTTGAGCGTTCCGTACGAAACGGCGTACGAGCCACCCGAGTCGCCCGAGCCACACTCTCCGGAGGAGCATCTCGAGCGACTCCTCGGCCGCGCCCTCAACTCCTTCGACCTGCCGGACGAGGTCATGAGCCGCCTCGGCTCCGCCCTCGCCCACGACAGCGCCCTGCACTCCGCGCACCACAGTTCGGGCCTGCACCGCGAGACGTACAGACACACCTGGCTGCTCGCCGACGCGACGGTGCTCACGCTCTGGGAGCTGGTCCACAACACCGCGCAGGGCAGCGCCCCGACGCATGAGATCTACGCCGACGAGGAGGAGGCGGGCGTCGCCACCTCGCGGCTGCCGCTGCCGCCCGATCCGCCGATGTGCGGTCGGCATCTCGCGCTCCAGCTCCCGCCCGACGCCGCGCCCCGGCACGCGTACGTCCCCGACGACTCCGCGGACCACGCGCGCCGCGTGCTGCGCCGCGCGGAGAACCCGGACGGCGACCACCCCGGGGAGGACGTCACGGCGCTGCTGCGCTCGGCGTTCGCGCACCAGATCACGCAGGCCTTCGGCAGTTCCCGCCTGCCCGGCGAGGCGCGCCAGAGCTACTCGCTCTACGAGCACGCGTTCCTGCTCTTCGACGGCGGCGAGATCAGCCTGTGGGAGGTGGAGCACACGCTCACGCCGGACGGCCGGCACATGTGCGAGGTGTACGTCAGCGAGGAAGCGGCCCGCGCGGCGATGGCGCGCAGGGCCACGGGGGCCCGCGGGGCGTAGGGCGGGACGTGTCCGCCGGGCGCCGGGCCCGGTGCCGTTTTACGAGCGGCCGTCTTACGGGCGGCCGTCTTACGAGCGGCCGTCGCCGAACTGCCGTACGAGACCGGCGAAGGCGGCCCGCTCGTCGGCGGTGAGCTCCACGGTCTCCGCGCGGGGCGGCCCCTGCTGGACCGGCAGGGCGCGGAGGGCCTGCGCCTGACGCCACACCTCCACGTCGGGGCGGTCCTTGCGCATCACCCGCACCAGGCCGACGGCCCAGACGACGGTCGCCACGGCGAGCACGGCCACGCCTATCTGCTGAATGATCGAGACATCCTGGAGCATGCGGCCCAGTAGACAACAACGCCCAGGACTTCCGACAGGGGGGTTATGGGACTTAGGTCCCGAAGTGACGCAAGTCGCACACCGGCAGGAACCCCCAAGAGCCGCGCCCCCGGAGGCCGCGGAGGCTTCCGGGGGCACGGTCGGCACCATCAGGCTCGGCGCCATCGGGCTCGGCACCATCAGGCTCGGCACCATCAGGCTCGGCGCCATCAGGCCGCCGGCGGCATCAGGCCGTCGCCGGTACGCGCTCGTCCTCGGCCGGCGTCACCGTCGCCGCGTCGCCCGCCGCGACCTCCGAAGGGGGCTGCTTCCGGGCGCTCTTGAGCAGGACGACCACGACGGTGGAGACGCAGACACCGGCGGCGATCGCCACGAGGTAGAGCAGCGGGCTGCCGATCAGCGGGACCACGAAGACGCCGCCGTGCGGGGCGCGCAGGGTGCAGCCGAAGGCCATCGACAGGGCGCCGGTGACCGCGCCGCCCGCCATCGACGCGGGGATCACGCGCAGCGGGTCGGCGGCGGCGAAGGGAATCGCGCCCTCGGTGATGAAGGAGGCGCCGAGGAACCAGGCCGCCTTGCCGTTCTCCCTTTCGGTCTTGGTGAAGAGCCGGCCGCGCACGGTCGTGGCCAGCGCCATCGCCAGCGGCGGCACCATGCCGGCCGCCATCGCCGCGGCCATCACCTTCAGGGAACCGTCGGTCGGGTGGGCGAGGCCGCCGACCGCGAAGGCGTACGCGACCTTGTTCAGCGGGCCGCCGAGGTCGAAGCACATCATCAGGCCGAGGATGACGCCGAGGATGATCGCGTTGGCGCCGGACAGGCCCTCCAGCCAGTCGGTCAGCGCGCTCTGGAGCGAGGCGATGGGCTTGCCGACCACGAGGAACATCAGGAAGCCGACGACCGCCGAGGAGATCAGCGGGATCACCACGACCGGCATGATGCCGCGCAGGACGGCCGGGATGCGGACCCGCTGGATCCCCATGACCACGGCGCCCGCGATCAGACCGGCGGCGAGACCGCCGAGGAAACCGGCGTTGATGGTGACGGCGACCGAGCCGCCGACGAAGCCGGGGACGAGGCCCGGCCGGTCCGCCATGCCGTAGGCGATGTAGCCCGCGAGGACCGGGACCAGGAAGGCGAAGGCGAGGCCGCCGATCTGGAACAGCAGCGCGGCCCAGCTGGTGTGGTCCGTCCAGATGAAGTGCTCGGCGACGGACGGGGCCTTGTCGATCTTCCAGCCGCCGATGGCGAAGCCCAGGGCGATGAGGAGGCCGCCCGCGGCGACGAAGGGGACCATGTAACTGACGCCGGACATCAGCCACTTGCGGAGCTTGGTGCCGTAGCCGTCGCCGTCGTCCCCGGCGCCCTCCACCGGCGTGGGGCCCGTCGGGGCGGTGGTCTCGCCCCGGGCCGCCTTCTCCTTCGCCTCCGCGATGAGTTCGGCGGGGCGGTTGATGCCGGCCTTCACCCCTACGTCGACGGTGGGCTTTCCGTCGAAGCGGGACTTGTCCCGCACGGGGACGTCGTGGGCGAAGACGACGGCATCCGCGGCGGCGACGACCGCCGGGTCCAGGCGCGTGAAGCCCGCCGAGCCCTGCGTCTCGACCGTCAGCTCCACGCCCGCCTCACGGGCCGCGTTCTCCAGGGACTCCGCCGCCATGTACGTGTGGGCGATGCCCGTGGGGCAGGAGGTGACGGCGACGATACGGAAGGGCTCTTCCGGGGCGGAACCGCTGCCCCCGGCGCCACCGGGAGCGGCGGCTTCAGCGTCCCCGGCGACTGCTGCGGCGTCCCCGGCAGCCGCTGCGGCACCCCCGGCGGCGGCCTCGGCGTCCTCGCCGCTGATCAGGGCCGCCGCCTCCGTCGCCGTGGAGGCGGACCGCAGCGCCCCCGTGAACTCGGCGTCCATCAACTGCCGTGCCAGCGACGACAGGATCGTCAGATGGGCGTCGTCCGCGCCCGCCGGGGCCGCGATGAGGAAGATCAGGTCCGCGGGGCCGTCCGGCGCCCCGAAGTCGATGCCCCGGGCCGAGCGGCCGAAGGCCAGGGTCGGCTCGGTGACGTGCGCGCTGCGGCAGTGCGGGATGCCGATGCCGCCGTCCAGGCCGGTCGGCATCTGCGCCTCGCGGGCCGCCACGTCGGCGAGGAAGCCCTCCAGGTCGGTCACCCGGCCCAGGGCCACCATGCGTTCGGCGAGCGCGCGGGACGCCGCTTCCTTGGTGTCGGCGGACAGGTCGAGTTCGAGGTCGACCAGGTCCGCGGTGATCATGTCGGTCATCGCGGGCTCCTTCGCACGCGTATCGCCCGGCGGGCGGGGGCTGTTGGGGGGACGGCGGCAGGAGGGTTCATGCGGCGGGCTCCGTCAGTACGCGGTCCAGCGGGACGTCGGCCGTCACGGTGACCGCGTCCGGCGCGAGGTCGGCGGGCGACGGCATCACGCTGCCCGGCAGCTGGACGGCGGCGGCGCCGTGGGCCACGGCCGAGGCGAGCGCGGCCGGTCCCGTGCCGCCCGCGATCAGGAAGCCGGCCAGGGAGGAGTCACCGGCGCCGACGTTGCTGCGCACGGTGTCGACGGGGGCGGTCGCGAAGTGCGCGCCCGTGCCGTCGACCAGGAGCTGGCCGTCGGCGCCGAGGCTCGCGAGGACGGCGCGCGCGCCCAGCTCCCGCAGTTCCTCGGCCGCCTTGACCGCGTCGCCGACCGTGGCGAGGGGGCGGCCGACGGCCTCGGCGAGCTCCTCGGCGTTCGGCTTGACGACGTCGGGGCGTTCGGCGAGGGCGGCGAGCAGGGCGGGGCCCGAGGTGTCCAGGGCGATGCGGGCGCCGGCGGCGTGCGCGCGGGCCACCAGCTCCGCGTACCAGGACGGCGCGAGGCCGCGCGGCAGGCTGCCGCAGCAGGCGATCCAGTCGGCACCGGTGGAGCGCTCGCCGACGGTGGCGAGCAGCGACTCCCGCTCCCGCTCCGACAGTTCGGGGCCGGGGGCGTTGATCTTGGTGAGGGTGCCGTCCGGCTCCGCGACCGCGATGTTGGAGCGGGTCTGTCCCGCGACCGGGACCGGGGCGACCTCGATGCCCTGCTCGTCCAGGAGCTGGGCGACCAGCGCGCCGGGCGCGCCGCCGAGGGGCAGCACGGCGACCGTCCGCACGCCCGCCGCGGCGACCGCCCGCGAGACGTTGACGCCCTTGCCGCCCGGGTCCATGCGGTCGCCGGTGGCGCGGACGACCTCGCCCCGGTCGAGGGCGGGGACCTCGTAGGTGCGGTCGAGGGAGGGGTTCGGGGTGACGGTGAGGATCATGCGCGTACCGACTGCTTCCTTGGTCATGCGGGCCGTGCTCATGCGCGTACTACTTCCGTGCCGCCGCGCTCGATGGCGGCCGCGTCGTCGGGGTCGAGGCCGGTGTCCGTGATCAGCAGGTCCACGTCGGCGAGGTCGCCGAAGCGGGCGAAGTGCTCCTGGCCGTGCTTGGCGGAGTCCGCGAGCAGGACGACGCGGCGGGCGGCGGCGACGGCCGCGCGCTTGACCGCGGCCTCGGCGAGGTCGGGGGTGGTGAGCCCGGCCCCGGCGGAGAAGCCGTTGGCGGCGAGGAAGACGACGTCGGCGCGGATCTCGCCGTAGGCCCGCAGGGCCCAGGCGTCGACGGCCGCGCGCGTGCGCTGCCGGACGCGGCCGCCGATGAGGTGGAGCTGGATGCCGGGGTGGTCGGCGAGGCGGGCGGCGGTGGGCAGGCCGTGGGTGACGACGGTGAGCGTCGACTCCAGCGGGAGCGCCGCGGCGAGCCGTGCGACGGTCGACCCGGCGTCGAGGATGACGCTGCCCTCCGCGGGCAGTTCGGCGAGGGCGGCGCGGGCGATGCGGTCCTTCTCGTCGGCGGCGGTGCCCTCGCGCTCGGCGAGGTCCGGCTCGAAGTCGAGGCGGCCCGCCGGTATGGCCCCGCCGTGCACGCGGCGCACCAGGCCGGCCCGGTCGAGGGCCTTCAGGTCGCGGCGGATGGTCTCGGCGGTGACCTGGAACTCCTCGGCGAGCGACAGCACGTCGACCCGCCCGCCGTCCCGCGCGAGCCGCAGGATCTCCTGCTGCCGCTCCGGTGCGTACATGTCCGTTCGCCTCCGCCGAATGCCCGAGCTTGTTGTTTCACTCGGAGACTACGGCTGGATTTCGCCAAAGTAAACAGGTTCGGGCGCCACTCGGACACAAACGGACTTACGTCCCGACAGGGCCGCCCCCTTCGCCCCGGGCGGGCAGGGGACAACGGCCAGCGGGCGAGGGCCAGGGGGCGACGGGGCGAGGGGCGGGGACCCAGGAGGCGACGGCCAGGGGCGGTACGTCAGGCCCTACGGCCAGGGAAACGCGTCCAGCGCCCCGAGGCACCGCGCGGCCAGCGCGGCCGGGCCCTGCGCACCCGCGGCCGGGGCGTCACCGGCGGCCCACGACTCCACGGCGACGCGCACCGCGGCGCTGGCCACCCCCGCCGCGAGCCGCAGCTCCGGCGAGGGCCCGTCGACGGCCGCCGCCCCACCCCGCCCGGTCCGCTCGACGAGCACGGCCAGCAGCGTTTCCTCCGAGCCGTGGCACGTGGCCGCCCACACCGCGCGCAGCGCCGGGCTCCCCCCCGACAGCCGCAGCAGCGAGCGCACCCACTCCAGGGACTCCACGGCTTCGGCGCCCTCGGCGGCGAGCGCGTCCGTCACCGCGTGCCGCAGCGCGTCCGGCACGGCGAGGTCCGCCGGGGCGGCGCGCACCGCCTCCGCCCACTGCTGCGCGCCCGCGCCGAAGAGCGGGGACACCGCCTCCTCCTTGGTCGCGAAGTAGCGGTAGAAGGTGCGCGGCGCGACGCCCGCGGCCCGCGCGATGTCCTCGGCGCGGGTGGCCCGCAGCCCGTCGGCGGCGAAGAGCGACGCCGCCGTGCGGGCGATGTGGAGGCGGGTCTCGGCCTTGCGGCGCTCGGTCAGTGACGGCTGCGAACTTGCGGGCATGGCAGGCAGGTTATGCCAGCCCCGCACGGGGCCCTTCCGGACGGCCAGCAGGGTGCCCTTCCGGACGGCCGCACGGGACCCTTCCGGGCGGCCGCACGGGACCCCTCCGGACGGCCACACAGGGAGGGGGTGCGCGCGCCCGTTCGGGCCCCCAGGAGACACGTACTGCCGCTATGGCAGAATCTGCCACCGCAGATCGGTACGTGGCCGCAGCCCGGCGCGTACGTAGAGGTGCACGCGAGCAAGAGGTGGCAGACAGCAGTGCGTCGTCGGCAGTTCCTTCTCCAGACCGCCGGTCTCGCCGGCGCCACCGCGCTCGGGACCGCGGGCCTCAGCGGCTGCTCGGCGGAGACCGACACCCCGCTCAAGCTGCTCGTCGCGAGCTACGACAAGAGCGTGGGTTCCTCGATCGGCGACCAGTGGGGCAGCCTCATCGCCGCCTTCAAGAAGGCGCACCCGGGCATCGACGTCGCCCTCGAACGCGTCCCCTTCGCCAAGCTCGACCAGACCCTCGCCCGGCGCGTGAAGGACGGCGACGCCCCCGACATCGCGCAGTCCAACTTCTTCGCCCCCTACGCCGAGGACGGCAAGCTCTACGGCGCGTCCGAGCTCTTCGACGTCCGCACCGAGGGCGACTTCATCCGCTCCTACGCGGAGGCGGGCATGGTCAACCGCGTCCAGTACGGCCTGCCCTTCCTCGCCAGCACCCCCCGGCTCTTCTACAACAAGGCCCTCTTCAAGCAGGCCCGCGTGAAGGCGCCCCGCTCCTGGGCCGAACTGCGCGAGGTGGCCGAGGCGTTGAAGGCGATCGGCGTCGCCACGCCCTACGGCCTCCAGCTCGGCCCGGAGGCCGCCGAGGACGAGGCGCTGGCCTGGCTGCTCGCGGACGGCGGCGGCTACGCGGGGCTCACCGGCTACGACTTCGCCAGCGCGGGCAACATCGACACGCTGACCTGGCTGCGCGACAACCTCGTGAAGCCGGGGCTCGCGGGCCCGGACCCCAAGTCGCTGTCGCGGACGGACGCGTACGCGCAGTTCCTCGGCGGCCGGATCGGGATGATGATCGCGCACCCGGTCCTGATGGGCGCCGCGGACAAGGCCAAGTTCCCCTACGCGCACGCCCCGTTCCCCAAGAAGCTCGGCGGGGCCGCGCCGCCGGTGGGCCTCAACGACTGGCTGATGGCGTTCAAGCAGAACGGGCGGCGCGAGCAGTGCGGCACGTTCCTGAGCTACCTGTACGGCCGGAAGTCCGCCACCGCGTACGGCGGCGGCCAGTCCGCGCTGCCGGTCACCGGTTCGGCGTCGGACGCCCTGCGCAAGGATCCGCGGCAGCGCCCGATGTGGGACTTCATCGACCAGATGCCGCAGGCGCAGTTCCAGCCGACGACCTTCGGCTCGTGGCCCGAGGTCAGGGGCGCGGTGCGCCGCCGGATCGGCGAGGCGGTGGCCAAGGACGGCAACCCGAAGGCGGTCCTGGAGGCGCTGGACGCGACGGCGGCGCAGGCGGAGCTGTAGGGCCCCGCGAGCGCCGCCGGACGGAGCCGGGCGGCTCCGCTCAGGAGGCCGGCACCGGCTCCTTCGCCGGAAGTCCGGCCTCCGGCACAGGACGGTCCTCGCCGTCGCCCTCCGGCACGGGCCGGTCCTCGCCGTCGCCGTCGCCGCCCTCCAGGTGCTGCCGCGGCTTCTTCGGCAGCGCGAACATGATCAGGAAGATGACGGCGAGCACGCCCGCCACCCACCACAGCGAGTTCCGGAAGCCGTCCACGAACTCCGCGGGGATCCGGTCCGGCGTGACCCGCTCGTCGATCACGCCGAAGAAGACCACCGACACCAGGCCGAGGCCGAGCGCGGTGCCCATCTGCTGCACGGTGTTGATGAGCCCGGACGCCGAACCGGCGTGTTCCTGCGGGACGCCGGAGAGGACCGCGTCCGTCAGCGGGGCCACGATCAGGCCCATGCCGACGCCCATCACGACCAGCGGGAGCGCCATCTGCCAGGAGGAGATGTCCGCGCCGTACCGGCCGGCCTCCCAGAGGTAGATCAGCACGCCCGTGGCCATCGTCAGGGCGCCGGTCTGGAGCACCTTGCGGCCGAAGCGGGGCACGAGCTTCTGCACGGAGACACCGGCCGCCGCCGAGACGGCGATCGAGAACGGCACCCCGGTCAGCCCGGCGCGCAGCGCGCTCCAGCCGAGGCCCTCCTGCATGTAGAGCGTCCAGACCAGGAAGAAGATGCCCATCGTGACGCCGAACACGGTCTGCACCGCGATGCCCGCCGCGAAGCTCTTCACCTTGAACAGCGACAGTTCCACCAGCGGCGAGCCGTCCTTGGCGGTCTTCCACCTCTCGTACGCGAGGAGGGCGCCGAAGACGACGAACGCGCCGGCCATCATGACGTACCCCCAGACCGGCCAGCCCAGCTCCCGGCCGCGGGTGAGCGGGTAGAGCAGCATCAGCAGGCCGAGGGTGACCATGACGACGCCGACGAGGTCGAGCTTGAGGGCCCGGGGCGCCTTGGACTCGGTGATGAACCTCCGGCCGAGGAGCAGGCCCGCGATGCCCACCGGCAGGTTGATGAGGAAGATCGGGCGCCACTCCAGGCCGAAGAGGTTCCACTGGGTGAGCAGCGCGCCGAGCAACGGTCCGGAGACCGCGCCGAGGCCGACGACCATGCCGAAGAGGCCGAAGACCTTGCCGCGCTCGTGGGCGGGGAAGGTCGCGTGCACGATCGAGAGCACCTGCGGCACCATCAGCGCCGCCATGCCGCCCTGAAGGATGCGGGAGGCGACCAGCATCTCCGGGTTCACCGCGAAGCCGCAGAGCGCGGAGGCGATGGTGAACCCGGTGATCCCTATGAGGAACAGCCGCTTGCGGCCGTGGATGTCGCCGAGCCGCCCGCCGGTGATGAGACCGGCGGCGAAGGCGAGCGTGTAGCCCGCGGTGATCCACTGGATCTGGCTGAACGTGGCGCCCGCGTCCCGCTGGATGGACGGGATGGCGATGTTGACGATCGTGACGTCGACCAGGTCCATGAAGGCGGCGGTCATCACGATGGCCAGGGCGAACCAGCGCCGCCGGTCGGAGGCGTCGGCCCCCGCCCCCGCGGATGGAGAAGTGGTGCTCGGTGAAGTCATGCCGCAAGGCTAGGACGCATATAGGTCAGTTCATGACCTAGTTGTCCGGCACCCTGGACGTGGTGCCGGACGGCATGAGGAACACGAGGAGGCGGGCGTGAGCGTGGACCGGACGACAGGGGCGGGCGGGAGTGACACTCCGGCGCGGCTCTTCCAGTTGCTTTCGTTGCTTCAGACGCCCCGCGAGTGGCCCGGTGGCGAGCTGTCCGAGCGGCTCGGGGTGAGCCGGCGGACCGTGCGGCGCGACATCGACCGGCTGCGGGACCTCGGCTACCCGGTGCGGGCCAGCCAGGGCGCGGCCGGCGGCTACCGGCTCGTCGCGGGCAAGGCCATGCCGCCGCTGGTCCTCGACGACGAGGAGGCCGTGGCCATCGCGGTCGGCCTGCGCGCCGGGGCGGGGCACGCGGTGGAGGGCGTCGAGGAGGCCTCCGTGCGGGCGCTCGCCAAGCTGGAGCAGGTGCTGCCCGCCCGGCTGCGCCACCGCGTCTCCGCGCTCCAGATCGCGACGACGCCGCTGACCAGCGGGGACGGGGCGAGCATCGCGCCGGAGACGCTGACGGTGATGGCCTCGGCCGCCGCGGGCCACGAGCGTCTCCGCTTCGCCTACCGCGCGGGCGACGGGACGGAGTCGCGCCGCCTGACGGAGCCGTACCGGCTGGTCTCGACGGGGCGGCGCTGGTACCTCGTGGCGTACGACATCGACCGCGAGGACTGGCGGACGTTCCGCGTGGACCGGGTGGCCGAGCCGTTCCCGACGGGCGCGCGGTTCGTGCCGCGCGAGCTGCCGACGGGGGACGCGGCGGAGTTCATCCGCGAGTCGATGTGGCGCGGACGCCAGCGGTCCTACGACCTGGACGTCACCTTCGCCGCCCCCGCGGAGTTCGTCACGGCCCGGCTCCCCGCGGGGCTCGGCACGGTGGCACCGCTGGACGAGCGCACCTGCCGCCTGCGGGGCACGGTCTCGGACTCCGTCGAGTGGCTGGCGGTCCGCCTGGCGGTGACGGACTGCGAGTTCACGGCGCACGGGCCGAGGGAACTGGTGGACGTCCTGAGGGACATGGGTGCCCGCCTGACCCGGTCGACGGGGAAACCGCCCCGGACGGACTGAGCCCCGTGCACGGGGGAGAGCCGCCAACGGAGAGAACGGGTGGGCGGGTGGGGGAAACCTCGCGCGAAGCGCGGAAAAGGACCCCGGTGCCGGGGGGGGATGGCACCGGGGTCCGGCCAGTGGGCCGCTGAAGGCCGGCCGCCTAGGCCGCCGCGTCGAACCCGGTGTCCCGCGCCAGCTTCTTCAGCTCCAGCAGCGCGTGCTTCTCGATCTGCCGGATCCGCTCACGGGTGAGACCGTGCTCCTTGCCGACCTCCGTCAGCGTCCGCTCGCGGCCGTCATCGATGCCGTACCGCATCTTGATGATGGACGCCGTGCGCTGGTCGAGGCGGCCGATCAGGCCGTCCAGCTCCTCGCTGCGCAGCAGCGACAGGACGGACTGCTCGGGCGAGACCGCCGAGGTGTCCTCCAGGAGGTCGCCGAACTGGGTGTCGCCCTCGTCGTCCACGCCCATGTTGAGCGAGACCGGGTCGCGGGCCCAGTCCAGGACGTCGACGACGCGCTCGGGCGTCGAGGAGAGCTCCGCGGCGATCTCCGCGGGCTCCGGGTCCCGGCCGTGCTCGCGGTTGAACTCGCGCTGCACACGGCGGATCCGGCCGAGCTCCTCCACCAGGTGGACGGGCAGGCGGATGGTGCGGGACTGGTCGGCTATGGAGCGCGTGATGGCCTGGCGGATCCACCACGTGGCGTACGTGGAGAACTTGAAGCCCTTCGCGTAGTCGAACTTCTCGACCGCGCGCACCAGGCCCGCGTTCCCCTCCTGGATCAGGTCGAGCAGGGGCAGACCACTGCGCGGATAGCGGCGGGCGACCGCGACGACGAGGCGGAGGTTCGACCGGATGAAGACGTCCTTGGCGCGCTCCCCGTCGGCGACGAGGGCTTCGAGCTCCTCGCGGTCCGCGGTGACCTTGCTGTCCTCGACCTCGCCGTCGAGGATCTTCCGGGCGTACACCCCCGCCTCGATGATCTGGGACAGCTCGACTTCCTTGGCGGCGTCGAGCAGCGGCGTACGCGCGATCTCGTCGAGGTACATGCCGACCAGGTCGCGGTCGGCGATCTCCCCGCCTACGGCGCGAACACTGCGGGCCGCGTCGGTCTCGCCGGAGGCGGACTTACGACGGGCGACGGCACGGGTTGCCATGCGTGCTCCCTTGCGATGAGTGCGGTCTGGTCGGCCCATTTCTGGGACCTCTGTGGTGGATGGCACACCCTCGGGTGCCCTGCATCCGATGGAAACAACGACTGGAATCCGGACAGAATTCCCAAGCCGCACATCTTTTTTCCTGACGGTGCAGTACCCTGTGCCGCCACATGGGGAGGCCGGATGCCGTCGGGATCGACAGAGGTGCAGGTCAGGGCGGGAGTCGAGGCGGATCTCGCGGGCCTCACGGACATCTACAACCACTACGTACGTGAGACGGCCGTCACATTCGACACCGTCGTCTTCCTGCCGGAAGAGCGCCGCCATTGGCTGCTCTCCCACCCCAAAGACGGTCCCCACCGCCTGATGGTTGCCCAGGAGCCGGATTCCGCCACGCGCCCCGGCCGGCTGCTCGGGTACGCCACCAGTAGCCCTTTCCGGACCAAGCCCGCCTACTCCACCTCCGTGGAAGTCAGCGTCTACTGCGCGCCGGACGCGGCGGGCCGCGGCATCGGCACCCTCCTCTACAAGACGCTCTTCGAGGCCCTGGCGGAGGAGGACCTGCACCGCGCGTACGCGGGGATCGCCCAGCCGAACGCGGCCTCGGTCGCGCTCCACGAGCGCTTCGGCTTCCGGCACCTGGGGACGTACGCGGAAGTGGGCAGGAAGTTCGGACGGTACTGGGACGTCGCCTGGTACGAGCTGCCGCTGGGACCTCGGACCTAGGGCCCGAGCCCGTTACGGACGGTCGCCACCGCCGCCTACCGTCCCCGCATGACCGACACCACAGGCATCCTCGACGAGGCCCTCGACCGGCTGCACGCCTCCGGGCCCGAGCGGCTCGGCCGGCTCACCAACCACGCCCCGATGGCCGTCGAGGCGCTCGCCGCGCACGGCCGGGCCGGGGCCGTCCACCGGTGGCTCGATCTCTACGCCCCCAAGCTGGAGGAGTTCCCCGCCCGGGTCGCGCCCGTCACCGACGCCGACTGGCACGCCGCCCTCGGCGATCCGCGCCGGGCCGCCGACTGGATCGACTACTTCGAGCGCCGGATCACCGCGTCCGCCGACCCCGTGCGGCCCTGGCGCGAGGTGCTCGCCGAGTGGTGGCCGCGACTGCTGCCCGGGATGTACGGCGGCTCGACGCACCCGGTGATCCGGGTCGGGCACGCCGTGCGGACCCTGGAGGCGGGCGGCACGACCGCCCCGCGCCTGGCCGAGCTCGCGCACGGCCTGGGCTACTGGGCCGCCCGGCACCGCCCCGTCGGCGGCCTCGCCCCGGTGCCGGGGGCCGACGCGGCGGCCGACGCGCTGGACGCGGTGCCGCCGATCGCCGACCGGGCCAAGGGCAGCTTCCCCGACCGCCTCGGCCGGGTCGAGGCGCTGCCCGTGTGGGCGCTCTCGGTGGACGAGCCGGAGGAGGCCCGGCGCAGGCTGGCCGAGCTGGTGCGGGCGGCCACGCACCGGTACGTCACGCACGGGCACGGCGACGAGACGATGCTGGTGCACGCCGCGACGGCACCCAACGCCGTGCTCCGCGCCCTTCCCGCGCTGCCGCGCGCGCTGTGGGTGCCGAGCCTGCGGGCCGCGTGGACCGCGTCCGCGGCCGTCACCGCCATGTACGCGCCGGACGCGCCCGTCGCGTACGAGGCGCCGGGCTCCCTCAGTGCCGAGGAGGTCTTCGAGCAGGCGCTCGCGCATGGGGACGAGCACGTGATCAAGTTCGCCGACACCGCGCTGGACGTCGGTGACGAGGTTGCTCTGGGTGCCGCCCTGCGAGCCGTCGAGCTCAGTGTGCCGCTCGGTTGAGCCGCTGTTCGTCCGACGGCCGTGTGCGGCTGCTCGCGCGGTTCCCCGCGCCCCGTGCGGGGCTACCCGAACTGCACCGACCTCTTCGCAAGACCCATCCAGAAGCCCTCGATCACGCTCCTCTGATCGGCCAGGTCGCCCGTCGCGTCCGCCGCGCCCAGCGTCACGAACAGCGGGGCGAAGTGCTCGGTGCGCGGGTGGGCGAGCTGCCCCGCCGGGGACTTGTGCGTGAAGTCGAGCAGCGCGTCCACGTCGGCCGCCTCCAGCGCCTCGTGCCCCCACGCGTCGAACTCCGCCGACCAGGACGGGACGCCGCCCTGGCGCAGCGCGGCCAGGTTGTGCGTGAAGAAGCCGCTGCCGACGATCAGCACGCCCTCGTCGCGCAGCGGCGCGAGCCTGCGGCCGATGTCCATGAGGCGGCGCGGGTCGAGGGTCGGCAGGGAGATCTGGAGCACGGGTATGTCCGCGTCGGGATACATCTCCACCAGCGGGACGTACGCGCCGTGGTCGAGGCCCCGGTCCGGCACGTCCTGCACCGGCACGCCGGGGCCGTGCAGCAACTTGCGTACGGAAGCGGCGAGTCCGGGCGCGCCGGGCGCGGCGTACGTCACCCGGTAGTAGTGCTCGGGGAACCCCCAGAAGTCGTACACCAGGGGGAGCGTCTCGGTGGCGCCGAGGGCCAGCGGGGCCTCCTCCCAGTGGGCGGAGACCATGAGGACCGCCGTGGGGCGGGGCAGGGCGGCGGACCAGGCGGCCAGCTCGCCGGGCCAGACGGGGTCGTCGGCGAGCGGCGGGGCGCCGTGGCTGAGATACAGGGCGGGCATGCGGGTCATCGCGCACCTCCGGGGGACGGCCGACCGCTCACAGGCGAAGTTCGCGCTGCACGGCTCTGGATACTTGAACTCTCAAGCTCTATGGTCCGACCGTACGCGTGGTTTGTTCAAAGTTCAAGGAAGGGCCTCGTACAGTGGAGTACATGGACATGGCACCGACCCCTCCCCCGACCGCCGAGCCGCACTGGCTGGACGGCGAGGAGCAGCGCGTTTGGCGGGTCTACCTCCAGGCGACCACTCTGCTCGACGACTCCCTCGACCGCCAGCTCCAGCGCGACGCGGGCATGCCGCACATGTATTACGGCCTATTGGTCCAGTTGTCCGACGCCCCGCGCAAGAGGCTGCGGATGACCGAACTGGCCAAGAAGATGAAGATCACCCGCTCCCGGCTCTCGCACGCGATCGCGCGCCTGGAGAAGAGCGGCTGGGTGCGCCGCGAGGACTGCCCCTCCGACAAGCGCGGCCAGCTCGCCATCCTCACCGACGACGGATTCGAGGTGCTGCGCAGGACCGCGCCCGGCCATGTCACGGCGGTGCGCCAGGCCCTCTTCGACCGGCTCACCCCGGAACAGCAGAAGTCCCTCGGCGAGATCATGACGATCATCGCCGAGGGACTTCAGCCGAAGGAGGCCGGGGCGGACCTCCCCTGGCTCCGTTAGGCGGCCTTTTCCCAGCCGTGCACCGGCCGGGTCAGTGGGCCATCACCGGGACCTTGACCTCGTCCTCGGCGCCGTCCGCGGAACCGGCCGAGGCCGTCGTGCCGCCCTGGGCGCCGGTGTTGACGAAGGTCGCCGCGATCACCGCGGAGACCACCAGGATGCCGACCGCCCACCAGATGGCGCTGGTGTAGCCCTCGACCATGGCCTGCGCCTGGAGGAGCTTCGGGTTGGTGGCACCGGCCGCGTGGTCGGTGAGGTACGCGGTGGTCGCCGAGGCGGCGATGGTGTTCAGGAGGGCGGTGCCGATGGCGCCGCCGACCTGCTGCGAGGTGTTGACCATCGCGGAGGCGACACCGGCGTCACGGGCCTCGACGCCGTGCGTGGCCAGGGACATCGCCGGCATGAACGCCGTACCCATGCCCAGACCCAGCATCAGCTGCGCGGGCAGGATCAGACCGGCGTACGAGGTGCCGATCTCCAGCTGCGTCAGGAGCAGCATGCCGACCGCGGCGAGCAGGAAGCCCGGGGCCATGAGGAGGCGCGGCGCGACGCGGGTCATCAGACGGGCGCCGATCTGCGTGGAGCCCGTGATCATGCCGACGATCATCGGCAGGAACGCGAAGCCGGTCTTGACCGGCGAGTAGCCCTTCACGATCTGCAGGTAGTACGTGAGGAACAGGAACAGGCCGAACATCGCGATGACGGCGAGACCCAGCGAGAGGTAGACGCCGCCACGGTTGCGCTCGGTCAGGACGCGCAGCGGGAGCAGCGGCGACTTGACCTTGGCCTCGGTGAGGACGAACGCGGCGAGCAGCACGACGGAGGCGACGAACATCGTGATCGTGACGGCGTCCGACCAGCCCTCGGACTCGGCGCGGGTGAAGCCGTAGACCAGCGCGACCAGGCCGAGCGTGGACAGGACGACGCCGGGGATGTCGAGCGGCGAGCGGTTGCGGCCGCCGGCCGGCTCACGGATGACGAAGTACGCGCCGAGCGCGGCGATCACCGCGAACGGGATGTTCACGAAGAAGGTCCAGCGCCAGTTCAGGTACTCGGTGAGGAAGCCGCCGAGGATCAGGCCGACGGCGCCGCCGCCACCGGCGATCGCGCCGTAGATGCCGAAGGCCTTGGCACGCTCCTTGGCGTCGGTGAACATCACCGCGAGCAGCGAGAGGGCGGCCGGTGCGAGCAGCGCGCCGAAGACGCCCTGGAGGGCGCGGGCGCCGAGCATCGTGGCCTCGCCGGTCGCGGCGCCGCCGAGCGCGGAGGCCGCGGCGAAGCCGATCAGGCCGGTCACGAAGGTGCGCTTGCGGCCCCACAGGTCGGCGATGCGCCCGCCGAAGAGCAGCAGACCGCCGAAGGCGAGCGCGTAGGCCGTGATGACCCACTGGCGGTTGCCGTCGGATATGCCGAGGTCCTGCTGCGCCGAGGGCAGCGCGATGTTCACGATGGTCGCGTCGAGCACGACCATCAGCTGGGCGAGCGCGATGAAGATCAGCGCCTTCCAGCGGTTGGAATCGGGCCCGGACTCGGGCCTGAGGGCTGTTTCGGACATGGGGGTAGCCACCTAGCGGTACGGAGTGTGAAAAACGGCGTGAAAAGGCTGGGTCCGCGCGGGGATCCCGCGGGGAGTGCGTCGGTGTCGCGGAGAGGTGCTTCCGGTACCGGAGAGGTGCTGCCGGTACCGCGCAGGATCAGTGCTGCCGGAGCGCCTCCAAGGTCGCCGCCGCCCCCGGGAGTTCCGAACGGGCGGGCGCCATCAGGCCGTCGAGGAACAGCTGGAGATGGCGGTGGATGAAGCGGTCCATGTCCGGGCACGCGGTGCCCGGCAGCGGCCGGCCCAGCTGGGAGAGGGCGACCATCAGATCGCCGACGGCGATGTCGGCGCGCAGTTCCCCGGCCTGCCTCGCACGCTCCATGAGGCCCTCGATGGACTCCTCCAGGCGCTCGCGGCCGTCGACGAGGTCGGGGTGGTGCGGGTCGAAGGCGGCGGAGAGCATCGGGCACAAGGCACCGATCCGCTCGTCGGCCGCGGCGTGCACGAAGGTGCGCAGCGCGCCGAAGGCGGTGGCCCCGCCGGCGTCGATGGCGGCGACGGCCTCCTCGGCGTGGCCCGAGACGCGGTCCGTGACCAGGAGGACGACCTGGCGCACCAGCTCGTCGCGGTCGGCGAAGTGCCGGTAGACCGTGGCGTTGCCGACGCCCGCCCTGCGGGCGATCTCGTCGAGCGGGACGTCCGGTCCGAACTCGACGAACATCTCGCGCGCCGCGGCGACGATCCGCTCCCGGTTGCGCACGGCGTCGGCCCGCGGGCGGGGGACTCGGCGCTGCGGGGCGGTGGCGGTGTCCACGGCTGCTCCTCGGGTCATTGACCGTCTCGGGTCACTGGCTGTCTCGGTTCACTGGCTCTGGTGTCCGGCGACGCGGAGAGTCTCTCTCCACGATGCGGGGACTGTCTCCCCGTTTTTTGCGAACACAGGTCTAAACGGGGAGACAGTCCCCGGATATTTCCCGCCCCCCGCACGAATCCCTGTGACCTGAGTCACAGGGGATTCGGCGAGAAACCCACGATCGGTCGCACCCAGCGCGCGCCCGCGCACCCCCCGGCACAGGGTGATCGAACAGGGTGCAGCCAGGACCGGCGGCTGCCGCGGAGTGGAAGGCCCACGCATGCAGCAGCCGACCTGGCGGCGGATACCCCTCTCCCGCCGCGGTGTCGCCCTCGCCTCCGTCACCGCGCTCGCCCTCGCGGTCACCACCTCGGCGAGCACCGGACGCCTCATGGAGGACTCGCCGACCACGGCGGGCCCGGTGTCCCTGGCCCGCAGCACCGCGCTCGGCTCCTGCATGATCGGCGGCACCCTCGGCGTGCAGATGTCGGAGGGCATGCCCACTCCCCCCGGCTACGCGCGCTCCACCGGCACCGTCCGGGCCCTGAACCTCATGGTCGACTTCTCGGACGCCCCCGGCGAGGGCAGCGCGACGGACCGGCTCTCGGAGTTCTTCCCGCAGACCTCGGACTGGTTCCGCACCGCTTCGTACGGCCGCCTCGACTACCGCCCCGAGGCCCCGCTCCCCGACTGGCTGCGGATGCCCAAGCCGTTCGCCGCGTACGGGATAGAGCGCGGCGCCCCCTTCGACCCCGGCTACCGCGAGCTCGTCCAGGACATCGTGACGGCCGCCGACCCGGACGTGGACTTCCGCTCGTACGACCTCGTGAACATCCTGATCACCCCGAACGCCGGGCCCTCCGCCCTCGACACCGTCCTGTCGGTGACCTTCGCCGGCAACCACGAGGCACCGGTCGCCGACGGCGTCCCCGTCTCCAACGCCTCGTTCGTCTACAGCCGCCAGGACGACGGCTCGGGCAGCTACCGCGAGACGGGCTACCGCGTCCTGCCCCACGAGAACGGCCACGTCTTCGGCCTGCCCGACCTCTACACCCAGGACGGCGGCGGCGCGGTCGGCCACTGGGACATCATGAGCGAGGACTGGGGCGCCAACAACGACCTGCTGGCCTGGCACAAGTGGAAGCTGGGCTGGCTCGACGACGACCAGATCAGCTGCGCCGCCAACCCCGGCACGACCGAGCACGTGCTCTCCCCGCTGCCCCGCACCGGCGGCACGAAGCTGGCCTTCGCCCCGCTCGACGAGAAGACGGGGTACGCGGTCGAGGTCCGCACCGCGGGCGGCAACGACGAGGCGGTCTGCCGGCCGGGCGTCCTCGTCTACCGCGTGGACGCGGACGTCGACACGGGCCACGGCCCGGTCACGGTCTCCGACGCCACCCCCGACAGCGGCGGCTGCACCCGCCGCCCCAACGTCCACGCCGAACTCTCCGACGCGCCCTACGCCGTCGGCGAGACCTTCACCGACCGGAAGACGGGGGTGCGGGTGACGGTGGCGGGTGTGACGGACGACGGCGAGTACCGGGTGCACATCACGCGTCCGTAGCGTCGGCGCGGGCGGTCGCGCCGTCACCGCGGCCGTGCGCGCCGGGCACGGTCTGCCGCACCTGCCGCAGGAACGCGGCGTTGCCGGGCGTCTTCCTGATCTGGTCGAGCAGCGCCTCCAGGGAGCCCTGGGGGTCCCGGCCGCGCAGCGCCCGCCGCAGCCCGTGCATGGCGGTCAACTCGTCGGCGGGTACGAGGAGTTCCTCACGGCGCGTGCCGGACGGGGTGATGTCGACGGCCGGGAAGACGCGCCGGGCGGCGATGCCGCGGTCCAGGCGCAGCTCCATGTTCCCGGTGCTCTTCAGCTCCTCGAAGTAGTAGTCGTCGGCGCGCGACCCGGTCTCCACCAGCACGGTCGCGAGCATCGTGAGGGAGCCGCCCTCCTCGGCGTTGCGCGCGGCGCCGAAGAGCCGCTTGGGCCCCTGGACGGCGGTCGCGTCGACGCCGCCGCTGAGGGTGCGCCCGCTGCCGGAGGCGGCGTTGTTGTACGCGCGGCACAGCCGCGTCAGCGAGTCGAAGAGCATGACGACGTCGCGCCCCTGCTCGACCAGGCGCTTGGCGCGCTCGACGGCGAGTTCGGCGAGGGCGATGTGCCGCTTGGCGGGCTGGTCGAAGGTCGAGGCGAGCACCTCGCCGCGGACCGAGCGCCGCATGTCGGTGACCTCCTCGGGCCGTTCGTCGAGGAGGACCACCATGAGGTGGCACTCGGGGTGGTTGCGCGCGACGGCCGCGGCGATCTGCTGGAGCAGCACGGTCTTGCCGGTCTTCGGCGGCGCGACCAGGAGGCCGCGCTGCCCCTTGCCGACGGGCGCGACGAGGTCGAGGAGCCGGGTGGCGGCGGGCCCGTCCGGGGTCTCCAGACGCAGCCGCTCGTTCGGGTGCAGCGGGGTGAGGTCCCCGAACCGGGGCCGCCCGCGCAGGAGTTCGGGCACGCGCCCGCCGACCCGGTGGACGGCGGAGAGGGCACCGGCCCGCCCGGCGGCCCCGCCCTCCACGAAGTCGCCGGTCCGCAGGCCGAACCGGCGGATCAACGCGGCGGGCACGGACACGTCGCCGGGGGCGGGCAGGCAGGACGGGCCCCTCAGGAACCCGCGGCCGTCGCGGGCGACGTCGAGAACTCCGGCATGGACGACGGGAGTCGGACCGGTACGGGGGGTGGTGGATGCGGTGGGAGTGACGGTGGATTCGGTGCGGGTGGTGATGGATTCGGTACGGGTGGCCGACTCGGTACGCGTGGTCGGCTCCGGTGCGATGGCAGTCATGGGAGTGGGTCCTTTCGCGAGCATGCGAATGAGGGGCCCGGCGGGGCGGCGATGGTCACGCCCCGTACGACGGGCGAAGCGAAACCGCTCGGAGAGCGGTGAGAAGAAGGCCGTGGAGGCCTGACGGATCCCGGAAGACCAGAAGGCCGGGAAAAGGTCCCGAAGCCCGGGGAAAGATCCCGGAAACCGGGGCGGAGCCCACGAACGGGCGGAGTCCACACAGGGGCGGAGCCCACGAGCGGGGCGAATCCCGGAGACCGGGAGAAGGGAAACCTGGCACGGGCGTCCCGACGGGACGTACTCACGTACCACTTGCACGGTAACACACGTCGCCGGGAGCGCACCGGGCCCGGTTTCGACCCGCCTTCCCGGCCAACCCCCCGGACGGGTCCGGCTCTTGAGAAGCGGAAGCCGCTATACGCACACTCCGCGTACGCATAAGGTGAGGCTAGCCTAACCATTCACAGGGGGCGGGGCGACCCTTGGGGAGAGCAGCACGTTAGGTTAGGCTTACCTAAACCGTAGGGGGAGGTCACTCACACCATGCCAGAGCACATACGGAACGAGTCGCACGCCGAGGGCGAGTTCGCCGGGCGTACGGCTCTGGTGACCGGGGCGGGCCAGGGCATCGGCGCCGCCGTCGCCACCGCACTCGCCGCCCGGGGCGCGCACGTGGTCGCCACCGACCGCGACGCCCACGGAATCGACGAGCTGGCCGCCGCGGCGCGCGGCACGGCCGGCACGATCACCCCCCGCGTCATGGACGTGACGGACCCCGCCGCGGTCGCGTCCGTCGTCGACGGCGTCGTCCGCGACCACGCGGGCCTCGACCTCCTCGTGAACGTCGCGGGCATCCTGCGCAGCGCCCCCGTCGCCGAACTCACCGACGCCGACTGGGCCGACACCTTCGCCGTGAACACCACCGGCGTCTTCCACACCTCCCGCGCCGCCGCCGCGCACATGACGGCGCGCGGCTCCGGCTGCATCGTCACCGTCGCCTCCAACGCCGCCGGCATCCCGCGCACCGGCATGGCCGCGTACGCCGCGTCGAAGGCGGCGGCCACGATGTTCACCAAGTGCCTCGGCCTGGAGATCGCCCGCAGCGGCGTGCGCTGCAACGTGGTCGCGCCGGGCTCCACCGACACCGCCATGCAGCGGGCCCTGTGGCCCGAGGGCCAGGCGGAGGTCCCGCTGAGCGTCATCGCGGGCGACCCGGAGACGTACCGCACGGGCATCCCCCTCGGCCGGATCGCCAGCCCCGAGGACATCGCCGACGCGGTGCTCTTCCTCGCCTCGGACCGGGCGAAACACATCACGCTGCAAGAGCTGTACGTCGACGGCGGCGCGACGCTGCGCTGAGCTCCGGCTCGCGCGGGACCGGGGCCACGGCCCCGAGCCCTCCCCGTCGCCCACACCCCGTACTCGTACCCGTACGCACTCTCCTCCCCCGCCCCTCCCCTTTCACCCGCACCACGCACCGCACCCGCCGCGAGAATTGGAGCCCCCGTGTCGACGGCATCCGAGGTCGCCACACACGTCACGACGGCCGAGCAGGCCCACCCCGCCGTAGGAGCCGCCACCTCCCTGCTCGACGCCTACACCCCAGGCGCACGCTTCCTCGCGACGCCGACCCGCACCCTGCTGGCCGAGGGCGTCCGGGCGCACGTGCCCCACGACGACAGACCCCTGCCGGAACGCGTCGCCGCCACCCTGGCCGCCGCGCGCCGCGCGGGCTCCGCCCAGCCGTACGTGATCGGCGCGGTCCCCTTCGACCACACCGCCCCGGCCGCCCTCGCCGTCCCCGACTCCCTGCGCGCCGCTCCCCCGCTGACCGCCGACCCGCTCATCGCGCTGCCCGCCGACGCCCCGGAGGCCACCGACTGGCGGATCCGCCCGGTGCCCGAACCCGAGGAGTACGGCGCGGGCGTGGCCGCCGCCGTGGACCGCATGTGGCGCGGCGACTTCAGCAAGGTCGTCCTGGCCCGCACCCTCGAACTCACCGCCCCCGCGCCGCTGGACATCCCCGCGATGCTCCAGCGCCTGGCCCGCCGCGACCCCTCCGGCTACACCTTCGCGCTGCCGACGGCCCCCGGCCGCACCCTCATCGGCGCCAGCCCTGAACTGCTCGTCTCGCGCCACGGCCAGCACGTCGTCGCCAACCCGCTGGCCGGTTCGACGCCGCGCAGCGACGACCTCGCCGAGGACGTGCGCCGCGCGGCCGCGCTCCTGGAGTCCGCCAAGGACCTGCACGAGCACGCCGTCGTCGTGGACGCCGTGCACCAGGCGCTCGCCGGCTTCTGCACGGAGCTGACCGTCCCGGCCCGCCCCACCCTCATCCGCACCGCGACGATGTGGCACCTGTCGACGACGGTCACCGGCACCCTCGCCTCCCTGGACACCTCAGCCCTCGAACTGGCCACCGCGCTGCACCCCACCCCCGCGGTCTGCGGCACCCCGACCGCCACCGCGCGCGAGGTGATCCGCGAGACGGAACCGTTCGACCGCGGCTTCTTCACCGGCATGATCGGCTGGGGCGACGCGAGCGGCGACGGCGAGTGGGTCGTCACGATCCGCTGCGCGGAGGCCGAGGAGCAGTCCCTGCGGCTGTACGCGGGCGCGGGCATCGTCGCCGCGTCGGACCCGGCGGCGGAGACCGCGGAGACGGGCGCGAAGTTCCGTACGTTCCTGAACGCGGTGGGAGCCGAGCTGTGAGCACCATGGATTCCCCGAGCACGCCGGACGCGCCCCTGTGGCCCGAGGAGTTCGCCGAGCGCTACCGCGCGGCGGGCTGGTGGCGGGGCGAGACGTTCGGGCAGATGCTGCGCGACCGCGCGGAGGCGCACCCGGACCGGATCGCGGTCGTCGACCCGGCCCGGGACCTCCGCTGGACGTACGGCGAACTCGACCTGCGCGCCGACCGGCTGGCCGCGGGCTTCCTCGCCCGCGGCATCGCCAAGGGCGACAAGGTGGTGGTCCAGCTCCCGAACATCGCCGAGTTCTTCGAGACGGTCTTCGCCCTCTTCCGCATCGGCGCCCTGCCGGTCTTCGCGCTGCCCGCGCACCGCGAGACGGAGATCCGCTACTTCTGCGAGTTCACCGAGGCCGCCGCGTACGTCATCCCGGCCGAGCACGCGGGCTTCAACTACCGCGACCTGGCCACCAAGGTCGCCGCCGAAGTCCCCACCCTGCGCCACGTGTTCGTGGCCGACGGCGACGGGGGCGCCTTCGAGGCGCTGTCCGACGTCCCCGCGGAGCCGGTGCCGATCCCGGACCCGCCCGCCCCCGGTGACCTCGCCTTCCTCCAGCTCTCCGGCGGCAGCACGGGCGTACCGAAGCTGATCCCGCGCACCCACGACGACTACATCTACTCGCTGCGCGGCTCGAACGAGCTGTGCGGGGTCGACGCGTCCTCGGTCTATCTGGTCGCCCTGCCCGCGGCCCACAACTTCCCGCTCTCGTCGCCCGGTTCGCTCGGCGCGCTGTACGCGGGCGCCCGCGTCGTCCTGTGCCCGCGCCCCGGCCCCGAGGCCGCCTTCCCGATCATCGAGTCGGAGGGCGTCACCCTCACGGGCCTCGTCCCGCCGCTCGCCCTGCTGTGGACGGACGCCGCGACCTCGACGCCGTACGACCTGAGCAGCCTGGAGGTCCTCCTGGTCGGCGGCGCGAAGTTCAGCGAGGAGGCGGCGCGCCGGGTGAAGCCCGCCCTGGGCTGCACGCTGCAACAGGTCTTCGGCATGGCGGAGGGCCTGGTCAACTACACGCGCCTGGACGACGATCCGGAGACGATCGTCACGACCCAGGGCCGCCCGATCTCGCCGGACGACGAGATCCGGGTCGTCGACGACGAGGACGAGGACCTGCCCGTCGGCGCCACGGGTCACCTCCTGACCCGCGGCCCGTACACGATCCGCGGCTACTGGAAGGCGCCCGAGCACAACGCCCGTTCCTTCACGGCGGACGGCTTCTACCGCACGGGCGACGTCGTACGCCTCACGGAGAGCGGGCACATCGTGGTCGAGGGCCGGGCCAAGGACCAGATCAACCGCGGCGGCGAGAAGATCGCGGCCGAGGAGGTCGAGAACCACCTCCTGGCCCACCCGTCCGTGCACGACGCGAACGTCGTCGCCGAGCCCGACCCGTACCTGGGCGAGCGGACCTGCGCGTACGTGATCCTGCGCGAGGGCGCCGAGCCGCTGAAGGCGCTCGCCGTCAAGAAGTTCGTACGCGAACGGGGTCTGGCCGCCTACAAGGTGCCGGACCGCGTGGAGTTCGTGACGGCCTTCCCGCAGACGGGGGTCGGCAAGATCTCCAAGAAGGACCTGCGGGCGGCCGCCACGTCGCCCTCGCCCGCCTCCCCCGCCCCGCAAGCCTGAACGGAACAGCTCACGACATGGCCCTCCCCGCCATCACCCCGTACCCCATGCCGTCGGCCGACGAGCTGCCGGCGAACCGCGTCGACTGGAAGGTCGACCCGTCCCGCGCCGTGCTCCTCGTGCACGACCTGCAGAACTACTTCCTGAACGCGTACGACCGCACGGCCTCGCCGGTGCCCGAACTCCTCGCCCACGTGGCGCGGTTGAAGCAGACGGCCGACCGTCTCGGCATCCCGGTCGTGCACACCGCGCAGCCCGGCGGCCAGACCCCCGCCGAACGCGGGCTCCAGCAGGACTTCTGGGGTCCGGGACTGCCGGACGACGCCGACGCGGCGGCGATCGCGCCCGAGATCGGCCCCGCGCCCGCGGACACGGTCCTCACCAAGTGGAAGTACAGCGGCTTCGTCCGCACGGACCTCCTGGAGCGCCTGCGCGAACAGGGCCGCGACCAGCTGGTCATCACGGGCGTCTACGCCCACATCGGCGTCCTGATGACGGCCTGCGACGCGTGGATGCAGGACATCCAGGCGTTCGTGGTCGCCGACGCGGTGGCCGACTTCTCGGCGGAGGACCACGCGATGGCGCTGCGCTGGGCGGCGGGGAAGTGCGCGGTGGTGACGACGGCGGGGACGGTGTTCGGCGAGCAGCCGTAGCGGCTGCCCGGCCGCTCCCTCACGACCCGGGGGCCGAGGCCCGGGGGCGCGTCAGTCGACGCATCCCCGGGCGTCGGTCCCCGGCCGCACTTCGGCCCCCGGGCGCGCTTCGGCGGCGTCCAGGGCCGCCGTCAGGGCGTTCAGGCGGGTCCGCAGATCCCGCACGTCCTCCAGGGACAGGCCGGTGGACTCGGCGATGGCGCGGGGGACGGCCCGCGCCCGCCCCCGCAGGGCGAGCCCTTCCGCCGTCAGCGTCACGGCGACGGACCGCTCGTCCTCGGCGCTGCGGCGCCGCTCCACGTACCCGGCCGCCTCCAGCCGCTTGAGCAGCGGCGACAGGGTCCCGGAGTCGAGCCGCAGCCGCTCCCCGATCTTCTTGACGGGCAGCTCGCCGTGCTCCCAGAGCACGAGCATCACCAGGTACTGGGGGTAGGTGAGCCCGAGCCCCTTCAGGGCGGTGCGATAGACGCCGTTGAAGGCGCGCGTGGCGGCGTGCAGCGAGAAGCAGATCTGGTGATCGAGCCGCAGAAAGTCCTCGTCGTCCATGGCCCCAGGCTACAACAGGACCCAACTAAGTTGTGCACAACTAAATTGCGTGCTCTACTTATGGAGACGGCTCAGCAGTCACGAAAGAGCTGAGCCGACACACCACAGCCGACACCCGAAGCGAGGACCCCATGGACGCGCTGTACACCGCAGTGGCCACCGCCAACGGCCGCGAGGGCCGCGCCGTCAGCTCCGACGGCCAGGTCGACCTGCCGCTGGCCTTCCCCCCGGCGCTGGGCGGCGACGGCAAGGGCACGAACCCGGAGCAGCTCTTCGCCGCCGGCTACGCGGCCTGCTTCGCCAGCGCGATGGGCAACATCGCGCGCCAGGAGAAGCTGGACGTCTCGGACGTCTCGGTGACGGCGGAGGTGAGCATCGGCAAGGACGACACGGACGGCGGCTTCGGCCTCGCGGTGGTCATGCGCGTGGAACTCCCGGCACACCTGGAGGGCCCCACGGGCGAGGCACTCCTGGAGAAGACCCACGCGTTCTGCCCCTACTCGAAGGCGACGCGCGGCAACATCCAGGTCGACCTCGTCATCGAGTAACGGGGAACGACCCCCGGCCCCGAGTTGACCACCCGCTACACTGTCGGCGGTGACGCAGTCCACACGACCCGCGCCATCACGCCACGCCTTCGTAGCTCAGGGGATAGAGCACCGCTCTCCTAAAGCGGGTGTCGCAGGTTCGAATCCTGCCGGGGGCACCAGGTCAGAACGGCAAAGGCCCAGGTCATGGAGCAAGTCTCCGGCCCTGGGCCTTCGTTGTGTGCACTCTAGCTACACGCTCAGACAGTCTCGCTACACCCTCACTACCGAAGATCATCGTCCAAATATCACCCAAATGATCTTTACGTTCCTGCAGGTCACCCTAGACAAGGGACCACCCCCGGCTCCATGGGTGCGGAACGCGGGGGCAGTCGAGTGCCGGGCCGCCACCGAGGGGGGCACCACAGTGGGACGGCCCGACACGTTCAGGGGGCGGGCTCACATCATGTGTAACAGGCACTCGCCCTCAAGGTCATCGCCCGAAAGGGTGAACACGTGTTCTATTACGAGACCGTACCCGTAGCCCTGCGGCATATGCCAGCGCCGCAGGGCTAGGGAGCCGCCGCCCACGTGGGGAGGTGCAGGAAGGGGCGGGGCCCTCGGCGCGGCGGGGTCTGGGCAGCGCCGGGTATGAAGCGCCATCACACATCGGGAACCGCCGCGACGGGAGTGTGTGTAGACAGCACGTGACTGCATTCCGGTCACACGGGGCGTGAAGCACCCGCAGACGGCCATCGTCTCGCCTGCCGCGCGGCCTCTCCAGCTGGCGGCGGGGGGCTTCCTACTCGGCGCCGACCTGGCGCCGTGCCTCGGCCCGCGCGTCCGTTAAGGCCTTGCTCTCCGCCGGGGGCGCCTCGTCGCCTTCGAGGGGGCAGCGGCACAGGCAGTGCGTCTCCGGGATGACCACGATCCGGGCCCCGTCGACGCCGAGAGAGGTCGTCTCCTGGCACGGGTGCGGGCCGGGGGCATCGGTCAGGACCGCGCGCAGGCAGAGGGCACAGGGCAGCGGCTCGACCCCGATGGGGCACGGATCCACGTGGGCCACACCGGGAACGGGACCGCCGGAGTTCCTCTGCCGCATCCGCGGCTCGACCCTCTCGCCGTCGCGGATGGTGTGCTGGCAGAGGATGCACCGCTCGGGAGACTGGAACGGCGTCGTCACGAACCCTCACCGCCGGGAGCGCGGTGCGCGGCGGCGGAGCGCGTGGCGCGCCAGGCACGCGAGAGGCGCCGCTCGTCGTCGCACTCCTCGCCCGCCCGGCAGCGGCCGCACCCCTCGGTGTGCGCGAGGAGGAGCCGGTACGCCTCGTCCGCCCGCTGCTCCTCGGCGGTCACCGCGCTCGCGATCACTGCTCGGCTCCGCTCAGGACGGCGCTGCCGGCGGTGACGAGGCCCTCGACGGCGGTGGGCTCGCACAGGTCGCCCTCGAACCGAGGCAGCACCACCCAGTGCGTGCCCGTCGGCTCGGTCCGGGTCAGCTTGGGCACGCCGAGGTAGCTGTGCGCCCCGAGCCGAGGTGCGATGTCCTGGTAGCGCCACCGGACCCGGTCGACGGGCCGCATGAGGGCGTAGTAGGTGCCGCCCATGGTCCGGCTGTCGTGGATCACGGGGCCGCTGAGGAAGTGCCCGAGGCGCGCGGCGATCTCATCGGGGACGGTGGAGCCCAAGGCGGCGTGCACGAGGGCGTCGGACAGGCGCACCGCGTCAAAACGCCCGCCCAGCGGCAAGATGGCGACGCCGACGTCGGACCACTCGCGGCGTGCTTGTTCAGGTGCGTCCAGGGTGCGCGCGAACCAGTCGGTGACGGCGCTCACCAGCGCCGGGGATGCTCCACTTTCCGAGCTGAGGGCTCGGCCCGTACTGTCGGCCATGTCGGCTCCCTTGGTAGTCGGCCACGCCCCGGGGCCGTGTCAGCGGTCGCCGGGGCTTTGTTACGGATCACGTTCGTCCCGTTGCTGTCTGCACCGCGACGACGAATGCGACGTCATACCGGCGACATTGGGGACGACATTTCGGTGTCATTCCGCAGCGTGGGCGCGTACGGTCGATCTATGGCGACACCGAACGGAACCCTGCAAGCGGTCCGAAAGGGCCTGCTCATGTCCCAGGACGAATTCGCCCGCGCCGTCCGTGACGCCGGGCAGCAACTCGGCCAGCCCAACGACGCCTCCAAGCGCCTCGTGCAGCGGTGGGAGTCCGGCGACACCGCCGCCCCGCGCCCGCTGTACGCGCGTGCCCTGGAACGCGTCACGGGAGTGCCCATTGAGGGGCTCGGCTTCGGCGCTTCGGCCGTCGCCGTGTCCGAGGACGGGCAGGGCGGCCACGACCTCGATGACCCGACGCTCGCCGTCCACTCCAGCCAGACGGCAGCACAGACCGCGCCCCGCGGGAACTACTCCGGGGTGTGGCTCTCGACCTACGAGTACGTGTCGAGCGGTCGGAACAACGACGTCTTCACCGGGAAGCACTACGTGGTGCTTCTCCAGCACGGCAACCGGCTCACCGGCCGTAGCCTGCCCGGAGCGTCACTCAACCCGAACAGCCCACTGACTCTTGATCTTCAGGTGGACGGCGCGACCGTGACGGGCACCTGGACCGAGCAGACCTCTGCCGAGGGCTACTACCGCGGCGCCCGCTACTTCGGGGCTCTCCAGATGCTCGTGGAACCCACAGGGCGGCGGATGGCGGGCAAGTGGGTCGGGTTCGGCAAGGACTTCGATGTGAACACGGGGCCGTGGGAGTTGCGGCTCATGGACGCTTCGACGTCGAAGACGACCCTCGATCAGTACAACCGGGTGCCGGAGTAGCGGGCATGACGAAAGGCCCCCTCCCGCCCGAAGGCGGAAGGGGGCACATCTCAGACGTACTGGCGGCGGGTCGGGTCGAGGGCGGCCGCCTGCGGGCTCGGCCCCGGATCCGGCGGCGGGGCACCATCACGGCGGCACACGAGCGCATCCGGATCGTCGGCCGGCGCCTGGAGGCTGTAGCCGTCGGGGCACGTCTGCCCGTCGCGGCCGTCCTGCCCAGCCGCGCCGTCCTTGCCCGCGGGGCCCTCAGGTCCGGCCGGGCCCGGCTCGCCCTGCGGACCTGGCGGTCCGGCCACACCGTCGGCGCCGGCGGCCCCGGTCGGGCCGGTCTCGCCCACGCCGTCTGTGCCGTCTGCGCCTGCCTTGCCGGTATCGCCGGCCTTGCCCGGCTTCCCCGACGCCCCGGCAGGGCCCGGCTGGCCACGCTGGCCCTGCGGACCGCGGGGCCCGGTGACGGACCGGCCCGGGTCACCGCGCGAGCCGGGCGGGCCCGCGATGGGTTTGCCGCCGAGCTGCTGGACCTGGCGGGCGAGTTGGTCGCGCGCCCGGTTCGCGGTGTGCAGGTCACCAGCGAGGGACTGCAACGTGACGACCACCCACAGCGCCCCCGCCAAAGCGACCGCCACAGCAAGGACGAACAGCAGATCACTGCGCCTTCGGTGCTTTCGCGGACTCACGTCTGCACCCCCTGCGACGCCAAATACAGCATGAGCGCGAGCATGATGACCGGGGCGACCAGCGCCGTGAAGATCAGCCGCCGGTCGGCCGCCGGTCGGCCTCCTTCTCCCGCTCGGCCTCGATCTCCTGGATATCGCGCTGCAGAGCGTCCATGGCGCGGTCACGGGCGGTCTCGCGAGCGTCGTAGACGTCCCTGCGCACGAGCTGGTCGAGGCGCGCTGAGATCTCGGCGCGGACGTCGGTGATGAGCCGCCACAGCTCGCCGTTGGACAGGTGGCCGCGCTGCCCCGGGTGACGGTGTGGTGAATGACCACGCCGTGCACCGGGCCCCACGGGCCCTTGTGGTTGCGGTTCCGGTCGGGCCATCCGGCGACCTCGACGACCTTCACGCCCTCGGCACGCAGCGCGGCCAGCGCCTTCGAGGCGGACAGCGGCGCGGCCATCAGCGCGCCCCCTGTCCGTCGGCCCACACGAAGCGCGTCGCGCCGCCGTGACCGTGGACGGCCTCGGCGTCCTCCAGGCAGGCCCAGTGCACGATGCTGGGGTGGTCGCCACGCCAACGGATCGAGGCCGAGCCATCGGACCAGAGCACGCCGTCAGCAACGGTGCCGACCCCGGAAATCCCAGTGACGTCGAGGTCCCGTTCCAGGCTGAACAGGCGGGGTGGGGTGTCGTACATGAGGTCTCCAGACATGACGAAGGCCCCGACCAGACGGCACGGGGCGAACAGAAAACCGTGACCCACTGGGCCACAGTTCTTGGATCAGGTCGGCTGGATCGCCAACTTGAGCTCGGCGAGGGTGACGTGCCGCGCCTCGCTGGCGTCGTGCCGCACCATCAGAGCGAGCGGCGTATCGGGGTCGACGAACAACCCCCAGGTCTTGGCGCGGAACTGACCTCCGCCCGTGGGCACGTCGTCCTCGGTGCACGTCGAGTCGAAGCCCGTGGACAAGCCGAGCGGGTCGCGTACGAACCGGGAGCGGACTTCCGTGTAGTCGCCGCTCTCCCACTGGACCAGGGCGTGCAGCGTGCCCCAGCCCACGGCCGCTGGCCAGATCAGACCGGAACGGTCGTCCCGCGCCCAGTCGGAGACACGAGCCCCTCCGGGCTGCACGACCTGGTGCATGCAGTGCGCGTCGTACGACTCTGCGGAGCCGAAGGGGAAACGGACCACGGTGTACGCGCCGGGCGGGATGGACTGTGGGGTCTCGCTCTTGAGCGAGCAGACGAGGACGGTCATCACCCCTCCTAGCTGGCGGCTTCGTAGCGGCCGGAGCCGTAGAGGATGTCTCCGGCGGCGTACACGAACGGCAGTTGGGAGTCCCAGATGCCGGTGTTGTCGGCGCGGTCGGACACGATCGTCTTCACGACGCCGCCGTTGCCGGTGTTGTAGATGCCACGGGCGGAGTAGTGCAGGGACGTGCTGTTGTCGAACGCGTCGAACGACGCGATGCGCTGGCTGAAGCCGGTGGCGGGCCCGGCGGGCAGCACAAACATCCAGTTCTCGCCCCCGCCCCCGCCGCCGACCGCGGTGGTCGAGCCCCAGGTGAGCTGCAGTACCCAGTCGACCGTCCTGCCCACCTTCAGGTACCGGCCGGTCAGGGTGCCGTTGCCCAGGGTGGGGGCGGCGCCGCCTTCGGCGAGCCATCCCGGGGTCCACGTCGTTGTCCAGGCGCTGAAGAAGCTGTTGAGCTGGTCGCGGATCTCCTGGTTGAGCGGGGCGGCGGTGACGACCTCGCCGACCACCCAGGTGCGCGGCGTCGTCGTCATCGCGGCACCTTCGCGAGGAACGGCTCGTGCGTGGCGGGCGGCGGGACCGGGACAGGCCAGGACTCGCCCGAGTCGTCGGGGTGAACCCAGTTCCGCTCGTCGGGCAGCAGCTCGGCAAGGCTGGCCTCGACGGCGTCTGGGTCTGCGGGGAAGACGACGACGATCCAGCCGAGGCCGCACTCCGTGCACGCGGTCCGCGGGTCAGCCGGTGTGGCCACTTGGGCGGATCCGCATCGGCAGTCCACCACCCACCGGTTGTGGTTGATCCGCGCGTACACCTGCTGTCCGACGATGAAGCCGTCCGGCGGGATCACGCGGCGCTGGACGCGGTACTCGTACCAGCGGAACACCAGCTCGGCTGACGGCACGAGTGCCCAGGTGTCGGGCGGAAGTTGTGGTGGAGGCAGGTAGAAGGTCTCCGCCCGTGCGACAGGGATCATGCTGTCCTCCTGTTCAGTTGAATCGGCAGGCATCGATGACCTTCGTAGGAGTCGCTGCGATGCCTTTCAGATGGCTAACAGCTGGGCCCCGCCAGGCACGCCAAAGGGCGGTGGAACGAAGCTTGTTGCTTCGTTCCACCGCCCTTTGGTCATCGCTGTGCGGGTGGTGGCCCGTCCGGCGTGCCACTCGGAGACGGTGCTGGTGAAGGGCACTGAGACTCAGACGGGGAGGATGGGGTGGTGCTGTCACCCTGCAGACTGCTCCCCGAGCCAGAGTCGGACGAATCCGAGATGAGGGTGAACCCGTAGTAACTCGCGGTCCCAAGCACATAGCCAACCGCTATGGCGGCAAGGGTTCGGGAGATACGGCTTCCCCGCTTTGAGGAGTCCTCGCTTTTATGACCCATGGGCTTAAATGCACTTACCCGGCATGCACCAGGCGCTCATCTTGTCGTTCGCTGCGTTCCCGACGTAGGACGACTTGCTACCGGCGTACATTTCCCACAGGAAGCCGCTCACGCGCCAATTCTTGTCGACATGGTTCCACGTGTACCAGGTATTTGAACCCTTCTTGTTGGTGTTTACCCACGAAGAAGTCTTGTCATTGAACCCGTAGTTCGAGGCGTACTGTCGCTCGGTCTCGTTGAACTGGAGCCTGCGCCCCTTGAAGTTCTTGTGCTCGTAGAAGCAGTACCAGCGGCCTGCTTCGGTCCAGCCCTGCGGGCAACCCTCCACGTTGGCACCCTGCGCGGCCGGAGCCTGCGCATTCTTCAGGAGGTCGTCGCGCTTCGCCTTGGCTGTCCTAATGCCATCGCCGAGGCCATCAGGGGCCGTCTCTTCTCCCGGGTCGGGAAAGACCATGACCACGCTGCCATTCTCGTATGACACGGCGTTGTCACTGACCTGGATGCCACCATAATCGCGAATCTGCTCGTCGATCTGCTTCTGCAGTTCGGTCACCTCAGGCGACGCGGGAGCGGCTTCCGCCGAAGTGGCGAGAGTGCCGAGCACTGCGAGAGAAGCGGCCGCAATGGTCAGGTTCTTGCGTATGCGCAAGGTAGTTCCCCCCTAGGAACAATTCATTGGCTAGAAACCGGCATGGCGAGGTCAGCGCCAAGCGGATGCGGTCTAGACCATAACATCGGCAAATGGGGCATCTAGACCAAGGAAGGCATAGGGGGGTTTGACAGGATTTCAACTCCATTTGTGGAGCAGGTTAGTTGCTTGACACACGTCGAGAGCCCCAGCGAAGGCGCGCGTGCATACCGCCTGGCTAGTAGGCGAGGCGGGTGGTGGAGCCGAGCACCGAGTAGGTGGGGTCGTCGAGGACCCACACGGTGTCGGTCTGCGCCCGTGCGGTGTGGAAATTCAGCAGGTGCCGGTTGCGGGTGATGGTCTCGCTGTAGCCCTCGACGGTGACCGTGGCGGTGGGCGCCGGCGCCTCGTCGGGCAGGCCGGTCAACTCGAGCACGGTGGAGACATCCGCGGCGAGCAGCGCCCGGTAGGTGACCAGGGGCAGCGTGTACGCGTCGACGGGGGCCTGCCGGGTCTCGGTGGGTGAATCCGCGTAGCGGGACACCACCCAGTTCGCCGCGTCCAGCACCTTCAGATCGCTCGACTTGAGGAGGTCGAGGGCTGAGCCCGCGCAGCTTCGGGACGATGGGTCCTCGCACGGCGGATACGCGGTGAGGTCGCGCAGCCGTCGGCCCAGCTCGGCCGCGCGCAGGGCCAGTGCCAGGGGGCTGGGGCGGTCGCCAGGGCCATCGGCCAGGGCGTCGGTGACGGCGTCGATGACGCGCCGGTGGCTGTGCCACGTCAGGGTTCTCTCGCCCGCGTGCGCGGCGGCGGCCCGCGCGGCGGGCAGGCGCCGGTGGATCTCGTACTGGAGGCGGACGTGGAGGTCCATCAGCTCGTCGGGCGGCGGCAGGGCGCGGCACGCGGAGAACGCGGCGTCGAGCAGCGCGGTGACGTACGCGCCGTCGGCGCAGGGGCGGCAGGCGCGGGGGAACCAGTTCACGCGGGCGTCGAGGCGCTTGACGTGCTGGGCGCCGAGGTCGACGGCGGCTCCGGCGCGGAGGGTGATGCCGCAGAACACGCAGTCCCGGCCCCGGACTTGGGCGTCGGACAGCGCGTCGGCGGCCGGGAGCCGGGGGGTGTTCCACGCGCCTCGCTCGGGCGGCACGGGCTTGGTTGCGGGCATGACCAGGACGTTAGGAGCCTCGGAGAATCAGAGGCGGGGATGATTCTCGAATATTCTCGGCGCCGCTCCGGTGATTCGCCGGGATGCTCAGGGCGCTTCCAGATGCGCTCGCGCGCGGGCCAGCACGCGGTGTGCGTGTGAACCGTAGACCGCGGAACCTGCCAACGTGTTCCACACCCGGCGGTAGAGGCTCGTGCTGTCGGAGTCGTCGAGCCAGAGTTCGGCATGCCAGTCCTCGACGATGGCGAGCCGGTCGTCGTAGAGCCAGAAGCCATTGGCCGGAGGCAGGGCAACCTCCCCGCCCAAGGGGACGATTCCGAGCTTCACCGTGTCCAGGCCGATCGCGCCCACGAGTCGGTCGAGTTGGGCGACGAGGACATGTCGGGGTGCGACACCGGCATGCAGGGCTGCCTCCCACATGACGATGTGGAAGGTCCGCCCGGGTCGGTAGAGCAGCTCCTGACGTTTCATGCGGGCGCGGACCGCCTCGTCGAGATCCTTCGGCGAGCGGTGGAGTTCGGCGTACCGGGCAAAGACATGGCGCGCGTAGTCGGGTGTCTGGAGCATCCCGACGACCATCGCGCCCTCCCACGCGCGCAACACCGTGGAGCGCTCGTACTCGACAGTGAGCGCGTCTTGAACGGGCCGGTGTCCGGCGCGCAGTTGGCGCCGCCAGGAACGTGAGTGGGATTCGATCCCCTGCAGCCTCGATGTGTGCTCCTCGGCGGCGGCAGGGTGCCCCGTCCCGGTCGCCCACGCCGCGAGGTCCTCCGGCGTCGGCGTCTGACGACCGGCTTCGAGTTTGGAGACCTTGGACTGGGGCCAGCCGAGCCGTTCGGCAAGGCTCCGCTGGGAGAGCCCGGCACGCAGTTCGCGAAGGCGCGCGCCCAGGGCTGCCCGGCCTTGCTGGTAGTCGGTGCTCACACGGTGAACGTACCTGCTACGCCTGGTCGTACGGGATGGCGTCGTGCTCGGCGGCTTCGGGGAGCCTGAGCTCTTCGGCCTCGCGGCGGGTGAGGACGTGGATGCGTTCACCTGCTTCCGCGTTCCTGCGGGCATTGTCGAGGAGATACAGCTGCCCTTCCGTGGGCGGGTCGTCGAGGATGCGTACGCGCTCGAAGCGCTTGCCCAGGGCCGTCTGCTCGCGGCGCTCAGTGCACCATGAGTCATCGAGGTCCCAGTCGACACGGCCCTCCGCGAGGAACTGACCGTACGTGTCCGTGGCTTCGTCCGAGGCGTAGCGTGCCGACTTTCCACAGCCGTCGAGTCATGGCGCTCCCCTCCATGATGAGCAGACGCTCGCACCGTAGCCCTCGACGAGGTGGACGCAAGTACGCAAACGCCCCGGGGCCGGGGTAGGGGATACCCAGTTCGATGCCCAGTTCGGAGCCCAGTTCGGAGCCCAGTTCGGAGCCCAGTTCGTGGGCGAGGGAGCCGGACACGTCACGGCCCCCCACCCCCCGCCGAGGCATCCGGTGCCGCCGTCGGCAGGCGTAGGTGGAAGCCCGCGTCAGGGTGGGGCGGAGGGACGTACCAGGCGTCGCCGGTGGCCGCGCGGGCCAGGTGGCGGACGATCCACAGGCCCAGGCCCGTGCCCTGCCCGGTCTGCGCCGGGGCCGCGCCGGGCGCGCGGCCGAAGCGCTGGAAGAGGCGCGGTACGGCGTCGGGCGGGACGCCGGGGCCCGCGTCGTGCACGCGGACGGTGAGGTGCCCGGCCGGCTCCGCGACCACGCGTATGCCGACGGGTGGGGCACCGTGGGTGAAGGCGTTCTCCAGGTAGTTGGCCAGCATCTCCCACAGGTCGCCGCGGTCCACGGACGCCACCAGGTCGGGCGGGCACGCCACGTCCACCTGGGGCGTGTCCTCCCCCAGCGCGCCGAGCAGTTCGAGGATGAACTCCAGGACGGGTACGGGTACGGGGGCGGACCGCGGGGCGGCGTGCGAGGCCTGCGCGTCGATCCTCACCGCCGTCAGGTGCTTGCGTACGAGGGCCTGGAGCCGCTCGGTGGTGTCGACGATGCGGTGCGCGATGTCCGCCCGCCGTGCCTCGGTCAGCCGCGCGCCCGCGTCCCGCAGGGTGTGCGCCAGCACGCCGATGGTGGCCAGCGGATTGCGCAGCTCGTGCGCGGTGACCGCGATCACGGTGTCCTGGCGTGCCAGCGCGGCCTCCAGGGCGGCCTGGGTCCGGCGCCGTTCGGTGACGTCCCGCAGCGTCGCGATGTGCAGGCGCTCGCCCAGCGCGTGCGTCGTCCTGACCCTCATCTCGGCCACGCGTCCCTGGCCCGACGGCAGGAGGATGTCGATCTCCGCCGCCCACCTGGCCGCGACCGGGAATCCGAAGGGGAGCTGGAGGAGTTCCGCCGCCGGGCGGCCGAACAGCGCGGCGGCGGCCGGGTTGCAGAGCCTGATGATCCCGTCGTCGTCGACCACGACGATCCCGTCGGGCGCCGCCGCCACGACCGCCTCGCCCGGGGAGCCCGGGGAGCCCGAGGAGCCCGGGGAGCCCGAGGAGTCCGGGTAGCCCGAGGAGTCCGGGTAGCCGTGCGCCACGACGTCCCGAGGCCGGCCCTGCCCGCCGCCCGAGGTGCGCCCGGCCCCGGCCCCGGCCTCCGACGGCTCACCCCTCGGAGCCGCGCCCGCCGGCCGGTCGCGGTCAGCCATCGGCATCCGGGCCGGGACTCTGCGCCTCCGACGAGCCCGACCGCTCCTCTTCCGCGGCCGGCGCGGGGGGCTGTGCCAGCCCCCCGGCGGGTGTGTAGGTCGCGCCGAGGACGTTGGAGAGGCCGCGCATCGGCCCGCCGATGTGCATGCCCGTGCCGTCGATCGCGAACTGCCGGATGGTGTGGTCGTGGACGGAGCCACGGGTCTGGAGCACGGTGATGCCGCGCTGGACCTCGCCCTCGGCCTCCACGTAGCGCAGCAGGATGGTCACGTCGGTGAGGCTCGCGACCTCCATCGCGATCGCCGGGTTGACGGTCGGCGTGACCCGGCCGGTGGGGGCCGAGGTGAGCAGCGTCGTGATCTCGTGGTGCCGCAGCACCGCACCCAGGGCGATGACGAAGTCGAGCAGCGCGCGGGAGCTGACGATCCGTTCGAGCGCGGAGAGCGTGTCGATGGCCACGCGGGAAGGGCGGAACTCCTCGATGACCCGCCTGATCCTCAGGAAGTGGTCCTCGGGCGAGGCCACTTCGGGGTATTCGGACACGACATGCAGCAGGCCCGAGGCCTCCATCGCCTCCAGGTCGAGCCCCCAGCTCGCGGCGTTGCGCCCGAGCTGCTCGCGCGTCTCGTCGAAGGTCTGGAGCAGACAGCGCTCACCGGCGTCGACGGCGGCGGCCGCGAAGAACAGGCTCGTGAGCGTCTTGCCGGTGCCGGTGGGGCCGGTGAGCAGCACGATCGAGTCCCGGAAGAAGCCGCCTCCGCACATGGCGTCCAGGCCCTCGTTGCCGCTGGAGACGCGCTCGCTCGACGCGCGCTCGCGGGGCTGGAGGAAGGCGAGGGGCATGATCACGATGCCCTCGTGCGGGCCGATGGTGAACAGCCACTCGCCGGTGCGGTGGCCGGTGCCGCGGAACTTGATGATCTCGACGGTCCTGCGGCGCCGCTCGGCCCGCAGGACGTTGCGCAGGATGATGACGTTGTCCAGGACGAACTCCTCGACGCCGAAGCGCGAGACGCTGTTGTACTCCTCGGGCCGCTCCGCGGTGACCACGGTGGTCACGCCGAGCACGTCGAGCGCCGAGACGATCCGGAACAGTTCGTGGCGGATGATGCCGGAGTCGGCCAGGCTGGAGAAGACCGCGCCGAGCGAGTCGAGCGCGACGCGCCGGGCGCCGATCCTGCGCGTCGCGTGGGCGATCCGTGCCGCCAGGGCGCCCAGGTCGTACGCGCCGACCGTCGACGCCTCCACGGCGATGTCCGCCGAGGCGTCGACGAACACCCACTTCCCTTCGGCCTCCCACTCCATGATCGGAAAGCCCAGCGAGGCGACGTTGGTCCGGATGTCGTCGGGGTCCTCCTCGAAGGTGACGAACACCCCCGGATCCTGCTGGTTCTGCACCCCTCGCGCCAGGAACTCGATGGCGAACAGGGTCTTGCCGCTGCCCGTCGTCCCGGCCACCAGTGTCGAGCGCCCGGCGGGCAGTCCGCCCAGCGCGATCTGGTCGAACCCGTTGATGCCGGTGGGGATCCGCTCGATCCCGTCGGTGCCAGTCATCGTCCCCGCCTCTTCTGGGGCAGTTCGCCCGAGTCAGGGAGACCGAGCGCGAGAGCGGCGCGGTGCTCGTCGGACAGGTCCCCGATGACGCGCCGCTGCGGCAGCGGAGAGAGCCTGATGACCGTGGGGGTCGCCAGGATGCGGTTCTCCTCCGCCTGTTCGGGCTGCTCCACGACATCGATGACGGTGAGCTCGTAGCCGTCGTCCAGCCGCGCCGCGCACAGCTTTCGCAGGTTCGACCGCGCGGCGTCGGAACGTTCCGTCGCTCCGGCCACGAAAAGCGTGAAGGCGTACCTGCCCGGATCGCGGCTCATCGGCGGTACCGGTCCGTACGGGGCGGCCCCGGCAACGCCGCTACGGGCGCGGACCCATGACAAGTTTCCGGATCGTCGTCGCTGCGCATCGCGAGGCCTCCGCAGTATGGCTGCTCCCCTTCACGCTACGGAGCGTTCATGGCACCGGCCAGAGCCGTTTCCGGATACGCCGGTACGCCAAGTACGCCGGTACGCCGGTACGCCGGTACGCCGGTACGCCGGTACGCCGGTACGCCGGTACGCCGGTACGCCAAGTACACCTGTACGCCGGTACGCCGGTACGCCGGTACACGGGTCCCCTCGCCGGTCCCCTCGTCGATACGGGATACGCCGGGGCCCCGCGTCGCTACGATCGGAGGACAGGCCGAGCACGGGGCCGTCCCCGGGGATTTCCCATGATCCGAGTCCTTGTCGTCGAAGACCAGCGGGCGATGGCTGGCGCGCTGGAGATCGCGATCGGAGCCCAGCCCGACCTCGTGTGCGTGGGGGCGGTGGGCACGGTCGAGGAGGCCGTTCCGCTCGTCGCCGAACTCGGCCCCGACGTGGTGCTGATGGACGTTCACCTGCCCGGCGCCGACGGCATCGAGGGGACCCGCAGGATCAGGGCCGACCATCCGCGCACCCGGGTCCTCCTGCTCACCGCGGACGCCCGGCCCCGCCAGCTGGTGGCCGCCGCCTCGGCGGGAGCCGCCGGATTCATCGCCAAGGACAGCGCGTTCCCCGCCGTCCTCGCGGCCATCCGGGCCCCGGCCGAGGGGCCGATGTACATCGAGCAGTCCACCCTGGACCTGGTCGTCTCGGCGCTCGGCCCGCTGCTGGACGGCTCGCCGCCGGGCCCGCGCTACGACGACCGGGCCGGGCTCACCGCCCGGGAGCGGGAGGTCCTCCAGCTGATGGGCCAAGGGCTCGGCCCGCGGGCCATAGCCGAGCGGCTCGTGGTGAGCCCGCACACCGCACGCGGTCACGTGAAGCGCGTCATGGCGAAGCTCGGCGCGCACAGTCAGCTGGAGGCGGTCGTCATCGCCGCCCGGTCCGGTCTGCTGCGGGAGCGGTGAGCGGACCGGCCCGGCCTGCCGCGGGAGCGCTGAGCTGATCGGCGGATGAGCGCGGGCCGTGTGACGCGCACGCCCCGAGACAGCCCATTCGGGCCGTTCCATCAGCTCACTTGGGTCCTGTCACGGGCCGCGCGCTCCCCCTAGCGTTTCGGTACGGGGCCGATGGCCGCTCCCCCCCGTACCCGTGTGCGGGACCCGCCACGCGGCCCCGGCCCACGGTGCGGAACGCCCCGCCCGGACATCGCACCGTCCCCGCCGACCGCTTGCCGAGCAGAGGTGATCGCCATGTCACAGCCAGAGCGGGACGAGCGGCTGACACGGGCCTTCCTGGAGCTGGCCGACACCATGGTGGACGGCTTCCACCTGGTCGACTTCCTGCACGTCATGACCGATCACGTCGTCGGTCTGCTGGACGTGGCGGCGGCCGGGGTCGTCATGGTCGACGCGCGGGGGCAGCTGGTGGACGTCACCGCCTCCACCCACTCCGCCCAGCGACTGGAGGAAGTACAGCTGCAGTTCGACGAGGGCCCGTCCCGGGAGTGCTGCACGCGGCACGAGAGCGTCGGCCCCGTGGACCTGACCCGGCCCGCGGCCGCCGGGCGCTGGCCGCACTTCACCGAGGCGGCCCGCACCGCCCGGTTCGCCGCGGTCGCCGCGCTGCCCCTGCGGCTGCGCGAGGAGACCATCGGCGCCCTGAACCTCTTCCACGTCCGCCCCCACGCGCTGCGCTCCGCCGACCTGCGCCTGGCCCAGGCCCTGGCCGACGCCGCGACGATCGGCATCCTGCACCAGCGTCTCGCCCGCGACCGGGCCGAACGCGTCGCCCAGTTGCAGACGGCGCTCAACAGCCGGATCGTGATCGAACAGGCCAAGGGAGTCCTCGTCGCCCGCCTGCGCATCGCGCCCGACGCGGCGTTCGCCCTGCTCCGTGCCCATGCGCGGTCCCATCGGAGTTCGCTGAGCCTGCTGTGCGCCCAGGTCGTCCAGGGCACCACGGACGCCGCGTCGATCGCCGCGCCCCCGGGCGCCTCGCGCCGCCCATGACACCCGGCGCCCGCCGCGGGTCGCGGTACCGCGCGCACCGCTCTCCTCTGCCAAGGAGGCCCCGCAGTGCCCGCAGCCGTCCCCGACCTTCCCAGGCTCCTCGCCGAGGCCACCACGGCCGGGCGGGGCCTCACGGCCCTGTCGCCGACCGCGTGCGCGTCGGCACTCGGGCTCGACGGACTCGCCATCTCCCTGCTCAGCGGGTCCGGACTCGAACTGGTCTGGCACGACCCCGCCGACGCGGTCGGCCTCGCCTTCGAGGACCTCCAGTACACCCTCGGCGAAGGCCCCACCCACGACGCCACCGACACCGGCGAGACCGTCGTCGTGCCCGACCTGCGCGCCCTGCCCAAGGCCCGGTGGCCCGCCCTGGTACCCGCCGTGCGCGGCCTGCCGATCCGCGCCGTGCACTCCCTGCCGCTGCAACTGGGCACCATCCGGCTCGGCGCCCTCACCGGTCACCGCGCCACGGCCGCGCGGCCCACTCCGGAAGGGATGGCCGACGCCCTCGCGCTCGCCGACGTCGCCACCCTCATCCTCCTCACCCCCGAAGGCGCCGACGACATGGCCGGCGACGGCCCGCCGCCCCTGCACCGCGCCCTGGTCCACCAGGCGGCCGGCTTCCTCACCGTCCGGCTCGGCATCCCCATCGACCAGGCCCTGGTCCGGCTGCGCGCCTACGCCTTCACGCACGACCGCCCGATCCTCGACGTGGCGCACGACGTCGTCCACCGTCGGTCGTGCCTGGGCGGCGCGGCGACGTGAGGGATCAGTGGCGGATGCGGACGCCGTGCCGGGTGCGCATGCGGCGCAGTTCCCACAGGGCAACCGCCGTCACGGTCACCGGGCCGCCGAGGACCGCGGACCACTGCGCGAGCGGCGGGCCGTGCGGCAGTCCGCCGTCCAGCGCCACGCTGCAGAGCATCAGCTCCCAGACGAGTACGACGGTCAGGAAGGCCGGGAGCGCGGCGTGCACGTTCGAGGTGTTGAAGGCGTAACGGGCGGCGTAGGCCGAGGAGAAGAGGAGGAAGGGCAGCAGCCAGATCAGGCCGATGAGCAGCGCCAGCGCCACGAGGCCGTTCAGGAGCGTGCCGTAGTTCTGCTTCAGGAGCAGGGCGCTGCCGACCAGGGCGAGGACGACGCCGGCCAGGATGCCGACCCACCAGCCCACCGCCTTGAGCGGGGCGCGCAGCCGGGAGCGGAGCAGGGGGCGCTGCTCGGCGGGGGCGTACCGGATGAAGCCGAGGACGGCCAGGGGCCCGGTCAGGATGAGCAGCAGCGGGGCGAGGATCATCTTCACGACACCGTCGTTGGCGACGCCGCTCCAGCCGTCGTCCGCGCCGTAGGCATAGACGAGGGAGAAACTGGCGACCGCGCCGATGACCGCGCGCCACAGCTGCACCCGGGACACGACCGGGTCGACGACGCGGCCCTCGCCCGGCTGGTTGAAGATCGCCTCCGCGCGGCGGCGGGCGGACCGGATCACCGGGACGAGCGGCGAGACGAACCAGAACGCGCAGCCGGACCGGGTCCGTCGCACGGGCTGCGGCGGCATCGGATACGGGTACGGCCGCGGTGGCGGCGGACCGTACGGATGCGGCCCGCCGCCCTGCGGCGGTACGGGGGGATGCGGCCCGCCGCCCTGCGGCGGCGGTGCGTACGGATGCGGGTCCCCGCCGTGCGGCGGAACGTTCCCCTGCGGGCCCCAGCCCTGGTATCCCCCGTGCGCCACCGTTCTCCCTCGTCCTTCGATCCGCCGTCGGGCGCGCGCAGTTTACTGGCCGAAAGCGGTGGGCGAGGGGCGGGGACGCGCGAGACGCTGGGGGTGGCGGGGTCCGGGTGAGGCTTCGGCCGTGAGGAGGGTGCGACATGCGGATTCCTGGGCCCGAGCCTCGGGAGGACGGCGGGGTGGGGGCCATCTCCGAGGCCGGGGGGCTGCACCTCTATCAGCGGTGGCTGCACGAGCGGTTCGGGCCCGTCGTGCGGTTCCAGCTGCCGGGGGCGGGGACGGCCGTCTCCGTGGCCGATCCCGTACTCCTTGAGGACATCGTCCATGTCGACGAGCGGCCCGCGGAGTTGTTCGCGTTCCTCTCGCCGTTGTGCGAGGCCGGGAACCTCCAGGTCCTGCCCGGCGACGAACACGAGCCCTGGCGCCGCCTGTTGCTGGAGGTGTTCGCCGGACGGCCCTCCCACGAACGGCACTTCGCGCGATTCGTCGCGCTCGTCGGGGAGCTCGCCGATCGGTGGGGCCGGCAGAGCGGGCGCGCACCCGTCGCGTTGCAGAAGGATCTGACCTCGCTGTCCCTGCGGATGATCTGCGCGTACGCCCTGGGGGACGGCGCGGGCGACAGCGGTGACGGCGGTGACGGCGGTGACGGCGAGGGTGTTCCGGTGGACGCCGAGGCCGTCGTGTCCTCCTTCGAGACCGTGCTCACCGAGTACCTGGGGCAGGGCGGGAACGCCACCCCGCGGGCCGCGGAGGCCCTCGCGTACCTGCGCGCCACCGTCGACCGCGTCGTCTCCGCCCACCGGGCCTCGGGGCGGACCGACCGGAGCGACCTGATCGGCGCCCTCGTCGAGGCAGGCGAGACGCCCGCCCGGATCCGGGACACCGTCATGGTGACGATGCTCGCCGCCCACCACACGACCGGAGTCGCCGTCTCCTGGGCGCTGCACCTGCTCGGAGAGCACCCCGACGTCGCCGATCGCGTCACCGAGGAGCTGGACCGCGTCCTCGGCGGGCGCGCCGCGCCCGACTACGCCGACCTGCGCCACCTCACGTACCTGGACCAGGTCCTGAAGGAGTCGATGCGGATCTGTCCGCCGGGTCCGTACGGCGCGCGTGAGACCACGGAGGCGGTGACGCTCGGACCGTACGAGATCCCGGCCGGGACCCCGCTCTTCCTGCCGTTCTGGGCCGTCCACATGAACCCCGGACACTGGCCGGAGCCCGAGAGGTTCGACCCCGGGCGGTTCGCGCCGGACGCCGTGGCGAAGCGGCCGCGCCTCGCGCACATCCCCTTCGGCTTCGGGCCGCGCGCCTGCGAGGGCGCCCGGCTCGCCACCGTCGAGGCGCTGCTCGTCCTCGCCGTCCTGCTCAAGCGCTTCCGCTTCCGGCCCGTCCCCGGGCACGAGGTGACGCCCGTCGAGCGGTTCGTGCTCTGGGCGGCCGACGACATCCTCATGGACGTCACCGAGCGGGACGGAGCCGGGCCGGGCGGCGACGGGCCGGGCGCCGACGGGCGGGGTGTCAGTCCCGCGTGATCCGCTGGCCGTACACGTGGTCCACCGTCATCGTCATCAACACCCGGCGGTCGGCCACCATCACCGCGCGGTACTCGTCCCAGTCCGGGTGCTCACCCGCCGCCGTGCGGTAGTAGCGCACCAGTTCCGCCACCTCGGGGCCGTCCGGGTCGGTGCCCGGCCCCGTGAGGGTCGCGGTGCCCTCGGCCGTCGCCCACGACCCGCCGTCCGCGCTGGTGACCTCCAGCGTGGCCCGCGGGTCGCGGCGCAGGTTCGCCGTCTTGGCCCGGCCCTCGGTCATCGACACGTACAGGAGCCCGGCCTCCCGGTCGTAATAGGGCAGGACGGGCGAGAGCTGCGGGCGGCCGTCCGCCTTGATCGTGGCGAGGACGCCGAGGCGGCTCTCCGCGAGGAGCGTGCGCGGGTCGAACGGCATCGGGGTGGCGGTCACGGGCGGGCCTCCGGGGCTCGGGACGGGCGGGGGCGTTGCAGGTGGCGCGGGATCGTTCGTCGATCCCACGGCGTCGTGGGTCCGTTCGGCGATCCCACGGTGGCGCGAGCTGTTCCAACGCCGGTGCCCCGCCCCGCATTCCGCCCCGACCCCGCGCCTATGCTTCGCGCGGACCGCGCCGCACCGGCGGCTCCACGGAACACGCGACGGCACCACGGCAACAGGCGACAAAAGACGGCAACAGGGGGATCATGAGCACCGCGGAGACCACCACCGGGCGGACGCCCTCCCCGGCCCCCCGCTCCCCGCTCCGCACCCCCGCCTTCCGCCGCTTCGCCCTGGCCCAGCTCATCTCCGCCACCGGCTCCGCGATGGCCCCGCTCGCCCTCGCGTACGCGGTGATCGGCGCGGGCGGCGGGGCCGGCGCGCTCGGTGTCGTGCTCGCCGCCAACACCGTGCCGACCGTCGTCTTCCTGCTCGTCGGCGGCGTCCTGGCCGACCGGATCTCCCGCAGCGCGCTGCTGTTCCGGGGGCATCTTCTCGCCGCGGCCGCGCAGGGCGCCCTGGCCCTGGTGGTGGCCGGCGGGCACGCGGGCACCGGCGCGATCGCCGCCTGCGGCTTCGTCTCCGGCATCGCGGTGGCCCTCACCACGCCCGCCGCGCAGGGCGTCGTGCCCCAACTCGTCGCGCCGGAGCACCTCCAGCAGGCCAACGCGCTGCTGCGGCTGCCGGTCAACGCGGTCAAGGTGGTCGGGCCCGTCGTCGGCGGCCTGATCGTCGCGGTCGGCGGGCCCGCGTGGGCGCTCGGCCTGGACGCGCTCACCTTCGTCGCCGCCGCCCTGCTGCTGCTCGGCCTGCGGCTCGACGCGCCGGTGAGCCGGGGCAGTGCGCTCGCCGACCTGCGGGCCGGGTGGACGGGGTTCTGGTCGCGCACCTGGCTGTGGACGTACACGGCCGCGGGCACCGTGCTCGTCGCCGCCTGGCTCGCGGGCTATCAGCTCCTCGGTCCCGTCGTCACCGAGGAGCGCTACGCGGGCGCCCGCACCTGGGGGCTGATCCAGGGCGCCTTCTCGCTGGGGCTGCTCGCGGGCACCGTGGTGTGCCTGCGGTGGAAGCCCCGCAGGCTGCTCGCCGTGGCCGTCGTCGCGAGCGCCGGGCTCGCGCTGCCGCTGGCCGGGCTGGCGCTCGGACTGCCGCTGCCCTGGCTGCTGCTGTGCACCGTGCTCGCGGGCATCACCCTGGACATCGCCGCCGTCACCTGGGTGACGGCCTTCCAACAGGAGATCCCCGAGGCCGAGTTGGGGCGCATGAGCTCCTTCAACCAGGTCGGCGAGCGGCTCGCGATCCCGCTCGGCTATCTCGTCGTCGCGCTCGTCTCGCCGGTGTTCAGCGACCGTTCCGTGCTCCTGGTCTGCGCGGGGATCATCGTGGTCGCCTGCGCGCTCAACCTCTGCGTACGGGACGTGCACCGCGTGAAAAGGCTGCCGTGACGGGCAAGCCGCGGACCCCACGGGCCACTTGATGCCCTCGCGCTATCGCCGAATGGCATCGGCGCAAACACGCCCCGCGCTCCCGATACTCGTCCCGACCGGAGGCCGCACCCGCAGGCCTCCATCCCGGAAGGGACACACCCCCATGAACAGATCCAGGACCAGCCTCGCCGCCGCTCTCGGCGCGGCCGCCCTCGTGGCCTCGCTCGCCGCCGCCCCCACGGCGTTCGCGGCCCCCGCCCCGGCGCCCGACTCCGTCAAGCCCGCCGCGACGCACGCGACGTCGTCGTACGTGGGCTCGGCCGAGGAGGAGGCCGCCAACCGGCAGTTCTTCGAGGCCGTCATGAAGTCGGCCCTGAAGAAGCAGGCCGAGAAGCCCGGCATCCAGGTCGTCACCGTCACCTACAACACCAGCCGGGCGCCCAGCTTCCGCAGCCAGATAGCCCAGAGCACGCAGATATGGAACTCCTCGGTCAGCAACGTGAAGCTGCAGGAGACCAGCTCGACCGGTAACTTCCAGTACCGCGAGGGCAATGACTCGCGCGGCTCGTACGCCTCCACCGACGGGCACGGCCGCGGCTACATCTTCCTGGACTACCGGCAGAACCAGCAGTACAACTCCACCCGTGTGACGGCGCACGAGACCGGCCACGTGCTCGGTCTGCCCGACCACTACTCGGGCCCGTGCAGCGAGCTGATGTCGGGCGGCGGCCCCGGCACGTCCTGCACCAACGCCTACCCCAACGCCCAGGAGCGCCAGCGGGTCAACGCCCTCTGGGCCAACGGGTTCGCCACCCTCAAGGACAAGGGCGCGCTGACGAAGGTCCGCTGACTCCACCGCTCCTCCCCGAGCGGACTGTTACGTACCGATAACAGCCTCCCGGCCAACCCGGCCGCGCGCGGCGCGCTCTCCTCCGGCATGGGGACACACACGCAGGGGAAGAGTCCGCGTCGCCGCGGCCGGCGGCACCCGGCCGGCCGGCGCGGGCAGCGCCGCCGCTTCGTCGACTACCCGCGCGCCGGCCGTTCCGGCGTCCGCCGCTGGCTCCCGTCCTGGCGCCAACTCCTCGGCACGACCGCACTGTTCGCCGCCGCATTCGCCGGGCTCTTCGTCTGCGTGTACGTCAGCGTGGACATCCCCGACGAGAACGAGGCGGCCCGCCGCGAGGCCAACGTGTACTACTGGTCCGACGGCACCCAGATGGTGAGCACCGGCGAGGTCAACCGGCAGAACGTCGAGCTGGACCAGATCGCCCCCGCCGCCGTCGACGCGGTGATCGCCGCCGAGAACGAGACGTTCTACGAGGACTCCGGGGTCTCCCCCAAGGGCCTGGCCCGCGCCGTCGTGAACATGGCCCGCGGCCAGGAGACCCAGGGCGGCTCCACCATCACCCAGCAGTACGTGAAGAACACCTACCTCTCGCAGGACCAGACGGTCACGCGGAAGGTCAAGGAGTTCGTCATCGCGCTGAAGGTGGACCGCGTGAAGAGCAAGGACGAGATCCTCAAGGGGTACCTCAACACCAGCTGGTTCGGGCGCGGCGCCAACGGCATCGAGGCCGCCGCCCACGCCTACTACGGCATCCCCGCCAAGGACCTGGACCCCGGCCAGGGCGCCCTGCTGGCCGCCGTCCTGAAGGGCGCCGAGCAGTACGACCCCTCGATCAGCCGCGCCAACCACGAGCGGGCGCGCGGGCGCTGGGCGTGGATCCTGGACCGGCAGGTCGACGTCGGCCTGATGACGGAGAAGGAACGGGCGAAGTACCGCGTCTTCCCCGAGCCGCGCAAGCAGTCGCGCTCCACCAGCCTGGGCGGCCAGACCGGCTACCTCGTCGACGTCGCCAACCGGTACGTCAAGCTGCACACGGGCCTCACCGACGAGGAGTTGGCGCGCGGCGGGTACCAGATCCACACCACCTTCGACCGGGTCCAGGTGCGCCGCATGGAGCGCGCCGTGCGCCGCGTCCTGGCCCGCGACCTCGACCCGAAGGAGCGGGCGGCCGACCGGCACGTCCAGGTCGGCGCCGCGTCCGTGCGGCCCTCCGACGGCGCGGTCGTGGCGCTGTACGGCGGCCGTGACGCCACCGAGCACTTCACCAACAACGCCGACACGTCCGGCGTCCCCGTGGGCTCCGCGTTCAAGCCGTTCGTGCTGGCCGCCGCGCTGGAGCACGGGGTGTCCGTGCGGGGTCCCGGCTTCACCGCGGCGGATCTCAAGGGCCGTGTGCCCGGCGTGCGCGAGAGCGTCCTCGCCGACAGCCGCTACGCCGCCGACGGCACCCTGCGCGTGGCCGCGGGCTCCCCCGACCCCGACCGTCCCACGCTCGCCGAGGCCCTGGTGTCCGGCGGCAACGCCACCTACGTACGCCTGGGCAAGGACGTGGGCCGGGACAAGGTCCGCGCGACGGCCGTCGCCGCCGGGCTGCTGCGCCAGAGCATGGCCCCGCTGGAGCCGACGTTCTCCATCGGCACCTCGACGCCCAGCGCGATCCGGATGGCCACCGCCTACGGCACCTTCGCGGCCGACGGCCTGCGGCGCGACCCCTACTCGGTGACCAAGGTCGTCAAGGACGGCGAGACCCTGCCCGGCCTCGCCCCGTCCGCGTCCCGGCGCGCGCTGGACCCGCAGGTGGCCCAGGAGGTCACCCGCGCCCTGCGCGCGGGCGGCAAGCGCGTCGGCGCGGACGCCGCGGTGGGCCGCACCGGCGACCAGGACCGCCTCAGGTCGGCGTGGTTCACCGCCTTCACCAAGGACCTGTCGACGGCGGTGACCCTGTTCCGCGTGAAGCCCGACGAGCCGCAGCTGCTGCCGCTGTCCGGGGTCGGCGGCAAGAAGTCCGGGCGCGGGAACGTCCTCCCGCCGCGGATCTGGCAGGAGTACCGGCGCTGACCGGCGCACGCGGTTGACCTTGCCCCTGGGACAGACCCCACCGTCTGCGTCACCGGGCCGCCCGGCCCGGTGACGGAGGATGACCCCGTGAACGTGGAACACGACGACCTGCTGTCCATCGGCGCGTTCGCCGCCCGCGCGCGGCTCTCGCCCAAGGCGCTGCGGCTGTACGACCGGCTCGGTCTGCTGGCGCCCGCGCACGTCGACGAGGCGAGCGGCTACCGCTACTACCGGCCCTGCCAGGTCGAGCGGGCCCGCACGGTCGCGCTGCTGCGCCGCCTGGACATGCCGCTGGCGGCCATCGCCGACGTCGTCGCGCTCGACGGGGAGCGGGCCGCGCGCTCGCTCGACGGCTACTGGGCCGGGGTCGAGGAGCGCTTCGCGGAACAGCGGACGCTCGCGCGGTACCTCCGTGGCCGACTTTCGGGAAGGAACGCCGAGTTGTACGCGACATTCGAGGTGAAGACCGTGGACGTGCCCGAGCGGTACGTCATCAGCGAGACCAGGCACGTGCGGGCGGGCGAGCTGCCCGCCTGGATCGCGGGCTCCGCGGAGCGTCTGGAGGGGGCGGCGCGGGAGTGCGGCGGGATGCCCGGCGCGCACTACGTCGTCTACCACTCCGAGGTGACCGAGGAGAGCGACGGGCCCGCCGAGTCGTGCGTGCCGGTCGCCGACGCGGCGGCGGCCCGCGCGTGGGCCCAGGAGCGGGGGCGCACGGCGGACGTCACGGTCCGCGTGGAGCCCGCGCACCGGCTGGCGTACACCAGGATCACCAAGGCACAGGTGTCGTACCCGCAGATCATCGCGGCGTTCGACGCGGTGGAGGCCTGGGTGTCCGAGCAGGGGCTCACCGTCACGGGGCCGTGCCGCGAGGTGTACTTCGCGGACTGGACCCGGACGGGGCCCGAGGACGAGGTGTGCGACGTGGCGTTCCCCGTCTCGACGGCGTGAGGGAAGGCGCCCCCGGGGCGTGAGCGACGGCCCGGCACGGAGGGGGGCTCCGGACGCGGAGTCCCCCCACTACCTCCCCATGCAGCGCAGGCGTCATACCCCTCCCCCGCACCTATCCTGGGCAAGCAAGGAGGAGGCTGCGGGGGGCTGCCGAAGCTGCGGACGGGGGCGTCGACTCTCCGATGGACCATTCCAGTTGGCGGGTGCGGCTGCGGCGATGGGCGGCGTCCGGAAGCGGCGACGTCCTGGGCGCCGGGGTGCTGTTCGGCACCGACCGCGTGCTCACCTGCGCCCATGTCGTCCGCGACCCGGCCACGGGCCGCCGCCCCGACCGCGTCCAGGTCGAGTTCCCGCTGCTGCAGGGCCTGACCCGCACCCCGCACCGCACCGCGACCGTCGCGGCCGGGCACTGGGTGCCGCCCTTCGGCAAGGCACAGGGCGACCTCGCGGTGCTCGTCCTGGACGAACCCGCGCCCGTCCCCTCGACCGTCACCCTGCACCGCACGCTCGACTACCGGGGCGCCCTCGTCCTCGTCGACGGCTTCCCCGAGCACCAGTCGGGCGGCCAGTGGCTCACCGGCGCGTGCCGGGGGCCCGGCGGCGAGGGCGACGAGCGGGTGCAGATCGACCTCACCGGGGCGGGCGCGGACGCGGACTCCGGGCAGCTGCTGCGCGGCGGGTTCAGCGGGGCGGGCGTGCGGGAGGAGGGCACCGACCGGATCCTCGGCATCCTGGCGCAGGCCGACGAGCGGGGCGAGCGCGGCTACATGATCCCGGCGGCCACCGTCGCCAAGTACTTCCGCCACTTCGCCGAGCGGTACGTGACCGGGCCGCACGCCATCCCCGGCCACCGCGTCGTCTCGGCGGACGCCGCCCGCACCGCCCGCCCGCACGGCCTGCAGCGCACCGTCACCCGCTGGCTGAACGGCGACGCGGACGCCTGGGACACCGAGATCCTCTTCGTGCCCGAGGACGACGAGCGGGCCCGCCAGGCGCTGTACGTCGTCCTGAACATGGCCGACCGCGAACAGTCGCCCCAACTCGCGGTCCAGCCGGTCGAGTTGACCGGCCAGGGCGACTCGCTGCTGTCCCGCGCCGGCATCGCGCCCCGGGTCGGCAGCATCGGCCTCGTCCTGGACCTGGAGGGCGCGGCGCTCGACGACCCCGCCCAGCCGGAACTGCGCGAGGCGCTCGCCGTCCTGCGGCACGAACTGCGGCACGCCCCGGGCCGGCGGACCGCGCCGCCGGGCCGTCCCGCGGTCGCCGTCCTCTACGCCGACCGCTCGGCCACCGAACCGGCCGCGGCGACCCGGATCCTGCGCGAACTGGCCGATTCCGGGGCGCGGTTGCTGGTCGTGGTGCGCGACAGCTCCCACGGCTTCTCCTACGCCGCGGCGGAGCGGCTGCTGCCCGCCGACCGGGCCGCGCAGTGGCTGCAGCGGCTCGGCAACCGCGTGGACGCCCTCGCCGACACCGAGCGGCGCGCCCGGCGCCTCTTCCACCGCGTGGAGCCGCACGTCGTGGACCCGCCGCTCGCCACCGGGTACGCGGCGCGGGCCGCGCTGTGGACGGTGCAGCTCAGCAACGAACTGCGGCCGCAGAGCGGACGCAGCGGGCCACGCTTCCTGGAGAAGCTCTCGTACGCCGAACAGGCCGTGGACACCTACCTGTTGCGGGCCGAGCGGGCCGAGGACGAGCTGCGCGGGGTGCTCGACGAGCATCTGCGGCTGCGCGGGCTGCTCCGCGACCATCTGGCGCGGCTCGCCCGGCGGGGCCTGGCCGAGCACCCCGACGCGGTCGGCCCCTACCGCGAGGCGCAGCGGCTCCTGATGACCGGGCCGTGCCCGCTGGCCGACGCCGAGCGGGCCGTGGAGGCCTTCGCGCGGGTGGTGCGACGCCTGGCCGAGCCGGACGGCGCCGCATGACGGCCGCCGCCTGCCCGCACCCCGGCTGCGCGGGCACCCTCACGCCCACCGGGTACTGCCTGGCCAGCGGGGAGCCCGTCGACCCGGCCACCGGACGGCACTCGGCGGTGGTCCCGGCCGGACCGGCGGCCGCCCGCGAGCCCGGCTCCGGCCCGCCGCCGCCCGCCACCGCGGCGGAGTCCTCCTCCCAGCACTGGATCGTCGGCCCGGGCGCCGCCGCGCCCCCGCCGCGCCCCGCCCGCGTCGCCCTCCCGCCGGAGCACCCCGACCCCACGGTCCTGCCCGCGATCACCCTCCTGGACCGGGCCGACGGCCCCGGCGACGGGCGCGCCGACGCGTCCAAGGAGCAGGACGGACTGCCCCTGCCGCCGGGCACGCTGCTCGCCGGGCAGTACCGCCTGGTGCGACCGCTCGGCTACGGCGGGATGGGCGAGGTCTGCCTCGCGCACGACACCCAGGTCGACGACCGGGCCGTCGCCGTGAAGATGCTGCACGCGGAGCTCGCCGCGGACTCGTACAGCCTGCTCAGGGGCGAGCGGAAGGAGCTCGTCGAGCTCAACCACGACGGTTTCATCCGGGTGTTCAACTACGGCCACCACACCGGCGTCGGGGACTTCCTCGTCCTTCAGTACGTCGACGGGCCCAACCTGGAGGAGGTGCGGGTCCGCGCCCAGGAGTGCCCCGAGGAGTTCGGCCACGCGCGCTGGTGGGAGTTCGTGCTCGCGTACGGCGTGCGGATCCTCGCCGCACTCGCGTATCTGCACGCGCCCGAACGCGGCAAGGTGTACGGCGACCTGAAGCCGCCGAACGTCATGCACGACGGCTCCACCACCAAGCTCATCGACGTCGGCAGCGTGCGCCGCGCGGGCGCGCCCGGCCTCACCACCGCCCTCTACCGCGCCCCCGGCGTCGGCGACCGCGGCGAGTCCGGGCCGCAGGACGACCTGTTCAGCCTCGGCGAGACCCTGCGCGTGCTCAGCGGCATCGGCGCGCACCGCCACGACCTGGCCGACCTCGCCTCGCTCGACCGGCTCGACGACGCGGCGGCCGGCCACCGCGGCCTCGGCCCGGTCTCCCTGGCCCGCGCCCTGCGCCGCGCCACCCGCACCCGGCGCGCCGACCGCTACGCCACCGCCCGCGAGATGGACGACCAACTGCGCGGCGTCTTCCGCGAGTTGCGGTCCCTGCGGACCGGCGAGGAGACCTTCGAGCCGTCACCGCTGTTCCGGCAGTCCGCGCACGCCCTGGACGGCGGGCTCGGCGCCGCCCCCGACCTCGCGCACTGGGCCGCCCCGCCGTCCGCGCCCCGCCACCTCGCGCCCGACCCGCCCGAGGTCGCCCGGCGGCTGCCCGTGCCCTTCCCCGACCCGGACGACGACCACCACGACGAGCTCAGCAGGCTCAGCGACGACGACCCCGAGGCGCTGCTCCAGCACACCCGTGACTGGCGGGACTCCCCCGAAGTGCATCTGCTGCGCTGCCGGCTGCGGCTGCGCCTTGCGGCCCGCTCGGACGGCGAGGCGCTCCTGGACGCCGAGACCGCGCTCGCGCTCGCCGAGCGCGACATAGGGCCCGCCCTCGCCCCCCACGACTGGCGGCTCGACTGGCACCGGGGCCTGCTCGCGCTCGCCCGGTCCCGGGTGACCGCGGCCCGCGGCCACTTCGACCGGGTCTACGGCGCGATCCCCGGCGAGTACGCACCCAAACTGGCCCTCGGCTACTGCGCGGAGCGCCTGGACCGGCGGCACGAGGCCCTGACGTTCTACGAGGCGGTGCGGCTGCGCAACCCGACGCTGGGCAGCGCGGCGTTCGGCGCCGCCCGCGCCCGGCTCGCCCTCGGCGGACCCGACGCCCGCACCGCCGCCATCGCCGCGCTCGACGCGGTGCCCCAGTACTCCCAGCACCGCACCGCCGCCCGCACCGCCGCCGTGCGCATCCGCGTCGACCACGCGCGCGACGCCGAGGGCCTGGCCGGCGCGGTGCGCGCCCTGGCCGCGCTCTTCGACGCGCACGGCCTGACCGACGACCAGTCCCGGCTGCGGATGAAGGCCGAGGTGTGGGGCACGGCCCACCGCCTGCTCGGCGCGGACGGCGGCGCGCCCGGCCTGACCGCCGCCGAACTGAAGGCCGTCGCCGCGCAGGCCGACCCGCTGCTCGCGTTCCCCGGCGACGAGCGGTCGTTGCGCGAGGACCTGTCCCGCTTCTACCGGCGCCTCGCCCACCAGGCGGCCCGCGACGCCCCGGCCGACGGCGGCGCCGGCACACCTCCGCTCGCCGAACTGCTCCTGGACCGCGCCTACGCGGTACGCCCCCTCGCACTCCGGCACTCCTCATCCGGCAAGGACCTCTCATGGCTGGGCAAGAAGATCAGGACATGGACGCCTCGGTCGCTCTGGAGGTGAGCCAGGTCGTCGAGCTGCCCCGGCCCCGCACGACGGGCACCGAGGAGGCGGCGCGGATGTACGCCGTCCTCACGGTGACCGTCCGCAGGCGGGGCGCGGGGCACGCCGCGCCCGCCGCCACCGTGCCCGACCCCGGCCCCCGCGCACCGCGGCCCCGGCTCGCCGAGGTCCTGCTCATCGACCACTCCTCCTCGATGGTGCTGCCGCCGAGCCGGCTCGCCGCCGCCCGCGCCGCCGCCGTCAGCGCGCTGGCCCGCATCCCCGACGGCGCGCTGTTCGCGCTGGTCGCCGGGGGCGACAGGGCCGCCATGATCTATCCGCGGCGGCCCGGACTCGCCGTCGCGCACGCCGAGTCGCGGGCCGCGGCGGGCGCCGCGCTGCACGACTGCACACCGGGCGGCGGCACCGCGATGGGCACCTGGCTGGAGCGCGCCCGGCACCTCTTCCGCGACCTGCCCGCCCACGGCGACGGCGGCTACGTACGCCACGCGCTGCTGCTCACCGACGGCAGGAACGAACCCGGGTACGAGACGCGGGAGGAGCTGCGTGAGCGCGTCGAGCGGTGCGCGCGCGCCTTCGAGTGCGACGTCGTCGGCATCGGCGACGCCTGGGAGACCGAGGAACTCCTCTTGATCGCGGGCGCGTTGGGCGGCCGCACCCGGGCCGTGTCGGACCTGACGCGGCTCCCCGACGAACTGGCCGAGCTCACCGGGCGGGCCGCCGAGCGCGACGTCACCGGGCTGCGGCTGCGGCTCCACCACCGCGCCGGGGTGCGCCCGCACTCCTTCGAGCAGGTCCATCCGACGCGGGCCGCGCTCACCCCGGACCGCGCCGACCTGTCGGGGGTCGGGACGGGGGCGGGCGGGCCCGTCCACGAGTACGACCTGGGGCCGTGCGGCGCGGAGACCCGCGCCTACCTGCTGTGCGTCGGCGTGCCCTACGACCCCGCCCAGCTGGGCAAACAGCTCCTGCTCACGGAGATCGAGGTCGACGCGGACCCGCCCGTGGACGTACGGCTTCCCACGCCGCAGCCCGTGCTGGTGCGCTGGACCGACGACGCCGACCTCTACAGCCGTCTGGACCCCCAGGTCGCCCACTACCGGCACGAGGAGGAGCTGCACCGCACCTTCGAGGAGGCCTGCGCGGAGCTGAAGCGGGGCCGGCGCGCACCGGCCGAGGCGCTCCTCGGGCAGGCCTGGCGGCTGGCCGCCGACGCGGGCGACACGGCGATGCAGGACCACCTGCGCCGCCTCGTCCGCGTCCGCGACGCCGCCCGCGGCGAGGTGCAACTCCTGGACCGCATCGCGAAGTTCGACGTCAAGGCGGCCCGCGTCCAGTCGAGCATGACGGTCCTGCCCGCGCCCCGCCGCCCCGGCGACCCCCGGTGAAGGCGCCCCGGTGGGCCGCGCGGGCCGTCCGGTCCCTGCGCGAGCGCGGGCGCGCGGCGGCGCGCGCGCTGGGGCGGCACCTGTGGCCCGCCCCGCTCGCCGCACGGCCGCGCAACCGCGTCTACCTGCGGGAACGCATGATCGCGCTGCCGCTGCTCGCCGTCGTCGCGACCGCGTCGTTCGGCTGGGCGTACGCCGAGGTGCGCGGAGGCTCCGCGGCGCTGCGGGACAGCTACGCGCCCGCGCTCGGGGACCTGGCCGACGCCCGGATGTCGCTGCGCATCGCCGACCGCGAGGCCGGACGGAGCCTGCGCGCCGGGGAGTCAGTGCGGCTCAGCGGGATCGGCAAGCGGTACCGCGTCCGCACCACGCGGGCCACCCAGAGCCTCAACCAGGTCGCCCGCAGCGGCGCCCTGACCACCGCCGAGCGCCAGGAGCTCGACGTGGTCTCCGGGCTCGTCGCCGACTACGGCACCTGGATCGCCTTCGCGCAGAACAACGCGGGCGACCCGCCGCTGCGGGACGCCGGACTCTCGTACGCCCGCAGCATGCTCTGCTCGACCCCGGAGAAGGGCGAACGGACCGACGCCGGCTATCCGCCCTGCGCGGACGGGCCCGGCGCCGACGGCGCGTCCGACGCCGTCGTGGACCGCATCTCCACGCTGGAGGACCACCTGCGCGGCCGGCTCGCCGACCGGGCGGCGCTCGGCGGCCGGGTGCTCGCCGCGGGCGCTCTCGCCGCCCTCGCCCTCGGCCTCCTCGGCTGCGGTCTGTGGCGCACCCAGATCTTCCTCCGCCACCGCCTGCGACTGCCCGTCAGCCTGCCCCTGCTCGCCGCCGCGCTGGCGCTGCTCGCCGTGCCGCTCCTGACAACCGACGCCGTGCTCGCCCACCGGGCGCAGCAGCGGGTGGTGACGACGGCCGGCGACCTGTCGCACCGGACGTCCCCGTCGGCCGAGTCGGCCGCCGAGGACAAGCCCTTCGCCGCGCCGGAACACCCGCTGATCGCCTCCCTCGACGACGACATCGCCGACGACCTGGCCGGCGGCCGCGTCTCCTGGCTGGACGGGGTCGCGCCGTGGGTGGCGCCGGCCGGGCTGTTCGGCGCGGCCCTGATCTACGCCGCGCTGCACGGCTACCGCCGCGAGTACGTCCTCATCTCCCGCTCCGGAGCCGCCGTATGACCCGAAGCCGCCGCACCCGCCGCCGCCCGGTCCTGCGCACCCTCCTCGCCGCCTGTCTGCTGGCCGCCACCGCCGGTGCCTGCGCGGACGGGCGCGAGGAGACGCTCGTCGTCCTCGGCCCCTGGACGGGCGCCGAGGGCGAGGCGTTCGAGACGATGCTGCACCGCCTCGACGACGGCACCGGGAAGACGTACACGTACCAGGGCACCCGCTCGCTGCGCGAGACGCTCGTCGCGCAGCTGGAGGCGGGCGACCCGCCGGACGTGGCGGTCCTCAACAGCGTCGGCGAGCTCACCGAGTACGCGCGCGCCGGCCGGCTGCGCCCCCTCGACACGGCGTCCGCCGCCCGCGCCTACCCGCCCTGGGCGCCCTCCCTCGTCGTCGACGGCCTGCGCCGCACCTACTGGGTGCCGCTGAAGGTCGACCTCAAGAGCCTGGTGTGGAGCAAGGAGGGGCAGCCGGCCGCCGACCCCGAGTGGTGCGTGGGCCTCGCCTCGCAGGCCACGTCCGGCTGGCCCGGCACCGACTGGATCGAGGACATCCTGCTCCACCGGTCCGGTCCGGACGTGTACACGGAATGGGCCACCGGCCGGCTCGGCTGGCAGGACGAGAAGGGGCCGGTCCGCGAGGCGTGGCGGACCTGGGCGCGGCTGCTGGGCGCGCGCGGCAAGGACTCCGTCGACCGGTCCCTGACCACCGGCTACCTCGGCACCCCGCACGGCGCCGAACGCGGGCTCCTGCGCTCCCTGAAGGGCTGCACGCACGAGCACCAGAGCGCCTTCATCCGCTACGTGTACGCCGACGCCCGGGTCCGCGTCGATCCGTCGGCGGGCTTCCTCGGCGGCCGGGCCGCCTACGACGACGCCTACGAGGTGTCGGGCGACATGGCCGCCGTGTTCAGCGACGACCCGGCGGCCCGCACCCTCGTGCGCCGGCTGTCGGGCACCAGGGCCCGCGAGCTGTGGCGGGACGAGGCCGAGCCCGCGCTGCGGCCGTTCTTCCCCGACGCGGCCGACCCCCAGCCGCGGGACCCGACGGGCCGGCGCATCGCGCGGATCCTCACCGAGCAGGCCCGCACGCTCTGCTTCGACGCCTCGGACGTGATGCCGCCGGTCCTGCGCGACGCGTTCCACCGCGCCGTCCTGGAGTACTTCAGGAACCCGACGGACGACCGGCTCGACACGCTCCTGGCGCAGCTGGACACCGTGCGCCTCCAGGCCGCGAAGGACGCGGGCCCCGGCCGGCCGCCGCGCTCGGGGGTCTGCGCGCCGCCCGGCGGCTGAGCCGCCGGGCCCGGCGGTGCGTCAGCGGGCCAGCTCCTCCGGGCAGGCCGTGCCGCGCGGCAGCTGGTAGGGCGCGCCGAGGCGGTAGGTGCCGGCCTTCGGGGCGAGCAGCTCGGTCCACTTGTCGCCGGCCCGGTCCTCCCTGGCCTCCATCAGACAGCCGTGGACGTTCGCGAACTTCTTGGGCCGCTTCTCGTTCAGCTCCCGCTGCCGCTTGGACGCGTCGGTCTCCTTGGGCTGCTCGACGCCCTTGCCGTCGGCGTCCACGATGCTCAGCCACGGCGAGTACGGGATGCGGATGGTGACGCGTCCCGGCTTCGTCACGCGGATCGTCATCTCGCCCTGCTCGGCGCGCTCCACCACCGCGTTCGGCTCGGCGAGCGGCTTCGGGTCGGTGACCTCGTACAGCTGCCAGTTGGAGTCGACCCACACCTGCCGCAGATACGGCAGGCCGTCCTCGACGAGCTGCGCCTCGCGCTTGCCGCCGTCGCCGTCGGGCTCGCCCTTGGGCAGCACGACGTAGTGCACGGACCAGCGCTGGAGCCACTCGTGGTAGTTCGCGGAGTTCAGGGTGTCGTCGTAGAAGAGGGGGTTGCGCTCCATGTCGGCCTGGCGGTTCCAGCCGCGGGCCAGCTGCACGTACGGGGCGAGCGCGGACGCCTCGCGGTGGCTGCGGGCGGGCACGACCTCGACGCGGCCCTTCTCGGCGCCGACCTCCTGCAGTTCGTTGACCAGCGGCGCCAGCTCGCGCGTCCAGGAGGCCTGCGGCGTGGTGTGGATTATGTCGTCGACGGCCTTGAAGCCGACCCAGCCGGTGAAGCCGACGAACGCCACGACGATCACGTACCACTTGCGGGACTTCGGCACGGTGTACGGCAGCGCGGCGAGCAGCGCGACGCCCGCGAAGCACATGCCGAGGCGGCTGATGTTGGAGCCGATCTGCGAGCTGATCAGCCAGACGCCCAGCACGAACGCCGCGTACACGGCGGAGGTGATCCGCACGGTCTTCCACTGCTCGGGCACCACGAAGTACACGATCACCGCGAAGACCAGCGGCAGCGACGCCGAGCCGAACGACATCGGCTGGGTGCCGGAGAAGGGGAAGAGCCACGCCGACAGGCCCACGACGATCGAGGGCGCGACGCCGAGCGCGTACGCGCCCGGGTAGCGCTTGCTGAGGAACAGCGCCACGGCGACCATGCCGACGAAGAGGCCCGCCACCGGGCTGCCCATCGTCGCGAGCGCCGCGAACGGCGCGGCGACCAGGGCCTTCGCCCACCGCTTGTAGCGCCAGCGGTGCGGCCAGCAGAAGACCGCGGCGACCGCCATCAGCGCGAACATCTGGCCGAGGCCGTAGGTCACACGGCCCGAGATCGCGTTGCACAGGAGCGCGAAGACGCCCGCGGCGACGGGCGGCCACAGCTGCTTCACCGCGCGGCTGCGCAGGAGGATCAGCGTGAGCAGCGCCGCCGAGACGGTCCCCGCGATCATCATCGTCGTCCGCACGCCGAGCACGGACATGAGATACGGCGAGACGACGCTGTACGACACCGGGTGCATGCCGCCGTACCAGGCGAGGTTGTACGCCGAGTCGGGGTGGCGCCCGACGAACTCGGCCCAGGCGTCCTGCGCCGCGAGGTCGCCGCCACTGTTGGCGAACGTGAAGAACCAGATGACGTGCAGCACCCCGGCGACCACGGCCGTGATCGTCACCGGGTGGCGCAGGAAGCGCCTGTGCCACGGCTCGGCGGGCTCCGCCCCGGTGGTGCTCCGCTGGGCGGGCAGCTTTATTCGCGCACCGGTGGGACCGCCGTCGTCCGCGCCCGTGCCGGGCCGGGCGTCGTCCGTGCCCGTGTCGGGCTGGGCGTCGTCGTCGGCGCGCGTCGGCTCCGCTGTGGCCACTGAAGGCTCTCCCCGTGTCGTCCTGTCCCCCGGGGTCGCGCCGACGAGGGTTCGTCCCGGAACACCCCGTCCTCGGCCCCGGCATACTGCCCCCGAGCCTGTGACGCTAGCACGCAGCAGCGAGGGGAGGCCCGGTGCGGGGCCTCCCCTCGCGGGCGTGCGGCATATTCCTGCCGCCGTCGCGCGGCGGCCTTCGCGCGCCTAGCCGACGCGCTTGAGCTTGGCGCCGAGGCCCGGCTCGGACAGGTCGCTCTGCAGCGCGACGGGCACCTCGACGGCGCCGCCCTTGCCGTCGCCGACGCTCAGCACGCCGACCTCGGTCCCGGCCTTCGCCGAGTGCGGCAGCGACTTGCCCTTCTGCGCGTCCAGCTCCAGCTTCACGGTCAGACCGGACCAGCCGACGGCGGAGACGTCCTTGGTGGCCACGACCGGCGTCGAACCGCCCAGACCGTCCTCGACCCGGCCGACCACGTCGCCCTTCTTCACGATCTTCTTGGACTTGAGCGCGCCCTTGCCGGCCTCGATGAGCTCCTTGGTGACCCGGGTGACCTCGTCGATGTTGGCCACGCCGTTGTCGCCGTACTGGCCGAGGGTCGCGCCGATGATCGTCTGCGGCTTGCCGTCGACCAGCTGCTCCGCCGCGAAGAGGATGTTGCCGCCCGCCGCGGTGGTGGTGCCGGTCTTGATGCCGATCGCGACGGTCGGGACGAGACCGAAGAAGTTCTTCTGCTTGTCGCCGTTGAGGTCCACGTAGCTGGGCTGGCGGGAGATCTCGTTGAAGACGGGGTTCTCCATGGCCGCCCGGCCGAGCTTCACGAGGTCCTCGGCGGTCGAGACGGTCGTCTTGTCCAGGCCGCTGGGGTCCGTGTAGTGGGTGTTCTTCATCCCCAGCTCCTTGGCCGTCTTGTTCATCTTCGCGACGAACTCGTCCTCGGAGCTGCTCTTGGTGTCCCAGCGCGCCAGGAGCTTGGCGACGTTGTTCGCGGACGGGAGCATGACGGCCTGGAGGGCCTCGTACTGGGAGATCTTCTGGCCCTCGGTGACCTTGACGACCGACTCGTTGGCCGGCTTGCCCGTCTCGTAGTGCTTCTGCGCGGCGGCGTCGACGGGGATCTTCGGGCCGTCCTTGCCCTTCTCCAGCGGGTGGTCACGGAGGATGAGGTACACCGTCATGACCTTCGCGATGCTCGCGATCGGCACGGGCTTCTGGTCGCCCGACGTGCCGAAGCTGCCGATGCCGTTGACGTCCATCGCGGCCTGGCCCTCGCCCGGCCACGGAATGGTCGGCTTGCCGCCCTCGAAGGAGACGGACTCCTGCGCGGTGAGCTTCAGGGTGGGCGTCGGCAGCGGGCGCACGGCCTGTACGACCGCAAAGACGACGATCAGGAGCAGCACCAGCGGCGTCCAGATCTTGACCCGGCGCACGGCGGTGCGGGCCGGGGTCTCCGCGGGCGGCGGGGTGTTGGTCAGCTCGGCCAGCAGGTCCAGCGGCGGCTTCGGCGGCAGGGGCTGCTGGGTGGTCCGCTCCACGGGGGCGGGCGGGGGCACGTCGGCGGCGGGCTTGGCGGAGGCACCGGGCTTGGCCGCGGGGGCGGCGGCACCGGCCGCCGCCGCCGCGCCACCCGTCGCGGGCTTGGCCGACGGCTTCGCGGACGGCTCGTCCAGCGGCTTCAGCGCGACGAACTTGCTGGTCCGCTCGGCGTCGGCCTCGGGCTTGGCGGCGGGCGCCTTGGAGTCGGTGTCCGGGCCCGTCTTCGCGTCCGGCTCGGCGTCCGGCTTCGCGTCGGTGCTCTTGCCGGCGCCGGGCTTGCCGCCGCCGGGCTTGTGGTCGCCCAGCTTCAGCATGGTGGTGGGCTGGTCGACGCCCTTGGCGCCGCCCGCCTTCGGGGAGAGCGCCTTGAAGACGGCGGTGGCCTGGTCGACGCCGGTGGACTTGGGGGCGTCCGTGGACTTGGGCGAGTCCGTGGACTTGGGCGAGTCCGTGGACTTGGGCGAGTCCGTCGACTTGGGCTTGTCGGCGGGCTTCGAATCGTCGGTGGACTCGGTGTCCTTCGCGGCGGGGACGTCCTTGGCCGGAGCGTCCTGCCCGGCCCCGTCCTCGGCGCTCCTGGAGCCGGTCCCGTCCTCGGCGGAGGCGTCGGCCTTCGGCTCGGCCGCCGTCGCGTCGGCCGCCTTCGGCGTCACCGTCGTGAAGACGGCGGTGGCCTGGTCGACGGCGGTGGGCTTGGAATCATCGGTGGACTTGACGTCGTCCGCCGCCGGGGTCTCCTCGGCCGTGGCGTCATCCTTGGCCCCGGACGTGCCCTCGGCCTCGTCCGACGCGCCTGCTGCCCCCTGTGCAGGAGCGTCACTGCTGGCCGGGCTCACGTCCTTGCCCGCGTCCGACGCGCCGTCGGCCGCCGAGGGCTCCTCAGCGGATTCCTCGGACGTCTCGCCCGCCTCGGACTTCTCGTCGTCCGACGTCGCGACCCACGCCGCGACCGCGGCCCGCAGCCGCGCGTCGCCGTTCGGCTCGCCGCCGGCCGCGCCGCCGGAGGCCGCGTCGCCCGCCGGGGTGTCGGCGGCGTCGGCGGAGTCCGCGGCACCCGAACCATCCGAGGTGTCCGCGGCGCCGGAGGCTCCGGACGCTTCCGAGGACTCCTCCGGAGTTCGCTTCGAGGCGTCCTCCGAGGCACCCTTCGCAGCCTCCTCCGCGGTCTCCTCCGAGGCCGACCCCGAGGTCTCCCCCGCCGTCGCGCCGTTCCCGGCCGCGCCGTTGACGGCCTTCGTGCCGAAGACCGCCGTGGCGTGGTCCTCACGCGCCTGCGGCGTCTCGCGGGTCATCGCGAGACGCGGGTCCCGTTCCTCCGGCGCCGGCGCAGACGACTCCGCCGCAGTCGGGTTCCCCGACGACTTCCGCTGCTTCGACCTGTCGGGGGTCTCGCCCGCCACCGATGCCTCCTCGTACGCCATGCCGTATGCCGATGCTGATGCTTGCCGTGCGCCAAATCCGGCCGGACTCCACTGTCCGAACCGTGTACCAGTGTCCTGTGTGAGGGCTTAACCCTCGTGGTAGACGAGAACGACATACCTACTGGTTCCCGTACATCCCGCCCACGCACTCTCGACAGACCAATGTGAGAGGGGTCACCCTGTCATTCATCCACGCGGGGAGGCATGGATGGGCAGGAGCCGCAGAACAATTCCGGAGGAGCTTCTGCTGCTCGCTTTGGACCCGGCCACGGGTACCACAGCGCAGCCGCAGTCGCTCGACCTCGGTCTGGCCGGAGCACAGCTAGTGGAGCTGGCGCTGGCCGGACGGATAGCCCCAGACGGGGATCGTATCGCCGTGGTGATGCCACGGCCGACCGGAGATCCGACACTGGACTCCGCACTGGAACTGCTGCGCAGGCGCGGCAGCCCGGTTCGGGCCGTCCACTGGATCGGCGGGCCCAGGCTTGGGCTCCGCCAGACGTATCTCTCGCATTTGGAGCGGTGCGGCATGGTGCATGCCGTGGCGGGCCAGATGTGCGGGGTACTGCCGACGACTCGCTATCAGGCGACGGACACGGCCATCAGCCGGGAAATCAGGTCCCGGCTCGATTCGGCGATCCGTACCGGCGTACCGCCGGACCCACGGACCGCCGCGCTCGCCGCACTGGCCCACGCGGTCGGACTCGGCAAGCATCTGTACCCCGGGAACGAAGGGCGTTCATCGCGCTCGCGCCTCCGGGATCTCATCAGGCACGACCCCATGGGCGGCCTCGTGGCACACGCCGTGATGGACGTTCAGAACGGCGTGGCGGCTCAGCCGCGCCGCAGCGCCGCACCAACCGGTCCAGCGGGACCGGGCGGACGGCAGCCGGCCCGGTCGGCGGCGGACCCCGGAGGGGTTCCACTGCAGCCGCGCCGCGGTTCCATGGCACGCGCCGTGGCCCACTGAGCACGGCCCAGCACCACCATCACGTCCAGGCACCACGCCACGTGACACCTCAGGCAGGCACGACCGTCACGTGACGCGCTCAGGTATCGCACGATTCAGGTATCGCACCACCAGCACACACCGCTCAGCACCACCGCACCAGCGCCGCGCCGCAGTCCCCCAGACCCGGTTCGGGAGCCGCTGGGCCGCGCGGGGCGGGGCACCGGACCGTCCGGACGACGACACCCCGGTGTCACCGTCCCGCGTGGCCGCACACTCATCGGCGCCGCAGGGAGAACGCACCTCTGTCGCTCGACCTCACGTCCGCACATCCGCTGTTTCCCAGCGGTGCCGCACTCGTTGGTGGCACTCTGCTGAGCAGTAGATACGCAAAGTAGAGGCATGCAAGCCGGAGGTGCACGTCCCGTGGCGTCCAATGTGAATCCCACCGTCAGGCGACGCCGGTTGGGCCAGGAGCTCCGTCGGCTCCGCGAGCTCAAGGGCATGACGGCCGAGGAGGTCGCCGAGCGCCTGCTCGTCTCGCAGTCCAAGATCAGCCGCCTCGAGAACGGCCGCCGCTCGATCAGCCAGCGCGACGTCCGTGACCTGTGCGGCGTCTATGAGGTCGAGGACCACCGCATCGTCGATTCGCTGATGCAGATGGCCAAGGACTCCCGCCAGCAGGGCTGGTGGCACTCCTTCGGCGACATCCCTTACAGCGTGTACATCGGTCTGGAGACGGACGCGGCGTCCCTGCGCGTGTACGACCCGCAGGTCGTCCCCGGCCTGCTGCAGACCCGCGCCTACGCCGAGGCCCTGATCACCGGCGCCCTGCCGGAGACCACGCCCACCGACATCGAGAAGCGCGTCCAGGTGCGCATGCGCCGCCAGGACCGCATCGCGGCGCCGGACAATCCGCTGCGCCTGTGGACCGTGCTCGACGAGTCGGCGCTGCGCCGCGTCGTGGGGTCCCGGCACCTGATGCGCGACCAGCTGGAGCATCTCGTCGAGCAGTCCCAACTGCCGCACGTGACCGTCCAGGTCATCCCCTTCGAGATGGGCGCGCATCCCGGGCTCAACGGCCAGTACGCGATCCTGGAGTTCCCCGACGCCGCCGATTCCAGCGTGGTCTACATCGAGGGCGTCACCAGCGACCTGTATCTGGAGAAGGCCAACGACGTCCAGCAATACAGCGTGATGTACGAGCACTTGCGGGCCCAGGCGCTGAATGTCGAGCAGTCGCGCCAGCTCGTCGCGGACATCGCGAAGGAGTACGCGCGCTGAGCGAAGGGGTACGCGCGTCGAGCGAAGAGGTGTGCCGAGCGGCCCCGTACGGGAAAGTGCCGCACGGTACACCCTTGCGTCGGCGAGGCGGAAGGCCACCCTGGAATATGCCATCCGGTTGAGTGAACGATCCCTTCACACAGCGATGTTGGCGAGTAGCGTCATTCACGCCATCGGGCAGAACGTTGGCGCATACCGCCTCGCGCGGTGACAGCAACTCAACAACTGGGCAAAACGGAGCAGACATGGCAATTCAGCAGGGCGCTTCGCCTTCGTGGGTCAAGTCCTCGTATTCCACCGGCAACGGCGCGTGTGTCGAGGTCAAGTCACCCGCCACCACCGGCATTTCCGTGCGTGACTCGAAGGTCGTCGAGGGCCCGGTCCTCGCCTTCCCGGCCGCCTCGTGGAACGCGTTCGTCACCGAGGTGAGCCGGGGGGCTTCCGACCTCGCGTGAGACTGCAGCGCACCACGACGGAATTACCCGCAGAACAACCGCATAAGCACCACCGAATGAGCCCTCTCGACTGGCCCGCCGTCCCGGCCGAGGGGGCTCGGCCTTGCGCCGGCGCGGGGCGGGGCGCACGTCGCCGCGCACGCCTCGGCGCGCGGTGCCCCTCCCCGGCGCAGGAAGCCCCCTCAGCGCAGGGCGTCGACGTACGCGTCCGTCCCCGGCACCGTCGGGATGAACGGCGCCACCAGTTCCACGCGCCCGAGCCCCGACTCCGCCACGACCTCCTCACGCCCCGCGAAGTGCGCCTCCCAGCAGTTCCGCGGGTCCTCCTGGAGGAACCACAGCAGCGTCAGCCGGGTGCCCACGCCCTCGACCTGCTTCACGTACGTCATCCGGTCCCCGGGCAGCGGCGTGGGCCGGAAGAGCGTCACCATCGCGGCCGGCGAGCCCGCGAGCGCGCGCGGCAGGTGCCGGGAGCGCAGCCACTCCAGCAACTCCGCCCGCTGCTCGGGGCCTTCGGCGTCGACGACCTCCAGGACGAGGCCCTTGTAGGGGTGGTCGAGGGCGTGGAAGTCGCGCGGGCCCGCCGCGCCGTCCCGGTAGACGGTCGCCTCGTGGTCCTGGAAGGAGGTGAAGACGTGCGTGCGGTCCTGGTAGACGCGGCCGTCGCGGTTGAGCCGCTTGTTGATGCCCACGGTCCACTTCATGTGGTCGTCGTAGCGGCCGTCGGTCACCCAGTACGTGGAGAGGTAGCAGCCCGCGGTGACCGGCTCGGCGATCGCGGACTTGTCGGGGTAGCGCAGCAGCTGGAGCTCGCGCGTGGCCACCCAGCGGCGCCCCGCGTACATCCAGGGCATGGCCATCGCGCCCGCGTAGTAGTGGTCGTCCTCGTACCAGCGGTTGTACGCGTACTCGTGCCCGGGGTGCGGCTCGACCATGGTGATGAGGGCGTGGCCCGGGTGGACGCCGTAGGGACCGACGGCGGCCAGTTCGGCGTACGTCTCACTGCGCGTCTCCTCGCTCATGCCTCTCCCCTTCCTTCCTCCGGTGGACGCCCATACTCTGACGCCCCGTCAGCAAAACTGCCAGAGCCGGGAGGCGCTCCATGCCGTCGCTCCTCGAATCGAAGACCGTCGTCGTCTCGGGCGTCGGCGCCGGGCTCGGCCATCAGGTCGCGGCCGCCGTCGTGCGCGACGGCGGGCGTGCCGTGCTCGGGGCGCGCACGGAGGCCCATCTCGCCAAGTCGGCCGCCGAGATCGACCCGGAGGGCACCCGCACCGCGTACCTCCCCACCGACATCACCGACGAGCGGCAGTGCGCGGCGCTCGCCGAGCTGGCGCGCGAGCGGTTCGGCGGGATCGACGCGGTCGTCCATGTCGCCGCCTGGGACAGCTACTTCGGCGGCCTGGAGGACGCGGACTTCGACACCTGGCGCGGCGTCCTGGACGTCAATCTGCTCGGCACCCTGCGCATGACGCGCGCGTGCCTGCCCGCGCTCAGGGCGCGCGGCGGCGGCTCGGTGGTGCTCATCGGCACGCAGTCGGCCGTCGCGGCTCCCTCGGAGGTGCGGCAGGCCGCTTACGCGGCGTCCAAGGGCGCGCTGACGTCGGCGATGTACTCGCTGGCGCGGGAGCTGGGCCCGGACCGCATCCGGGTCAACACCGTGCTGCCGGGCTGGATGTGGGGGCCGCCGGTCGAGGCCTTCGTCCAGTTCACCGCGCACACCGAGGGCGTGCCGGAGGCGGAGGTGCGCGCACGCCTCGCCTCCCGGATGGCGCTGCCCGACCTGGCGACGGACGGGGACGTGGCGGACGCGGTCGCCTTCCTCGCGTCCGACCGGGCGCGGTCCATCACGGGACAGTCCCTGCTGGTGAACGCGGGTGAGTTGATGCGGTAGTCCACCCGCCCCGCGCCCCTTCGGGGGCGCTTTTTCATGCCCGTACGCACGTCCGCGCTCCACCCTTGCCCGCGCCCCGCTGGTCACGTACATGAACACAGATCAGCAAACCGAACGATTTTACTCGCTCTTGACCCTGCGGGCGGTTGTCCGGGGTGTGCGGCCGAACCCACGATGAGCGGGCACTTCCGGGCCGCCCCCGTCCCCCTTGGCCCGCTCTGGCGAAGTGCCAGCCAGCTATGCGCAGTTCACCAGGCGGACCCCTGGAGGGCCATATGAACAGTCTCGACTGGGCCGTGCTCATCGGCTACTTCGGCGTGATGGTCGCGATCGGCGTGTGGTCCCACAAGCGGGTCGACAACGTCAGCGACTTCTTCACGGCCGGCGGCAGGATGCCGTGGTGGCTGTCGGGCATCTCGCACCACATGTCCGGCTACAGCGCGGTGATGTTCACCGGCTACGCGGGCATCGCCTACACCTACGGCGTGACGTCCTTCGTCACCTGGTCCTTCCCCATCGCCCTCGGCATCGCGATCGGCGCGCGGCTCTTCGCCCCCCGCATCAACCGCCTGCGCTCGCGCCTGCACGTGGCCTCGCCGCTCGAGTACCTCAAGAACCGCTACAACCTGCGCACCCAGCAGGCGCTCGCCTGGTCCGGGATGCTCCTGAAGATCGTGGACGTGGGCGCCAAGTGGGCCGCCATCGCGACCCTGCTCTCCGTCTTCACCGGCGTCTCCCTCAACCAGGGCATCCTCATCACCGGCGTCATCACGGCGATCTACTGCACCATCGGCGGCCTGTGGGCCGACGCCCTCACCGAGCTGGGCCAGTTCATCATCCAACTGCTCGCCGGTATCGCGATGTTCGTGGCCGTCGTCGCCAAGCTCGGCCCGCACGGCGGCTTCTTCGGCGTCTGGGACGAGCCGGAGCTCGCCGGGCACGCCAAGCCGCTGGTCGGTCCGTACGGCACGGTCTTCCTGCTCGCGTTCCTCTTCATCAAGCTCTTCGAGTACAACGGCGGCATGCTCAACCAGGCGCAGCGCTACATGGCGACCGCCAACGCCAAGGAGGCCGCGCGCTCCGCGAAGCTCTCCGCGGCCCTGTGGCTCGTCTGGCCGCTGGTCCTCTTCTTCCCCATGTGGATGTCACCGCTCCTGGTCGACGCCAAGAAGCCCGACGGCTCCGACGCGTACGCCCTGATGACCGAACAGCTCCTGCCGCACGGCCTGTTGGGGCTCGTCATCGTCGGCTTCTTCTCGCACACCATGGCCATGTGCTCCTCCGACGCCAACGCCATCGCGGCCGTCTTCACCCGGGACGTGGCCCCCGCGCTGTCCGCGCGGGCGCGCGGCTGGAACGAGCGCACCGGCCTGCTGGCCGCGCGCCTGACGACGGTGGTCTTCCTCGGCCTGTCCATGGCGGTCGCCACGCAGGTCAACTCCCCCACGTTCAAGGACATCATCACCGTCGTCATCAAGTGGGTCGCCGGGCTGATGGGCCCGATCGCGATCCCGATGATGCTGGGTCTGCTGCGTACGTTCCGCAAGTCCGGGCCGACCGCGGCGCTGACCAGCTGGGCGGCCGGACTCTTCGCCTTCTACCTGGTCAACTACCCGATCGACAAGGCGCTGGGCGGCGTCGCCCTCCAGTACCAGGTGTCCATCCCGCTGGCCGTCTCCCTCGTCCTCTACATCGCGATCGGCTACCTGAAGCCGGAGGACACCCCGGAGCGGGACGCGCTCATCGAGCGGATCAACACGGACGACGACGGCTCCGAGGGAGCGGCGGCGGCCGTGCCCGCCCCCGCCGAGCCGCGCGACGGCACCGTGGGCTCGCCGCTGAAGGACTGACGTACCCCGAAGCACCCGAGGTACGGGCGCGCGCCGCGGGACGGGCGCGCGCCCCGGCGCTCACGCCCGCGGATAGCGGGTGAGCCAGCCCGGTGAGGAGACGGCGGGCCCGTGCAGGGCGGGCCCCTGCGTCATCTCCATGGCGAAGTCGTCCGCGAGTTCCAGGATCGTGGGCCGGCCCTCCAGCTCGGTGAGCCACCCCGGCGGGAGCGCGGTCTCCCCGTGCAGCGCGCCCAGGAGCGCCCCGCACAGCGCGCCCGCCGCGGCCGACGCCCCGCCGTGGTTGACGGCGAGCCGCAGCCCGTGCCGGATGTCCTCGCCGACCAGGGCGCAGTACACGGCGGCGGCGAGCGCGCCCTCGGCGGTGCCCTCCGCCAGGAGCTCCTCGACGCGCGCGGGCGTGGGCATGCCCTGGCGCACCGCTCCCAGCGCGTGCCGCAGGGCGTCCGTGACCGGCTGGTGGCCGGGGCGGGTGGCGAGCAGCGCGAGGCAGCGCTGGATCGCGCCGTCGAGGGACTCCCCGCGCGCCAGGCCGTGCACGATGACGGTGTGCGCCCCGGCCGCGAGGTAGGCGGTGGGGTGGCCGTGGGTCTGGACGGCGCACTCGACGGCGAGCTGGAGCACGAGCTGGGGCTCCCAGCCGACGAGGAGGCCGAAGGGCGCGGACCTGACGGCGGCCTCGGCGCCGCGCGCGTCGGGGTTCTTGGGGGCCTCCAGGGTGCCCATGACGTCGTCGCCCAGGCCGCCGAGGCAGGCGCGGGACGGGGCGCGCCGGGTGTACAGCCACTCCTCGCGGGCCAGCCAGCCGTCCTCCTTGCGCCGCTCGTCGGGGCCCCAGTCGCTCTGGGTGGCGGCCCAGCGGCGGTAGGCGCGGTGCAGGTCGGTGGGCGGGTGCCAGGCGCCGGTGTCGCGGCGCACCTGGGCGCGTATGAGCCCGTCGACGGTGAAGAGGGTGAGCTGGGTGGCGGCGGTGACGGCGCCGCGCCTGCCGTGCGCGGGCGCGGGCTCGGTCAGCCCCTCGGCGCCGTGCGCCTCGCGGATCGCGTCCAGGGAGAGGCCGTCGACGGGCGCCCCGAAGGCGTCGCCCACGGCGGCCCCGAGGAGCGTCCCGCGCACCCGGCTGCGGAAGTCCTGCTGCTCGGCGCGGCCCCAGACACCGGTGGCTGCTGCAGTGCCCACGGGACCTCCTTCCGTGCCTCGGCGTGCCTCGTCGCGCCCTCGTCGGGTTGCGACTGCGCAGCACTGTAATCGACCGGGAACGATCGGTTCAGGTGCCAAGTGGTATGCGAAGAGTGGCCCTTGAGGTCGCTTTTGAACGACGTTCACGGGAGCTTCGCAGCGGCTCCCCAACCCCGCGCAACACGGGCCGCCGCGGGCGTCCGCGCCCTAATCTGGAGCCCGCCGTGACCGGGGTGGGACGGCGGATCGGGGGGACCGTGGCACAGGGCGCTCAGCAGGGCCAGTCGATCGACGGCCGGTACCGGCTCGTGCGCAGTCTCGGCACCGGCGGCATGGGCCGGGTCTGGGAGGCGCACGACGAACGGCTCGACACCAGGGTGGCGGTCAAGGAGCTGTGGCTGCCCCCCGCGCTCTCCGCCGCCGACCGCGCCGAACGCCTCCAGCGGGCCGAGCGCGAGGCCCTGAACGCCGTACGGCTGCGCGACCACCCGAACATCGTCACCGTGCACGACGTCGTCATCGAGGACGCCGCCCCCTGGATCGTCATGGAGCTGGTCACCGGCGGCACGCTCCAGGAGCGGCTCAAGCAGGGCCCGCTGTCGCCGGAGGCCGCCACGCGCGTCGCCACGGGGCTCCTGAAGGCCTTGGAGGCCGCGCACGGACGCGGCGTCGTGCACCGCGACGTCAAGCCCGCCAACGTCATGGTGACGCAGGACCGCAGGATCCTGCTCACCGACTTCGGCATCGCCGTCCACCGCTCCGACCCGAACCTGACCGCGACCGGCGTGGTGATCGGCTCGGCACCCTACCTCTCGCCGGAGCGGGTGCGCGGCGAGCGCGGCGGCGCGGCGGGCGACCTGTTCTCGCTCGGCACCACGCTGTACGAGGCCGTGGAGGGCGTCGGCCCCTTCCACCGCGTGTCCACCGCGGCGGCGCTCCACGCGGTCGTGTACGAGGAACCGCCCGCCCCGCGCCGCGCGGAGCGGCTGACGGACCTGATCACGGCCCTGCTGGCGAAGGACCCGGCCGACCGGCCCTCGATACCGCAGGCTCAGGGGCTCCTGAAGAAGGCCGCGAAGTCGGCCAAGAAGCCGGTGGCGGAGTCCGGTTCGGGGGCGAGCGGCTCGGGGGCGGGCAGCTCGGGGGCGGGCAGCTCGGGACAGAAGAGCCCGGGGGCGAAGGGCTCGGGCGCCAAGGGCTCGGGGGCGAAGAGCTCCGGCGCGAAGAACCCGGGACCGGCGGGACCCGCCCCTGCGCCGACTCCGAAGCCCAAACCCAAGCCGAAGCCCAAGCCCGTTGCCGCACCCAAGCCGGTCCTCAAGCCCACCCCCACCCCGTCGGCCGGCACCTCGGCCGGCACGTCGACCAGCTCCGGCAGTGCGGGCACCGTCTTCGGCTGGCTGGTCGTGATCGCCCTGGTGCTCCTGGGCCTGTACTCCGAGAACGAGTCCTTCGCCGACTGGGTCAGCGCCGACCTGAACGGCGACATCGCCTCCGCCCAGGTCGACGACTGCGTGCACCTGGTCGAACAGGACGAGGACCACACGGCGCAGTGGGTCCGGGTCCCCTGCTGGTCCGCCGCCACCCGGTTCTCCGTACGCCAGCGGAAGATCGGTCAGGTCTGCGAGACGGACCCCCTGTGGAAGAACGGCATCGGCGACCGGCGTGACGTCTACTTCAAGGTCGACCAGGCCTGGACCGGCCACCTGTGCGTCATGCCGAAGTAGCCCGGAGCCGCTCCCGCTGGGCCCGCGCCCACGCGTACTCCGGGTCGATGCGCAGCGCCTCGTCCAGGGACGCGAGCGCCTCCGCCGTGCGGTCCAGGGCCTCCAGGGACAGGGCCCGGCTGCCCCAGGCCCAGGCGTAGCCGGGGTCCAGGGCGAGCGCCGCGTCGAACTCCGCGACGGCCTCCTCGTGGCGTTCCACGAAGCGCAGGGTGTCGCCCCGCTCGCCGCGCACGCCCGGCGCGCGGGGGTCCAGTTCCTGGGCGCGGTCCAGGTCCGCCAGAGCGCCGGGGACATCGCCCAGGTGCCGTCGGACGTGCGCCCTGCGGGCCAGGGCCCAGGAGTAGTCGGGCCACAGGGCGATCGCGCGGTCCAGGTCGTCCAGGGCCTCGCGGGGGCGGCCGAGCCCGTACTTGACCTGGCCCCGGCTGCCCAGCGTCAGGGGCTCGCGGGGGTTCAGCCCGTACGCGCGGTCCAGCCAGGGCAGGGCCTCCTCCAGGCGACCCATGCGGCGGTACGTCTCGCCCCGGTCCCGCGCCGCCCACTCCGCGCCGGGCGCCAGCTCCTCGGCGGCGGCCAGATGCCGGAGCGCCGTGTCGAACTCGCCCAGGGCCCGGTGGGTGATGGCCAGGCCGTGGTGGCCCCACGGGTCGCCGGGCGCGAGCTCGATGGCGCGCTCGTGGTCGCCCAGGGCCTCGCGCAGCCGGCCCAGGTGGAAGAGCTGGAGGCCGTGCGCGTTGTGCGCGGCCGCCCTGCCCTCGTCGTCCAGCTCGGGGCGGGACAGCAGGAGTTCGAGGACCCGCAGCGCGCCCGTCCGTTCGTCGGACAGCGCCCGCCGGCAGTCCGCCGACCACTCCGCCAGGTGCCCGGCCTCCGTGTCCTCGGCGGCGTCCGCCACCGCCCGCGCCCACTCGCGGGCCACCGCCGTGTCCACGCGGCACGCGTCGACCCCGGACAGCAGCGCGGCGGGCAGCGCGGCCCGCGGCCCGGCGCACAGCCCGTGGTACAGCTCCTCCACGCGCAGCGCCCGCCACGCCGGGCGCATCCAGGGGCGCCCCACGGCGTCCCGGGTCTCCTCCTCCAGCGCCGCGCGCCGCCCCGCGTACAGCTCGGCCAGCCGCGCGTGCGCCGAAGTCCACTGGGAAGGGGCCGAGTTGCGGCGCAGGCGCAGCATCGGGGCGCGGACGACGTCGTGGTAGCGGGCCGCGCCCCGGCGGTCGGCGCGGACGAAGGGCATGGTGCGCAGCCACGCGTAGAGACCCGCCGGGTCGCCGCCCCCGAGCGCCGCGCGCACGATGTCCTCGTCCAGGCGCCGGGGCAGCGCGCAGTCCAGGGCGGCGGCCCTGCGCACCGGGTCCTGCTCCCACTTCAGGAAGCGCTCCACGGCGGTGGCGCTGGGGTCGCCCACGTCCTCGGGGCCCGCCGGGCCCGTCTCGGCGAGGGTCGAGACCAGGACGGGCAGCCGGCCGGAGAGGCGCAGCACCTCGGCGACCACCGGTTCGTCGGTGACGCCCTTGGCGGCGAGCAGGCCGCGCGCCTCGGTCTCCGTGAAGGGCCGCAGCGGCAGCTCGGCGGCGAAGTCCGCGGCGCCCTCCCAGCGGGCCGGGTCGAGCGGTCGCTGACCCGCCGTCACCACCACGACGTTGGACGGCAGTTCGCCGTGGCGGTCGCTCGTCATGACGTCGTGCAGCCACCGGTCGAGGTAGGGCGCCGTCCGTTCGTACGTGTCGAAGAAGAGCACGAGCCAGGGGACGACGTCGGCGGCCGCGGCGAGCTCGTCGAGGAGCACGGGGGTGAGGGACCGCTCCGGCTCCAGGACCAGGCGGGCGTCCTCCTGGCTGCGGAAGCGGGCCCGCAGCCGGTCCGCGCCCGCCGCGAGGCGCTCCGCGTCGACCAGTCCGGCGAGGGCGCCGACGACCGGGACCGTGCCGAGCGCGACGACCCCGGCGCGGGCCGCGAGGGCGCTGCCCGCCGACGGAGCGTCCGGCTCCGGTTCACCGAGGGCGGCCACGACGGCCTCGTGGCTGCGCTGCCGGTAAGTGGCGAGCGCCCGGTCGAGGGCCTTCAACGGCCGCCCCTGCTGGGCGAATTGTGAGGAAATCTCCGCGAGGACGTCGGGGATCCCGGCCGCGCCCTCGTCGATGTGCGCGACGAGGGCACCGCGGTCCGCGGCCAGCTGCCCCATCTCCCGCGCCAGGGACGTCTTGCCGACGCCCGCGTGACCGCGCACGTGGAAGAGGAAGCGGTGCCGGTCGTCGTCCGCCGGCAGGTCGAAGTTGGCACGGAACGCCGTCAGTTCCTCGCGCCGCCCCACGAACCCCGCCCGGCGTCTGCGCCGGATGAGCTCCTGCATCGACACCCTCGCCCGTGCCATCCGCCCCTCCCGCGCCCCGGCCCTCGCCCCAGTCTCCCGCATCCGCGCTCGCCCTGTGATGAACGGAAGTTGGCATCAGTGGAACCAAGACGCCACTCGGAGAAGTCCCTGGGATATACAACCTTCACCTCCGGTCCCTCGTCTTCACCAACGCCACAGACATTCCCCACAGGAGGAACAGTGCGCCGCAAGCTCATCACCGCACTCGCGGTCACCTCGCTGGCCACGCCGCTCGTGCTGGCCGCCACCGCCGGGTCCGCGTCGGCCGCGCCCACGCCGCCCCGCACTCCGATCACCGACTTCAACAAGGACGGCTACGCCGACCTCGCGATATCCGCCCCGGGCGGCCTCGACGGCGGCACCCCCGGCCAGGTCTCGATCGTCTACGGCTCGGCGAACGGCCCCGACCAGGCCCACGCCACCACCATCGACCGCGGCACGCCCGGCGTACCCGGCGAGCCCGAGGACGGCGGCCGGTTCGGCAGCCAGTCGGCCGCCGCCGACCTCGACGGCGACGGCTACACCGACCTCGTCGTCAACGGCGGCCCGAAGGCCGTCGTCCTGTGGGGCTCCCCGCAGGGCCTCACCGGCCAGGGCAGCACCGAGCTGGAATCCAACGGCGCGCACGTCACCGCCGGCGACTTCAACGGCGACGGCAAGCGGGACCTGGTCACGGCCGAGTACCCCGAGCCCGAAGACCCGATGGACAACGACGACGCGGGCATGACCATCACGTACGGCCCGTTCACGCGGGACGGCAAGGCCGCGAGCACCCAGCAGATCGTCACGAGCCAGACCTTCGGCCCCGGCGACTTCGTCGTCGGCGACGTCACGGGCGACGGCGCCGACGACATCGTCACCAGCCACGGCTTCGAGGAGATGGCGTACAAGAGCCAGTTCTGGAAGGGCGGCAAGGACGGCGTGGCCACCACGTCGCAGAAGCTCGCGCCCTCCCTCGGCGGGGCGATCGCGGACGTCGACGGGGACGGCTACGGCGACCTCGTCGTGCGCGACATCGGCGGCAACTTCGAGGACATGCCGTACCAGAAGGGCACGGTCCTCGTCCGCTACGGCTCGGCCTCCGGCCCCTCGGCGACCCGTACCGCGAAGATCACCCAGGACACGGCGGGCGTGCCCGGCGTCGGTGAGGAGGGCGACGAGTTCGGCTCCTCCATCAGCGCGGGCGACGTGAACGGCGACGGCTTCGCGGACATCGCCGTCGGCGTCCCCGGCGAGGACATCGAGACGACCGCCGACGCCGGTTCCGTCGTCCTGCTCAAGGGCGCGTCCAAGGCGAACGGCGGCCTGACCGGCAAGGGCTCGCAGGCCTTCGACCAGTCCAAGCCCGGTGTGCCCGGCGCCTCCGAGAAGGGCGACAAGTTCGGCAGCCAGGTCCTGCTGTCCGACACCAACAAGGACGGCAAGGCCGACCTGACGGTGACCGCTCCCCTGGAGGACGGGACGTACAAGGACTCCGGCGCCGCCTGGCACCTGCGCGGCTCCGCGAGCGGCCTGACCGTCACGGGCATCACGTCCTTCGGCCCCGCCGCCGTCGGCGCCCGCGAGAAGGGCGCCCGCTTCGGCGACTTCCTCGCCCCCTGACGCGCGACCGGCCGGGGCACGGGGGCGTCGGCGCCCCCGGCCCCGGCCGGACCCGTCTCAGCTCTCGACGACGGGCAGCAGCTCCGGCAGATGACCGTCCGAGGCCAGCGCCGCCCGCTGCCGCTCCTCGGGGACCTCGCCGTACAGCGTCGTGCGCGGCCTCGCGGGCCTGCCCGCCGCGTCCGCGATGGCGACCAGGTCCTCGATCGAGCGGTACGAGCCGTAACTGGAGCCCGCCATACGGGAGATGGTCTCCTCCATCAGCGTGCCGCCCAGGTCGTTCGCGCCGGACCGCAGCATCTCCGCCGCGCCCTCCTGGCCCAGCTTCACCCAGCTGGTCTGGATGTTGGGGATGTACGGGTGCAGCAGCACGCGCGCCATCGCCGTCACGGCGCGGTTGTCGCGCGTGGTGGGGCCGGGGCGTGCGATGCCCGCGAGGTAGACCGGCGCGTTCGTGTGGATGAAGGGCAGCGTCACGAACTCCGTGAAGCCGCCGACGCCCTTGGCCAGGGCGGAGCGCTGGACGGCGGCCAGCGTGCGGAAGTGGCCGAGCCAGTGGCGGGGCTGGTCCACGTGGCCGTACATCATCGTCGAGCTGGAGCGGATGCCCAGTTCGTGCGCGGTCTCGATGACCTCGATCCAGGTGGCCGTCGGCAGCTTGCCCTTGGTGAGGATCCAGCGCACCTCGTCGTCGAGGATCTCGGCGGCCGTCCCGGGGATCGAGTCGAGGCCCGCCTCCTTGGCCGCGGTCAGCCACTCGCGGATCGAAAGACCCGTCCTGGTCGCGCCGTTGACGACCTCCATCGGCGAGAAGGCGTGCACGTGCATGCCGGGCACGCGCTCCTTCACGGCGCGCGCGATGTCGAAGTAGGCGGTGCCCGGCAGGTCCGGGTGGATGCCGCCCTGCATGCACACCTCGACGGCGCCGACGTCCCAGGCCTGCGCGGCCCGGTCGGCGACCTGGTCCAGGGACAGGGTGTAGGCGTCGGCGTCGGTCCTGCGCTGCGCGAACGCGCAGAACCGGCAGCCGGTGTAACAGACGTTGGTGAAGTTGATGTTGCGGGTGACGATGTACGTGACGTCGTCGCCGTTGACGCTCTTGCGGATGTCGTCCGCGACGGAGCACAGCGCGTCCAGCGCGGGGCCGTCGGCGTGCAGCAGCGCCAGCGCCTCGTCGTCGGTGAGCCTCGTCGGGTCGTCGGCGGCCTGCTTCAGGGCCGCGCGCACGTCGCCGTCGATGCGGGAGGGCGCCATGCCCGGCGCCGCCTGCTCGCGCAGCGCCTCCCAGTCGCCGTACACCTCGTCGAAGTCGTCGCGCCGGTCGGAGGTGCGCCCCGTGGTGTCGATGGTGCGGTGCAGATCGGTGCGGCCCGCGGCGGCCACGTATCCCTCGTCGGGCTCCTGCCAGGGGTGGCCCTGGACCACCGCGTCCGGGTTCGCGAGGCCGGTCTCCGGGTCGGCGAGCGCCCGCACGTGCGGCAGCAGGCGCGGGTCGAGCCACGGCTCGCCGCGCCGGACGAACTCCGGGTAGGCGCAGAGCCGTTCGGCGAGCGTGAAGCCCGCGGCGGCGGACCGCTCGGCCAGCTCGTCCAGCCGCGGCCACGGCTTCTCCGGGTTGACGTGGTCGATCGTGACCGGCGAGACGCCGCCCCAGTCGTCGATGCCCGCGCCGATCAGCCGCTCGTACTCACCGGCGATGAGGTTCGGCGGGGCCTGGATGTTGCCCGAGGGGCCCATGATGTGCCGGGCCACGGCGATCGTCGCGACCAGGTCGTCGATCTCGGCGTCCGGCATGCCGCGCATCGCCGTGTCCGGCTTGGCGCGGAAGTTCTGGATGATCAGTTCCTGGACGCCGTGGTACGAGCGCGCGACGCGGCGCAGCGCGAACAGCGAGTCGGCGCGCTCCTCGTACGTCTCGCCGATCCCGATCAGCAGCCCGCTCGTGAAGGGCACCGACGAACGGCCCGCGTCCTCCAGGACCCGCAGCCGTACCGCGGGCTCCTTGTCGGGCGAGCCGTAGTGCGGCATGCCCGGCTCGCTCCACAGCCGCTCGGACGTGGTCTCCAGCATCATGCCCATGGACGGCGCGACGGGCTTGAGCCGCTGGAAGTCCGTCCACGTCAGGACGCCGGGGTTGAGGTGCGGGAGGAGGCCCGTCTCCTCCAGGATGCGGATCGAGATGGCGCGGACATACGCGATCGTGTCGTCGTACCCCTCCGCCTCCAGCCACTCGCGCGCCTCGGGCCAGCGCTCCTCGGGCTTGTCGCCGAGGGTGATCAGGGCCTCCTTGCAGCCCAGTTCGGCGCCGCGCCGCGCGATGTCCAGGACCTCGTCCGGGGACATGAACATGCCGTGGCCGTCGCGGCGCAGCTTGCCCGGGACGGTCACGAAGGTGCAGTAGTGGCACTTGTCACGGCACAGCCGGGTGAGCGGTATGAACACGCTCTTCGAGTACGTGATGACACCGGGGCGGCCCGCCGCCGCCAGGCCCGCGTCGCGCACCCGCGCCGCGGACGCCGTGAGGTCGTCGAGGTCCTCGCCGCGGGCCTGGAGCAGGACCGCGGCCTCCGTCACGTCGAGCGCGACGCCGTCCCTGGCCCGCCTGAGCGCGCGCCGCATGGCGTTCGCGGTGGGTCGTCCGGCCTCGTCGGGCTGCGCGCTGTTGGTCATGTCTCCGAGCATACGAGCGAGAACACATGACTCCTACAGATGCTTCCGCCGCTCCGGCCGGGACCGGCGGCCCCGTCGTCGGCGGCCCCCGGCGGGACCGGCGATCGGCCGGTGGCGGGGCGGTGGCGGGCGCGCGGCGGGCTCAGTGGTGCTGGTCCACGTACGGCGCCAGCCCGTCGAGCACCGCGCACACCTCCTTCTCCCCGGCCGGCGGCAGCTGCACGATGACCTCGTCGACGCCCTGGCGCTCGTAGTGCTCCAGCTTGCCGGGGCCCGGCTCGACGGCCGTCAGCGCCACGTACAGGTCCTCGGGCGCCCGCCCCGCGTCCGCCCACACCGCACGCAGCGCGGGCAGCGCCTCGCACAGACCGCGCCCCCCTATGGGCATCCAGCCGTCGGCATACTCCGCGATGTGCCCGAAGAGCCCCGGGCCCGCGGCGCCGCCGATCAGCGTGCGCGGCCCGAACAACGGTCCCTTCACGCTCCGTTCGCGGGGCGGGCGCACCGGTTTGGGGTGGCACTCGCTGGCCCGCACCCCGCCGAACTCCCCCTCGTACGCCTTCGGGCGGTCCGCCCACAACGCCCGCATGACCGCCATCTTGTCCCGCACGACCGCCCGCCTGCGCGGCCAGGTCACGCCGTGGTCCTCGGCCTCCTCACGGTTCCAGCCGTAGCCGACGCCGAGCGTGACGCGGCCGCCGGAGAGGTGGTCGAGGGTCGCTATCTGCTTGGCGAGGACGACGGGGTCGTGCTGGGCGACCAGGGCGATGTTGGTGCCCAGGGCGATCGTCCCGGTGACGGCGGCGGCCTGGGAGAGCGCGATGAACGGGCTGAGCATGCGGGCGCACTCCGGCGGCAGTTCGCCGCCGGGGTAGGGGGTCTCGCGGGAGACCGGGATGTGGGTGTGCTCGGGGAGGTACAGCCCGGCGAAACCACGTCGCTCCAGTTCCTGGGCCAGGCGTACCGGGGTGATCGTCCTGTCGGTCATGTAGAGCGTCGCGGAAATCCGCACGGTCCCTCCGAAGGGGTCGGTTCGGGCCACTCGCGTACCGGCTGTCCGCCGGGTGCTACCCGGGGCACTCTTCCTATCCCCGGAAAGTCGGTTGGTCCATGCCCAGGCGCTCATTAGCCTGGCGCCCGTGAACCGACGCAAGCAGAAGAAGCTGACCCGGCGCCTGGTGGGCGCGGCCATGCTCGGCAGGACGGCGGCGGTCAGGACACTGCTGCGCTCCGGCCTCGATCCCGAGATCCCCGACGCCGACGGCACCACGGCCCTGTACGCCGCCTCGGTGCACGGCGCGGCCGACACGGTGCGGGTCCTGCTGAGGGCGGGCGCGCTGCCGGACACCGAGAGCCGCGGCCTCACCGACGGGACGCCGCTGTGCGGTGCCGCCGCCTGGGGCCACGCCGCCACGGTGCGCGAACTGCTCGCCCACGGGGCCGACCCGAACCTCCGCGAGGACGACGGCACGGGCTCCTCTCCGCTGCGCTGGGCCCGGCAGGGGGCCGACGGACCGCATCCGGAGACGGAGGCGGCGCTGGTGGCGGCGGGGGCGCGGGAGTAGGGGGTTCGGCTGCGGGGTGGGGGCGGGTCCGGCTGCGGAGCGGGGGCCGGTCGCGGGCCGCTCGCCCGGCTCAGCGGGTGCGGGCCGAGGCCTTGTCCTCGACGGCGTATCCGCCCTTGACCAGCTCGCTGTCGGCGGCGGGCGCCATGCACTTGCTGAGGAGCGGCTCTCCCTCCTCGGTGCCGCCGGAGATGCCGACGCGGGCGGGGGCGCCGGTCTTCTCGTCCCCCACGTAGAAGCTGACCCCCATGCGGACGTGCCGCTTCAGGTAGTCGTCCCAGCCGTCGACGTTGCCCCCGGTGCGCACGAGACGGCCGGTGACGGTCGCGGTGGGACCGCCCGTGGTGAGGCAGTCGACCTTGAAGTCACCCCAGTTGACCAGGTCGGGTCCGCCGTCGGGGGACGGCGAGCTGTGGTAGATGCGGAACGTTCCCGAGGACTTCTCGGGGATCGACCAGCCCTTGCTCCGGAAGGTGGCACGGGCGTCGACGGACACCCGGACGTCGTCCTGGGCGACGGGGTAGTCGAGGCGGCCCTCGCCCTTGAGGCGGGAGGTGACGGGCCGCGGCGCCTCCGGCGCCTTCTCCGCCGCGTGCGCGCCCCGGCCGCCGGCCCGTTCGCCGGACGCCGTCGACGCGGAGGCGGCCCCCACGGTGGTGGCGAGCACGGCGGCGGTGGCGAGGACGGTGAGGGCGCGGGCGGACTTCGCGCGGACGACGGGCTTCGTACGGAGGACGGGCTTCGTACGGAGGACGGGCTTCGTACGGACGACGGACTTCGCACCGAAGAAAGACACGGGTAACTCCCTTATGGCGTACGGCTGATGAGGCGTCCCGAGAAGCTCCCGGTCCCGCCCCACCGATCCTTCTCGCCGCCCTGGCCCCGCACGTCCGCCGCAGGGCCGGGCCCGCTCCGCCGCGCGGCGGAACGAGGCGTCCCCCTCGGGGCGCACGGACCCTCCAGGAGTGCGCCCGCCCGAGGCGCGCCCACCGCCGCGTCCACAGCCCGCGTGCGGACCGGTGACGTGACGCCCGCGCTGCCCTAGCATGCGCCAAGTCCGGTGAAATCAGGAGGTTTCGCATGCGACCACGTCCGGCCACCTCGCTGCTGCTGACCGCCGTGCTGCTCGGCGGCGCTGCGCCCGTCACGGCGTACGCGGCGCCGACCGCCTCGTACACCTCGGCACGGCCCTCCGCCGCCTCGGCGGCGCGCACCGGCGCGGGCGTGCTCCAGGCCGAGCCCGTCCACAGGACCGGCTCCGCCGCCGTCACGAAGAGCGGCGTCACGAAGAGCGGCATCGAGAAGACGAGCAAGTCCAAGAAGAAAAAGAAGAAGAGCAAGTCGCTCGGGCTGATCGGCTGGATCATCGTGCTGCTGGTCGTGCTGGTCGTCGTCCTCGCGCTCCTCGCGATGCGCCGCCACCGCAAATAGGCGCCTTTGGGCCACGTCCGGGGCCGATGCGCCGCCCCCGTACGTAGGTCCGTCAATCACCTTCCCTTGACGCACAGTTCACGGCTCAATACCAGGGTTGCCCGCACCACCCACGTCACCACCGACACCCTGGGGAGCCGCAGCATGTGTGAGGACGCCGTACACCCCGCGCACAAGGGAATGAACCGGCGCGGTCTGTTCGTGACGGGAGCCGCCGCCGCGCTTACGTTGAACAGCGTGAGCTTCGCCAGCGGCGCCGAGCGGCGCGCCCCTTCTCCGGGGGGCAAGGAGAGCAGGACGGTGCGCGGCACCCTGCCCACCGGGTCGCCGGACTACGTGTACCTGCCGGTCGACGTCCCCCGGGGCGTCAAGGAGATCCACGTCGCGTACACCTACGAGAAGCCGGCCGTCCCCGCGGGCACCGTCGGCAACGCCCTCGACATCGGCGTCTTCGACGAGCGCGGCACGGAGCTCGGTGGCCGGGGCTTCCGCGGCTGGTCCGGCGGCGCCCGCACCGAGTTCTTCATCCGGGCCGACGAGGCCACGCCCGGCTATATCCCGGGACCGGTGAGAGCCGGCGAGTGGCACATCGCGCTCGGCCCCTACACCGTCGCCCCCGAGGGTCTCCCCTACGAGGTGACGATCACCCTCACCTACGGGGAGCCGGGCACGACCCCGAAGCCCGTCCATCCGCCCGAGCGCGCCAAGGGCCGCGGCCGTGCCTGGTACCGCGGGGACTGCCACCTCCACTCGGTGCACTCCGACGGCCGCCGCACCCTCGCCGAGATCGCCGCGCTCGCCCGCGCGGCGGGCCTCGACTTCATCAACAGCTCGGAGCACAACACCCACTCCGCGCACGCCCACTGGGCGCCGGAGGCCGGCGACGACCTGCTGATCATGCTCGGCGAGGAGGTCACCACCCGCAACGGCCACGTGGTCGCCCTCGGCATCGACCCCGGCACGTTCGTCGACTGGCGCTACCGCGCGCGCGACAACCGCTTCGGGAAGTACGCCCGCAGGATCCGCGACGCGGGCGGCCTGGTCGTGCCCGCGCACCCGCACGCCACCTGCGTCGGCTGCAACTGGAAGTTCGGCTTCGGCGAGGCCGACGCGGTGGAGGTGTGGAACGGCCCCTACACCCCCGACGACGAGGTCTCCCTCGCCGACTGGGACAGCATGCTGGTCGCCTCCGTGCGCGGCGACCGGCAGTGGATCCCGGCGATGGGCAACAGCGACGCGCACCGCGACCCCGACCGCGTCGGCGGCCCGCAGACGGTCGTCCTCGCCGACGACCTGACCCGCGAGGCCATCCAGGACGGCATCCGCAGGGGCCACTCCTACGTCGCCGAGAACAAGGACGTGGCGCTCGCCTTCTCGGCGGCCGGCGGCAAGGGCGCCCACGCGGGCATCGGCGAACGCCTCGACGTCGACCGGGACGCACCGGTCACGGTCCGCCTTGAGGTCAAGGGCGCCCCCGGCTGCACGGTCCGCTTCGTCACCGACCAGGGCGTCCTGCACACGAGCGCCGCCCTGCCGGAGTCCGGCACGGGCACGGTCCAGTGGCGCACGACGGCGCAGTACGCGGCGTACGTACGGGCCGAGGTCCGGCACGCCCCGGTCGTGGCGGGCCTGCCGGGACCGCTGACGGCGTTCACGAACCCGATCTTCCTCGGGCGCCGCTGACCGGAGCCGCGCTCACCCCGGGGTGCGGAGCCGCGCTCGCCCCGGGGTGCGGGGCGGTGTGCGGCCCCTCACCCCGGCCAGACGATCGACTGGAGCTCGCTGTACGCGTGCAGGGCGTACGAGCCGACGTCGCGGCCCACCCCGCTCTGCTTGAAGCCGCCGAACGGCGCCTCCATGTTGCGGCCGATCGTGTTGACGCCGACGCCGCCCGCGCGCAGCCTGCGGGCCACGCGGAACGCGCGGGCGACGTCGCCCGACCAGACGTAGTCGATCAGGCCGTACTCGCTGTCGTCGGCCAGCGCGATCGCCGTCTCCTCGGCCTCCTCGGGGCCCGCCGCGTCGAAGGGGACGACCGCGACGACCGGACCGAAGATCTCCTCGCGGACCACCCGCATGTCGTTCGTGCAGTCGGCCAGGAGCGTCGGGGCGACGTAGAAGCCCTTGTCCAGGCCGGGTCCCGCGGGGCGTTCGCCGCCCGTGACGAGCCGTGCGCCCTCCTTGCGGCCCAGCTCGACGTACGACTCGATCCGGTCGCGGTGGTCCGCCGAGATGACCGGTCCCACGACCGTGCCCCTCGCGCGCGGGTCGCCCACCGTGAGATGGCCGATGTAGGCCGTCAGCTTCTCCAACAGGCTTTCATAGACGCCTCGTTGCACGATCACGCGCGTGGGAGCCGTGCAGATCTGGCCGCTGTAGAAGGAGAACGTCGTGCCGATCCCGGCCACCGCCGCGTCCACGTCCGCGTCGTCGAGGACGATCGCCGCCCCCTTGCCGCCCAGCTCCATCAGCTGCCGCTTCATGCCGCGCCCGCAGACCTCGCCGATGCGCCGCCCCACCGCCGTGGAGCCGGTGAAGCTCACCATGTCGACGTCCGGGGAGTCGACGGCCGCCTCGCCGACGGCGGTCTCCCGGCCGGAGACCACGTTGACCACGCCGGGCGGCACCCCCGCCTCCGCCAGCGCCGCCGCCATCCCGTACACCGACAGCGGGTCCTGCGGCGCGGGCTTCACCACGACGGTGTTGCCCATCGCGAGCGCGGGCGCCACCTTGCCCGCCGGGTTCGCCCAGGGGTTGTTGTACGAGGTGATGCAGGTGACGACGCCGACGGGCTGGCGCACGGCCAGCGCGCCCATGACGCCCGCCCTCCCCATCGGGCTCGCCTCGTTGATCTGCGGCGGCAGCGCCGACTCGACCGGTTCCAGGGCGCCCCGCGCGTACCGGTGGAAGCGCGACACCGCCACCGCCACCTGCATGCCGCGCGCCGTCCCGGTCGTCGCGCCGCTCTCCGCGCCCGCGAGTTCGGCGTGCCGGTCGAAGTCCCTGCGCAGGACGGCGGCGGCGCGCTCCAGGATCGCCGCCCGCTCCTGCGGGGACGTGCGCGACCAGCTCCCGAACGCCTCGCGCGCCGCCGACGCCGCCGCGTGGACCTGCGCCCGGCTCGCCTCGGGCGCGAGGCCCACGACGCCCTCGGTCGCCGGATTCACCACCTCGTAGTGCCCGGCGTCCGGCTCGACCCATTCGCCGCCGATGAACAGCCGCTGGTCCTTGCTCACTTGGTGCTCACCGTCCTGGTGTCCCGGCCCGAGCGCAGGACCTTGCCGGGCACGGCGCCCGACACGACGTCCTCGCGGATCGCCTCGACGCCGTTGACCCAGACCGCGTTGACGCCGATCGCCTTGGAGTCCAGGCGCGGGCTGTCGCCGGGCAGGTCGTGGACGAGGGTGGCCTTGCCCGCGTCGATCCTCTCCGGGTCGAAGAGGACGAGGTCGGCGTGGTAGCCCTCGGCGACGCGGCCCCGCTCGCGCAGCCCGAAGAGCCGCGCGGGATCGTCGGTGAGCATCTTCACCGCCTCCTCCAGACCCATCAGCTTGCGCCCGCGCAGGCAGTCCCCGAGGAAGCGCGTCGTGTACGGGGCGCCGCACATGCGGTCCAGGTGCGCGCCGGCGTCCGAGCCGCCCAGCATGACGTCCTCGTGCTGCCAGGTCTCCTTGCGCAGCGCCCAGGAGTCCGGGTCGTTGTCGGTGGGCATCGGCCAGAGCACCGTGCGCAGCTCGTCGTCGGCGCAGATCTCGACGAGGCACTCGAAGGGCTCCTGGCCGCGCTCGGCGGCGATGTCGGCCACGACGCGCCCGCTGAGGCCCTCGTTCGCCGCCGAGTACGTGTCCCCGATGACGTACCGCCCGAAGTGCGTCAGCCGCCGGAAGACGCCCGCCTCCTTGCTCCCCGCGCGCCGCAGCATCTCGGCGCGCACGTCCGCGTCCCGCAGCTTCGCGATGCGCTCGGGCACCGGCAGGCCCAGCACCTCGCCCCAGCCGGGGATCAGGTTCAGGGCGCAGAACGTGCCGAGCGACATGTTCATGGGGGTGAGGATCGGCATGGTCAGGGCGACGACCCGGCCGCCGGACTTGCGGGCGCGTTCGCTCGCCACGAGCTGGCGCGGCACGCGCTCGGGCACGGCGGCGTCGATGGTGAGCACGTTCCAGTTCAGGGGCCGCCCGGCCGCCGCGCTCATCTCGACGAACAGGTCGATCTCCTCGTCGCTGAACTGGTCGAGGCAGCCCGCGACGATGGCCTCCAGCTGGGTGCCCTCGTGCTCGGCGACGGCCCGCGACAGCGCGAGCAGCTCCTCGGGCCCGGCGTGCCGCGAGGCGACCGGCTCCCCGTCGCCGTCGGAGTGCGTGGCGGACTGGGTGGTGGACAGGCCCCAGGCACCGGCGTCCATCGCGTCGTGGAAGAGCCGCAGCATCTCCTCCAACTGCTCGGCCGACGGCTGCCCGCCGACCGCGTCGGCGCCCATCACGTACCGCCGCAGCGCGCAATGTCCCACCATGAACCCCGCGTTGACCGCGATGCGTCCCTCCAGCGCGTCCAGGTACTCGCCGAACGAACTCCACGACCAGGGCGCGCCCTCCTCCAGGGCGACCAGCGACATGCCCTCGACCTTCGACATCATCCGCCGCGTGTAGTCGGCGTCCTCGGGCCGCGCCGGGTTCAGCGGGGCGAGCGTGAAGCCGCAGTTGCCGCCGGCGACGGTGGTCACGCCGTGGTTGAGCGAGGGCGTCGCGTACGGGTCCCAGAACAGCTGCGCGTCGTAGTGCGTGTGCGGATCGACGAATCCGGGCGCGAGCACCCGCCCCCGGGCGTCCTCGCTGGTCCGCGCCTCCTCGGCGACGGTTCCCGGCTCGGCGACGACGGCGATGCGCCCGTCCCGTATGCCGACGTCGGCGACGCGCGCGGGGGCACCGGTCCCGTCGACGACGGTCGCGCCCTTGATGAGGTGGTCGAGCATGGCGGAGGTGTCCCCTTTCGGAGGCGGAGTATCGGCCCGCCCCGCAGATGAGGACGAGCCCTCAGATTCAGCCCGTCCGGCGTTTGAGGACGAGCCCGGAGTATCAGCCCGCCCCGCAGGCGAGGACGAGCCCGGGATATCAGCCCGTCCGGCGTTTGAGGACGAGCCCGAAGGGCGATGGACGGGGGTCCGGGGGCTCGCCCCCGTGACAGAGCCACGTGACCCCGCACCCGTCCGGCAGGACCCCGGCCTCCGTCCGGGAGGGGAGGCCGGGGTGACTCAGGGGGTCAGGAACCCGCGGCCTGCCGGAAGCGCGTGGTGCGATGCACCGGATCCGTGTCGATCTTCGGGATCACGTGCTCACCGATCAGCTTGATCGTGTTCATCGTGTCCTCGGGCGAGATGCCGATCGGCAGCCCGAAGCTCAGCTGGTCCGCGCCCGCCTGCTCCCACCGCTTGCACTGGGTGAGCACCTCGTCCGGGTCGCCGCAGATCATCAGCTCCTCGGCGATGAGGAGTTCGATGATCTCCTCGCTGTACTCGGGCAGCAGCTCGGGCCACTCGGGGATGCCCTCGGGCCGCGGGAACGTGTCGTGGTAGCGGAAGAGCAGCGACTGGAGGTAGTTGAGCCCGCCGCTCACCGCGATCTGTACGGCCTTCTCGTGCGTCTCCGCGCAGATCGCCGTGGACGTCACCATGACGTTGTCGTTGACGAAGCCGCCGATCGGCTCGGCCTCCTCGACGGCCGACTTGTAGGACTCGACGACCCACTCCATGTCGGAGACCTTCTGCACGCTGAAGCCGAGGACCCCGAGGCCCTTCTTGCCCGCCATCGCGTACGAGGAGGGGGACCCGGCGGCGTACCACATGGCCGGGTGCGACGTCCCGTACGGCTTGGGCAGGACCTTGCGCGGCGGCAGGGACCAGTGCTTGCCCTGGAAGCCGACGTACTCGTCCTGGAGCCACATCTTGGGGAACTCGGAGATGGTCTCTTCCCATATCTCCTTGGTGTGGTTCATGTCGGTGATGCCCGGCATGAAGCCGAGGATCTCGTGCGAACCGGCACCGCGCCCCGAGCCGAACTCGAAGCGGCCCTCGGAGAGATGGTCGAGCATGGCGACCTTCTCGGCGACCTTCACCGGGTGGTTGACCGGCGCCAGCGGGTTGAAGATGCCCGAGCCCAGGTGGATGCGGTCGGTGGCGTGCGCGAGGTACCCGAGGAAGACGTCGTTGGCGGAGAGGTGCGAGTACTCCTCCAGGAAGTGGTGCTCGGAGGCCCAGGCGTACTTGAACCCCGACTTGTCCGCCTGGATGACGTACTCGGTCTCCTCGATGAGCGCCTTGTGCTCCGCTTCGGGGTCGACCTTGGCCCGCGCCGCGGGCACGTATCCCTGTACAAAGAGACCGAATTCCAAGGAGGTTCACCGTCCTCGTGAGGTTCTGACGGTTTCTGACGACCCGTCAGATCGTGATGCGTCGACTGTTCCACCGGCCCGCCGGAGCGTCAATAGCTGACGCAGCGTCAGCTATGCTCCGGCGGCGCCCGCCGCTGCCGCCCGCTCAGATGACGCTGACGCCCGCCAGCCAGCCGCCGTCGATGACGAACGGCTGGCCGGTGATGTACGCCGAGTCGTCCCCGGTCAGGAAGAGCGCGAGGGCCGCCACCTCCTCGGGCCGCCCGATCCGGCCGAGCGGCACGAGCTTCTTGTACAGCTCCGCGACCGCCTCGCCCGCCTGGGCCGGATCGGCGGCCGGGTCGAGCTGCGCCGGGTTGGTCATGGGCGTGTCCACCGCCCCCGGGCACACGGCGTTCACCCGGACGTGCCGCCCCGCGAGCTCCATCGCGGCGACCCGCGTGAGCCCGAGGATGGCGTGCTTGGTCGCGGCGTACGCGCCGACGTACGCCATGCCCGTGAGGGCCGTATAGGACGCCGTGTTCACGATGGTGCCGCCGCCCGCGTCGGCGATCTCGGGGGCGACCGTGCGGATGCCGAGGAAGCAGCCGATCTGGTTGACCTGGATGACCTGCTGGAACTCCTCCAGCGGGGTGCTCACCAGCTCGTTGAAGCGCAGGATCCCGGCGTTGTTGACGAGCCCGTCGACCTTGCCGAAGGCGTCCTTGGCGGCGGCCACGGCGGCCTGCCAGTCGGCCTCCACGCCGACGTCCAGGTGGACGTAGAGGGCGGACTCCTCCCCCAGCTCCGCCGCGAGCGCCTTGCCCTGCTCGTCGAGCACGTCGGCGACGACGACCCGCGCGCCCTCCGCGGCGAAGAGCCGCGCCTCCTGCTCGCCCTGTCCGCGTGCCGCGCCGGTCACGATGACGACGCGGCCGTCCAGCTTGCCCATGGCTTACTCCCTGGGGTCAGTCGTTGAGGTGGGGGGCCACGTCCGTGGCGAACGCCCGCATCTGGTCCGTGAGTTCGCTGCGGCTCCGGCTGCGGAACCGCACCTGGATCTGGTCGACGCCCATCGCTCCGTACTCCCGCAGCGACTCGGCGAGCGCCTGCGGCTTGCCGGTGAGCGTGCGGCGGCCCACGGACCAGCCCGGCTCCCCGACGTACAGCGCCTCGGTGATCGCGCCGACCACGGCCCGCTCCGTGATCCCCGCCTCTTCCCGCAGCCTCCTGAGCCGCGCGATCTGCGCGGGCAGCTTGCCGCGCGGGTCGCCCTGCGGCAGCCAGCCGTCCGCCCGGGTCGCGGCGCGGCGCACGGCGGCCGGCGAGGAGCCGCCGACCCAGACGGGCACGTGGGCCTGGGCGGGCCGGGGCAGCTGGCCGAGTCCGCTGAACTCGAAGCGTTCGCCGTGGTGTTCGGGGTACTCCTCGGGCCCGAGGGCCGCCTTGAGCGCGTCGACGGTCTCGTCGAGGACCGGCCCGCGCCGCGCGAAGTCGACGCCGAGCGCCTCGAACTCCTCCGGTACGTGCCCGGCGCCGACCCCGAGGATCAGCCGGCCGCCGCTGAGGTGGTCGAGGGTCGCGTACTGCTTGGCGGAGAGCAGGGGGTGACGCAGGCCGACGATGGCGACGTGGCTCAGCAGGAGGACGTTCTCGGTGGCGGCGGCGAGGAAGGAGAGGGTCGCCACGGGGTCGTACCAGACCGTGCTCATGGCCTCGGCGAGGCGGCGGGGGATGGCGACGTGATCGCAACTGGCGAGGTACGCGAAGCCGGAGCGGTCGGCGGTGCGGGCGATGTCGACGAGGTCCTCGACGCGGGCGTCCGCCTCCCACGGCTCGGCGTACAGGGAGCTCTGCGACTGGATCGGGAGCTGCATTCCGTAGACGAGACGCCCCGGCGGAAATCCCCGCCGCCCCTCGGCACCGCTCATGGGAGAACCCACCCCTCGACTAGACCTGACGGACCATCACATGGTTACCGCCACACATCGTGATAGCTGACGCCCCGTCAGACAAGGGTTCTGGCGGGGCGCCTTGAGGGGTACTGCGCCTCGGGTTCGTCGGTGGGCGCGTGGGCGTGGGCGTCTGCGCCTTGGCGGTCTGCGCGGTCGCTTCGTCCGTGAGGCGGGGGCGCGGGCGTCTGGCGGGGCGCCTTGGGCTGGTCCGCCTTTGCCCGTCTGTGGGGCGGGGCCGCGGGGGTATGTGCGTACTCGCCATCCCTGCGCCCCGCCCCAAGTCCAAAGGCGCCAGTGTGTGCTCGGTGCTCCGTTCGCACATACCCCCACGTCCCCTCGGGAGCGCTTGCGGGCGCGGCCCGGTGGGGGCCGGTGCGCCCGCGCCGCGGCCGGTGGGCAACCAGATGCCGGTCCCGCCACTGCGGGCGGCGGCACTGGCCGGGTAGCCACCCCCCGCTGTGGGCAGCGGCGCGGTGGCGAACTGGCCATCCCCGCTGTGGGCAGGCGTTCCGCAAGGCGGAACGGGTGGGCACAGCCCCCGGTGCCGGGTGGCGGGAAGTGTGGCTTCAGCCCCGGTGCAGCCGGTCCGGCAGGGCGGTGCGGGGTAAACGGGTGGGTGGGTGGGGAAGGCCCGGCGCGGAGCGCCGGGAAGCGGACGGTGCCGGGCAGCGATGAAGGCGGCTCCAAGCCCGGCGCAGGCGGGCACACCCCCGGCGCCGGGCGGCGATGACCGTGGCTCCAGCCCCGGCGCAGCCGAACCGTGCCGGGCGGCGATGAAGGTGGCACCCGCCCCCGCGCAGGCGGGGACCAACCCCGGCGCCGGGCGGCGATGACCGTGGCCCCGGCCCCGGCACCGGAAGGGGAACCCCGCCGGGGCGAGGTCAGGGGCCGGGCCAGAGGCCATCCTCCGTCAGGCCCAGAAGATCGATCGCGTTGCGACGGACGATCCGGTCCACCACATCCGCGTCCAGATGCCCCATCTGCGCCTCCCCGACCTCCCGCGACTTCGGCCAGGTCGAGTCGGAATGCGGATAGTCGGTCTCGTACAGAACATTGCCGACCCCGATGGAATCGAGGTTCTTCAGCCCGAACGCGTCATCGAAGAAGCATCCGTAGACGTGCTCGGCGAAGAGCTCCGACGGCGGCCGCAGCACCTTGTCGGCAACCCCGCCCCACCCCCGGTTCTCCTCCCAGACCACATCCGCCCGCTCCAGGATGTAAGGGATCCAGCCGATCTGCCCCTCCGCGTACATGACCTTCAGATTCGGGAAGCGCTCGAACTTCCCGCTCATCAGCCAGTCCACCATCGAGAAGCAGCAGTTGGCGAAGGTGATCGTGGACCCGACGGCCGGCGGCGCGTCCGCCGAGGTGGACGGCATCCTGCTGGAGGACCCGATGTGCATGGCCACGACGGTCCCCGTCTCGTCGCACGCCGCGAGGAAGGGGTCCCACGCGTCCGTGTGGATGGACGGCAGCCCCAGATGCGGCGGGATCTCGGAGAAGGCGACCGCCCGGACCCCGCGCGCGGCATTGCGCCGCACCTCGGCGGCGGCCAGCTCGGGGTCCCACAGCGGGATGAGGGTGAGCGGTATGAGCCGCCCCCGCGCCTCGGGCCCGCACCACTCGTCGACCATCCAGTCGTTGTACGCGCGCACCCCGAGGAGCCCGAGCTCCCGGTCCTTGGCCTCGGTGAACGTCTGCCCGCAGAAGCGCGGGAAGGTCGGGAAGCACAGGGCGGACTGGACGTGGTTGACGTCCATGTCGGCCAGCCGCTCGGGCACGCTGAACGAGCCGGGCCGCATCTGCTCGTACGTGATGACCTCGAGCTTGATCTCGTCCCTGTCGTACCCGACGGCGGTGTCGAGGCGGGTGAGGGGGCGGTGCAGATCCTCGTAGATCCACCAGTCGCCTATGGGGCCTTCGTCCCCCTTCGCCCCCATCACGGGGGCGAACTTCCCGCCGAGGAAGCTCATTTCCTTCAGCGGCGCGCGCACGATCCTCGGGCCGCTGTCCTGGTACTTCGACGGGAGCCGGTCCCGCCAGACGTCGGGGGGTTCGACCGTGTGGTCGTCCACCGAGATGATCTTCGGGAAGGTCTCCGGGCTCTCCACTGTCTCCATACGGCCCACGGTAGCGCCGATCTGACGGTCCGTCAGCTAGTCGTGCGGCGCCTCATGGGGCGCCCGAGGCCGAAAAGGTGTCCAGAGCGTCGTGCGAGGACCCTGTGAGAGCCGTCTCCCACGGCTGACGCATCCGCCATGAACAAGGCAAACTGGCGGGGTGCGAGAACCAAGGCGCGACCGGGCGGCGACCGAGGCCCGGACGGGGCTCGGCACGAATATGCCCGGGACAGGGGTCAGCCCCCGCCACCCGGGTACGACCGACAACGGCAAGACCGCGGACCGGGCAGCTCCGCGGCCGGCAGGACTGGGATAGGCAGGGCGGCAGGGGGAGCGATGGTCGATGTACCGCGAGTACCGGAGCAGTGGCGTCCGGCCTCGGGGAACGCCCCCGAGGAGCGGACCGAGGGGCATCCCCCCGAGGTCCAGGCGTCACGCTTCAGCGTGCTCGGACCGGTGCGCGCGTGGCACGGCACGGAACAGCTCAGCACCGGCTCACCACAGCAGCGGGCGCTCCTGGCGGCCCTCCTGCTGCGGGACGGCCGCACGGCCACGGCCGCGGAGCTGATCGACGCCCTCTGGGGCGAGGAGCCACCGTCGCAGGCACTGGCAGCGGTACGTACGTACGCGTCCCGCCTGCGCAAGGTCCTGCCGCCCGGCGTCCTCGTCAGCGAGTCCGGGGGCTACTCCGTCCAGGTCGCGGACGGCGCCCTGGACCTGGCCGCCGCGGAGGACCTCTGGTCGGAGGCCGAGAAGGCGCGCGGCGTGGGCGACCTGTGCCAGGCGCGCACGCTGGTGAACAAGTCGCTCGGCCTGTGGGACGGCGAACCGCTCGCCGGCGTCCCCGGTCCCTACGCCGAGACCCAGCGCACCCGCCTGGAGGAGTGGCGCCTCCAGCTCCTCGAATCCCGCCTGGACATGGACCTGGAGCAGGGCTGCCACGCGGAGGCGGTCTCCGAGCTGACCGCCCTGACCGCGGCCCACCCGCTGCGCGAGCGCCTGCGCGAACTCCTGATGCTGGCCCTGTACCGCTCCGGCCGCCAGGCCGAGGCCCTCGCCGTCTACGCCGACACGCGCCGCCTGCTCGCCGACGAGCTGGGCGTCGACCCGCGCCCCGGCCTGAAGGAGCTCCAGCAGCGCATCCTCCAGGCCGACCCCGGCCTCGCCGAGCCCTCGGCGTCCTCGCCCGAACCGACGGCCACGGTCGTGCGGCCCGCGCAGCTCCCGGCGACCGTGCCCGACTTCACGGGCCGCGCCTCCTTCGTCCACGAGCTGAGCGAGATCCTGTCCACCGCCGAGGGCCGGGTCATGGCCGTCTCGGCGCTCGCGGGCATCGGCGGCGTCGGCAAGACGACCCTCGCCGTCCACGTCGCGCACGTGGCCCGCACCCACTTCCCGGACGGCCAGCTGTACGTCGACCTCCAGGGCGCGGGCGCGCGGGCCGCGGAGCCCGAGACGGTCCTCGGCGCCTTCCTCCGCGCCCTCGGCACGGCCGACTCCGCGATCCCCGACTCCCTGGAGGAGCGGGCCGCGCTGTACCGCTCGGTCCTCGACGGGCGCCGGGTGCTCGTCCTCCTGGACAACGCGCGCGACGCGGCGCAGGTCAGGCCCCTCCTGCCCGGCATGGAGGGCTGCGCGGCCCTGGTCACGAGCCGCGTGCGGATGGTCGACCTCGCGGGCGCCCACCTCGTCGACCTGGACGTGATGTCCCCCGAGGAGGCCCTCCTCCTCTTCACCCGGATCGTCGGCGAGGAGCGGGTCACCGCCGAGCGGGAAGCGGCGCTCGACGTGGTCGCGGCCTGCGGCTTCCTGCCGCTCGCCATCCGCATCGCGGCCTCCCGCCTGGCGGCCCGCCGTACCTGGACGGTCTCCACGCTGGCCGCGAAGCTCGCCGACGAGCGGCGCCGCCTCGACGAGCTCCAGGCGGGCGACCTCGCGGTCAAGGCGACCTTCGAACTCGGCTACGGCCAGCTGGAGCCGGCCCAGGCCCGCGCCTTCCGCCTCCTCGGCCTCGCGGACGGCCCCGACCTGTCCCTGGCGGCGGCCGCGGCGGTCCTCGACCTCCCGCTGGAGGACACGGAGGACGTCCTGGAATCCCTGGTCGACACGTCCCTGGTGGAGTCCGCGGCCCCCGGCCGCTACCGCTACCACGATCTCGTACGTCTCTACGCGCGTGCATGCGCCGAACGCGACGAACAGCCCCCGAGCGAGCGGGAGGCGGCCCTCTCGCGCCTCCTGGACTTCTACCTCGCGTCGGCGGCGCGGGTGTACGCGATCGAACGCCCCGGCGACCGGACGGTCGAGCACTTCGAAGTGACGCAGTACGCCGGCCAGGGGTTCAGCGATGACGCGAAGGCGCTGGACTGGCTGCACGCCGAATCGGACTGCATTCTGGCGTGCGTACAGCAGTCCTTGGGCGCGACTACTCTGCGTCGGGCCGTCGACCTCCTGTTGGCCTCCAAGGATCTTGCGGAGTCGGGGGTGAGCGCGCCCCGGTACGAGCAGGCGACGCGCGCCGCCGGCGAAGCCGCGGCGAAAGACCCCCATGCCGAGGGGCGGGCGCGAGTGAGTCTCGCCCAAGTCCTGAGCAAGGTGGGGCACTTCGACAAGGCGTTGACGGAACTGGAGCGTGCCACAGAGCTCGCTCGCCAGTCCGGAGACCCTTGGACCAGCGGAAACGCCGCGAATGAGCGCGGGATCGTCACCTACTGCATGAACCAGTACGCGGTCAGCGAGACCTTCTTCCTCAAGGCGATCGAGGCCTTCCGCGCGGACGGCAACCGTCACAGCGAGGCGAGCGCCTTCTGCAATCTGTCGCGCGCCCTGCTCGCGATGGGGCGCACCAGCAGGTCCATCGACCTGGCCCGGCAGGGCATGGCGATCTACGACGACCTCGGACTCACCTTCCGCCTCGCCAACGCGAAGTACGCCCTCGGCCTCGGACTCAACCAGGCAGGCCGCCGCGAAGAGGCCCTCGACCAACTCGTCGACGCCCTGCACATCTTCAGGGAGTACCGCCAGCGGCTGTGGGAGGGCACCACGCACTTCCGCGTGGCGCAGGTCCACTTCTCGGGCCACCGTCCGGCACAGGCGGCTCAGCACGCCGAACAGGCCCTCGCCACCGGTTGCGTCGGCGGAGACTGGATGCGCGCCAATGTCCTGACGCTGCTCGGAAAGTCACTCGACAGCCTTGGCCAAATGGATCGGGCACAGGCCTGCTGGCGCGAAGCACTGGCCATCTACGAAGTGACCGGGGCGTCCGAGGCCACCGAGATCCACGCGCTCCTGCGGCCGATCGCGGCTGCCTGACCCGGGCGCCCGGACGTTCATCGAACGTTTATGAGCTGATGCCACTCTCTAGTCATCGATCCGTCGCGTCGGGGGGCAGACGGGTCGCGTGGGCCCCGCAGATATCGTGAGCGGCCCTAGTCCGTCCGTTCGGCGGCCCTCGGGGGAGTTGCCGAACGGGCGGTCCAGCCCCACTGATGTCAGAGGAGTCGCCACCATGAGTGAAGCCGAGAAGAAGCAGGACATAGGCGTCCAGGGCGAAGGCCACGTTCCCGCCCCGCCCGCCAAGGACGGCATCAGCGCGAAGGGCGAGGGCCACGTCCCCGCCCCGCCCAAGGACGGCATCAAGAAGATGCGCGAAGGGCACGTTCCCGCCCCGCCCGCCAAGGACGCCTAGAGACTTCCTTCCCGACGGGGGACGATCGGCCGCGGCGGCGCGGAGGGGGAGCCGCCGCGGCCGACATCTGTTTCAGGTCAGGTTCAGGCCAATGATTGGCAGGAACAGACCGCACGTATCGAACATTTGCGCCTATCGCCACTAGCGTCACTCGATGTCCGGAAGTCGCCCTCTCCCTGCAGGAGCTGAAATGACTCGCACCAAGAAGGCCCTCGTCACCCTGGCCATCGCGGCCGCCGCGGCCGGCGGCGCGGCCGCTCCGGCCCTGGCCGACGACAGCCACATTCCGGTCGCACCGCAGAGTGACAGCCACATCCCGGTCGCACCGCAGGGCGACAGCCACATTCCGGTCGCGCCGCAGGGCGACAGCCACATCCCGGCGCCCCCGCGAGGCTGACCAGGACCAGACACCAGCACCGAGCCGATGGGGTCGAGCAGCCACTGCTCGACCCCATCGGCTCGGGCGCCGTCTCCGGCTACGGGCGGTCCTCGCGGAGTTGGCGGTGCAGCGACTCCTTGAGCGCCGCCACGAAGTCGTCTCTCGTCGGCTCGTCCAGGAGGTCCAGGGACAGGTACGGGTTCAGGTCCTCCAGTTCCACCAGGAGGAGGTCCCCGGCCCGGGTACGGCAGGCGTCCACGCGTTGGATGCCGTGGTCGATCGCGTTCCAGTCGACGAAGCGCTGGGCGAAGGCCAGGTCCTCGGGGGTGGGGGCGTAGCGCTCCAGGTCCCAGCGCCGGTCGGGGGACGGGGCGTGGAGGGCGTACTGGAAGGTGCGGTCCACGAAGTAGAACGAGACCTCGTACGTGAAGTCGACGTACGGCTGGATCAGGACGCTGCCGGGCCGGGTGGCCGCGGTGGCCGCCGTCGCGGCGAGGGCGTCCCTGGGCACGAACTCCAGTCCTATCGAGTCCGCGCCCGCCTTCGGCTTGATCACGTACGTGTCCGTGACCGGGAGGCGGTCCGCGTCCCGGGGGTCGTCCACCGTGGGGATCACGGGGTAGCCGGCGGCCGTCAGGTCCAGCAGGTACTGCTTGCCCACCATGTCCGCCCTGCCGGAGAGCTGGTTGTGGACGCGGGCCCCGCACGCGGCCGCGCGCTCCCTGAAGTCGTCCCACTGGGCCTGGTAGTTGAGGACCGGGCCGCTGTTGCGGACGACCACCGTGTCGAAGGCGCCGGTCTCCATCAGGGACGCCGCGTCCAGCGGGTGACACAGGGCCACGTCGAAGTCCTCGCGGAGGCGGGCGGTCAGGAAGATGTCCTCGTCGCAGTAGCGGCGGCCCTTCGCCTGGTACGCGAGGTCCGTCACGAAGAGGAGACGGGGCTGTCGTGCGGTGTGCGAGGCTGCGGCGTGCGGTCGTGCGGTGTGCATCGAACAATCCTCGCAGAGCCGCCCACCAGTCCCTCGCCCGTGGCACAGTCATGGGCATGCCCACCGCTGCCGATCGACCCCGCCGAAGACGCCCCGGCCCCCGTGCGCTCCTGCTGGGCGCCGCCCTCTCCCTGGCCCTGACCGGCTGCGGCGACGAACGGCCGGGCACCGTCGCCGAACCCGCCGCCCCGCCGAACCCGTCCGCCTCTTCGCACCCGTCCGCCTCTTCGAGCACCGGCCCCGGCGCCTCCCCCTACGTGGAGCCCGGCGTCGTCGACGGCGCGCCCCACAACGGCGACAACAACGCCTACCGCCGCCCCGGCGAGATGTCCGCCGCCGACCAGGAGTCCGCGCAGGCCGAGGCCGCCCGCATGGAGCCCGTCCTGAAACGGCTCTGGAAGACGAAGAAGTGGGACCCGGACAGCGTGCGCGCCGCGCTGACCGGCGAGCTCGGGTACGAGGTCCGCAGGACCAGCGGCAAGGGCAAGCTGCTCGGCGGCGAGCTCGACGTGCGGGACATGTACGCGCGCTACGAGAACGACGAGTACGTCACGCCCGAGGGGGCGATGATCGGGCTCTACGTAGGGGACAGCGCCTGCGTGACCGCCTTCGTCCAGAAGACCGACTACGGCGTCAGGGCGAACGGGCCCTTCATGGAGACCGGGTGCATCGAGCCTCCCGTGGGGCATTGAGAACGGTTCCTGTCGTTGGGCGTTGAGCCCGGTTCCTGCCGTGGGGCGTTGAGCCCGGTTCCTGCCGTGGGGCGGGATTGAGCCCGGCTCTCCCGCCGGACGCCCGGCACCGTATTTCCGTGGACAGCCCCGGCCCCCACCGCGAATAGTGCCGCCCATGACTTCTCTTGTGCGCCACCTCACGTTCGATTCCCACGACGCCTACCGCCAGGGCACCTTCTGGGCCGAGGTCCTCGGCGCGAAGCTCGCCGACGACGACCTCCCCGGGGACCCCGAGGCCCTGGTCGAGGCCGACGGCATCACGCTGCTGTTCGTGACCGTGCCGGAGGACAAGACCGTCAAGAACCGGCTCCACGTCGACCTCCAGCCGCAGGACCGCACCCGCGACGAGGAGGTCGAGCGGATCCTCGCGCTCGGCGCCACCCGGGTCGCCGACCACCGGCGGCCCAACGGTCGCGGCTGGGTCACCCTCGCCGACCCCGAGGGCAACGAGTTCGACGTGGAGTGCGCCCAGGCCGAGCGCGACGCCATCATCGCCGCCGAGGCCAAGGCAGAGGCGGAGGCAGAGGCAGAGGCAGAGGCCGACAGCCGGTGAGGGCCCGGGGCTTCAGCCCTTCCGCGCCCTCAGCTCCCCTTTGACCACCTTCCCGCTCGCGTTCCTCGGGAGCTCGGCGACGAACTCGACCGCCCTCGGCACCTTGTAGTTGGCCATCTCCCGGCGCGACCACGCGATCAGGTCGTCCGCGGTCACCACCGCCCCCGGCCGCCGCACCACGTACGCCTTCCCGACCTCGCCGAGCCTCGGATCGGGTACGCCGATCACCGCGACGTCCGCCACATCGGGGTGCACACCGAGGAGTTGCTCTATCTCGGCGGGATAGGCGTTGAAGCCGCCGACGATGAACATGTCCTTGATGCGGTCCGTGATGCGCAGATTGCCGTCCTCGTCGAGGACGCCGACGTCGCCCGTGCGCAGCCAGCCGTCGGGCGTCACGCTCTTCTCCGTCTCGGCGGGGTCCTCGAAGTAGCCCTGCATGACGTGGTGACCGCGCACGAGGACCTCGCCGGGGTGTCCGGGCGACTGCGGCGCGCCCGACGCGGTCACCACCCGCACCTCCGTGCCGGGGATCGCGCGGCCCGAGGTCTGCGCGATGACCTCGGCCGGGTCGCCGCGGCGGCACATGGTGACGAAGCCGCTGGCCTCCGAGAGCCCGTACGCGGTCAGGACGGTGGCGATGCGCAGTTCCGTGCGCAGCCGTTCCACCAGCCGCAGCGGCACCACGGCCGCGCCGGTCACCACGAGGCGCAGCGCCGACAGGTCGTGCTGGTCGCGGGAGGGGTGGTCGAGGAGGGACTGGTGGAGGGTGGGCGGGCCGGGCAGGACGGAGATGCGTTCCGCGGCGACGTTCGCGAGGACGGTGTCCACGTTGAAGACCGGCTGCGGGACCATCGTCGCGCCGCGCATCAGGCAGGCGATGATCCCGGCCTTGTAGCCGAAGGTATGGAAGAACGGGTTCACGATCAGATAGCGGTCGCCCTCGCAGAGCCCGGCCAGCTCGCTCCACACGTCGTAGCAGCGCAGGGTCTGGGCGTGGGTGATGACCGCGCCCTTGGGGCGCCCTGTGGTGCCCGAGGTGAAGATGATGTCGGAGGGCGAGGAGCCGTCGACGGCGTCCGCCCGCGCACGGACCGTGCCGGCGTCCACCCTGTCGCCGCCGGCCAGGAAGTCCTTCCAGGTGCGGAAGTCGTCCGGGGCGTCGTCGGAGAGGACGACCACCTGCTCCAGGTGCGGCAGACCCGGCAGCGGGCCCGCGCCGGGCCCGTCGCCCGCGGCGCGGCGCAGCGAGGCGACGTACGACGTACCGAGGAACGTCCCGGTGACGAAGAGGAGTTTCGCGCGGCTGCGGGCGAGTACGTACGCGGCCTCCGTGCCCTTGAAGCGGGTGTTGAGGGGGACGAGGACGGCGCCCGCCGAGACCGCGCCGAGCGCGGAGACGATCCAGTCGAGGGTGTTGGGCGCCCAGACGGCGACGCGGTCGCCGGCCTCGACGCCGCTCGCCACGCAGCCGGCCGCGGCGCGCGCCACGCGCTCGCCCAGTTCCCGGTAGGAGACGCGGCTGCGGCCCTCGACGACCGCCTCCCGGTCGCCGAACCGCTCGACGGCCGACCGGACGAGGCCGGGGATGCTGCCCCACACCAAGTCGCCGCGCATCGCCTGCCGTTGGTCCGCCGAATCCACCGGATCCCCCAGGTCGCCGCGCATAGCAAGCCCTCCCGACGCAGTAGCTGACTATCCGTCAGATTAGCTGTAGCCTGACGCGCTGTCAGCAGTCGGGACACGCTCGCGACACGGCGGAGGTCCGTTGCCCATGGCTTCAATCAAGGACGCTACAGCGATCGTCGGGATCGGCCAGACCCCGTTCGCCAAACAACTCCCGGAGAGCGAGAAGGCGTTGGCCTGCCGGGCCATCGTCGCCGCCCTCGACGACGCGGGCATCGCCCCGTCCGAGGTCGACGCCTTCGCCTCGTACACGATGGAGGAGACCGACGAGGTCGAGGTCGCCAAGGCCATCGGCGCGGGCGACGTCACCTTCTTCAGCAAGGTGGGATACGGGGGCGGCGGCTCCTGCGCGACCGTCGCGCACCTCGCCTCCGCCGTCGCCACCGGGCAGGCGAGCGTCGGCGTCGCCTGGCGCTCGCGCAAGCGCGGCAGCCGACCGCGCCCCTGGAAGAACACCGCCGTCCAGCTGCCCACGCCGGGCCAGTGGACGCGCCCCTTCGGCCTGCTGCGGCCCGCCGACGAGATCGCGATGCTGGCGCGCCGCCATATGCACGAGTACGGCACGACCCGCGACCACCTCTTCAACGTCGCGCTCGCCTGCCGCAACCGCGCCAACCAGAACCCCGCCGCGATCATGTACGAGCGCCCGCTGACCCGCGACATGTATATGACCTCCCGCTGGATCAGCGAGCCGCTCTGCCTCTTCGACAACTGCCTGGAGACGGACGGGGCGTTGGCGTGCGTGGTCGTGTCGGCCGAGCGGGCGCGCGACTGCCGGCGGCGGCCCGTGTACATCCACTCCGCCGCGCAGGGCCTGCCCGCACAGCACCACGGGATGGTCAACTACTGGAACGACGACCCGCTCTCCGGGCCCGCCTGGACGGCGGCCCGACACCTGTGGAAACAGGCCGACTTCGGCCCGCAGGACGTCGACGTCGCCCAGATCTACGACGCCTTCACCCCGCTCATCCCGCTCTCCCTGGAGGGCTACGGCTTCTGCGGGCGCGGCGAGGGCGGCGCGTTCACGGAGGGCGGCGCCCTGGAGAGCGGCGGCCGGCTCCCGATCAACACGGGCGGCGGCGGCCTCTCGGAGGCCTACGTCCACGGCTTCAACCTCATCAACGAGGGCGTGAAGCAGCTGCGGGGCACCTCCACGGCACAGGTGCCGGACGCCGCCACGTGCCTGGTGACGGCGGGCGAGGGCGTCCCGACGTCGGCGATCCTCCTGAGGTCGTGAACCGGCGCAGGCGACGGCGCCCCGTCAGGGGCGCGGGGAACCGCGCGAAAGGCCACTTCTCATCCGCACCCGGCAAGGGACGATCACATGGCAGACGCGACGACCGGACCACTCCTGACCCCGACCCCCGACGACGACGGCGCACCCTTCTGGGAGTACGCCGCACGGGGCGAACTCCGCATCCAGGCCTGCGCGAACACCGCCTGCGGCGAACTCCGCTTCCCGCCCCGCCCCTGCTGCCCGCACTGCCAGTCCTTCGAGAGCGGGTGGCGCAGGATGAGCGGCCGCGGCCGCATCTGGTCGTACGTCTTCCCGCATCCGCCCCTGCTGCCCGCCTACGCCGAGCAGGCCCCGTACAACGCGATCATCGTCGAACTCGCCGACGCCCCGCGCATCCGTCTCGTCGGCAACCTCGTCACGGCCCCCGACGCCCCGCTGAACTCCGTGGACCCGGAGCGGCTGCGCATCGGCGCGAAGGTGCAGGTCGTCTTCGCGGAGGTCGGCGGCGTGGTGGTCCCGCGCTGGATCCTGGAGCGGCCGTGACACCGCGGGCACCGGGGAGCGCGCTGCGCACGGAGGTCGACGAGAAGACGGGCGTGGCCGTCCTGACGCTGGACCGCCCCGAGCGGCACAACGCGATCGACCTGGCGACGGCGGCCGAACTGGCAGCCGTCTGGCGGGGGTTCCGCTTCGACGACTCCGTGCGGGCGGTGGTGGTGACGGGCGCGGGCGAGCAGGCCTTCTGCACCGGCATCGACCGCGGCGCGGAGGTGCCGCAGCCGAGCTCCCCGTACACGATCGACGATCCGCTGATCGCGATCGGCCCGAAGGCGAACGACCTGTGGAAGCCGGTGATCGCCGCGGTCAACGGCATGGCGTGCGGCGGGGCCTTCTATCTGCTCGGCGAGGCGGAGTTCGTCGTCGCGGACGAGCACGCCACGTTCTTCGATCCGCACACGACGTACGGCATGGTCAGCGCGTACGAGACGATCCACCTGGCGCAGCGCATGCCGTTCGGCGAGGTCGCGCGGATGGCGCTGATGGGGACGGCCGAGCGGGTCTCGGCGCGGCGCGCGTACGAGACGGGGCTGGTGTCCGAGGTCACCGCCCCCGGTGAGGCCCTGGCGGCGGCGGTGCGGGCCGCCGGGACCATCGCCTCGTATCCGACGGAGGCGGTGCAGGGCACGGTGCGGGCGGTGTGGTCGGCGAAGGAGGCGGCCCGCGCGCAGGCGCTGGCGCACGCGCCGCATCTGATCGCGCTGGGGAACCTGCCGCCGGAGCGGCAGGCGGAGCTGTTCGCGGCGCGGCGGGGGGCCGCGGGCTTCCGTACACGGTGAGGAGGGGCGGGGCCGGGCGGTGTCGCCTGGCAGGGGTCACGCACTCGGCGTAGCGTCGATCTTGAGAGACGCGTACGGATGATCACGGCGGGTGGCGCGCGCCGTCGTCCCGCGCACCGCCGTGGCACGCACACGAGGAGGCCCGACATGGTCCGCAACGTCCTCGGGTCCCTCCTCGCTCTCATCGGAGCGACGGCCGCCGTCTGGAGCCCCTTCCAAGCCTGGTACGACGGCCGTCACGGACGCCACTACCGCCTCGACGAACTGTTCTCCGGCGCCGGGATCACCGACGCGCGGGCGGAACTCCTCGGCTCGCTGTTCCTCCCCTTCGCCTTCGCGGCGCTCCTCACGCTGGTGGGTGTGGTGCTGCGGTCGCGGCTGCTGGTGGCGTGCGCGGGCGTGCTCGTACTGGGCTTCACGGTCCTGTGGATGGTGCGCCAGGGCCAGGCGGAGGGCAGCCTGACCGTCGCGGGCGACGGCTCGGGCCTCGGCCAAGGGGTGCTGAACGGATTCGGGGGCGGGGTGTTTCTGCTGGTGGGGGCGGTGGTGATGGCGGGACGCGGGTCCCGTCGTACGCGGCGGGGGTCGGCGCCGCGGTCCACGGTGCCGACGCTGGACGACCCCGACTGGTCGCCGACTCCCCCGGCGCCGGGTCCGGGTCCGACCTCGGGTCCGACCCCGGGTCCGGGTCCGGATTCGACCCCGGGTCCGGGTCCGGATTCGACCCCGGGTCCGGGTCCGGGGCCGGCGCCGGATCCGCCCCTGGGCCCGGGTCCGGCCTGGCAGAAGCCTCCGTCTCCCTGACCCGCGCCGCCTGTACGCCCTTCGTCTGCGGGCCGTCATCGCACTACCCCGCCGCTCCGCGGCGGATCACTCCCACCCACCCACCCGTTTACCCCGCACCGCACAGCGGGAGTAGGAGCGACAACCACATCGCGTTCCCCCACACCGCACAGCCGGAGCAGGAGCGACAACCCACCGCGCGTCCCCCCACCCCGCATCGGCCGGGGCAAGAGCAACCACCCACCCCCGTCTCCCCACACCGCAAAGCGGGGGCAGGAGCAACGACCCACCGCCCGTCTCCCCCCCCCACCACCGCACAACCCAGGCAGGAGCAACCACCTGCCGTGCCCTCTCCCGCACCCCCCCCGCCTAAGCGCGAGCAATCGACCTCGACAACCCGACCGCCCGAAAGGGCGGGCGGGTGGGGGAAGTCCGCCGCGCAGCGGCGGGCCAGGCCGGGTGCCTCCGTCGCCGGGCGCCGCGGAGCCGACGGGAGCGGCGGGGCAGCGCGGCGCGAGCCCGCTCCTCCGGCCGGGAGAGGCCGAAGCCGGGCCCCCGCGGGCCGGGACAGGCCGAAGCCGGGCCCTCGCTGGCCGGGGCAGGACGCCCACCCCGGCCAGGGTCACCCCAAGCGGGAGTCACCCCAGGGGCTAGGTCCTGGGGGACGTGCCCGTGCCCCGTTCCGCGTCCAGCGCGTACACGCAGCGGTCCTTGCTGCACGCGTACACCACGCCGTCCCGGACCACCGGCGCGCCGGTGATCTCGCCGCCCGTGGCGAGCTTCCAGCGGAGGCGGCCGTCGTCCGCCTTGAGGGTGTAGAGGAGGTGGTCCGTGGAGCCGAAGTGGATGCGCCGGTCGGCGACGACGGGCGCGCCGACGACCTCGCCGCCGGCCTGGAAGCGCCACTTCGGCGTGCCGGTCACCGCGTCGAGGGTGTAGAGCCCCTTGCCGCTGCCCACGTGGACGTGGCCGTCGGCGACGAGGACCGGTTCGATCGAGGAGCGGGACTCCGTGGCGATGCGCCAGCGGTCGCGGCCGTCCGTGGCGTCGAGGGCGTACACCGTGCCGAGGTAGTCGGCGAGGTACACGCCGCCGCCCGTGACGGCGGGACCCGGCGCGAAGGCCGGCGGGCAGAGGAACGCGGCGGGCGCCTCGAAGTGCCAGCGGACGTGCCCGCTCACCACGTCGACGGCGAGGACGCGCGTCCCCGCGGCCACGTACACGTACCCGTCCTGCCCCTGCGTGAGCCGCACCGGGACGCCGCCGCAGGAGGCCGCGTCGCCGACGGGGTAGGACCAGCGCTCCTCGCCGGTGCGGGCCTCCAGGGCGCGCAGCCGCGCGTCCTTCCAGACGTACACCGTGCCGTCGAACACGGCGGGCCCGGCCTCGGGCGTCTCGAAGTCGGTCTGCGCCCCGGTGATCTCCCAGAGCTTCTCGCCGTTGGCGGCCTCCCAGGCCTGGACGCCGCCGCCGCGCGTGCCGGTGACGACGGTGCCGCGGTCGGCCTGGAGGGAGTACACCCAGGCGTCGGTCGACAGCCGCCACAGGTCGGAGCCGTCGGTGCCGTCGAGGGCGTAGAGCGTGGGGCCGTCGGAGGCGTGGATGCGGCCGTCCGCGACGGACATGGACCAGGCGACGTCCCGCGTCTTGAAGCTGCGCCGGCCCGTGGACACGTCCAGCGCGTGGACCTCGAAGGACGTGACGTAGACGAGGTTCCCGGCGACGGCGGGCGTGCCCCACACGTCGTTGGACATCCGGAACCGCCAGGGCCGCCAGGACGTGTTCCCCGGGTCGGGCGCCTGGGCGGGCGCGGGCACGGCGGGCGCGACGCCGTTGGCCGCTCCCCTGGGCGCGGCCGAGGACCGCGACCAGGACGCGGCGAGCCCGGAGTCGCCGGGCACGGGGCCGCGCGCGTCGGCGACCCGCGGCCCGGGGCCGATCGGCACCTTCGCCCCGGCGAGCTGCACGGGCCCCGCGTCGGGCGTGACCGCGAACGGCGGCTGCGACGGCGCGGGCGGCGGCTGGCTCGGGGGCGGCGGCGCGGTGACGGGTGCGGCGGGCGCGACGGACGGCGCGGCGGCGCCCCGGGCGCCGCTGCGTCCGCTGGAGGCCGCGGCCGGGACCCGGGGGGCCGGGCGGCCGCCCCTGCGGGCCTCGATGAGCGCGACGGCCCGCTCCGGCAGCCACGCGGACGCCGTCCCGCTGTCGTCGCCGTCGACGCTGTCGGAGGCGAAGAGGTGCGGGGCGAGCTGGGCCTGGAGGTCGGCGGGGGTGGGCCGCAGGGCGGCCTCCATCTGCATGCAGGACTCGATGAGCGGACGGAGGTCGTCCGGGAGTCCTTCGAGGTCGGGGCCTTCCCTGAGCAGCATGAAGACGGTCTCGACGGGGTTCGCGCCGTGGAAGGGCGCGTGCCCGGTGGCGGCGAAGACGAGGGTCGAGCCGAGCGAGAAGACGTCCGAGGCGCCGGTGACGCTGCGTGAGTCCTTCGCCTGCTCGGGTGACATGTACGCGGGGGTGCCCACCGCGACGTTCGTCATGGTCAGCCGCGTGTTGGAGACGCCGGAGGCGATGCCGAAGTCGATGACGCGCGGGCCGTCCTCGACGACGAGGACGTTGGACGGCTTGAGGTCACGGTGGACCAGGCCCGCGCCGTGGATGGACTCCAGGGCCTCGGCCACGCCCGCCGCCAGCCAGCGCACCGCCTGGGTGGGCAGCGGCCCGTGTTCATTCACTATTTCCTCGAGCGAGGGCGCGGGGACGTACGCCGTGGCCAGCCAGGGCACGGCGGCCCGCGGATCGGCGTCCACCACGGCGGCCGTGTAGAAGCCGGACACGGCGCGCGCGGCCTCGACCTCGCGCGTGAAGCGGACCCGGAACAGCTGGTCCTCGGCGAGCTCGGTCCGCACCGTCTTGATCGCCACGCGCCGCCCCGACGCGGAGCGCGCGAGATAGACCAGGCCCATGCCGCCGGCGCCCAGCCGGCCGAGGACCTCGAACGGGCCGATTCGCCTCGGATCGTGCTGCGTCAGCTGATCCACCACTTGCCCTGCCACCTCCCCGTACGCGGCCGCCGAAGAAGACAGCCCCGTGCAGCGTCTCACCACCGAGCCGCTACGGCGGCACGCACCCTGATTCTTCCTGTCCGAGGCGGTGGTTGCGAACCCGGGGCGGGATCGGGGTGTCTACGGACAAATCACATCCGCGACGGGCCCCACCGAGCGGAACCTTCGGTTCAGTCCAGCGGAATCCGCGGTTCAGTCCTGCAGCACCGCGAACGTCGCCCCTTGATTGTCGGTGAGCACCGCGATCCGTCCGTACGGAATGTCGAAGGGCGGCGCGTGCACGCGCCCGCCGAGCCGGGTGGCCGCCGCGGCCGTCGCGTCGGCGTCGGCGACGCTGAAGTAGACGAGGAAGTGCGCGGGCATCTCGGCCGGGAAGGAGCCCGTGACCAGGCCGCGCCCGCCGATCGCGGTGTCCGGTCCCGGCTCGGTGCCCGCGGGCGACCAGGTGCGGAATTCCTCGCCGCCGAGGTCCAGGTCGCTGCCGCCGTAGCCGAAGACACCCTCGTAGAAGGGGTCGACCAGGTCCTTGTCCCGTGAGTACACCTCGGTCCAGCAGAACGAGCCGGGCCGCCGCCGCAGGCCGAAGCCCTGGTGCGCGGAGCCCTGCCAGAGGCCGAAGACGGCCCCCTCGGGGTCGGCGGCGAGGCCCGCCGTGCCGAAGCTGCCGACGGGGATGGCCTGCATGACCATCGAGCCGCCCGCCTCCTTGATGCGTCCGGCGAGCGCGGCCGCGTCGGGCGTGGCCAGATACACCGTCCACACGGTGGGCATGCGGCCGTCGGTCTTGGGCGCGAGCGCGGCCACGGGGAGGCCGTCGCGGTACGCCATGACGTGGTGGCCGTACTCCTGGCCGACGGCCTCGCCGAAGGTCCACCCGAAGAGCTCGCCGTAGAACCGCTTGCCGCCCTCGACGTCGGGGAGCATCGCGTCGACCCAGCAGGGCACGCCCTCCGCGTATCCGCCCCTGGGGTCCCGCACCGCGTTGTCCATGTCCGTCAAGCTAGCCCGCTGAGGCGCGGCCCGCACGGTACAAAATCGAACATTTGGCCAATTCCGATCGGGTGCGCCCCCGCGCCGCGCTCACGCGCCCCAACCCCATTTGCACTCGGCCGAATCGCGCTCCGATCACCCCTCGGTAAGCTGACGGCATGACAGGACAGGTACGAACCGTCGACGGCCGCGTGGCCGGTCGACGCGGTCAGGCGACGCGTCAGAAGCTGCTCGACTGCCTCAGCGAGATGCTCAGCTCCTCGCCCTACCGGGACGTCAAAGTCATCGACGTCGCCCGGAAGGCGGGGACTTCACCCGCGACCTTCTACCAGTACTTCCCGGACGTGGAAGGCGCCGTCCTCGAGATCGCGGAGCAAATGGCCGCGGAGGGCGCCGAGTTGACCCAGCTGCTCGACGGCCGCTCCTGGGTCGGCAAGGCCGGCTGGCAGACCTCCCAGGACCTGGTCGACGGCTTCCTCGACTTCTGGCGCAAGAACGACGCGATCCTCCGGGTCGTCGACCTGGGCGCCGCCGAGGGCGACAAGCGGTTCTACAAGATCCGGATGAAGATCCTCAACTCGGTCAACAACTCCCTTACGGACACCGTCAAGGAGCTCCAGGCCAAGGGCAAGGTCGACAAGGACATCAGCCCGGCCGCCATGGCCGGTTCCCTGGTCGCGATGCTCGCCGCGGTCGCCTCGCACCAGCGCGGCTTCCAGACGTGGGGCGTCAAGCAGGCCGAACTGAAGCCGAACCTGGCCATGTTGGTACATCTGGGCGTGACGGGGAAGAAGCCGACGAAGTAGCCCTGGCGGGCATATCGCCCACATCCTGTCACCCCGGCGGCGGATCACGTTCGTGATCCGCCGCTGTGGTCTCCAGGGCCTCCCGGCGCCGCCGTTTCGGGACGGGCGCCTTCCCTCAGACGCCGTCCCTCAGACGCCGCCCCTCAGACGCGTTCCAGCCTGAACAGCCGGATCTCGCGCTCTATCCGGGACTGGTACGTCGCGTACGGCGGCCAGAACTTCAGGGCCGCCTCCCACGTCCTCGCCCGTTCGCTCCCGGTGAGCAGCCGGGCCCGCACGGGGATGTCGGCGCCCCGCCAGCTGATCGTGGCCTCCGGGTGGGCCAGGAGGTTCGCGGTCCACGCGGGGTGGCCGGGGCGGCCGAAGTTGGAGCCGATCAGCACCCAACCGCCCGTCTCCTCCTCGGGCATGCACGCGAGTGGCGTACGCCGGGGCAGGCCGCTCTTCGCGCCGCGCGCGGTCAGGACGACGCCCGGCAGCATCCTCGCGCTGAGCAGCACCTTGCCGCGCGTCAGCCGGTGCACCGCGCGGTCCATCGCGGGAATGACGTGCGGCGCGATCCTCGCGAAGGTCCGGGTGGACGACACCTTCTGCATCATGCGCAGTCCCGGCGGCATCAGACGGCCTCCTCCAGGCCGGCGGCCGCCGCGCCCCCGGCGGCCCCGCCGTCCGGGATGGCCTCACGGCCCGCGTCCGCGAACAGCCCGGCCCGTTCCGCCGCCCGTGCGCGCAGCCGGTGCACGGGTCCGAAGAGCAGCTCGTCGCCGGCCGCGCGCTTGAAGTACAGATGCGCCTCGTGCTCCCAGGTGAAGCCGATCCCGCCGTGCAGCTGGACCGCCTCGGACGCGGCGGTGCGCAGCGCGTCGAGGCCCTGCGCGAGCGCGGGCCCGCCGGCCCGTTCGGCGCCCTGCCCGCCGAATCCGGCGGCCTCGGCACCGGCCGCCCACGCCGCGTAGTACGCGGCCGACCGCGCGGCCTGCACCTGGACGTACACGTCGGCGAGACGGTGCTTGACCGCCTGGAAGGAGCCGATCGCCCGGCCGAACTGCTCGCGCTGCTGGACGTGGTCGACGGTCCGCTCCAGGACCCGGTCGGCGGCGCCGACCAGTTCGGCGGCGACGACGGTGGCGGCGATGTCCCCGACGGCGGCCAGCGCGTCGGGCACGTCGGCCCCCTCCGCGCCGCCGCCCTCGGCCGTCCGGTCGGTGCCGAGCAACTCGGCCGCCACGTCGCGCAGTTCGACGCGGGCCTGGGTGCGGGTCTCGTCGAGCGCGGTCTGCCGTGTCCGCACCATCCCGGCCGCCCCCTCACGCACGAGGAAGAGGAGCGTGCGGGACCGGGCGAAGCCGCCCACGTGCGCGGCCACCACGAGCAGCCCCGCGCTGTGTCCGTCGACGACCTGCTCGGCCTGCCCGTACAGCCGCCACACCCCGTCCTGGTGCCGCGCCTGCACGCCGCCCGCGCGACCGCCGCCCGCCCAGTCGCCGTGATTGTCGCCGACGAGGCCGAGCGCCGTGGCGAGGCCGGTGCCGGGGACGGCGAGGGCGGCGGTCAGCTCGCCCGCGGCGATGCGGGGCAGGAGCTCGGCGCGCTGCTCTTCGGTGCCGAGCGCGAGGATCAGCGGGGCGGCGAGCACGGCCGTGGCGAGGAGGGGGGTCGGCGCCAGGGCGCGGCCCAGCTCCTCGCTGCCCAGGGCCAGTTCGGCGGTCGTGCAGCCGACGCCTCCGTACGCGTCCGGGAGCGCGAGGCCGGGCAGGCCGAGCTGTTCGGCGAGGCCGGACCACAGGGCGGAGTCGTGACCGGCCGGGGTGCGCACGGCGGCCCTGACCTCGTCGGGGCCGCAGCGTTTGGTGATCAGTTCGCGAAGGGTGCGGCGGATCTCGCCCTGCTCCGCGCTGAAGGCGGCGTCCATCGGCAGGCTCCTCCCCCGGGCCCGAGGGGCCGGACCCAGATCTGACGGGCCGTCATGTTAGGCCGGTGGCGGCGATATGCACAGAGCACCGGCGACGCCGATCCGGTGATCCCGGCCCTCTCTGCGCCGCCCGTATCTGATGTACCGTCAGATTCATGCCTACTGCCACCCGTTCCACCTCCGCGCGCAAGGTCGCCGTCGTCGGTGTCGCCCTCTCGGACTGCGGCCGGGTCGACGAGGCCACCCCCTACGCCCTGCACGCCCAGGCCGCCCGCCGCGCCCTCGCCGACGCCGGGCTCGGCCGCGACGTCATCGACGGCATCGCCTCCGCAGGCCTCGGCACCCTGGCGCCGGTCGAGGTCGCCGAGTACCTCGGCCTCGCGCCCCGCTGGGTGGACTCGACGTCGGTCGGCGGCGCCACCTGGGAGGTCATGGCCGCGCACGCGGCGGACGCGATAGCGGCCGGGCGGGCGAACGCGGTGCTCCTCGTCTACGGCTCGACGGCCCGCGCGGACATCAAGGCGCGGCGGCGCACCTCCAACCTGTCGTTCGGCGCCCGGGGCCCGCTCCAGTTCGAGGTCCCGTACGGGCACTCCCTGATCGCGAAGTACGCGATGGCCGCGCGCCGCCATATGCACGAGTACGGCACCACGCTGGAGCAGCTCGCCTCCGTGGCCGTGCAGGCGCGGGCGAACGCGGCGGCCAACCCGGACGCCGTGTTCCGCGACCCGATCACCGTGGACGAGGTCCTGGACGGCCCCATGATCGCGGACCCCTTCACCAAACTGCACTGCTGCATCCGCTCCGACGGCGGCTGCGCGGTGCTGCTCGCCGCTGAGGAGTACGTACCGGACTGCGCCGCCGAACCGGTGTGGGTGCTGGGCGCGGGCGAGCACGTCTCGCACACGACGATGTCGGAGTGGGACGACTTCACGGTCTCCCCGGCGGCGGTCAGCGGGCGCCTCGCCTTCGAGCGGGCGGGGGTGCGGCCCGCGGACATCGACATCGCCGAGATCTACGACGCCTTCACGTACATGACGCTGGTGACGCTGGAGGACCTCGGCTTCTGCGCGAAGGGCGAGGGCGGCTCCTTCGTGGAGAAGGGCCGCCTGCTGCGGGACGGCGAACTGCCGACCAACACCGACGGCGGCGGCCTGTCCGCCCAGCATCCGGGCATGCGGGGCCTGTTCCTGCTGGTGGAGGCGGTACGCCAGCTCCGCGGGCAGGCGGGTGACGGTCAGGTCCTGCGCCCCGACGGCAGCCTGCCGGAGCTGGCGGTGGCGTCGGGGACGGGCGGGTGGTTCTGCTCCTCGGGGACGGTGGTGCTGGGGCGGGGGTGAGGGGCGCGTCGGCGAGGGAGCAGCGGGGAGGGGGGTCCGCACCGGGCGAGGGGCGCCGCGGACCGGCCGGTCGGCGGAGGACGCCATCGCCGTATCCGGAGGACGCCACCGCCGTATCCGGAGGCCACAATCGCCGTATGACGACGACACCTTCCGAGTTCCAGGAGCTGCTCAGGGCCCAGCGGGTCTGGGACATCGACCTGCCCGCCTTCGACCCGGCCACGGCCCCCGCCGAGCCGTTGCCCCTCTTCCACGAGTGGTTCGCGGCGGCGGTGGCGGCCGGTCAGCCCGAGCCGCACACCATGGGCCTGGCGACGGTGGCCGAGGACGGCGGCCCCGACGTGCGGACCGTGATGCTGCACGACGCGGACGGGCGCGGCTGGCACTTCGCCTCGCACACGAGCAGCCGCAAGGGCCGCCAGCTCGCCGCACGCCCCGAGGCCGCGCTGCACTTCTACTGGGCCGCGCAGGGCCGGCAGATCCGGGTCCGCGGCCGGGTCGCCGCGGCGCCGCACGCCGAGGCCCTCGCCGATCTGCACGCCCGGTCGACCGGTGCGCTGTCCGCCGCGCTGGTGGGACGCCAGAGCGAAGTCCTCGCCCGGTACGGGGAGTTGGCGCGCGCCTCCGAGGCCGCGTGGGAGCGGGCACAGGCGGAGCCGGACGCGGACGCGCCGACGTGGACGCTGTACCTCCTGGACCCCCGGGAGCTGGAGTTCTTCCAGGGGGACGCGCTCCGGCGCCATGTGCGGCTGCGGTACCGGAGGGAGGAGACCGGCCAGGGGTGGGTCAGGGAGCTGCTGTGGCCGTGACGGAGTCGCGGGGACCGGGGCACCGCCGGGCGTCCCGGTCCCCGGCGGCCACGGGGCGTTCCCCCGCCCGGCCCTCGGCGACCCGGCCCTCCGCCGCCCCGCCGGCCCGTGGCGCGCTCAGGCGGCGGATGTCCGGGACGAGCAGGGCGCAGGCCGTCGTCACCGTGATCACGGCCGCGCAGATCAGCAGGGCGCCCCGGGCGCCGACCCCGGCGGCCAGGGGCGCCGCCGCGAGCAGGCCGAGCGGGCCGATCATGAAGGAGCCGAGGGCGTCGTAGGAGGCCACGCGGGAGAGGGACTCGCGGGGGATCTCGCGCTGCATGGTGGTCTCGAAGAGCACACCGAAGGTCGTCATGCCGACGCCCAGGACGAACGAACCGGCGACCACGACGGCGAGCGGCGCGCCCAGGCCGAGGAACAGGACGGGCAGCGCCATCGCGAAGACCATCGGGGTGGCCACCAGGAGCGGGCGGCGCGGCCGGATCCGCAGCGCGACCAGGACGCCGAGGAGCGTGCCGGCCGACTGCCCGAGCAGCACCGTCGACCAGGCGGGCGCCCCGCCCATGTCGGCCTTGGCGACGACGGGTCCGAGCACCCCGAAGGCGGCCTGCATCGCGGCGACCACCAGCGCGAACTGCGCCACGGTCACCCACAGCCAGCGCCGCCCCGCGAACTCCCGCCAGCCCTCGCGCAGATCGGCGACGACCGAGGCGGAGGCGGCCCTGCGGGTCCGGTGGCCCAGGCGCAGCGTCACGAGGAGCAGGGCGGACACGACGAACCCGGCCGCGTTGGTGGCCAGCGCCCAGCCCGCGCCGACCAGCGCGACCATGCCGCCGGCCAGCGAGAGGCCGAGGAGGCGGGCGCCGTTCATGCCGAAGCGGAGCAGGGCGTTGGCGGTGTGCAGGTGCTCGGCGGCCACGACGTCCGGCACGACGCCGGTGAGCGCCGGGTAGTACAGGGCGAGCGAGGCGCCGACGACGACGGCGCAGACGGCGACGAGCGGCACGGTCGCGGTGCCGGAGAGGAACATCACCGCGAGGCCGGTGAAGGCGAGCGCCGAGACCAGCTCGGCGCCCGTCATGAGCAGATGCCTCGGCAGCCGGTCGGCGATCACCCCGCCGACCAGCATCAGGGCGATCTGCGGGACGGTCTGGGCGGTCAGGACGACGGTGAGCGTCGTGGCCGTGGCGCCCGGCATGTCGAGGACGGCGAACGTCAGGGCCACGGGCCCGAACGCCGATCCGAGGACGGATATGGTCCGGGCCACGAACAGCACGGCGAACTGTCTGTCGCGCAGGAGACGCGCATCACGCATCGTGAGACCTCCTTGAGGGATGCCAGGAGTCTCGGACCTCAAGTTCGGTCGAGGTCAAGTGCCGTGCTGTGCGTGGGGTTTCGGCCCGGTGGGCGGGCTCAGCGGACGAATTCGTACTGGGCGTAGTCGCGGACGGCGCGGTAGCCGATGCGCTGGTAGAGGCCGTTGCTGGTGGGGTTGGCCAGGTCCGTGAAGAGCAGGACCTCGGCCGCGCCCGCGTCGAGGGCGGCGCGGCTGACCGCGGCGGTGGCGGCGCCGCCGTAGCCGCGGCCGCGCAGAGCGGCGGGGGTGTAGACGGGGGCGACGCGGATCTGGCCCGCGACGAGACGGGTGGCGCCGGCCATCGCGACGGGCGTGCCGTCCGGGGTCTCCCAGAGGGTCACGCCTCCGTAGGCGATCCGCGCGTCGGCCCACTCGCCGGGGGCCATGGCGGGGCGCTCGCCGACGGCCTCGCCGAACTCCTCGTGCCAGCGGGCCAGCAGGTCCCGGTCCGCGTCGCCGGCGACGCGGGCGCGGCCCTTTGGACCGGGCGCGGGCGGGGTGAGGGTGCCGAGCCGGTACAGGCGCTGCTCGACCCCGGCCGTGGCGGTGGCGCCGGTGTGCTTCTCCCAGGCCTCGGCGAAGGCCCGCGCGGTGTGGAGCTCGGTGGCGACGCCGGGCAGGTCCGGGCTGACGTCGGCGAGCCGCCGGGCGAGGTCGTCGGCGGCCACAGGGTCGAGGGGGCTGAGGGCGACGCGGTGGGGCGGGGTCCGCACGAAGGCGCCGCGGACGGTGCCGTCGTCTCCGGTGTACGCGCCGAAGAGGGGATCCCCGTCCCCGTACGCCCGCGGTCCGCGCATGCGCAGGGTGTCGGTCACGCTGAGCAGGACGGTGTGCACGGCGGGCTCGGCGCGCAGGAACGCCCCGGCGCGGTCGAGGAACCCGTCGAGGTCGTCGGTGAAGTGCCAGGTGGCGCGGGGTTCTGAGGGCATGGCCCAGGATCCCTCAACCCCCTTGGGGGCGCCTCCGATTTACGCCAGGACCGATCAGGCGCCCTCACCGTCGCCGCCGCCGTCGCCTCCGCCGCCCTCACCCTCGCTGTCTCCGCCGCCGCCTCCGCCGCCGTCGCCGTCCTCGACCGGCCGGAAGACCGGGACCGCGACGGCAGCCCCGCCCTCTCCTCCTGAGCCCTCCGCCGCCCCCGTCTCCCGGAAGGCGACGCGGAGCGCCATCCCGATCCGCAGCGCGCCCTCCGCGCAGTCGACGACCTCGGTCATCATGCGCGGGCCCTCGGCGAGGTCGACGACCGCGGCGACGTACGGGACACGGCCGCCGAACGGCGGGAGGTCGTTCCGGTGCACCACCGACCAGGTGTAGAGCGTGGCCCGGCCGCTCGCCCGCTCCCAGGTGACGTCCTCGCTCCAGCACTTCGGGCAGAACTCGCGCGGATAGTGGTGCGCGAGGCCGCACGCGCCGCAGCGGCGTATCAACAGCCGCCCCTCCCCGGCCGCTTCCCAGTAGGGCCGGGTGAAGGCATCGGCCTCGGGGAGGTCGAAGCGGGGGGCGGCGGGCAGGTCCGTACTCATCGGAGGAGTCCCTTCACGTACGCGGCCCCCACGGGCGCCGACACCGATCTGACGGTACGTCAGTTCAGCGCACCGCACACGGGGTGCGCAAGGGGCGTACGTCGCGTACAGCCCGTACGCCCGTGATGAATTCGCAATCGGTTCCGGACTTCTCCGTCACCCATCCAGTAATCACGCGGTTACTCTCCCGTCATGACCGACTCGTCCCCTCCACTTATGCCCCAGCAGGACCGCCCGGTGTACGTCATCGGCGGCGGCCCCGGCGGGCTCGCCGCCGCGGCGGCGCTGCGCGCACGCGGTGTGCGCGCGGTCGTCCTGGAGAAGTCCGAACGGGTCGGCGCCTCCTGGCGCGGCCACTACGACCGTCTCCACCTGCACACCACGCGCCGCCTCTCGGCCCTGCCGGGGCTCTCCATACCGCGGTCGTTCGGCCGCTGGGTGTCGCGGGACGACGTGGTCCGCTACCTGGAGAAGTACGCCGAGCACCACCGCCTCGACGTCGTCACCGGAGTCGAGGTGACCGGACTGCGGCGCACCGACGACGGCACGGGCTGGGTCCTGCGCGCCACGGGCGGGCGGGAGTTGACCGGCAGCGCGGTGGTGATCGCCACCGGCTACAACCACACGCCCCACCTGCCGGACTGGCCGGGCCGCGACACGTACTCCGGCGAACTCCTGCACGCCGGCGACTACCGCAACCCCCTCCCCTACGCCGGCAAGGACGTCCTGGTCGTCGGCGTCGGCAACACCGGCGCGGAGATCGCCGTCGACCTGGTCGAGGGCGGCGCCGCCCGGGTCCGCCTCGCGGTGCGCACCGCCCCGCACATCGTGCGCCGCTCCACGATGGGCTGGCCCGCACAGCTCAACGGCATCCTGTGCCGCAGGCTCCCGGTCGCCCTGGTCGACCGGCTCGCGGGCCCGCTCGGCAAGGTCAGCGTCCCCGATCTGACCGCCAAGGGCCTGCCCCGCCCCACCACGGGCCTGTACTCGCGGGCCCGGCAGGGCGCGATCCCGGTGCAGGACGTCGGCCTGATCGACGCGGTGCGCACGGGCCGCGTCGAACCGGTCGCCGCGGTGGAGTCCTTCGAGGACGGCAAGGTCGCCCTCGCCGACGGCACCCGCATCTGCCCGGACGCGGTGATCGCCGCGACGGGCTACCGGCGCGCGCTGGAGGGCCTGGTCGGCGACCTCGGCATCCTCGACGCCCGCGGCCGCCCGACGTCCCACGGCCGCCGCAGCCCCCGGCAGACCCCGGGCCTCTACTTCACCGGCTTCACGAACCCGATCAGCGGCATGCTCCGGGAACTGGCCATGGACGCGGAGAAGATCGCCAAGGCGATAGCGAGGTAGCCCGCGGGGTCAGCACCACGCCCAGGAGGCGCCCCGCAAGGGGCGCGGGGAACTCCGCGAGCGACCACGGTCGACGGAAGGCCGCCGACAAGGCACGCCCCTCGACGGGTGGAGCCCCACTACAAGTGGAGCCCCACGACGAGTGGAGCCCCACGACGAGTGGGCGCCGGGCGGCGAGTGGGCGCCCGGCGACAAGCGGGCACCCGGGGACAAGTGGGCGCCCGGCGAACGGGCGCCCTCGTCCGAATCCCCCCTTGGCACCCACCGGATTCTGCGCTTCCGTGGACAACAGGGCCCCACGCACCACGCCGGCACCACCCCAGAGGGCCCCGCACCGCCCCGGGGCAGGACTCCTCACCGCCCCTGCGCGCCGCCCCCGGCGCCAGGCTTTGCCTGCAGCACCATTCCTGACGCAGCGTCAGTTCAGTAATCTGACTGTGCGTCAGTTAAGTGCTGTCACAAGAAGCGGGCGGACCGATGCTTGGATCGACTCACGGCACCTTCACCACCGACCCCCGCCGCGCGCACGTTGTGGCCTGCGGCGAACTCCCTCCTCGCGCCGTCCACGGCAGAGCCGCCGCGGCGGACGACGTGGACGTCAGCGGACGGCCGCTGCACGCCGACGTACCCGATCTGGACCGCTTCTTCCGCCCCGAGTCCGTCGCCGTCATCGGCGCGTCGGACGCCGAGGGGCGGCCCAACACCGGCATCACCCGCCAGCTCATCGCCTGGGCCGAGCGGGTCGGCGCCCGCCTGCACCCCGTGCACCCCACGCGCGCGTCGGTCTTCGGCATCACCTGCTTCCGCTCCGTCGCCGACCTGCCCGAACAGGTCGATCTGGCCGTGCTGTTGGTCGGCGACCCGCTGCCCGTCGTCGAGCAGCTCGCCGAGGAGAAGGTGCGCTTCGCCGTCGCCTTCGCCTCCGGGTTCGCCGAGACCGGCGAGGAGGGCGCGGCCGCCCAGGAGCGCCTCGCCGCCGCCGTCCGGCGCTCGGGCCTGAGGCTGCTCGGACCCAACACCAACCTCAACGCCTTCGAGCGGTTCCGCGAGGACCTCGAAGGCCCCGCCATCGCGCTGATCACCCAGTCCGGCCACCAGGGCCGCCCCGTCTTCACCCTCCAGGAGCTGGGCATCCGCCTCTCCCACTGGGCGCCCACCGGCAACGAGGCCGACCTGGAGACCGCCGACTTCATCTCCTACTTCGCCGGACGGCCCGAGGTCGGCGCCATCGCCGCCTACGTCGAGGGCCTCAAGGACGGCCGCGCCTTCCTGCTCGCCGCCGACCGGGCCGCGCGACAGGGCGTGCCCGTCGTCGCCGTGAAGGTCGGCCGCACCGAGACCGGCGCCCGCATGGCCGCCTCACACACCGGCAAGCTGACCGGCGCCGACGCGGTGGTGGACGCGGCGATGCGGCAGTTCGGCGTGATCCGCGTCGACGGCCTGGACGAACTCCAGGACACCTCCGCCCTGTTGGCGCGCGCCCGGCCGCCACGGTCCGACGGTGTCGTCGTCTATTCGATCTCGGGCGGCACGGGCGCGCACTTCTCGGACCTGGCGACCGAGGCGGGGCTGTCCCTGCCCACGCTCTCCGACGCCAAGCAGGCGGAGCTGCACGAGTGGATACCCGCGTACCTGAACGTCGCCAACCCCGTCGACAACGGCGGGCACCCCGTCGGTGACTGGCGCGGCCGGAAGATCATCGACGCGATCCTGGACGACCCTCAGGTGGGGGTGCTGATCTGTCCGATCACCGGCCCCTTCCCGCCGATGAGCGACAGGCTCGCGCAGGACCTGGTGGACGCGGCGGAGCGGACGGACAAGCTGGTGTGCGTGGTGTGGGGCTCGCCGGTCGGCACTGAGGAGGCCTATCGCACCACGCTGCTCGGCTCCTCGCGCGTCGCCACCTTCCGCACCTTCGCCAACTGCATCACGGCGGTGCGCGCCTATCTGGACCACCACCGCTTCACCGCCGGCTACCGCTCGCCCTTCGACGAGGCGCCGCGCACCCCCTCGCCCTCCTTCCGCAAGGCGCAGGCCCTGATGCGGCCGGGCCAGCAGCTCAGCGAGCACGCGGCGAAGCAGCTGCTGCGCGCGTACGGGATACGGGTGCCGCGGGAGCAGCTGGTGACCAGCGCGGCGGCGGCCGTGCGCGCGGCCGGGCTCGTCGGCTACCCGGTCGTCATGAAGGCCTCGGGCCCGCAGCTCGCGCACAAGACCGAACTGGGCCTGGTGAAGGTCGGTCTGACCTCGGCGAGCCAGGTGCGGGACGCCTATCGGGAGCTCACGGACATCGCCCGCTATGAGGGCGTCCCGCTGGACGGCGTCCTCGTCTGCCAGATGGTCGAGCGGGGCGTCGAGATGGTCGTCGGCGTCACCCAGGACCCGCTCTTCGGGCCGACCGTGACGGTCGGGCTCGGCGGTGTGCTCGTCGAGGTGCTGCGGGACGCGGCCGTGCGGGTGCCGCCCTTCGGCGAGAACCAGGCGCAGGCGATGCTCTCCGAGCTGCGCGGGCGCGCCCTGCTGGACGGGGTCAGGGGGGCGCCGCCCGCCGACGTCGACGCGCTCGTCGAGGTCGTGCTGCGGGTGCAGCGCATGGCGCTCGAACTGGGCGACGAGATCGAGGAGCTGGACATCAATCCGCTGATGGTGCTGCCCCGGGGGCAGGGGGCCGTCGCGCTCGACGCGTTCGCCGTCTGCCGGTGAGGCGGCCTGCGGTGAGGCGGCTTGCCGTGCGCCGCTCCCGCCCGTCCCCCCGCTCGCCCTCCGGCGCGGCGGAGCCGAACGAACCAGGCCCCGCACGCCACGACCGACACCCCGCACCCACCCCCGTACGAAACGGAGCCACTCCCCCATGACGGCCTCCCCCGACCCCACGACCCCCGGTGATCCCCTCGACTCCTTGATACTCCACACCACTGACAACGCCGTCTCGTGGATCACGCTCAACCGCCCCGAGGCCATGAACGCCGTCACCTGGGACCAGCGCGAACGCGTCATCGCGCTGCTCGACGAGGCCTCCGCCGACCCCGCCGTACGGGCCGTCGTGATCACCGCGACCGGCAAGGGGTTCTGCGCGGGCGCCGATCTGCGCGGCGCGCCCGCCACCGGCGAGCGCGTGGCCGGGGACGTGGCCCGCACCATCCGGCGGGGCGCGCAGCGGCTGATCGCGGCGGTCCTCGACTGCGAGAAGCCGGTGATCGCCGCGGTGAACGGCACCGCGGCGGGCATCGGCGCGCATCTGGCGTTCGCGTGCGATCTGGTGCTCGCGGCGGAACAGGCGAAGTTCATCGAGGTGTTCGTGCGCCGCGGGCTCGTGCCGGACGGCGGGGGCGCGTACCTGCTGCCGCGGCTCGTCGGGCCGCAGCGGGCCAAGGAGCTGATGTTCTTCGGGGACGCGCTGCCGGCCGCCGACGCCGAGCGGCTCGGGCTCGTCAACCGTGTCGTACCGGCGGACGAGCTGGAGAAGACGGCCCGGGAGTGGGCGGAGCGGCTCGCGGCCGGGCCGACCCGCGCGCTCGCCATGACCAAGCAGCTGGTGAACGCCTCCCTGGAGTCGGACCGCGCGACGGCCTTCGCCGCCGAGGCGGCGGCCCAGGAGATCAACATGACCACGGCGGACGCGAACGAGGGGGTGGCGAGCTTCGTGGCACGCCGCTCACCCTCGTACGAGGGCCGTTGACGGTCCCGTGAAGGTGCCGCCCGCGCGCACCCCGACGCGCTCGCGGTTCAGTCCGCGCGCCGCAGCCTCTCGATCTCCGGCGCGTCGGGGTCGCCCGAGGTCACGAAGAGTTCGGGGTCGTCCTCCGTGCCCCCGATGATCCAGCTCCGGAGCCCGTCGCAGGCGCTGTCGTGGGCGTCCTCGGTCCCGGGATCCGCCGTGTCGGCGGGGCCGTCGATCCGGACCGAGGGCCGCTTCAGGTCCGTGTCGACGTCCACGGTCCAGCCGGCGGTGCCGGGGCAGCCGGGCGCCCGGGCGCGGCCGTCCTCGCCCAGCCGCAGTTCGACCGGGCCGCCGTCCTCGCCGTGCCACACGCCGACGAGCTGGTCGGGGCGGAGGTCCGGCGGTGCGTACTCCTTGATCAGGCCCGTCGCGGTGGCCGCGAGGGCGAACGCCACGGTGCCCGCGAGGAGGACGACCGAGGCGGGCACGGACCACAGCCACATCCGCAGGTGGCGCGGCGGCCTGCCGGTGCGGGCCTCGCGCGCCTGGCGGTACGCGACGGCGAGCGCGGGCAGGACGCCGCTCACCGCGATCCACAGGGCGGGTCCGGCGTACGGTCCGCCCAGGGCCGCGAAGAGCACCGCCCACGCCAGGGCCAAGGGCACCAGCGCCGCGAGGTTCCACGCCCATCCGGGGCCGCCGCGCCACCGCGCGGCCGTGCGCCCGAGCGAGACCGCGGGGAGCGTCAGGACCGCCGCGTGCACGAGGCCGACGAACGGGAAGAGCAGTGGCCCGAAGACGAACAGGCAGGCGAGCCCGAAGGCGCCGCCTTGGGGTACTCCGTAGTCGTCGTTGTCGAACGACAGCAGCCAGGACAGCGTGATGGCCGCGGGTATCTGCGCGGCGCAGGCCGCCGCGGCGGCCGTGACGCCGCCATGGCCCCAGGCGTCGCGCACCGCCCCGCGTACGGACTTCTGCCCGTTCCCCCAGTTCATGGGGGTGAAGATACGCGTGGGTCCGGACCGGTCCGACCGCACCCTTCCCATCTGACGACCCGTCAGGTTCAATGGTTGGCGTGATGGGACACGCAGGGATGGCGGCCACCGCCGTCCGCTACCTCAGGTCGGTCGGGGCACCCACCACGGGCCCCGTCGAGGCACTGCCGCGCCCTCGGCTGCGCGCGGTCGGCGAGGACGAGCGGGCGCCGCTCGACCCGGCCGAATTCCGCCGCGTACTGGGCAACTTCGCGACCGGAGTGACCGTGATCACGGCGCCGCCCGCAGCGGACGACCAGGGCGACATCGCCGCGCCGCACGGCCCCGCCGGCTTCGCGTGCCAGTCCTTCGCGTCGCTCTCCCTGGACCCGCCGCTGGTCTCCTTCATGGTGGCGCGTACGTCGACGACGTGGCCGCGCATCGCGCGCGCGGGCGTCTTCTGCGTGAACGTCCTGGGCGCCGGCCAGGGCGAGCTCTGCCGCGGCTTCGCGGTGAGCGGCGCCGACAAGTTCGCCGGGGTGGCCCACGACGCGGCGCCGGTGTCCGGCTCGCCGCGCCTTGCGGGCGCCGCCGCCTGGATCGACTGCACGATCCAGGCCGTGCACACCGGCGGCGACCACCTCATCGTGGTGGGCCGGGTGGACGCCCTCGGGACGGCGGACGACGACGTCGAGCCGCTGCTCTTCCACAAGGGCGCCTTCGGCCGCTTCACGCGCTGAGCGCCACCGGGGCCGCGTCGCGCCGCCGGATCACGAGCACCATCAGCGCCGCCGCCGCGCACAGCGCCCCGGAGGCGTACCAGATCACGTCGTACGACCCGAAGGAGTCCCGCACCACGCCGCCGAGGAACGCGACGACGGCGGCGCCCACCTGGTGCGAGGCCAGGACCCAGCCGAAGACGATCGCGCTGTCGTCGCCGTACTGCTCGCGGCACAGGGCCAGGGTCGGCGGGACGGTGGCCACCCAGTCGAGGCCGTAGAAGACGATGAAGAAGATCATCGGCGGATGGACGTCCGGGGCGAGCAGCAGCGGCAGGAAGAGGAGCGAGACGCCGCGCAGCGCGTAGTAGACGGCGAGCAGGCGCCGGGAGTCGAAGCGGTCCGTGAGCCAGCCGGACGCGATGGTCCCGACGATGTCGAAGATCCCGATGACGGCGAGCAGCGAGGCGGCGGCCGTGGTGGGCATGCCGTGGTCGTGCGCGGCGGGTACGAAGTGGGTCTGGACGAGCCCGTTCGTCGAGGCGCCGCAGATCGCGAAGCTCCCCGCGAGCAGCCAGAACGGGCCGGTCCGCGCGGCCTTGAAGAGCGCGCCGACCGTGCGGCGCGCCGCGCCCGTGACCGGGGCGGGCTTGGGCACGAACTCCTTGGCGCCATACGGCTTCAGGCCGACGTCGGCGGGGTGGTCGCGCAGCAGCAGCCAGACGAAGGGGACGACGACCAGGGCGGCGAGGGCGACCGTGACGGCGGCGGGCCGCCACCTGTACGTGTCGACGATCCAGGCCAGGAGCGGCAGGAAGATCAGCTGCCCCGACGCGGAGGCCGCGGTGAGGATGCCGGTGACCAGGCCGCGCCGCTCGGTGAACCAGCGGTTGGTGACGGTGGCGGCGAAGGCGAGGGCCATCGAGCCGGAGCCGAGCCCGACGAGCAGGCCCCAGCAGAGCAGCAGCTGCCAGGCGGAGTCCATCCACACCGTCAGGCCGGAGCCGCACGCGATCACGACCAGGGCGACCGCGACGACCTTGCGGATGCCGAAGCGGTCCATCAGGGCGGCGGCGAACGGCGCGGTCAGGCCGTACAGCGCGAGGTTGATGGAGACGGCGAGCCCGATGGTGCCGCGCGACCACTGGAACTCCTCGTGCAGCGGGTCGATCAGCAGGCTGGGCAGGGAGCGGAACGCGGCGGCGCCGATGATCGTCACGAACGTGACTGCGGCGACGAACCACGCGCGGTGGATACGGCGGGCACGGCGCTCGGGGCCGTTCTGCGGGGAGGTCCGCGCGGGCGTCTCGGTTGTCTGGGTCACGTCATCCAGCATCCGAAAGCCGTCCGTTCCGAACGAGTGGCCCGAGGGACAGCATTCGCTAGGATCGGGCCATGGCAGAACACCGCGTCGTCGTCCTCGCCCTGGACGGAGTGATCCCCTTCGAGCTGGGCATCCCCCAGCGGATCTTCGGCCGCGCGCGCACCGCGGAGGGCCGGGGCCTCTACTCGGTCGTGACCTGTTCCGTCCGCCCGCCGGGGCCGGTGCGCACGGACGCCGACTTCTCCGTCCTGGTCGAGAACGGCCCCGAGGCGCTGGCCGACGCGGACACGGTCGTGATCCCCGCGTCGTACGAACTGGGGCCGGTGTTCGAGGAGGGCAGGCTCTCCGACGAGCTGGCGGCGGCACTGGCCCGCATCCGGCCGGGGACCCGCCTCGTCGCCATCTGCACGGGCGGGTACGTGCTGGCCGCCGCGGGTCTCCTCGACGGGCGCCCGGCGACCACGCACTGGTCGATGGCCGAGCACTTCCAGCGGCTCTTCCCGCGGATCGACGTCGACGCGGACGTGCTGTTCGTCGACGACGGCGACGTCCTCACGTCGGCGGGCGTGGCCGCGGGGATCGACCTGTGCATCCATGTCGTACGCCGGGACCACGGCACCGCGGTCGCCAACGACGTGGCGCGGCGGACGGTGGTGCCGCCGCACCGCGACGGCGGCCAGGCCCAGTACATCCAACGCCCCGTCCCCGAGCCGCAGTTGGCCACCACGACGGCGGCGCGGGCGTGGGCGCTGGGGCGTCTCGACCAGCCGTTGCAGCTGCGGGACATGGCGGAGCAGGAGGCCATGTCGGTCCGTACGTTCACGCGGCGGTTCCGGGAGGAGGTCGGGGTCAGTCCTCTGCAGTGGCTGACGCAGCAGCGGGTGGAGCGGGCGCGGCAGCTGCTGGAGTCGACCGATCTGTCGGTCGACCAGGTGGCGCGGGATGCGGGGTTCGGGACGGCGCAGTCGATGAGGCAGCACCTTCAGGTGGCGCTGGGGGTGACGCCCACGGGGTATCGCCGCACGTTCCGTGCGACGTCCGTCTGACCTGGCGTGCCCCGCCTGAGCCGGGGCGGGCACCTCCTTCATCGCCGCCCCGGCACGGTCCGGCTGCGCCGGGGCTGGAGCCACACTTATCGCCACCCGGCACCGGGGGCTGTGCCCACCCGTTCCGCCCTGCGGAACGCCTGCCCACAGCAGAGACCACCGACGGCCGGTTGCCGCCCTACGGCCCGAGGGGACGTGGGGGTATGTGCGAACGGAGCACCGAGCCAGCCATAGCGCCTTTGGACTTGAGGCGCGGCGCAGGGATGGCGAGTACGCACATACCCCCGCGGCCCCGCCCCACAGACGAAGCGAGCGCGCAGACCCGACAAGCCGCAGACGCCAACGACGCCCCGCCCAAGACGGACAGCGGGCGCCCCGCCCAAGGCGCCCCGCCAGAAGACGTCAGAACGTCAGCACCCCCCGCGCCACCCGCCCCGCCCCCGCGTCCTCCGTCGCCTTCGCGAAGTCCTCCACCGCGTACGTCGCCGTCACCAGCTCGTCCAGCAGGAGCTGGCCGCTCCGGTACAGCTCCGCGTACAGGGCGAAATCACGCTGCGGCCGTGAACTCCCGTACCGGCAGCCCAGGATCGACTTGTCCAGGAACATGGACGCCACCACGAACGACGCCTCAGCCGTCGCCGCCGGCATGCCGAGCAGTACCGCCTGCCCGTGCCGGTCGAGCAGGTCGACCGCCTCCCGCACCAGCTCCACCCGCCCCACGCACTCGAAGGCGTGGTCGACCCCGTCCGGCAGGACGTCCCGCACCGCTTCGGTCGACCCGAAGAAGTGCGTGGCCCCGAACCGCCGCGCCACCGCCTCCTTCTCCGCGTTCGCGTCGACCGCGACGATCGTCGACGCCCCCGCGATCCGCGCACCCTGGAGCACGTTGAGCCCGATCCCGCCCGTGCCGATCACCACGACGGAGTCCCCGAGCCCGACCCTGGCCCGGTTCAGCGCGGCCCCCACCCCGGTCACGACCGCGCACCCGATCAGCGCCGCCGAGGTCAGCGGAATGCCGTCCGGGATCCGTACCGCCTGCACGGCCTTGACGATCGTGCGCTCGGCGAACGCGGAGGTGGCCGCGAACTGGTACACCGGCCTGCCGCCCCGCGTGAACGGCCGGTCGGGCCGCCCGATGGCCTTGCGGCACATCGTCGGCCGCCCCCGGTTGCACTCCGCGCACGCCCCGCAGCTCGCGATGGTCGACAGCGCCACGTGGTCCCCGGGAGCCACATGCGTCACCCCGGCGCCCACCGCCTCCACCACGCCCGCCCCCTCGTGCCCCAGCACGACCGGCGGCGGGAACGGAATGGTCCCGTCGATCACCGAAAGATCGCTGTGGCACAGCCCCGCCGCGGCGACCGCGACCAGGACCTCCCCGGGCCCCGGGTCCCGTATCTCCAGATCGTGGACGACCTCGGCCCGCTCCCCGTCAAAGACAACGCCCCGCACCACGCACACCCCTCACCGAGGCCCTCTGGCCTCTCTCGGCAGACCGAGCACCCGCTCGGCGATGATGTTCCGCTGAATCTCGTCGGAGCCGCCGTAGATCGTGTCGGCGCGGGTGAACAGGAACAGCCGTTGCAGGGCGTCGAGTTCGTACGGGGCGTCGGCGCGCCAGTCCGCGGGCCCGACCGCGGCGGCCGCACCCCGCACCGCCATCCCGAGCTCCCCGAGCCGCTGGTGCCACCGCCCCCACAGCAGCTTGGCGACACTCGGCGCCCCGGCGTCCCCACCCCGGGAGTCGCCAAGGCCACCCGAACTCCCCAGCGTCCGCAACGCGTTCCACCGCATCACCCGCAGCTCGGCCCACTGCCGCACCAGCCGGTCCCGTACCACGGGATCGCCGACGGCACCGCTCGCCACGGCTTGGCGGACGACACCGGCCAGCTCCTCGGCGAAGCCGATCTGCTGGACCAGCGTGGAGACCCCGCGCTCGAAGCCGAGCAGCCCCATGGCGACGCGCCAGCCGTTGCCGACGCCGCCCACGACGTGCGCGGCACGCGCGTGCGCGCCGTCGAAGAAGACCTCGTTGAACTCGCTGGTCCCGGTCATCTGCCGGATGGGCCGCACCTCGATCCGCCCGGGCTGGTCCATCGGGACCAGGAGGAAGGACAACCCCCGATGCCCCGGGCCACGACCACCCGCGCCGCCTCCGCCTCCGGCCCCGGCCCCGGCCCCGGCTCCGGTCGCGCCCTCCTCCCCCGTCCGCGCCAGCACGAAGCACCAGTCCGCGTCCTGCGCCAGCGACGTCCAGATCTTCTGTCCGCTGATCCGGAACCCGTCCGCCCCGTCCCGCACGGCCCGCGTCCGCAGCCCCGCCAGGTCCGAGCCGGCGCCCGGCTCGCTGTACCCCTGGCACCACAGCGCCTCGCCCCGGGCGATCGCCGGCAGGAACTCGTCGCGCTGTTCCCGGGTGCCGTACGCGAGGAGCGTCGGCGCGAGGAGGTTCTCGCCGATGTGGCCGTAGCGGCCCGGCGCCGACGCGCGCGCGTACTCCTCGGCCCAGACGACCTGCTGGGTCAGCGTGGCCCGCCGGTTGCCGTAGTCGGCACAGTCCCAGCCGAGACCGATCCATCCGCCGCGCCCCAACTCCCGTTCCCAGGCGCGCCGCTGGTCCCCGCCCTCGTGCTCGCTGCCGGGGCCACCGCGCCCGACCGCCGCGGCGAAGTCACCGGTGAGGCGCTCCGCGAGCCAGGCCCGCGCCTCGGCGCGGAACTCCTCGTCCTCGGGCCCGAAGCCGAACTCCACCGCCCCGCCCCCGCCTACGCGTTCGGACGTTCTTTGTTGGCGGCCGCCTTGGCCATGGCCTCCAGCTGCGCCAGCATCGGCATCGGGTCGACCCCCACCGTCCCCGGCAGGAAGTCGGCGATCTTCTCCGGGGTCCAGGCCCCGTCCGCGTACCCGGCGCGCAGCTCGCGCGGCTGGGCCCAGACGGCGATCTTGGGCCCGGCGATCGTGTAGACCTGCCCGGTGATCCTCTCCTCGCGGGCCCGGTCGCTGAGCAGATACGTCACGAGCGCGGCGACGTCCTCCGGCTCGCCGATCTCCTTCAGCTCCATGGGGACGTTCGCCGACATCCTGGTCCGTGCGACGGGCGCCACCGCGTTGGCGGTCACCCCGTACTTGTTGAGGCCGAGCGCCGCGCTCCGCACCAGCGAGATGATCCCGCCCTTGGCGGCGCTGTAGTTGGCCTGCGCGACGGAGCCCTGGTGGTTGCCGCTGGTGAAGCCGATCAGGGTGCCCGAGCCCTGTTTGCGCATCACCGCCGACGCGGCCCGGAAGACGGTGAAGGTCCCCTTCAGATGGGTGGCGACGACCGGGTCCCACTCCTCCTCCGCCATGTTGAACAGCATCCGCTCGCGCAGGATCCCGGCGACGCAGACCACGCCGTCGACGCGCCCGTACTCCGCGAGCGCGACGTCGACGATCCGCTGCCCGCCCGCCATGGTCGAGATGTCGTCGGCGACGGCGACCGCCTCGCCGCCCGCGGCCTGGATCTCCTTGACCACCGCGTCGGCTATCTCACTGGTCGGCTCGCCGCCCTCCATGGAGACGCCGTAGTCGTTGACGACGACCTTCGCCCCCTCGGCCGCCGCGGCGAGTGCGACGGCCCTGCCGATGCCGCGCCCGGCACCGGTCACGGCCACCACCTTGCCTGCCAAGAAGTTCCCCACGTCGGCCCCTTCCCGCGGTTTCTGACGGACCGTTAGATTCTATGACCCGTCAGACATCCGAAGGCAAGCCCCGGGGAGGACTCATGTCGGACTCAGGAGCATCGGCGGACTCGGGCACGGCACCCAGCGCCCTGCCGCCCGAGTTCCACGAGATCGCCAAACGCGTCAACAACTGGGGCCGTTGGGGCTCCGACGACGAGATCGGCACGCTCAATCTCGTCACCGACGACGTCGTGCGCGAGGCCGCGGCCACCGTCCGCACCGGGCGCCGCGTCCCGCTCGCGCTGCCGCTCAAGGAGGACGGCGTACAGACCGGGATGATCCCGGGCCGGATCAACCCGCTCCACACGATGGTGCAGATCAACCAGCAGATCTTCGGCCCCGGCACGGTCGCCACCAGCGACGACGCGGTGACGATGGGCCTGCAGACGGCCACCCACTGGGACGCGCTCACCCATGTCTCGCACTCGGGAACGATCTACAACGGCCGCCCCGCGGACACCATCACGGCCCACGCCGGCGCACGGTTCAGCGGCATCGACAAGGTCCCGTACCTCGTGTCGCGCGGCGTGCTGCTCGACGTGGCGCGCGCCAAGGGCCTGGACCGACTGCCCGGCGACCACCCGGTGACACCCGAAGACCTGGACGAGGCCGAGGAGTTCGGGGGCGTGCGGGTCCGCGCGGGCGACATCGTCCTGGTGCGCACGGGTCAGGTGCAGGTCTATCTCGCGGGCGACAAGCACGCGTACGGATACCCCTCGCCCGGCCTCTCGGTGCGCACGCCCGAGTGGTTCCACGCGCGGGACGTGGCGGCGGTCGCGAACGACACCCTGACCTTCGAGATCTTCCCGCCGGAGATCGAGAACCTGTGGCTGCCGGTGCACGCGCTCGACCTGGTCGAGATGGGGATGCTGCAGGGCCAGAACTGGAACCTGGAAAACTTGTCCACAGCCTGTGCAGAAGATGCGCGGTTCGCCTTCCTGCTGTCCGCGATGCCCGAGCCGTTCATCGGCGGGACGGGCACACCGGTGGCGCCGGTCGCCGTCCTGTGAGACTCCGCCCGCGTCGGACGGCGGCGCGCCGGCTTCCGCCCCGAGCGCGCTGCCGCGCGCGCCGCCCTCCGACTCCGGCGCTCGGCCCTGCCCCGCACGGCCCTGAAGGGACTGACGCCGAAATCGCGACCCGCACTGCGCCGAGGACCTCCGTCACGAGCGCCCTCGACGTCCCCTCGCGGCGAATCGCTGCACACAATCGTGATCAACCGGACACGGTACGTCAACACCCGTCCGGCGATTAATGAATTATGTCTGATTCGCCCCACCCGCGCACGGGCGCGCGCATCGTGGCACACGACGGCGCATACAGGCTCGGAGAGCCCCGCACGGGAGCGAAGGGGGCTCGCACGGCTCAAAGCGGGTGCGGCTCAAAGCGGGTGCGGCTCGAACGGTGCGGCTTCAGACGGTCCGGCTCGGCCGGTGCCGCCCGGCGGCGCGGGTCAGACGGCCTCGTACGCGATGTCCGCGTCGTCGCGCGGCACCCGGCGATAGGCCGGCCCGCCGTAGGCCACTTCCTCGTCGCACACGCCCGCCGGCGCCCCGTCGAACGACGCGTCGTAGGCCGTGCCGTCGAAGGACGCCTCGTCGAAGGCGGCGGCGTCATAGGTCGCGCCGTCGAAGGCCACCGCGGCGACGCCCGGCTCGCACCGGTCCACCTCGCACCAGATGCTCTTGCCCGCGCCCTCGGGCTGCCAGCCCCAGCGGTCGGCGAGGCCGTCGACGAGTTCCAGGCCGCGGCCGTTGGTGTCGTCGCCGTCCGCGTGGCGCGGCGCGGGCGGCCGGGTGCTGCGGTCGGCGACCTCGACCCGGACCGTCCCCGGCGCGTCGGCGGGGACACCGGGGAGCAGCATGCGCAGGACGGCCGGACAGCCCGTGTGCACAACGGCGTTGGTGACGAGCTCCGAGATCAGCAGGATCAGCGTCTCGGCGACCGGCTCGTCGGCCTCTATCCCCGAGCACGCGAGTCGCGAGCGGGCCCACCGCCTGGCCCGTCCCACCTCGGCGGGGTCGGCCCCGACCTCCAGCTGAACTTGAAGCTCCTGCACCGCTCACACCATCCGAACCGGCGGACACATCGCCTCGCGACTCCACAGGGTCACGGAACGTGATCCCCTTGGGAGACAGCATGATTGACGTTCAGTCACCCCAACAAGCGCTTCGGGCATATTCCAGCGCGAAGGAGTACGTGTGCTGCATACTGTGCGACGCACGCCACGGGGGGTCGAACAGGCGGGCACGATTCCTCGTCCCGCGCCACGAGCGGCGGGCATTGCCGGGTCCGGAGTCGCCTCAGGGGCAACACCGGGATGGCTCAGCCTCAGAACCACTCGCATCTCACACAAGGTACCCGAGCCGGACGCCGACTCCGTGCCGTGACGAGTCACGCGTAGGACACAACCCGATATCGACGCTCAGTAGCCTGGGCGCGGCCGGGTTCCCGGGCCGACAACAACGGGACAAATCGCACGATATCGGGTAGACCAATTTTTCGAAGGGCTCGATTCCCCGTTCCCGTGGGGCCCGGCCGCCGGGCGGCCGCGCGCCCTCAGAGCGCCGCCGCCAGCTCCTCCTCCGCGTCCCGCGCCGAGCACCCCAGCTCCGCCCGCACCCAGGCCCGCTTGAGGTGCAGATGCACGTCGGCCTCCCAGGTGAACCCCATGCCGCCGTGGACCTGGAGGCAGTCCCGCGCGTTGCGCACGGCCGCGTCGTCGGCGAGCAGCTTGGCCCCGGCGATCTCCGTCGGGTCCTTCGTCACGGCCGCCGCGTACACGGCGGCGCGGGCGACCTCGGCCCGTACGAGCATCTGCGCGCAGAGGTGCTTCACGGCCTGGAACGCCCCGATGGGCCGCCCGAACTGCTCGCGCTCACGGGCATATTGGACGGCCGTCCCACAGGTACGGGTGGCACTGCCGAGCTGTTCGGCGGCGTAGAGGAGGGTGGCCTCGGCCCTCCGGGCACCCCGGGCGCCCCGGGCGCCCCGAAGGCCCTGAGTGCCCTGAGTGCCTTGAGCGCCCTGAGTGCCCCGCGCCGCCGCTTCGGCCCCCCGCACCCGGTGCAGCGGCGTCAGCGGGTCGACCGAGCGGAGCGGCTCGGCGCCGGTCACGTCGCCCAGCACCACGTCCGCCTCGTCCAGCCACGGCACCAGCGCGCCGTCGACCGCCGTCACCACGACCTCGCCCGACGCGGCGCCCGGGACGTCGCCCGCCGCGAGGAAGGAGGCCACCGCGGGCCCCGGCAGCAGGGCGCGGCCCGCCTCCTCGAAGACCAACACGGCCTCCGGGAGCCCCAGTCCGACCCCGCCCTCCGCCTCGGGCAGCGCGAGCGAGAAGAACCCGGCGTCCCCCAGTTCGCGCCAGAGCGTCCGGTCCAGGCGTTCCGTGGCGTCCCGCAGGGTGAACCGGCCCTCCAGGAGCGCGCGCAGCCCGTCCCGCAACGCCACCTGGTCCTCCGTGAGTTGGAAATCCATACGGACCCTCACCGCCCCTTCGGGAGGCCGAGAATCCGCTCGGCCACGATGTTCTGCTGGATCTGCGAGGTGCCCGCGGCGATGGTGTACGACAGCGAGGAGAGCCGGTCGAGGTTCCACTCGTGGCCGAGGTCGAGGGCGCCCGCGCCGAGGACCTCCGCGGCGGCGTCGTACAACTCCTGGCGCGCGTGCGAGTACCGCAGCTTGAAGACCGAGCCGCCCACCCCGGGTACGCCGCCGGTGCGCTGGGCCTCGCTCACGTTCCACTGCGTGAGCCGCCACAGCGCCGAGAACTCCGCGGCCAGCCGGCCGAGCCTGCGCCGCAGCACCGCGTCGTCCCAGCGGCCGTTCTTGCGCGCCTCGCGGGCCAGTTCGCCGAGGACGCGCCGGCAGGCCACCACCTCCCCCACGAAGGCGGTGCCCCGTTCGTACGACAGGGTCACCATCGTCACGCGCCACCCGTCGTTCTCGTCCCCGACGCGGTTGGCCACCGGCACGCGCACCTCGTCGAGGAACATCTCGGCGAACTCCGTGGACCCGGCGAGCGTGCGCAGCGGGCGGACCGTGATGCCGGGGGCGTCCATCGGCAGGGCGAGCCAGGTGATGCCCCGGTGCTTGGGCACGGCCTCGCTCACCGGGGTCGTGCGCACCAGGAGCTCGCACCAGTCGGCGACCTCGGCATGGGAGGTCCAGATCTTGGACCCGCTCACTACGTAGTGGTCGCCGTCGCGCCGCGCGCGCGTGCGCAGCGACGCGAGGTCGGACCCGGCGTCGGGCTCGCTGAAGCCCTGGCACCACACGTCGTCGCCGCGCAGGACGGGCGCCAGCCACCGCTCGCGCTGTTCGGGGGTGCCTTCGGAGGCGATGGTCGGGCCCGCGTGCAGCAGTCCCACGAAGTTGGCGCCCACGTAGGGGGCGCCCGCCTTCTCGGTCTCCTCCAGGAAGATGAGCCGCTGCGTGGGCGAGGCGTCCCAGTGGACCTCTCCGTAGCCCGCGTCGTACAGCATGCGCTGCCAGGTGGTGTCGTAGGCGCGGCGGCCGGGCCAGTCCTGGGGCGAGGGCTTGGCGGGGAGGTTCGGCAGCACCGTCGCGAGCCAGTCGCGCAGCCCCGCCCGGAAGGCCTCCTCCTCCTCGGTGTACGTGAGGTCCATGCGCTGTGTCCCCTCCGGCCCCTGCGACGCCATCTGATGCCCCGTCAGATGGCAGGCTAGCCCCGCACCCCTGGACCGACAAGGCGCGGAGCCTTACGCTCTCGGCACGATCTGACTACCCGTCAGTTCAGCCGGTTCGGCTGGGAGGGGATCGCGTTGAGGACCTCGGAGAACGAGACCGCGTACGAACTGGGGGCGTCCCGCACGCTCTGGGAGCTGATCGCGCGCCGCGCCGCCCTCACCCCCGACCGGCCCGTCCTGCTCCAGGCCGCGGCCGACCCCGCCGACGACCGCACACTGACCTTCGGCGCGCTGCGGGACGGCGCCGAGCGCGTCGCCGCCGGCCTGTACGGCATGGGGGTGCGCCCCGGCACGGTCGTCGCCTGGCAGCTGCCCACCCGGATCGAGACGGCCCTGCTCTCCTTCGCGCTCGCCCGCATCGGCGCCGTCCAGTCGCCCGTCATCCCCTTCTACCGCGACCGCGAAGTCGGCTTCGCCCTGCGGGAGTCGAAGGCGGAGTTCTTCGCCGTGCCGGGCGCCTGGCGCGGCTTCGACCACCTGGGGATGGCGCGGCGGCTCGGCGCGCGGGGCGTCTTCGAGGCGTACGACGCGCTGCCCGACGGCGACCCGGCCGTGCTGCCCCCGCCGCCCTCCGACGGCACGGCGGTGCGCTGGATCTACTGGACCTCGGGCACCACGTCCGACCCCAAGGGCGTGCTGCACACCGACCGTTCGCTGATCGCGGGCGGCTCCTGCCTGGCCCATGCCCTGCACCTCAAGGAGTCGGACGTCGGCTCGATGGCGTTCCCCTTCGCGCACATCGCCGGGCCCGACTACACCGTGATGCTGCTGCTCTACGGCTTCCCCGCGGTCATGTTCGAGCACTTCGCGCTGCCCGCCGCGCTCGACGGCTACCGAAGGCACGGCGTGACCGTGGCGGGCGGTTCGACGGCCTTCTACTCGATGTTCCTCGCCGAGCAGCGCAAGCTCCCCGCGGGGCAGAAGGTCATCCCGACCCTGCGCCTGCTCGCGGGCGGCGGGGCGCCCAAGCCGCCCGAGGTCTACCACGCGGTCGTCCGCGAGATGGGCTGCCAGCTCACCCACGGGTACGGCATGACCGAGGTGCCGATGATCACCATGGGCGCGCCGGACGACACCGCGGAGAACCTCGCGACGACCGAGGGGCTGCCCCCGCAGGGCATGGAGATACGCGTCACCGACGCCGACGGCAAGGAGCTGCCGCCCGGCACGGACGGCGAGGTGCGGCTGCGCGGGGAGGCCGTCTGCCAGGGGTACTTGGACCAGGAGCAGAGCGCGGCCGTCTTCGACGCCGACGGCTTCCTGGTCACCGGCGACCTCGGCCACCTCAAGGAGAGCGGCCATCTCGTCCTCACCGGGCGGGCGAAGGACATCATCATCCGCAAGGGCGAGAACATCTCCGCCAAGGAGATCGAGGACCTGCTCCACCAGCACCCGGCCGTGGGCGAGGCGGCGGTCGTCGGCCTGCCCGACCCCGAGCGCGGGGAGCGGGTGTGCGCGGTGGTCGAACAGCGCGTCGACTCTGGCAAGTTGACGCTGGAGGTGCTCACCTCGTACCTGCGCGGCGAGGGCCTCGCCACCCACAAGCTGCCGGAACAGCTGGAGCTCGTCGAGGCGCTGCCCCGCAACGAGACGCTGCGCAAAGTACTCAAGTACCGGTTGCGGGAGCGGTTCTCGGACTGACGTCGCGAAACGGCGGGGGCGGGTACCGGCACCGGTACCCGCCCCCGTCCGCGCCGGCTACTCCGGCACCGTGAAGTACTGCGCGAACGCCGTCACGATCTCCTGCTCCGCGACCCGGCCGTCCCCGTCGCCGTCCAGCGCGGTGGCCACCGTCGCGGCGACGTCCTCGGGCACGCCCAGTGCCTTCAGCGCGCGCCCGGCCTCGGCCGGGGTCACCGCGCCGTCGCCGTCGCCGTCCGCCACGGCGATCATCGCGTGCAGGAAGGGCCGCGCGATCTCGGCGAACCGACCCGGGTTGTCCCGCAGCCGCTTCACCGCGCCGCCCACGAACTCGTCCCGGGTGATCCGCTGGTCCCCGTCACGGTCCGCGATGCCCGCCATGCCCTGCCAGAACGCCTCGGCCCCGATGTAGAGGGCCTGGCCCTTCTCGGACCGCGCCGTCGCGGTGAACTCCGCGCACAGGGCCGCCGCCGCCGTGCTGAAGTCCTCACGGGAGATGTAGCCGTTGCCGTCCTGGTCGAAGGTGGCGAACCGGGCCGCGATTTTACGCTCGTACTCGGCACTGTCCATGGTCTTCGGGCCGCCTCACTTCCGCGGTTGGATGCTTGGTCAGGGGGTGTGTCCCCGGCAGCGAGCGTACGTGCTCGGGCGCCGCCCGGAGGCGGGAAAGCGACGCTTGTGCCAAGACCGCCGGAATTCCGGGACACAGGTGTGTCACAAGGGTGATGTGCTGCACTGTTGCACGTGGAAGCGGTTGCGGCGAGTGTCATAGCGGTGGTGGGAACTCTTCTGGGCGCGGGGGTCACGCACGCGTTCCAACGGAGGTCGATCGAGCGGACGGAGCAGTTCACGCGCGCGGAGAAACTCCGCCAGGAACGGATCGACGCGTACTGCGCGTACGCGGGGGCGCTGGTCAACTACCGGCGGATCCTGGTCGACCGCTGGTTCAGCAGGACGCAGAACCGCGAGGAGAGCGAGGAGACGCGCTTCCGCTCCTACGAGCTGCGCTCCGAGGCCCAGGAGGCACTGTTCCGGGTGCAGTTGCTCACCGGCGACGACGAGCTGGTGCGGCTGGCCGCGGAGACCCTCGACCAGGTGGCCGACGTGCACAGGACCGACGACCGCGCCGAGCTGGGCGAGCGGCGCCGGGTCTCGCGCGATGCCATCAACTCCTTTGTGGCGGCGGCCAAGCGGCACGTGGGCTGAGGACCGCGCGCCCGCTACGCCGACATCGGCGCCGCCTCTTCGTCCAGCGCGGCGCGCACGTCCGGGTAGACCTCGAACAGGCGCCGCACGCCGAGGGCGGCGAGCACGCGGTTCACGTGGGAGCCGTCGACGGCCCCCTTGGCAGGCAGGATCAGCCGCAGCCTGCCCTGGCAGGAGCGGATGAGCCGGCGCGTGGCGATCAGCACGCCGACGCCGCTGGAATCACAGAACAGCACTTCGGAGAGGTCGAGCACGATGCTGCGGCGGCCGTCGGCCACCGCGTCGTGCACACGCTGGCGCACCACGGGTGAGGTCAGCAGGTCCATCTCGCCGGCCACGCACAGCACGGCCCAGCCCTCCTGCTCGTCCACCGTCACCTTGAGGGTCACGCGCCACGCCTCCCGCTCGCCCTGCCTGCCCACTGTTCCGCAGTGATCCGGAAGCAGTCCCTACGGTTCGTTCTGCTTCGGCTGCCCCACCGCTCCCCCATGAAACACCAGCAGGTCACCGTCAATATCATCCGGTGCCCTGTGAGACGCACGCTTTACCGCAAACAGTTGTGCGCTGTCGGCAAACAGGAGTGCTCCACCGAGGGTGGCCACTACATTCGAAGGAGAGGCAGGGCCGGAAGTACGGCACGGGACGTACGGTCGGAGAAGGCAGAACAGGGCAAGCGCACGAGGGGGACGCATGCCGAAGGACGCGCCGCGGCGCTGGGACCACCGCATGCAGCAGCGGCTCGCGCACGGCGAGGCCGCCGCGCTGGGCGAGCTGTACGACCGCTTCGCCTCGCTGGTGCACGGCCTGGCCCACCGCGTCCTCGGCGACGAGGGCTCCGCGGACCGCATCACGCGCGAGGTCTTCACGCACATCTGGGAGAACCCCGACGCGTACGACCCGCGGCAGGGCCCCCTGCGCTCCTGGCTCGCCACCCTCACCCACCAGCGGGCCGTCCGCAGGCTGCGCCAGACCGAGTCCGCCGCCCTCGCGCTCGGCGAGGGCACCACGGAGGACCTGGAGCGCAAGGTCCGCAAGGCCTCCGTCGCCGCCCGCGCGGACTACATCGTCACGGCCATGCCCACGCCGCTGCGCGCCGCCCTGGAGCTCGCCTACTTCGAGCGCCGCGACTACCGCCAGACGGCCGCCGACCTCGGCGTCACCGAGGACGAGGCCCGCCGCAGACTCCGCCTGGGCCTGCAGCTCCTGTCCACGGCCAACGACACCGGCGACCTCTCCGCGGGACCGGGCACCACGCCCGGATTCGGGACAGCGCTGTGACCGGCGCCGACCGCCCCGAGCCCCAGGAGGAGCCCGACCAGCCGGACGCCGCGCCGCGCATACCGCTGCCGCGCACCTCCGTGGAGGACACGGGGCGGCCCGTGCCCGACCCGCCCGCGGCCCCGGACCCCGCGGACGCGCCCCCGGAACCCGCGCCCCTGGTCCTGGAACACCGCGTCCTGAAGTCGCTCCTCGGCGCCTGGGCGCTCTCCGCCTGCTCCCCGGAGGAGGCCACCGCCGTCGAGGAACACCTGGGCGACTGCGGCCCCTGCGCGGAGGAGGCGCTGCGGCTGCGCGACGCCGTCGGGCTGCTGCACCCCGAGGAGAGCCTCGACCTCGACCCCGGGCTGCGCACCCGCGTCCTGGAGAGCTGCCTCGGCCGCCGCCCGCCGCGCATCCCGGTGCCCGAGTGGGCCGTTCCCTACGACGCGGAGACCGCCCGCCTCGACGCCCTGCTCCAGGACATCGGCGACGCGGAGTGGCACGCCCCGGTGCGGCTGCGCTGGTTCGAGCAGGACGCCTCGGTCACCCGGAAGACCACCGTGGCCGGGGTCATCGCGCATCTGCTCGCCGTCGACGGCATGGTCGGGCTCTCCCTCGGCCTCGACGACCCGCTCGGCCCCGAGATCGTGGTCCCCCGGGACCCCGCCCAGCGCACCGAGGCGTACTGGCGCGCGTCGTACTTCCCGCCCACGCGCGCGGTGCGCACCCCCTGGCGGGTGCAGACGCACGAGCTGATCCGCAGGGTGTCGTTCGCGGGCGGCGGCTCGGGCAGGCTGCCCGTGCCGTACGGGACGGCGCCCGCCGGTCCCGGCGCCGGGACCGGACAGGAGATCGAGCTGCCCCTGCGGGACTCGATGGTCGACCGCGCCTTCGAGTGCTGGATCCACGCGGGCGACATCGCCGACGCGGTGGACTATCCGTACGAGCCGCCCGCGCCCCGGCACCTCCACCACATGATCGACCTGGCCGCCCGGCTGCTGCCCGGCACGCTCGCCGAGCGCCGCCGCACCGGGCTCGCCACCCCGCCGCGCGCGCTCGTCGCGGCGGGCACGCCGGGCCGCAGCCTGCGCCTGGAGATCGAGGGTCTCGGCGGCGGCGAGTGGCTGATCCCGCTCGACTCCCCCGGCGCGACCGCGTCGGCCGAGCACGAGGTGGCCCATGTGGCGCTGGACGGCGTGGAGTTCTGCCGGCTGGCGGCGGGCCACGTCTCCCCGGAGGAGGCGGCCGCGGGCCAGCTCGGCGACCGCGAGGCGATCCGCGACGTCCTGTTCGCGGCGGCCTCGCTCAGCCGGATGTGAGCGGAGCCGCCCGGCCGGACGTACCGGGCCGGGCGAGGACCGCGGCTAGGCGAAGACGACCGTGCGGCTGCCGTTGAGCAGGATGCGGTGCTCCGCGTGCCACTTCACGGCCCGCGCCAGCGCCTGGCACTCCACGTCACGGCCGATCGCGACCAGCTGGTCGGGGGTGACGTCGTGGCCGACCCGCTCGACCTCCTGCTCGATGATCGGCCCCTCGTCGAGGTCGGCCGTCACGTAGTGCGCGGTGGCACCGATCAGCTTCACGCCGCGCGCGTGCGCCTGGTGGTAGGGCTTGGCGCCCTTGAAGCTCGGCAGGAAGGAGTGGTGGATGTTGATGATCCGCCCGCTGAGCGCCTTGCACAGGTCGTCCGAGAGCACCTGCATGTAGCGGGCGAGGACGACCAGGTCCACGTTCTCCTCGCGCACCAGCTCCAGGAGCCGCGCCTCGGCCTGCGGCTTGTTGTCCTTGGTCACCGGGATGTGGTGGAAGGGGATGTCGTACGAGGCGACGAGCTCGGCGAAGTCCGTGTGGTTGGAGACGACGGCGGCGATCTCCACGGGCAGCGCGCCGATCCGCGAGCGGAACAGCAGGTCGTTCAGGCAGTGCCCGAACTTCGACACCAGCAGGACGATGCGCATCCGGTCCTCGGCGCGGCTGATCCGCCAGTCCATGTGGAAGGAGTCGCCGACCGCGGCAAAGCTCGCCCGCAGCTTGTCGACGGTCACCGGCGCCTCGGCCGAGAAGTGCACGCGCATGAAGAACAGTCCGGTGTCGTGGTCGCCGAACTGCTGGCTGTCCTCGATGTTGCAGCCGGTCATGAAGAGATAGCTCGACACGGCGTGCACGATGCCCTGCTTGTCGGGGCACGAGAGGGTGAGGACGTACTGCTCAGCGGGGGCGGACTGCTCGTTCATGCAGGCAAGGGTCCCATATGCGACGACCCCGGCGGGCGGGCGTTCCGCAGTGTGGCTACGCGGACCGCGTCAGGATCCGCAGCACGTCCAGGGTCTGCGGCGGCACGTCCGGATCCTCCCCGTCGCCCGCCGCGAGGCGGACATGGGCGTCCCGGGCGGCCCGCACGGCCTCCGGCCAGCCCGGGTGGTCCAGATAGACGGACACCTGCGCGTCCGGCCCCACCTCGTGCATGATCCGCAGGACCCGCAGCACCGCCGTGTCGACGAGCGCCGCCTCCTGCGGGTCACGGAAGATCGTCCCGACGTACTTCTCCGCGGACCAGTTGTCCAGCCAGGTGTCCTCGACCAGCCGGTACACGGCATCGGTCACGTCCCCGTACTCCGCGTGCCCCGCGAGCCAGCACTCGCGCTGGAAGTCCGGGTCGGAGAGCATGTGCAGCGCCGAGCGCACGTTGCTGCGCCAGCGCCACCACGGCATGTCGTTGGTCGGCATGCCGCCCATGGTGCTAGAGCGACGGCCGCGACGGGAAGACTTCTCCGAACCTTGCACGGTCAGCGATCGTACGTTCCCACCCCGCGCACGCGAACCGGACCCCGCCCGTTCACCTTCATGTCACTGTCCGTTGAGAACGAGTCACTCCACGGTTGGCCCGCCACCGGAATCGTGCAGGGACATGACCGGCAGGCGACGCACCTTCCTCCCCCGCCCCTCCCGCACCGCAGTACTCTCCGCGGCCGTGGCGGCGTGTACGTCCCTGATAGCCGGGTGCGGGGTCATCCCTGGAGCCACGGGGGGTTCCAGGGACGACCCCATCACCGTGATGACCTGGGCCCCCGAGAAGACCAAGGCCACCAACAAGCCGGGCGTCCCCGCCATGGCCCAGGCCTACGCGCGCTGGGTCAACGCGCACGGCGGACTCGACGGCCGCGAGCTGAAGGTCCTCACCTGCAACGACCACAACGACCCGGTGGGCGCCGCGGACTGCGCGCGCGAGGCCGTCGACCAGGACGTCGTCGCGGTGGTCGGCGCGTACAGCCAGCACGGCCGCTCCTTCCTCGCCCCGCTGGAGGTCGCCGGCATCCCCTACATCGGGGGCTATGGCATCACCGACGACGAGTTCAGCAGCCCGCTCTCCTACCCGGTCAACGGCGGCGAGCCCGCGCTGATGGCCGGAAACGGCCGCCAGCTCGCCTCCCGCTGCGCCCGCGTCTCCCTCGTACGCCCCGACACCCTCGCCGGCGACGAACTGCCCAAGCTGCTCAACCAGGGCCTGGCCGACGGCCACCACAAGCCCGTCGCGGACATCCGCGCCCCCGAGGACAGCACCGACCTCACCCCGCAGGCCGAGCAGGCCCTGCGGTCCGCGGGCACGCGGGACGGCTGTGTGACGGCCGCGCTCGGCGCGCGCACCGACACCTTCTACGACTCGTTCCGCCGCACCCGGCAGGACTATCCGCCGGTACGGATCTCCTCGGTGCTCGGCAGCGTCGACCAGTCGCTCGTCGACCGCACGGGCGGCGCGAGCGGCCCCTACGAAGGCGCGTACGTCACCGGCTGGTACCCGGCGTCCGGTGATGCCCGGTGGGACCGGATGCGCGAGGTGATCCGGGAGCAGGCGTTCGGCGACAACCGGGTCGACCCCTCGGACGCGGGCGTACAGACGACCTGGATCGCGTACACCGTCCTGAAGCAGACCGTCGAGTCGCTCGACGGCGACGACGTCACGGCCCAGTCGCTGCGCCGCGCCCTGGACGGCGGCCTCCGGGTCGACACGGGCGGGCTCACGCCGCCGCTGAGCTGGCGCTTCGAGGACCTGCTCGCGGCCAGCGAGTTCCCGCGCCTGATCAACTCGGGCGTCACGTTCCAGGTGGTGCGCGACGGGCGGCTCGTCCCGGCGCGCCGGGGCTTCGTGAACGTGGAGAAGACGCTGGAGCAGACGGCCTAGCGCCTCCGGGCCGCACGGCGACGGCCCTCGCACCCGCCGTCCGGGTGCGAGGGCCGTTTCCGTGCGGCCGTGCGGCGGATCAGAGCTGGGTCTTGTTCCGCTCGGTCAGTCCGTACTTGCGGGCGATCGCGTTCCAGTGGTTGGCGGCCTGCTCCTTGGCGGGGGTCGCCGCGTTGCTCTGCTTGTTGCCCGCCACGGTCTGCGAGGTGGTGCGGGCGTGGCCCTTCTTGCAGCCCTTCTTGCCGGCGCGGGCCACCTGGTCCGCCCACGCGGCGTAGTGGTTGTCGGCGGCGGCCGACGCCTTCCAGGCCTTGTTGAGGGAGGCGGTCAGCTGGTCGTTGGCGGGGAGCTTGTCGACCTTGAGGCCGGCGAGCCGGGTGACCAGGCCGTTGCGCTGCTTGGCGGCGGCGCGCAGGTCCTCCGCCGACTGGCCGAGGTTCTTGCAGGCGCCCACGTTGCGTACGGCGGCGATGACCGAGTCACGGCTGTTGTTGCTGTCGGCCAGGAGCTTGTCCAGGGCGACCGCCTGGTCCTTGGCCGGGTCGGCGGTCGGCGAGGGCCGCTCGTCGGGCTCGGCGGACGCGGAGACGGGCTTGCCGTCGTCCTTGCTCTCGTCGTCGTCACCGCTGCTGGAGCTCAGGAGGGCGCCCGCGCCGATGCCCAGCGCGGCGATGCCGACACCGACGGCGGCGAGGAGGGGCACCTTCTTCGAGCCGCCGCCACCGCCACCGCCGCGGCCACGGCCTCCGTGACCCCGGCCGCCACCGCCCTGCTCGGGGGCGGGCGCGGGGCCCGGCACGTCGACGCGGGGCATCTGCTGGGTGGAGGCGGGGCCCTCGGGCTCGGTGCGGAAGAGGCTGTCGAACTCGGCGGGCGGCTGCCGGTCGCCGGGGGCGCCGGGGCGGATGCCGTAGGGGGCGGCGGCCGGCTCGGGCGGCACGCCCTGGCCCGCGGGGGCGCCCGGGACGGGGGCGATGTACTGGGTGGCCTCGCTGTCGGGCGAGGCGCCGGGGGGCACGGCGCCCGGGGCGGCCGCGGCGGGCATGGCACCGGGGGCGGCGCCGGTCACGGGCGCGTTGGGTCTGCCGAGGAACTGCGTGGCGTCGGCGGCGGGAGTCTCGGGCGGCAGGGCTCCGGGTCCCACCGGGGGTATGTACTGCGTCGCGCCCTCGTCGGCACCGCCCGCGGCGGGCACGGGCGGCAGGTACTGGGTGGCGCCCTCGTCGCCGGCCGCGGGCACCGGCGCGATGTACTGCGTGGCGTCGCTGTCGGACGGTGCGCCGGGCGCGGCGACGGACGGCAGCGGCATGCTCTGCGGGACCTGGACGGCGGGCGGCGGCCCGGCGGGCAGCTGCTGGTGCTGCGCCACGGGCGGCAGCGGCTGCGCCTGCGGCGCGGCGTGCGCCCCGTGCCCCTGATGCGCCCCGTGCGCGCCCTGGACCGGCTGTCCGCCGTACGACGGGTCGCCGGGGCCCTGCTGCGGCGCGGGGGCCGCGTGGGCGCCGTGGGACGGCGGCGCGGCATGCGCGCCGTGGGCGGCCTGGGGCTGCGCGGGGTACCCCTGGGCTCCGTAGCCCTGGGTGCCGTAGCCCTGATCGCCGTAGGCCTGGCCGCCGTACCCCTGCTGGGGCGTGCCCTCGGCGGGCAGCGGCTGGGCGGCGGGCTGCTGTGGGGTGTCCCACGGCTGGCCCTGGCCGTATGTGTGGCCGCCCGGCGGCGGGCCCGCCGTGTCGGGCCCCCAGGGCTCGCCCCACGGGCTGCCGCCCGACGGGGCGCTGTGCCGGCCGGCGGTGCCGGGAAGCAGCGGCGCGCTGCCGTCCGCGGGCAGCACGACGCCCTCGTGGGCGGGCCGGGCCGCGGGCTGCTGCGGATCGGAGGAAGCAGCGCCCTGACCGCTCTGCTGCGTCACCGGGACTCCTACGAATGGGGGACCTACGGAACCGTCGGGTCACGCTACCGGGTCGCCACATCGCTCTGCCACGCAGCTCAGAACGCCGCCCTCCGCTCGGCGGCCGCAGTAACGAAACCTCCCTCCCGGACGCTGTTTACGGCTGGGCACGGATTTTGGGCGCGGGCACGGGCTTTTCGGCGCGCGTACGGGCCCCTCACGCCGCCTGGATGTCGACGCGCGCCCCGAACTCCCTTACCACCGGCTCCTCCCGGTACGGCTCCAGGCGCTGCTGGAAGTCCTCCAGATACTCCGCGCCGCGGTTGGAGCGCAGGGTGCCGAGGAGTTCGACGGCCTTCAGGCCCGTGTGGCAGGCCTGTTCCACCTCGCGCCGCTGGACCTGCGCGGTCGCCAGCAGGACCAGGCCGATGGCGCGGCGCCGCGCGCGCGTCTCGGGGTGGCCGTCCAGGGACTCCTGGGCGCTGCGCGCCGCCGCGTCCGCCTGGCCCAAGTCGCGGTGGCAGTGCGCCATTTCGTCGGCCAGATAGGCGTGGTCGAAGTGCCGGATCCACACCGGGTCGTCGCCCGAATCGCCCTCGCCCGCCGCCCGGTCCATCGCCTCGACCGCGCGGCCCGCCACGGCCTGCGTGACCCGGGCGTCGCCCAGCAGCGCGTGCCCGCGCGCCTCGGCGGCGTAGAACATCGCCTCCGCGCGCGGGGTGACCCGTCCGCGCGTCCCCTCCTGGGCGGCCCGCGCCAACTGCGCGATCTCGCGCGGGTTCCCGAGCTGGGCGGCGAGGTGGCTCATCGACGCCGCGAGCACATACCCGCCGTAGCCCCGGTCGCCCGCCGCCTGGGCCAGGCGCAGCGCCTGGATGTAGTAGCGCTGGGCGAGTCCGGGCTGGCCCGTGTCGACCGCCATGTAGCCCGCGAGCTCGGTCAACCGGGCTACCGCGGCGAACAGTTCGCGCCCGACCGCCTCGCGGTAGGAGCCCGCGAGGAGCCCGGAGACCACGGAGTTGAGGTAGTGGACGACGACCGGCCGCACATGGCCGCTGCCGAACTGGTGGTCGAGCTGGGTCAGTGCCTCCGTCGTCGCCTTGACGGCCGCCACGTCCGACATGCCCACACGCGGGCCCGCCGTCCGGCCGACCTGCGGGTCCGGCGAGGAGATCAGCCAGTCACGGCTCGGCTCGACGAGCGCGGACGCGGCGACCGAGGAGCCGGAGAGGAAGTCCCGGCGGCCCACGTCGCTGCGCCACAGCTCGCAGACCTGCTCGATGGCGCCCAGGACGGTCGGCGAGAACTGCAGCCCCACTCCGGAGGCGAGGTTCTTGCCGTTCGCCATGCCGATCTCGTCGATGGTGACGGTCCGGCCCAGCTTGCGGCCGAGCGCCTCCGCGATGATGCCGGGGGCCCGGCCGCGCGGCTGCTGCCCGCGCAGCCAGCGGGCCACCGATGTCTTGTCGTAGCGCAGGTCGAGTCCGTGTTCCGCTCCGCACATGTTGACCCGGCGGGCCAGTCCGGCGTTGGAACAGCCGGCTTCCTGAATGAGCGCCTGCAGCCGTTCGTTGGGCTGCCGCGCGACGAGAGGCCTGGCGGCCATGGCGTACCCCCTGTGTGCACCGTGGACCATCGTGGGGGGCGGCCGTCGCGGGCCGCCTCAGGATGATCAATGCCCTTGGGGCAAGGCGAAGATGCACCACTAAAGAAGCAAATGAAACCATGAAGAACAACAAGTACGACTCTGTCCGGACCTGTCGGACCCCGGCTTCCTCCGAGACGACCTCCGATTGCCCCTGACCTGGCTACCCGCGCCCGGATGCCAATCCCCATGCGCGCCCCCACCCGTGCTCCCATGCGCCCCGCTCGCAGGATCGATGCTCCTCCCCCGCCCTCGCGTGCGCCCGTAACCCGAGGTGGCGGCGGGAGTTGAGAACTGCGTGGAAGAGACCATCGGAGTCACGTCAGCCGCGCAGATCCCGAAGCAGCGCGGAGAGGCCTTGCTGGATATCGCCGTGCGGTACGCGGAAGAGCGTCACTGGGACGTGTTCCCCGGGACCTGGCTGGAGTCCGCGGAGGGCACCGAGCAGTGCTCGTGCGGGGACACCGCGTGCGCCGTGCCCGGCGCGCACCCCGCCCGCGAGGACTGGGCGACCCAGGCGACCGGCAGCGCGACCGTGGCCCGGCGGCTGTGGCAGAAGCAGCCCAAGGCGTCGATCCTGCTGCCGACCGGGCGGACGTTCGACGCGATCGACGTGCCCGAGACCGCCGGGTTCCTGGCGCTCGCCCGCATGGAGCGGATGGAGCTCACGCTCGGCCCCGTGACCTGCACGCCGGACCGCCGCATGCAGTTCTTCGTGCTGCCCGGCGCCACGGCCAAGGTCCCCGACCTGGTCCGCAAGCTGGGCTGGCCGCCGGCCGCGATCGACCTGGTCTCCCTCGGCGAGGGCGCGTACGTGGCCGCGCCCCCGACCCGCTTCGGCGCCTGCGGCGCGGTCCAGTGGGCCTGCCGCCCCACCGCCGCCAACCGCTGGCTGCCGGACGCGGAGGAGATCATCTCGCCCCTGGCGTACGCGTGCGGAAGGGAAGCCCGCCGCTAGCCTGCCGGGTCACTGCCCCGCGCGCCGAGCGCCTGCGACGTATCGTGCGGGCAGGGGTACGACGGTCTGCGACGGAGGGCGGAACGGGTGACCGAGGCAGCACCGCCGGCGGTACGGGTGACGGGGCTCTGGAAGCGATTCGGCGAGCAGATCGCGGTCGCCGGAATCGACCTCACCCTGCCCGCCGGGAAGTTCATCGGCCTGGTCGGGCCCAACGGCGCCGGCAAGACCACCACGCTCTCCATGGTCACCGGCCTCCTCAGGCCGGACCACGGCACGGTGGAGGTCGTCGGCCACGACGTCTGGCACGACCCCGTGCAGGTCAAGGCCCGCATCGGCGTACTCCCCGAGGGCCTGCGCCTGTTCGAGCGGCTCTCGGGGCGCGAACTCCTCGCGTACACCGGGCGGCTGCGCGGACTGCCCGGTGCCGAGGTCGACAAGCGCGCCACCCAGCTCCTCGACGTGCTCGACCTCGCGGGCGCCCAGCACAAGCTGGTCGTCGACTACTCGACGGGCATGCGCAAGAAGATCGGCCTGGCGGCGGCGCTGCTGCACAACCCGGAAGTCCTCTTCCTGGACGAGCCGTTCGAGGGCGTCGACCCCGTCTCCGCGCAGACGATCCGCGGCGTCCTCGAGCGCTACACCGCCTCCGGCGCCACCGTCGTCTTCTCCTCGCACGTCATGGAGCTCGTCGAGTCGCTGTGCGACTGGGTCGCCGTGATGGCCGCGGGCCGCATCCGCGCCCAGGGCACCCTCGCCGAGGTCAGGGGCGAGGCGCGCTCGCTCCAGGAGGCGTTCCTCGAACTGGTCGGCGCGAACGGCCGCGACGCCGGAACCGACCTGGACTGGCTGGGCGGCGGCGCCCGATGACCGCGCCCGCCGCCACCCCACCCGCGGCGACCCCGCCCGCGGCCACCGGGAACACGGGGATCACCCCCGTCTTCGTACGCCTGAAGCTGTCCCTCCTGCGCAACGGCCTGCGCCAGTCGGCGGGCCGCCGGGCCGCCTACATCGCGTCCGTCACGTTCGCGCTGCTCTTCGCCGCGCTCCAGCTGCTCGGCCTGATCGCGCTGCGCGGCAACGAACACGCCGCCACCGTCTGCGTCCTGCTCGTCGGGGTGCTGGCGCTCGGCTGGGCGGTCATGCCGCTGTTCTTCCCGAGCGGCGACGAGACCCTCGACCCCACGCGCCTGGTGATGCTGCCGCTGCGCCCCCGCCCGCTGGTGCGTGCGCTGCTCGTGGCGTCGCTCGTGGGCATCGGGCCGCTGTTCACGCTCTGCCTGGCGACCGGCGCGACGATCGCCCTGGCCCACGGCGCGGCGGCGGCCGTCACCGGCGTCGTGGCCGTCGCGCTCACCGTGCTGGTCTGCGTGGCGCTGGCCCGCGCGGTCGCCGCCGCCAACATCCGCCTGCTCACCAGCCGCAAGGGGCGCGATCTCGCCGTCCTGAGCGGCCTGGTCGTCGCGATCGGCGCGCAGGCCGTCAACTTCGGCGCGCAGCGGCTCAGTTCGTCCGGGCTCGGCACGCTCGACCCGGCGGCGGACGTGGTGCGCTGGCTCCCGCCGGCCGCGGCGCTCGGCGCGGTGGACTCGGTGAGCGAGGGCGCGTACGCGACGGCCGCGGCGCAGCTCGTCCTCACCGCGGCGGCCCTGCTGGCGCTCCTCGCGCTGTGGCGGCGCAGCCTGACCCGGCTGATGACGACGCCGGACGGGTCCACGCTGGCCACGGCGGAACCGGACAAGGGGGCCTCGCGGGCCTCCGGCGCGCTCGGCAGGCTGCTGCCCGCGGGGCGCGCGGGGACCGTCATGGAGCGCAGCCTGCGCTACGTGTGGCGCGACCCGAAGACCAAGGCGGCCTGGGCGACGTCCCTGGCCATCGGGTTGATCGTGCCGCTCTTCAACGCCCTCCAGGGCACCGGGTCCGTCTACTTCGCGTGCTTCGCGGCGGGGATGCTCGGGATCCTGATGTACAACCAGTTCGGCCAGGACACGTCGGCGTTCTGGATGGTGGCGACGACGATCTCCTCGACGCGCGACGCGTACGTGGAGCTGTGGGGCCGCGCGCTCGCGCTGCTCGCGATCACGCTGCCGTACGCCGCGCTGGTCACCGTCAGCACGACCGCGCTGCTCGGCGACTGGGGCGCGCTGCCGGAGGTGCTCGGCCTGTCGTTCGCGCTGCTCGGCGCGATGCTGGCCACGGGCGCGTGGTCCTCGACGCGCTTCCCGTACTCGATCCCGCAGGAGGGCTACAAGAACGTGGTCCCCGGGCAGGCGGGCCTGGTCTGGATCTCCGTCTTCGGCGGGATGGTCGCGGCGGCGCTGCTGTGCGCGCCGGTCCTGGCGTTCACGATCTGGCTGCACGTCTCGCGGGGGGCCTCGCTGACGTGGGTCGTGCTGCCCGTGGGAGTCGTGTACGGGGCGGCGGTCACGGAGGCGGGCATGCGCCTGGCCGCGCCCCGGCTGGCCCGCCGCCTCCCGGAGATCCTCTCGGCGGTCAGCAAGGGCTGAACCGCGCCGCGCCCCCGCGGGGCCCCGGAGACGCAGGCGACCCGCGAGCCGTGGTCCCTGCCGGACCGGGCGAGCCGGTCGCAGGAAGCCGGCCGGACGTACCGGCGGCTCGCGGGTCGGGTGACTGCTTGGGATTGGGCCGGCTGCACGCTCGTCTCGCGCGCTGGTCCGGCACCGCACTGGGTGTGGTGGCAGGCCGCTAGCCCGCAGCCACCTCTCGCGTCCGCAATGAAATCACTGCAGCAACACCTCCTTTCTCGAGTGATGCACACCTTAGGAAGCGGCGTCGCACCGCTCAACCGGTTTTTCGGAGGGCGCCTTCAGGGGCTCGTGGCGCGTGCGGTAGGCGTAGAGGTGGGGAGGGATGTTGGCACGACGATTTCTCCCCAAGTTCCGGGAACTACCTGTGGGGTGCGTCACGTTCGAGTTGAATGATCTGAGGACACGGCCTGCAGGGGGTTCCAGGTGAGCGCTTCTCGGCAGAGCGGAACTACTGACGAACTGGGTCCTGAAGAACCCGAGCCCGGCGGCGCCGAACTGCTCGCGGCGCTGCTCGACGGGATGGACGCCGCGCTGTGCGCCTTCGACGCCGACGGCGTGGTGACGCACTGGAACCGCGAGGCCGAGCGGGTGCTCGGGTGGTCCGCGGCGGAAGCCGTGGGACGGCGGGGGCTCTCGGGGTGGGCCGTGCGGGCCGCCGACGCCGAGGACGTCGAGAAGCGGCTGCTGTCCGCGATGGACGCGCCGGGCCGGCAGGTGCACGAGTTCGCGCTGCTGACCAAGGACGGCGGCCGGGTGCTGGTGCGCACGCAGTCCGCCTCCGTGCGCGGCGGGGACGGCAAGCCCGCCGGGGTGTACTGCGCCTTCGGCGAGGTGCACGCGCAGATCGACCTGGAGCGGTCCATCGCCCTGAGCGAGGCCCTCTTCGAGAAGGCCACGTGGGGCGTCGTGCTCGTCGACGCGGACCTGCGGCCCGCCGTCATGAACGAACACGCCGCGCGGGCCCTGGGCGTGGGGCGCACGGCCGCGCTCGGGCGTCCGCTGGCCGATCTGCTCGGGCAGGGCGTCGAGGAGCTGGAGAGCGCGCTGGCCCATGTGCTCGCCGAGGGGCCGCCGCCCGCGCCCGCCGAGCTGTGGGTGTCCGTGCGGGCCGGCGGGGGCCAGGAGGACGGCTTCGAGCGGCGGTGCTGGCGCAGCGGCTTCCTGCGGCTCGCCTCGCCGCTCGCGGAGGAGCCCGTGCCGCTCGGGGTCGGCTGGCTCTTCCAGGACGTGACGGAGGCCAAGCAGACGGAGCAGGAGGCGACGCAACTGCGGTTCCGTTCGCAGCAGTTGCACCGGGCGGCGCGGGCCGCCGCCGAGTGCGAGGACCCGATGGAGGCGGCGACGGTCCAGCTGGACTTCGCGCTCGCCGGCTTCGCCGACCACGCGCTGGTGGATCTGGTGGTGAGCGAGGAGCCGGTGCGGCTCGTGCGGGTCGCCGCGACGCCGGCGGGGCCGCCGGGGCCGTGCCTGCCGGTGGCCATGGCGGGTCTTCCCGTGCGCTACCCCGAAGGGCATCCGGCCACGCAGTGCGTGGCGCGCGCCGGGTCGGTCCGCGCGAGCGCGGGGGCGGCGTCGGCCGAGCGGCTGCGGGAGTGGGCCTCCGGGAGGCAGTGGCCCGCGGACTCCGTGCACGCGTTGTGCGCGGTGCTGCGGAGTCGGGGGCGGACGCTGGGGGTCGTGACCTTTCTCCGGGCCGGGGGGCGGGGGCAGTTCGTCCGTGCGGACGCGGATTACGCGGAGAGTGTGGGGGCGAGGGTTGCGGCCGCGCTTGATCTGGCGGGGCGCCTTGAGGGGTGACGGGGCTCTGTACGTTGCCCGGGGTTGCGGCCTCCTTGTCCGGCTGACCTGCACCGGGGGTGCCCCGGCTGCGCCGTGGCGGCGTCGCCTTCGCCCCTGGCCCGGGCCTCCCCTTTCCCGGCGCTCCGCGCCGGTCTTCCCCACCCACCCACCCGTTTCCCCGCACCGCCCTGCGGGACCGGCTGCGCCGGGCCGGGAGCCTCCTTCATCACCACCCGGCACGGTCCGGCTGCGCCGGTGCTTGAGCCACGGTCATCACTGCCCGGCACCGTCCGGCTGCGCCGGGGCTGAAGCCACACTTCCCGCCACCCGGCACCGGGGGCTGTGCCCACCCGTTCCGCCTTGCGGAACGCCTGCCCACAGCAGGAACCGCCGACGGCCGGTTGCCGCCCACCGCGGGGACCACCGGGCCGCTGCCGCAAACGCTCCTGAGGGGACGTGGGGGTATGTGCGAACGGAGCACCGAGCGGGCGCTGGCGCCTTTGGACTTGAGGCGGGGCGCAGGGATGGCGAGTACGCACATACCCCCGCGGCCCCGCCCCACAGACGAACAACAGGCGCACCGCCCAGGCGCCCCGCCAGACGCCCGCAGCCCCGCCCCACCGACGGACAACAGGCGCAGACCGCCAAGGCGCAGACGCCCACGCGCCCGCCCCGCCGGCCGGCGAAAGGCGTACCCCTACGTCGCGTGCAGCGCCAGTGTGGGGGACAGGCGGGCCGCTCGTACCGCCGGGTACAGGCCCGCCACCGTGCCGATCGCCAGGGTCGCGCCGAAGCCGCCCGCCATGGCCCAGGGCGGGACCACCCACGGCAGGCCGCCCGACACCGCGTACGCCGCCGTCGCCGCCGCGCCGAGGGCGACTCCCGCCACGCCGCCCAGGCCCGACAGCATCAGTGACTCCGTCACGAACTGCACCCGGATCTGGCCCCGCGTCGCGCCCAACGAGCGGCGCAGGCCGATCTCGTGGCGGCGTTCGAGGACCGAGATGATCATGGTGTTGGCCACGCCGACCCCGCCGACCAGGAGCGCGATCCCGCCGAGACCGAGGAGCAGCGTCGAGAACGCGCCCTCCGTCGCCGCCTTCGCCTGGAGCGCCGCCGACGGGTCGGTGACCTGGACGTTGCGCGGGTTCTCCGGGTCGATCGACGCGGCGAGCAGCTCCCGGACCTCGCCGACGGAGGCGTCGGAGGAGCGCTCGTACACCGAGGTCGGACGGCCGTCGAAGCCGAGGAACTTCTTCGAGGCGTCCCAGCCGGTCAGCGCCGACCGCTCGACGTCCGGCGCGAGCGGCAGCGGGCCGAGGATGCCGATGACCGTGAAGTAGCGGTCGTCGAGCCAGACCTGCTGCCCGGGGGACGTGACGCCGAGCCGCTCGGCCGCGACGTGTCCGAGGACCACCGAGGGGTAACGGCTGTTCGCCGCGTTGAACCAGCTGCCGTGCGCCATCGTGCCGCGCAACACCTTCAACAGGCCTTCCGTGGCCGCCTTCACGGAGATGCCGCCGGTCTCGTCCGCGGGGATCTTCTCGCTGCGCCGCACGGTCCGCTCGCCGAGATCGCCGGTCGCGCCCACGTCCTCGACGCCGTCGACCCGCGCGACCCGCCCCGCCGCGTCGCGCGGCAGCGTCACCTTCTCGCCGGAGAACATCGCCTCGCCGGGCGAGGCGACCAGCAGGTTCGTGCCCAACGCGTCCAGTTCCCGCATGAGCTGGGCCTTGCTGGAGGACGAGATGCCGACGACGGCGACCATCGTCGCGATGCCGATGGCGATGCCGAGCGCGGACAGGACGACCCGCACGGGGCGGCTGCGCAGCCCGGCGGAGCCGACGTGCAGGACGTCGCGCGGCCCGAGCCGCGCGGACTTCAGCTTCGTACGCTTCACGCGGCGACCTCCGCCCGTCGCGTGTCCGCGACGATCCGCCCGTCCTTGAGCCGCACCTGCCGCGGCAGCCGCCCGGCGATCTCCGTGTCGTGGGTGATGACGGCGATGGTCGCGCCCTCCGCGTTGAGGTCGTGCAGGAGCGCCATGACGGCCTCGCCGGACGCGGAGTCGAGCGCGCCGGTGGGTTCGTCGGCGAGCAGCAGATCCGGTTCGCCGACGACCGCGCGGGCGATGGCGACGCGCTGTTTCTGGCCGCCGGAGAGCTCGTGCGGGCGGTGCTTCATGCGGTCGGCGAGGCCGACGCGCTCCAGGGCGTACGCGGCCCTGCGGCGGCGCTCCGCGCGGGAGAGGCCGGAGTAGAGGAGGCCTTCGGCGACGTTGTCGCGGGCGCTGACGCCGGGGACGAGGTGGAACGCCTGGAAGACGAAGCCGATGTGCCGGGCGCGCAGCGCGGAGAGGCTGCGGTCGGCGAGCGCGGCGACGTCGTGCCCGGCGATGGCGACGGAGCCCGCGGTGGGGCGGTCCAGGGTGCCGACGATGTGCAGGAGGGTGGACTTCCCCGACCCGGAGGGGCCGACGATGGCGAGGAGTTCGCCCGCGGCGACGGTCAGGTCGACGCCGCGCAGGGCGGCGACACCGCCGGGGTACTCCTTGGTGACGCCCCGCAGCTCGACGACGGCGGCGGAGGCTCGGTCCTCGCTCATGCCTTCGGCACCCCGACCTTCATGCCGGCCCGCAGCCCGCCGCCGCTCACCTCGACCCGGCCCTGCCCGAACATGCCGAGCGCGACCTTCACCTCGCGCGTGCGGCCGCCCTCGACGACCTGGACGCCGAAGCCGCCGCCGGGCAGCGCGAGGAGCGCGTTGACCGGCACCGAGAGGACGTCGTCCCGGGTCTCGCCGGTGAGGTTCACGGTGACCGGCGACTGGTCGAAGCCGCCGACCTCGCCGGGGTCGTCGAAGGTGACGGTGACGGGGATCTTGGGGGACTTGTCGGACGGATCGTCGCCGGGCCTGGCGGTCTTGCCGACGGACGCGACCCGGCCCTTGGCGGTCGTGCCGTCGGGGAGCGTGACGGTGACCTTGGCGCCCTTCTTCGCCAGGCCGCCGTCGGCGACGTCGAGCTGGACGCGCACGACCCGTTCGGAGCCGGTCGTGGCCAGCACCGGCCTGCCGGGCGCGACCTGGTCGCCGACGGAGGACTCGGTGGACTTCACGCGGACCGCGGAGGGCTGGAAGGAGATCTGGTCGGGCCCGACGCGGCCGGTCTGCTTGCGGTCGTGGGCCTTCTGCCACCGCTTGACGGCGGCGGCCGTGCCGTCGGTGTAGGTGTCGTCGACGGCGAGCCCGGCGCCGTACCCGAGCGCCACCAGGTTCTCCTCCACCTGGCGTACGTCGTTGCCCTTGTCGCCCGGCTTCAGCGTGCGGTACATGGGCTCGGTGCCGTACATGAGCCGGACCGGCGCGCCGTTGACCTCATAGAGCCGGTCGTCCCTGCCGACCGTGGAGCCGGTCTCCGCGGACCAGGTGAGCGTGCCCGCCGTACCCGCGTTGACCTTGCGTTCCTTGGCGTAGCCGAGGGTGCCGTCGACCTGGCTGCCGCTGCTGAGGTCGCCGCGCTCGACGGACGCGGTGGCCGGCGGCAGCCCCGCGCCCTGCTCGGCGGAGTCGCGCGCGCCGCCGCCCGCGTCGGCGAGGGCGGTGACGGCGATGCCGCCGCCGGTGATCGCGACGAGGGCCACGACGGTGGCGACGACGGCGGTGCGGCGCCTCACTTGACGATGCCCTTGCACGCCTCGGCGGCCTTCTCCATCTTCTTGGCCTCGGCGCCCTGCGGCATGGGCTGGGCCTGCATGGCTCCGCCGTCGAACTTCGGGTCCGGCATGTCGTAGCCGTTCTTGCGCATGCACTGGGCGTACTTGAGCATCTTGTCCTTGTCGGCCTGCGAGACGCCGCCGCCCTTGGCGCCGCCGCCCATGCCGCAGTCCTTCATGGCCTTCTCCATCTTCTCCTTGCTCATGTCGCCGCCGATGGTGAGGCCGCGGCTGTCCTGGCCGGACTTGGGCTCGGGCACGTCCAGGCCGTGCTTGCGCAGGCACTGGCGCTGCTTGTAGGCCTTGTCGGCCTCGGCGCCCTTGCCGCCGTCGGCGCTGTTCGACGACGACTTCGACTCCGAGCCGGAGCCGCCCGAGCAGGCCCCGGCGAACAGGGCGAGCGCGGCGAATCCTGACGCAACGGCCACTGAGCGGGCGCGGGTCCCGGTGACGGTCCTCATGGCTTCCCCTTCACTGCTGGCGTGGGTGACGCGCACAGGCTGGCGGGAAGCGGGATTTCGTTTCTCTCAACGGGGACGCTTACACCGGCGAAAGGTCACTCTCCGGTACACAGGGCGGCATGCGCGTACTGCTGGTGGAGGACGAGGAATTCCTGGCCGAGATGATCGCGGACGGGCTGCGCCGGGACGCGCTGGCCGTCGATGTCGCGGCCGACGGCCTGGCCGCGCTGCGCAAACTCCAGCTCGGCGAGTACGACGTGCTGATCCTGGACCGCGACCTGCCGGGCGTGCACGGCGACGAGGTGTGCCGCCGGGTCGTCGAGCAGCGGCTGCTGACCCGGGTCCTGATGCTGACGGCGGCGGGCACGGTGCGTGACCGCGTGGCGGGTCTGGGGCTCGGCGCGGACGACTACCTCACCAAGCCGTTCGCGTACGACGAGCTGCTCGCGCGCGTGCTCGCGCTCGGCCGCCGCGCGCGCCCCGCGCTGCCGCCGGTCATCGAGCGGGCGGGCCTCGTCCTGGACACCGCGCGCCGCCAGGCCAGCCGGGACGGGCGCCATCTGGCGCTGTCGCGCAAGGAGTTCGCGGTCCTGGAGGCGCTGCTGCGGGCCGACGGCGCGGTGGTCAGCGGCGAGGACCTGATCGAGCAGGTCTGGGAGGAGGACACCAGCTACCGCACCAACGCGGTGCGCGTCGCGCTCTCCAAGCTGCGCGCCAAGCTGGGCGAGCCGTCGGTGGTGGAGACGGTGCCGGGGGCCGGGTACCGGATCACGGGCGACGGCGGGGGGAGCCCCCGGTGAGGGCCCGCGTCAGCGGCGAGCGGGCCCGGCTCACCACCCTGTACGGCGGCCTCCTCGTCCTCGCGGGGGCGCTCCTGACCGGGGTCGTGTACCTGCTGGTGCAGCAGGGCCTGTACTCCTCCATCAGCACGGCGGTGACCACGGCCGTGCCCCGGGGGCCCATGCCGCCGTGGCGGACGGTGCCGGGGGTGCCGGTGCCCGCCTCCTCGCTGACGCCCACCGACGCGGGGTCGGCCAGCCCCACCTCCCAGGAGATGGAGACGATCAAGGGACTCGCCCTGACGAAGATCAGCGATGTGGCGGGAGAGGCCGCCCTGAACCGTCTCCTGACCGTCTCCGCGATCGTCTTCGCCGCGTACGCCGTCCTGTCGATCGCCCTGGCCTGGTGGATGGCCGGCCGGGTGCTCCGCCCGGTCGGCGTGATCACCGGGACGGCGCGGCGCCTGTCCGGGGCCAATCTGCACGAGCGGATCGCGCTGGACGCCCCGCCGGGCGAGCTGAAGCGGCTCGCCGACACCTTCGACGAGATGCTGGACCGCATAGAGCGGCTGGTCGGGGCGCAGCAGCGGTTCGCGGCGAACGCGGCGCACGAGCTGCGCACGTCGCTCGCGGTGCAGCGGGCGGCCGCCGAGATCGGTCTGGCCGGGGAGCCGGACGCGGCGCGGGTGGCGAGGATCCGTACGAAGCTGATCTCCGTCGCCGACGACGGCGAGCACCTCATCGAGGGGCTGCTGCTGCTCGCGGCGTCCGAGCAGGGCCTGGACCGGCGCGAGGCCGTCGCGGTGGACGTCCTCGCGCACGCGGTGGCGGAGGGACTCACCGAGGAGGCCGCCGGGCACGGGGTCGCCGTGGACGTGCGGGCCGAGCCGCTGACGGTGGAGGGCGACGGCGTGCTCCTGGACCGCCTGGTGCACAACCTCGTGGCGAACGCGGTCCGCTACAACGTCAAGGGCGGCCGGGTGGACGTCCGTACCTCGGCGGACGGCGTCCTGGAGGTGTCCAACACCGGTCCCGAGGTGCCCGCGGAGACGGTCCCGCACCTCTTCGAGCCCTTCCGCAGGCTGCACGAGCGCACCCACGCGCGCGGGGAGGGCGCCGGGCTCGGTCTGTCCATCGTCGCGGCGATCGCGCGGGCCCACGGGGCGCGGGCATCGGCGGCGGCGAACGGCGAGGGTGGCGGTCTGACGGTGCGGGTGGAGTTCCCGCGCCCCGAGGGGCCCGAGGGGCCCTAGTGCCGGTGCGCGGGGCAGGCCTAGTGCCGGTAGAAGATCCGGTCGCCGTACTCCTGGAAGACCCGGCCGTTCCAGTCGTGGCCGCCGTCCACGTTCCCGGAGCGCAGCAGCGGCGGCTGGACGCCGCGCGCGGCCAGGCGCTCGATCGCGGCGGCGGTCATGGCCTGCATCAGCGCGTTCGTGACGACGCTGGAGGCGGGGCCGAAGGGCGCGTCGACGCCGTCGAGGGACAGCTCCGCGTCCCCCACCGCGATCTTGGAGTCGACCACGACGTCGCAGTGGTCCTTGAGGAAGGTCCCCGAGACGTGCCGCGACTTCGTCCGGGTCGCGTACGCCACGGAGGTCACGCCGATGACCTTCAGGCCCAGCGCGCGGGCGTTCATGGCCATCTCCACGGGCAGCGAGTTCCGCCCGGAGAGCGAGATGATCACGAGTACGTCGCCGGGGCGGGCCGGCGAGGAGTCGAGGACGGCGCCCGCGAGGCCGTCGACGCGCTCCAGGGCGGAGCCGAGGGTGGCGGGCATCACGTCGACGCCGACCACGCCGGGCACGGCGAGGAGGTTGATCAGGGCGAGGCCGCCCGCGCGGTAGACGACGTCCTGCGCGGCGAGCGAGGAGTGCCCCGCGCCGAAGGCGAAGAGACGCCCGCCGGACTCGACCGCGTCGGCGAGCAGCGCGCCCGCCTCGGCGACGTGCCCGGACTCCTCGTCGCGGACCCGCTGGAGCAGGCCGATCGCGGCGTCGAAATACTGACCCGCCAGCTTGCTCTCGACGCTCTCGCCGCTTCCGCTGCTCTCGCTCATGGAGCTCATTCGCATCACGTTGCGGTCTGGACCAGCGCCCTGTCAACACCGTCGCGGCCCTGTCCCGGCGGGGTTTTCCCCCGGCACGGCACGGTTGTCGGAGGTATGCGTCAGAATTGAGGGCAGGGCCAGCGCACGAGCGAATTCTGAGGGGCACCGATGTCGGGGCTGATTGACACCACTGAGATGTATTTGCGCACCATCCTCGAGCTCGAGGAGGAAGGTGTGGTCCCCATGCGCGCCCGGATCGCCGAGCGGCTCGACCAGAGCGGACCGACGGTGAGCCAGACCGTGGCGCGCATGGAGCGCGACGGCCTGGTGGCGGTCGCCAGCGACCGCCACCTGGAGCTCACCGAGGAGGGCCGTCGTCTGGCCACCCGCGTGATGCGCAAGCACCGCCTGGCGGAGTGCCTGCTCGTCGACGTGATCGGGCTGGAGTGGGAGCAGGTGCACGCCGAGGCGTGCCGCTGGGAGCACGTGATGAGCGAGGCGGTGGAGCGCCGCGTCCTGGAGCTCCTGCGCCACCCCACCGAGTCTCCGTACGGCAACCCGATCCCGGGCCTGGAGGAGCTGGGCGAGAAGGACGGCGCGGACCCGTTCCTGGACGAGGGCATGGTCTCCCTGACGGAGCTCGACCCGGGCGCCGAGGGCAAGACGGTCGTCGTGCGCCGGATCGGCGAGCCGATCCAGACGGACGCCCAGCTGATGTACACGCTGCGGCGGGCGGGCGTGCAGCCGGGTTCCGTGGTGAGCGTGACGGAGTCGGCGGGCGGCGTGCTCGTGGGCAGCAGCGGCGAGGCCGCCGAGCTCACGGCGGAGGTCGCCTCGCACGTGTTCGTGGCCAAGCGCTGAGGCGCGGCGGCGGCCGCCGTCGGCGCCCCACGGGCGCCGGCGCCGGCCGGCCGCGGACCCGACCCATGGACGGCTGTCAACTCCCGTTGTCATAGAGGAAGTTGACAAGACTCCGTAATCTCCACGAGATCTCGCGGAGTCCAAGATTCAGTGTGTGGAATCGCAGCGGCCGAGCGTTTTGCGTGCGAGGCTGTCGCGAGAGGCATATGACCCGAGAGGCATATGCCCCGAGGGCTCTTGACCGTGGCGGCGCCGGGTCTGGCCGCACGGCCGGAGAGGGGGCAGGAGGATGTGCCCGACTGGTGGGCGTGCTCGTACCTGCGGGAGTCCGCGCACGCCCCGCGGACAGGACGGACAAGGTGAGAGCCCCGGCGCCCAAGAGCGCCGGGGCCCATCCTCCCCTGTGCTGACCCGGAGCCCCGAGCTCTCAGGGTCATTCCCCTCGGACCGGTTTCCCCGAGCGGCCCGCCTCCCGGTGAAGATCTCCCCTCGGCCACGCCGGTCAATCCTTGAGCATGGTCACCCGAACGAGGGGTGTTACCGGCGAACCGGCCGCTTTCGAAAAGGGGTTCGATAGCGTGCGGGGGTGCAGGGCAGGACAGGCATGGATCCCGAGCTGACTCCAGGGGGGTGCCAGGAATCATGGTGCGGCGCATCGACGTGACGGGCGCGGGTGGCGTACACCTCGCCGCCTGGGAGTACGCCGACCCTCCCAAGCTCAGGGAGGCCGAGCGGGCCCCGGGAGGGGTGCTGTTACTCCACGGACTGATGGGCCGCGCCTCCCACTGGGCGGGCACCGCCCGCTGGCTCTCCGAGCGGCACCGGGCGGTCGCCCTCGACCAGCGCGGCCACGGCCAGAGCGACAAGCCCGCCGATGGCCCCTACACCCGCGAGGCCTACGTCGACGACGCCGAGGCCGCCCTCGTCCGGCTCGACCTGGCGCCCGCCGTCCTCATCGGCCACTCCATGGGCGCGCTCACCGCCTGGCAGCTCGCCGCGCGCCGCCCCGACCTCGTCCGGGGCCTGATCATCTGCGACATGCGGGCCTCCGCGCTGGGCGCCGCCTCGCAGCGCGAGTGGGAGGACTGGTTCAAGTCCTGGCCGGTCCCGTTCGCCACGCTCGCCGACGTCCGCAAGTGGTTCGGCGAGGACGACCCCTGGGTGGAGCGCCCCAACCCCTCGCGCGGCGAGTTCTTCGCCGAGGTGATGGCCGAGGGCCCGGACGGCTGGCGGCCCGTCTTCGACCGTACGCAGATGCTCAGGTCCCGTGAGACCTGGGTGCACGACGCGCACTGGGAGGAGCTGGTCCAGGTCCGCTGCCCCGCGCTGGTCGTGCGCGGCCAGGACGGCGAGCTGGGCCGGGCCGAGTCCCAGGAGATGGTCCGCGTCCTGCCCCGCGGGGAGTACGCGGAGGTGGCCGACGCGGGACACCTCGTCCACTACGACCAGCCGAGCGCGTGGCGGGCCGCGATCGAACCGTTCCTGGACGGGGTCCTGACCGGGTAGCGGCGCCCGGCCCGTCCCTCAGGGGCTGAGGCGTTCGACGCGCCACGCCGCCCGGCCGGGGGCCGTGCGCACGTACCGCAGGCGGTCGTGGAGGCGGTCCGGGCGGCCCTGCCAGAACTCCACCGCCTCCGGCGTCACCCGGAAGCCTCCCCAGTGCGGGGGCACCGGGACCTGCTCGCCCTCGGGATAGCGCGCCGCCAAATCCGCGTACGCCCGGTCGAGTTCGTCGCGGGAGGCGAGCACGGAGGACTGGGCGCTCGCCCAGGCGCCCAGCTGGGAGCCGTGCGGGCGGGTGCGGAAGTAGGCGACGGTCTCCTCGCGCGCGACGCGCGCCGCCGTGCCCGTGACGATCACCTGGCGGGCCATGGGGTGCCAGGGGAAGAGCAGCGACACGTACGGGTTGGCCGCCAGCTCACGGGCCTTACGGGATTCGTAGTTGGTGAAGAAGACGAAGCCCTGCTCGTCGAAGCCCTTCAGGAGCACCGTGCGGGAGCTGGGCCGGCCCTCGGCGTCGGCGGTCGAGACGACCATGGCGTTCGGCTCGGGGACGGCGTCCCGCTCGCGCGCCGCCTCCTTGAACCAGAGCGCGAACTGGTCCATGGGCGCCGCGGGCAGCCCGTCCTCAAGAAGTCCCTCGCCGGCGTACTGCTGTCGCATGTCGGCCGGTGCAGTCGAGTCGGTCACGCGGTCATCTTGCCGTATACGAAGGGATGTCCGAGGGGGCGCAGGGCACTTCGGAGAGGTGACGTGTGGCACTGAGTGCCGCGTTCCATCGCCAAAGGTGGCACCAAGGGATATCGTCCTGCTGCCGCATCGGTTGGGTGACCACCAGCCTCACGGGGCATCACCGGGGTGAACGTTCCGGACCGCGAGTCGCCGAAATCGCCGGACCCTGGCGTTTTCGACCGTGGAACCGGACCGTAATCGCCCACTTTTGACACATGGTCATGAGCTGATCGCACCCCATCTCTCGAAACCATCATGTCGAACCCATCACGAGGAGCCGCCTGATGTCCGACTTCGTACCTGGACTTGAAGGAGTCATCGCGTTCGAGACGGAGATCGCCGAACCGGACAAGGAAGGCGGTGCCCTGCGCTACCGGGGCGTCGACATCGAGGACCTGGTCGGCCACGTCTCCTTCGGGAACGTGTGGGGCCTGCTCGTCGACGGCGCCTTCAACCCCGGCCTGCCGCCCGCCGAGCCCTTCCCGATCCCGGTGCACTCCGGTGACATCCGCGTCGACGTCCAGTCCGCCCTGGCGATGCTCGCGCCCGTCTGGGGCCTGCGTCCGCTGCTCGACATCAGCGAGGAGCAGGCCCGCGAGGACCTGGCCCGCGCCGCCGTCATGGCCCTCTCCTACGTCGCCCAGTCGGCGCGCGGCCAGGGCCTGCCGATGGTGCCGCAGCGGGAGATCGACAAGGCCGAGACGGTCGTCGAGCGGTTCATGAAGCGGTGGCGCGGCGAGCCCGACCCCAAGCACGTCAAGGCCGTCGACGCGTACTGGACCTCGGCCGCCGAGCACGGCATGAACGCCTCCACGTTCACCGCGCGCGTCATCGCGTCCACCGGGGCGGACGTGGCGGCGGCGCTGAGCGGGGCGGTCGGCGCGATGTCCGGGCCGCTGCACGGAGGTGCCCCGTCCCGGGTCCTCGGCATGATCGAGGAGATCGAGCGCACGGGCGACGCGGTCGCGTACGTGAAGCAGGCCCTGGACAAGGGCGAGCGGCTCATGGGCTTCGGGCACCGGGTGTACCGGGCCGAGGACCCGCGCGCCCGCGTGCTTCGGCGCACCGCCCGTGAGCTGGGGGCGCCCCGCTTCGAGGTCGCCGAGGCGCTGGAGAAGGCGGCGCTCGACGAGCTGCACGCCCGTCGGCCCGACCGGGTCCTCGCCACCAACGTGGAGTTCTGGGCGGCGATCGTCCTCGACTTCGCCGAGGTGCCTGCGCACATGTTCACGTCGATGTTCACGTGCGCGCGGACCGCGGGGTGGTCGGCGCACATCCTCGAGCAGAAGCGGACGGGGCGGCTTGTCCGCCCCTCGGCGCGGTACGTGGGCCCCGCCTCTCGGGGCCCGCAGGCCATCGACGGGTTCGACGAGATCGCCCGCTGAGGTCCGCCTCCGGCGGTCTTTTCCCCGGCCCCGCCCCTTCCCGGACATTCCGGCTCCGCCGGGCGGGGCTCGGCCTTCTGGGGCTCCGCCCCGGACCTCGCTCCTCAAACGACGGAGGGGCTGGATTTCCCGGCCCCCTCGTCAGCGCAGTGCCGACTCCACCAGGACCGTCCACTGCGTCACCACCCGGTCCCGGCGGGCGCCGTCGTCCGTCAGGAGGTTGGCGAGGCCCAGGCCGCGGGCCATGTCCAGGAGGCCCTGAATCGTCTCGCGGACGCCCGGCCGGGACTCGTCCGCGTTCAGGAGTTCCACCGCGATGCGGTGCGTCTCGCGGCCCACGCGGGACTCCAGTTCCGTCACCCGTGAGCCCAGCGCGGGCTCGTTCGACGCCGCCACCCACAGGTGGAGCGCCGCGCGGAAGAGCGGGCCCGTGTAGAGGTCGACGAGGGCCGCGACCACCGAGGCCCGGTCCTGCGCCGGGAGGGCGCGCAGGGCCGTGGAGCGCTGCTCGGCGACGTACTCGACCGCGGCCGTGAAGAGGTCCTCGCGGGTCGGGAAGTGGTGCTGGGCCGCGCCCCGCGAGACGCCCGCCCGCTCGGCGACCACCGAGACCGTCGAACCGCCCCAGCCGTGCTCGGCGAGGCAGGACACCGCGGCCTCCAGGAGCTTCTGGCGGGTGGCGCGGCTGCGGTCCTGCTTGGGCGCGCGGTCGGCGGCGGTCACAGCACCCATGGGCGCTCCCGTCGTTCGAGGAACGCCGTCATCCCCTCGCGCGCCTCGGCGGAGCCGAAGAGCCGCGCGGACAGGGCCATGACGGCCTCCGATTGGTCGTCGAATGCGTCGAGCACCCTAGCCGTGAGCAGCTTCTTCGTCTCGGCCAGGGCACCCGGCGCCGCCGCCCGCAGGCCGTCGAGCAGCGGTTCGAGGGCGGCGCCCGCGTCGGACCCGTACGCCGTCACCAGGCCGATCCGCGCCGCCTCCGCGCCGTCGAAGCGCTCACCGGTGAGGAAGTAGCGGGAGGCGGCGGCCGGGTCGAGGCGGGGCAGGAGCGGCAGGGAGATCACGGCGGGCGCGACGCCGATGTGCACCTCCGTGAACGCGAAGGACGCCCCCGGCCCCGCCACCGCCAGGTCGCAGACGCCGAGCAGCCCGAGGCCGCCCGCCCGCACATGCCCGTCGACGCGGGCGACGACCGGCTTGGGCAGCGCCACGACCTGCCGGAGCAGCGCCACGAACGCGGCGGGGTCCGGCGGCTCCTTCAGGTCGGCGCCCGAGCAGAACGTCGTCCCGGTGTGGGTGAGCAGGACCGCGCGGACGCCGGGGTCCTCGTCGAGGCCGTCGAGCGCCTCGGCGAGGGCGGCCAGGAGCTTCGCCGAGAGGGCGTTGCGCCGCTCGGGGAAGTCCAGGGTGACGGTGGCGATGCCGCGCGCCGGGGAGGAGACGGACAGGGGCATGGGGGCTCCTGGAAGGGGATCGGCGGGACGGGCCGGGAAGCGGCGGGACTCAGTAGGACTTGGGCAGGCCCAGCGTCTGGTGCGAGACGAAGTTGAGGATCATCTCCCTGCTGACGGGGGCGATCCGGGCCACGCGCGAGGCGACGATCAGCGAGGCGAGGCCGAACTCCTTGGTGAGGCCGTTGCCGCCCAGGGTGTGCACGGCCTGGTCGACGGCCTTCACGCAGGCGTCGGCGGCGGCGAGCTTGGCCATGTTGGCGGCCTCGCCCGCGCCCATGTCGTCGCCCTCGTCGTAGAACCGCGCGGCCTTCTGCATCATCAGGCGGGCCAGTTCCAGCTCGATGTGCGACTGGGCCAGCGGGTGCGCGATGGCCTGGTGGGCCCCGATCGGGGACTTCCACACGCTGCGTTCCTTGGCGTACGCGACGGCGCGGGACAGCGCGTACCTGCCCATCCCCACCGCGAACGCGGCCGTCATGATCCGCTCGGGGTTGAGGCCCGCGAAGAGCTGGAGCAGCCCCGCGTCCTCGTCGCCGACGAGCGCCTCCGGGGGCAGCCGCACGTCGTCGAGGACCAGCTCGAACTGCTTCTCGGCGGCCTGGAGTTCCATCGCGATCCGCCGCCGCTCGAAGCCGGGGGCGTCGCGCGGGACGATGAACAGGCACGGCTTGAGGCTGCCGGTCCGCGCGTCCGAGGTGCGGCCCACGATCAGCGTCGCGTCGGCGATGTCGACGCCCGAGATGAAGACCTTGCGGCCGGTGAGGAGCCAGTCGCCGGAGTCGGGGTCGCGGCGGGCGGTGGTGGTGATGCGGTGGGAGTTGGAGCCCGCGTCCGGCTCGGTGATGCCGAAGGCCATGGTGCGGGAGCCGTCGGCGAGGCCGGGCAGCCACTCCCGCTTCTGCGCCTCGGTGCCGAAGCGGGCGATGACCGTGCCGCAGATCGCGGGCGAGACGACCATCATCAGGAGCGGACAGCCGGCCGCGCCCAACTCCTCAAGGACGATGGAGAGTTCGGCTATGCCACCGCCCCCGCCGCCGTACTCCTCGGGCAGGTTCACGCCCAGGTAGCCGAGCTTGGCGGCGTCCGCCCACAGCTCGTCGGGGTGGCCGCCGGACTCGGCGACGCGGGTGAGGTAGTCGCGGCCGTAGCGCTTGCCGAGGGCCGCGACGGCGGCGCGCAGGGCCTGGTGCTCATCGGTTTCGAGGACGGTGCTGCGAGCGGTGCTCATGCGGACTGTTCCTCCTGTACGACGTCCTGGTCGGGCGCCTGGCCGGCGGCCCGTACGACGGCCAGCAGCGCGCCGACCTCCACCTGATGGCCCGGCACGGCGTGCAGGGCGGTGAGCGTGCCGGAGGCGGGAGCGCAGATGCGGTGCTCCATCTTCATGGCCTCCAGCCAGACGAGGGGCTGCCCGGCGGTGACCGGCCGCCCCTCGGCGATGTCCTCGGCGACGCGCACGACGGTGCCGGGCATCGGGGCGAGCAGGGAGCCGGGGGCGCGCCGCGCGGCCGGCTCGGGGAGCAGTGGCAGCGGGGTGAGCGCGGTGTCCGAGCCCGGCGCGGTGACGTGTACGCGTCCCTGCCCGTACCGCGTGACCGTGAACGGCCGCCGTACGCCGTCGACTTCGAGGACGACGAGCGTGTCCGTCACGCTGACGACGCCGACGCCCTCGGCGGTCAGTCCGGCGCGGGTGTGGTCGTAGCGGACCTCGTGCTCGGTGCCGTCGGGCTCGGTGCGGTAGCGCTTGAGGTGGGGCTGGGAGCGCAGGTTGCGCCAGCCGCCGAACCGGGAGCGGCCGTGCGCGTCGGCGAGCGCGGCGGCCAGTGGGGCGTGCGGGTCGGGTGCGGGGGCCGTGAGGGCGGTGGCGTGCCGGTCATAGAAGCCGGTGTCCATGCGGGCGCCGGTGAACTCGGGGTGGCGCAGGGAGCGTACGAGCAGCTCGCGGTTGGTGACCGGGCCGTGGACGGCGGCGCGCTCCAGGGCGCCCGCCAGTTTCCGCACGGCCTCGGCGCGCGTGGGCGCGTACGCGACGGCCTTGGCGAGCATCGCGTCGTAGTGCACGCCGATGGTGTCGCCCGCCGCGTAGCCGCTGTCCAGGCGCACGTCGCCGGGGACGTCGAGGCGGTGCAGGGTGCCGGTCTGCGGGGCCCAGCCGGCCGCCGGGTCCTCGGCGTAGAGGCGGGCCTCGACGGCGTGGCCGTGCGCGGGCGGCGGCTCGGGGTCCAGGGCCTCGCCCTCGGCGACACGGATCTGCAGCGCGACGAGGTCGAGGCCGAACACGGCCTCGGTGACGGGGTGCTCGACCTGGAGGCGGGTGTTCATCTCCAGGAAGTGCGCGCGGCCGCCGGCCACCAGGAACTCGACGGTGCCCGCGCCGCGGTAGTCGGTGACGCGGGCGGCGCGCACGGCCTGCGCGTGCAGCTCCTCGACCAGTGCGGGGGCGAGGCCGGGCGCCGGGGACTCCTCGACGACCTTCTGGTGGCGGCGCTGGAGGGTGCAGTCGCGGGTGCCGAGCGGCCACACGGTGCCGTGCGCGTCGGCCATGAGCTGCACCTCGACGTGCCGGCCGCCCTCGACGTACGGCTCGACGAACACCTCCCCGTCGCCGAAGGCACTGGCGGCCTCGGCCCGCGCTGCGGCCAACTCGGCTGCCAGGTCCTTCAGTTCGCGTACGACGCGCATGCCGCGTCCGCCGCCGCCCGCCGCCGCCTTCACCAGGACGGGCAGGTCGGCCTCGGTGACCTCGCCGAGGGGCGCGATGCCCATGAGTTCCTTGGCGCGCGTCTTGGACGCCATCGCCTCGATCGCCCCGGGCGGCGGGCCGATCCAGGCGAGGCCCGCGTCCAGGACGGCGCGCGCGAACCCGGCGTTCTCGGACAGGAAGCCGTAGCCGGGGTGGATCGCGTCCGCGCCCGCGGCCTGCGCGGCCTTCACGACGAGGTCGCCGCGCAGGTACGTCTCGGCGGGCGCGGCCCCCGGCAGGCGTACCGCCGTGTCGGCCTCGCGCACGTGCAGGGCGTCCGCGTCGGCGTCGGAGTACACGGCGACCGTGGCGATGCCCAGCTCCCGGCAGGTGCGGAAGACGCGGCAGGCGATCTCGCCCCGGTTGGCCACCAACAGCGAAGTGATCATCGGGAGTTCCTCGCAGGAGTCATGGGGTCACATCCGGAAGACGCCGAAGCCGCCGCGCGCGCCCTCATAGGGGGCGGTGTGGATCGCGGACAGGCACAGGCCGAGGACGGTGCGGGTGTCGCGCGGGTCGATGACCCCGTCGTCGTAGAGCCGCCCGGACAGGAACATCGGCAGCGACTCGGACTCGATCTGCTGCTCCACCATGGCGCGCAGCCCGGCGTCCGCCTCGTCGTCGTAGGGCTGCCCCTTCGCGGCGGCGGACTGCCGGGCGACGATGGACAGGACGCCCGCGAGCTGCTGGGGGCCCATGACCGCCGACTTGGCGCTCGGCCAGGCGAAGAGGAAGCGGGGGTCGTAGGCGCGCCCGCACATGCCGTAGTGCCCGGCGCCGTAGCTCGCGCCCATGAGCACCGACAGATGCGGCACCCGCGAGTTCGACACCGCGTTGATCATCATCGCGCCGTGCTTGATGATGCCGCCCTGCTCGTACTCCTTGCCGACCATGTAGCCGGTGGTGTTGTGCAGGAACAGGAGCGGGATGTCGCGCTGGTTGGCCAGCTGGATGAACTGCGCGGCCTTCTGGGACTCCTCGCTGAACAGCACGCCCCGGGCGTTGGCGAGGACGCCGACCGGATAGCCGTGCAGGGTGGCCCACCCGGTGACCAGCGAACTCCCGTACAGCGGCTTGAACTCGTCGAAGTCGGAGCCGTCGACGACGCGGGCGATGACCTCGCGCGGGTCGAAGGGCTTCTTCAGGTCGCCGGGGACGATGCCGAGCAGCTCGTCCTCGTCGTACTTGGGCGGCGCGACGGACACCGGGTCCGGATCGGCGTACTCCTTGCGCCAGTTGAGGCGGGAGACGACGCGGCGGGCCTGGCGCAGCGCGTCGCGCTCGTCCTCGGCGAGGTAGTCGGCGAGGCCGGAGGTGCGGGCGTGCATCTCGGCGCCGCCGAGCGACTCGTCGTCGCTCTCCTCACCGGTCGCCATCTTCACCAGCGGCGGACCGCCGAGGAAGACCTTCGCCCGCTCCTTCACCATGATCACGTGGTCGCTCATGCCGGGCACATAGGCGCCGCCCGCCGTCGAGTTGCCGAAGACGACGGCGATGGTGGGGATCCCGGCGGCCGAGGACTGCGTGAGGTGCTTGAAGAGGGCACCGCCCGGGATGAAGATCTCCTTCTGGGAGGGCAGGTCCGCGCCGCCGGACTCCACGAGGTGGATCGACGGCAGCCGGTTGGCGTGCCCGATCTCGTGCGCGCGGAAGGCCTTCTTGAGCGTCCAGGGATTGGAGGCGCCGCCGCGTACCGTCGGGTCGTTGGCGGTGATCAGGCACTCGACGCCCTCGACGACGCCGATGCCGGTGACCATGGAGGCGCCGACGGGGTAGTCGCTCCCCCAGGCCGCCAGCGGCGACAGCTCCAGGAACGGCGTGTCCGGGTCGAGGAGCAGCTCGATGCGCTCACGGGCGAGCAGCTTGCCGCGCTTGTGGTGCCGGGCGACGTACTTCTCGCCGCCGCCCTCCAGCGCCTTGCCCTGCTCGGTCTCCAGCTCGGCGAGCCGGGCCAGCATGGCCTCGCGGTGCTCGGCGTACTCGGCGCTCTGCGGGTCGAGCGCGGAGGCGAGGACGGTCACGTCCGCACCTCCGGCGGCGCGTGGTCCTCGCGGCGTTCTTCGGGGCTCACAGCAGTACCTCCGGGATGTCCAGGTGGCGGGAGCGCAGCCATTCGCCCAGGGCCTTGGCCTGGGGGTCGAAGCGGGCCTGCGCGGCCACGCCCTCGCCGAGCAGACCCTCGACGACGAAGTTCAGGGCGCGCAGGTTCGGCAGGTCGTGGCGCACGACGGTCACGTCGGCCGTCTCCGGCAGGAGTTCGCGCAGCCGGTCGACGGTCAGTTCGTGGGCGAGCCAGCGCCAGGCGTCGTCGGTGCGCGCCCAGACGCCGATGTTCGCGTCCCCGCCCTTGTCGCCGCTGCGGGCCCCGGCGACACGGCCGAGGGGGGCGCGGCGGGTGGGGCCGGACGGGAGCGGCGCGGGCAGCGGCGGCGGTTTCGGTTCCTCCAGTACGCGGGTGTCGGCGCCGACGGGGACGGGGCGCCGCTCCCCGTCCGGCAGCACGGCGACGTGCGCGACCTCGGCACGGTCCACGTACGCCGCCTCGAAGACGCCGTAGGGGGCGCCCTTGCCGGGCGGTGCCGTCACGTGGAAGCCGGGGTAGCTGCCGAGGGCGAGTTCGATCGCGGCGCCGCTGAGGGCGCGGCCGACCGCGTCCGCGTCGGGGTCGCGCACGACGAGCCGGAGCAGGGCGCTCGCGGTCTCCTCGGTCGACGCGTCGGCGCGGTCGGTGCGGGCCAGCTCCCACCGCACCTCGGCGGGCCGTGACGTGGCGCGGTCGAGGGCGTCCTCCAGCTGGGCGCGCACCAGCGCGGCCTTGGCCTCGACGTCGAGGCCGGTGAGGACGAAGACGACTTCGTTGCGGAAGCCGCCGAGGCGGTTGAGGCCGGCCTTGAGGTGCGGGGGCGGCGCCTCGCCGCGCACGCCGTCGATCCGGACGCGGTCGGGGCCCTCCTGGGTGAGGGCGACGGTGTCGAGGCGGGCGGTGACGTCGGGGCCCGCGTACCGGGCGCCCTGCGTCTCGTAGAGGAGCTGCGCGGTGACCGTGCCGACGTCGACGAAGCCGCCGGTGCCGGGGTGCTTGGTGATGACGGCGGAGCCGTCCTCGTGGATCTCGGCGAGCGGGAATCCGGGGCGGCGCAGGGTGGCCGAGGGGGCGCCGTGCCCGCGCTCGGCGAAGAAGGCGTAGTTGCCGCCGGTGGCCTGGGTGCCGCACTCCAGGACGTGCCCGGCGACGACGGCGCCCGCGAGCCGGTCGTACGCCGTGGGCGCCCACCCGAAGTGCGCGGCGGCGGGCCCGGTGACCAGGGCCGCGTCGGTCACCCGGCCGGTGACGACGACGTCGGCCCCGGCGTCCAGGCACGCGGCGATCCCGGCGCCGCCGAGGTAGGCGTTGGCGGTCAGCGCGCCGGGGAAGCGGGCGCCGAGGTCGTCGCCCTCGACGTGCGCGACCCGCGCCGGGACGCCGACACGCCCGGCCAACTCCCGCACGGCGTCCGCGAGTCCGGCCGGGTTGAGCCCGCCCGCGTTCGCGACGATCCGCACGCCGCGCTCCCGGGCGAGCCCGAGGCACTCCTCCAGCTGCCGCAGAAAGGTCTTCGCGTAGCCGCGCGCGGGGTCCTTGAGGCGGTCGCGGCCGAGGATGAGCATGGTCAGCTCGGCGAGGTAGTCGCCGGTGAGGACGTCGAGGGGGCCGCCGGTGAGCATCTCGCGCAGCGCGTCGAAGCGGTCGCCGTAGAAGCCGGATGCGTTGCCGATCCGCAGGGGGCGCGCGGTCATTCGGCGTGCCCTTCGGGGGTACGTCCCGCGGGCTCGCGTCCCGTGCCGGGTGGGCCCGCGAAGGCCTGCGCGATGTCCAGCCAGCGGTCCGCGTCGGGGCCCTCGGCTCGTACCGCGAGGTCGGACCGGTGGGCGCGCTGCGTGACCAGGAGGCAGAAGTCGAGGCCGGGGCCCGTCACCCGCTGGGCGGCGTCCTCGGGTCCGTACGCCCACACCTCGCCGGACTCCGGCGCGGTCAGCTCGACCCGGAACTCGGCGCCGGGCGCGCTCAGCCCCCGTACGGCGAAGGCGAAGTCCCGCGTGCGCACGCCGATGCGGGCGATGTGCCGCAGCCGGTCGGTGGGGGTCCTGGTCACGCCGAGCGCCTCGGCCACGTCCTGGCCGTGCGCCCAGGTCTCCATGAGCCGCGCGGTCGCCATGGAGGGCACGGCCATGGGCGGTCCGTACCAGGGCAGGCGGGTGCCCCGGGGAGCCTCGGCCAGGGCCTGCCACAGCCGCTCGCGCCCGGTCCGCCAGCGGTCCAGCAGCTCGGCGGGCGGCAGTGCCGCGCCCTCCTCGGCGCCCTCGTCCACGAAGGTGTCGGGCGCCGCGGCCGCCTTGTCGACCTCGGCGGCGAAGGCCTCCGGGTCGGTGGCGGCGAGCAGGGCGGCCCGGTCGGTCCAGGCGAGGTGCGCGATCTGGTGGGCGACGGTCCAGCCGGGTGCGGGCGTCGCGAGGGACCACCGCTCCCGGCTCGGCTCCGCCGCCGACTCCGCCACCGACTCCACTACGAGACGGTCGAGTTCCTCGCTCTCGCTGCGCAGGTCGTCGAGCACGGGCAGGGCATCGGACACGGAACGCTCCCCTCGGGGCACGGCGGTGTGCCTGGGAGCATGGCAGCGGTCGCAGAAACAAGCAAGCGTGCTTGCATGAGTTTCTGGACAGGTGCCGGGAGGGGGCGGGGGTGCGTCGGCGTGCTACGCGGCCGGGTCCGGGGCGGGGTTCGGGGCCGGGTCCGGAGCGGGGCTCGGGGCGGGACTGGGGGCGGGGCTCGGGGCCGGGTCCGTCGACGCCCGTGCCGCCTTGCGGGCCGCCCTGCCCCGGCCCACCTGCGTCCGCACCGCGCCCATGCTCGCCGCGATGACCAGGGCGATCGCCAGCGCCTCCACGACGGACAGGGCCTGGCTCAGGATGAGGAATCCGGCGACGGAGGCCACGGCCGGTTCCAGGCTCATCAGGATCGCGAAGGTGTGCGCGGGCATCCGCCGCAGCGCGAGCAGTTCGAGGGTGTACGGCAGTACGGACGACATCACCGCGACGGCGGCGCCGAGGGCGAGTGTGGCCGGCTGGACCAGCTTCGACCCGGACTCGACGATGCCCAGCGGCAGGATCAGGACCGCCGCGACGACCATCGCGAGGGCGAGCCCGTCGGCGCCCGGGAAGCGGCGTCCCGTGCGGGCGCTGAAGACGATGTACGCCGCCCACATCGCGCCCGCGCCGAGCGCGAACGCCACGCCGGCCGGGTCGAGGCCGCTGAAGCCGCCTCCGCCGCCGAGCAGGAACACGCCGCAGAGGGCGAGTCCCGCCCAGATCACGTTGACCGCGCGGCGGGAGGCGACGACGGAGAGCGCGAGCGGGCCGAGGACTTCCAGGGTGACGGCGGGGCCCATGGGGATGCGGGCGAGGGACTGGTAGAAGAGGCCGTTCATGCCGGCCATGGCCGCGCCGAAGACGATCACCGTGCCCCAGTCGGCGCGGGAGTGGCCGCGGAGCCTGGGGCGGCAGACGGCGAGCAGGACGAGTGCGGCGAAGAAGAGCCGCAGCGCGACGATGCCGACCGCTCCGGCGCGGGGCATCACGGTGACGGCGACGGCGCCGCCGAACTGCACGGAGATGCCGCCCGCGAGGACGAGGCCGACGGGGCCGAGGGCGCCGAAGCGGCTCCGGAGGCCGGTGGCGAGCGCGTCCGGGCCCGTCCCCGGGCCCGCTCCCTCGACTGCTGCCTTGGCCGGTCCCTCGGCCGCCGCGAGGGCCGCGTCGGGGGTGGCCGATGCCGGCTGTTCGCTGCGCGTGACGTTCACGGGACGAGCCTTTCCTGGTGCGGTTTCCGCCGTGCCTGAAGTCCAGTGTCCTGGACTCTACCGTCCAAGGTAGTGCACTGAGACAGGATTGTGGAGCCCTTTCACTCCTGTACGCAAACTGGCGGGGGCGCCTGGGACGGCGTCGCCTGTTGTCCGTCTCGGGGGCGGGGCCGCGGGGGTATGTGCGTACTCGCCATCCCTGCGCCCCGCCCCAAGTCCAAAGACGCCAGAGCTGGCTCGGTGCTCCGTTCGCACA
>NZ_JBFAWC010000007.1:385111-412481 GCF_040680155.1 Streptomyces sp. NPDC052114 | reverse complement strand
TTTTGGCACGCTGTTGAGTTCTCAAGGAACGGACGCTTCCTTTGTACTCACCCTCTCGGGCTTTCCTCCGGGCGCTTCCCTTCGGTGTTTCTTTTGTTCTTGCGTTTCCGACTCTATCAGACTCTTTCGTGTCCGATTTCCTCGGTGCCTCCCGGTTCCCGCTCCGGCCTTTCGGCTTTCGCGTTTCCCTTTCCGGCGGTTCCGACTCTATCAGATCCTTTCGGGCCTGACTCCCAGTCAGCGGGGTTTGTCTTCGCGGCTGTTGGGCCGTTCCGACGTCTCAAACTCTAGCGGTTCTTCCCCGCAACTCATAATCGAGTCCTGGAATTGAATTCGGGCACGCCAAATTCGTTCCGTTGGGAGGTTGTGCAGAGTTTGGTTTGCCGCTTCGAGCGGCGGGAGGTGCTGTCGCAGAACCGTTACGGCCCCGTGGCAACCCGAAGAACCTTACGGATCCGCCGGGTGACTGTCAACCCCCCGCTGTGCGGTCCTCAGTCGAGGTCGCTGAGACGGCCGCCGGCGTCCGGCTGGGCGTGCTCCACGCGGCGCAGCAGGCGCGTCAGCACCTCGCCGAGGACGCCGCGCTCCTCGGAGGACAGGTCCTGGAGGAGGTCCTCCTCGAAGACGGTCGCGAGGCGCATCGCCTCCAGCCACTTCTCGCGGCCCTCCGCGGTCAGCTCCACGATCACGCGGACGCGGTTGGTCTCGTCGCGGTCGCGGGTGACCAGACCCTCCCCGACCATGCGGTCGATGCGGTGGGTCATGGCGGCGGGGGTGAGGCCGAGGCGCTTGGCCAGCTCGCCGGGGCCCATTTGGTACGGGGCACCGGACAGGACGAGGGCCTTGAGGACCTCCCACTCGGCGTTGCTGATGCCGAGGGTCGCCGTCTGTCGGCCGTAGGCGACGTTCATGCGGCGGTTCAGGCGGCCGAGGGCCGAGACGATCTCCTCGACCTGGGGGTCGAGGTCCTGGAACTCCCGTTGGTACGCGGCGATCTGCTCTTCAAGTGTCGGCTCAGTCGGGCCGGGGGTGTCACCCATGGGCCGAGTATGGCACGGGCCCGCTTGGCATCGAAGTCCTTCAGTGTGTATTGTTTAGATCCTAACTTTAGCTTCGAAGTCTTCACGTCTAACTCCTAAGGCAGGTGAAAGTGACCAGGGCGATGGGCGCAGCGATGCGTCGTATTCAGGCAGGCAGCGCGCTGAGCGCGTTCGGCATCGGGTTCACGGTCCCGTTCCTCTACGTCTATGTGGCGCAGGTGCGGGATCTGGGCTCTACAGCGGCCGGCATCGTGCTGGCCGCCTTCGCCATGGCCGCGCTGATCGTCCTGCCCATCACCGGCCGCGTCATCGACCGACGCGGCCCCCTGCCGGTGCTCGTGGGGGCGGCGGTCGTCGCCTCCGTGGGCGCGATCGCGCTCGGGTTCGCGAGCAGCGAGCCGACGGCGATCCTCTCGGCGGCCCTGCTGGGCGCGGGTACGGCGGTCATGCAGCCCGCGCTCGCGACGATGATCGTCTGGTGCTCGACGCCGGCCGGTCGTACGCGCTCCTTCGCGATGCAGTTCTTCCTGCAGAACCTCGGTCTCGGCATCGGTGGTCTCATCGGCGGCCAGATCGTCGACGAGAGCCGTCCGGCCAGCTTCACGCTGCTGTTCTCCATCGAGTCCGTGATGTTCCTGGTGCTCGCGGCCATCGCGGTGACCGTGCGCCTGCCGCACGCGCCGTCCATCCAGGACGCGATGCCCAAGGACGCCTCGGCCCCGCAGGGCGGCATGCGTGCGCTGCTGCGGCACAAGGCGATGCTCCAGCTGTGCGTGCTGGGCTTCGTGATCTTCTTCGCCTGCTACGGCCAGTTCGAGTCGGGGCTCTCCGCGTACGGCGTGGAGGCCGCGGGCATCTCGCCCTCGACGCTCGGCATCGCGCTCGCCGCCAACACGGCGATGATCGTGATCGCGCAGTTCGCCGTCCTGAAGTTCGTCGAGCGCCGCAAGCGGTCCAGGGTGATCGCCGCCGTGGGTCTGATCTGGGCGTTCGCGTGGATCCTCGCGGGGTACGCGGGGCTCGGGCACGGCAGCCAGGCGATGGCCACCGCCGCGTTCATCTCGACGTACGCCCTCTTCGGGCTCGGCGAGGCGATGCTGTCGCCGACCGTCGCGCCGCTGGTCGCGGACCTGGCGCCGAGCGGCATGGTCGGTCAGTACAACTCGGCCTTCGCCCTGGTGAAGCAGCTGGCCCTCGCGGTCGGTCCGGCCGTGGGCGGCCCCATGGGTGCCGCGCTGCACGCGCCGTACATCGTGACGTTCATTCTGTTCTCGCTGGGCATCACGCTGCTCGCGGTGCGCCTGGGGCGCCGGCTCACGCCGGTGCAGAACCAGCCGTCCCTGGCCAAGAGCCCGGTGATCGCGCAGGGCGGTCCGGCCGCGGCCGAGCCCGCGTCGGCGACCGCGTAGACCCCATAGCCCCGTCCCCCGAGAGCAGGAGCCCCCCGTGAGGGGGGCTCCTACTCTTTTTGTACGGGTCCTGGGGGGCCTATTTGGGGAGCGCGAACTCGCACCAGACGGCCTTGCCGCCGCCCGGTGTGCGCCGCGAGCCCCAGTTCGACGCGATCGTGGCGACGATCGCGATGCCGCGGCCGGCCTCGTCGGCCGGCTCGGCCCGACGGCGGCGCGGCAGGTGGTCGTCGCCGTCGGTGACCTCGATGATCAGGCGGCGGTCCGTGCGGCGCAGGCGCAGCCGCATCGGCGGGGTGCCGTGCTGGAGGGAGTTGGCGACCAGCTCGCTGGCGGCGAGGACGCCCAGGTCGTGCAGTTCCGGGGAGAAGCGCCAGCTGGCGAGGACGCCCGTGGCGAAGGCACGCGCGCGTGGCGCCGCTTCCACGCCGCCGAGGAGCTCCAGGGCGGCGTTCCTGAACAGCTCGGCGTCCTGGCCGGTGCGGGCCGGGTGCTGGAGGACGAGGACGGCGACGTCGTCGTCGTGGTCGGCGGTCACTCCCAGGGCGCGGATCAGCCGGTCGCACACCACCTGGGGTGTGCCGGTGGCGCCGGACAGGGCGCGCTCCAGGGCGGCGACGCCCTCGTCGATGTCCTCGCTGCGCCGCTCGACCAGGCCGTCGGTGTAGAGGACGGCGGTGGAGCCGGGGCCGAGCGGCACCGCCCCGGAGGTGTGCAGCCAGCCGCCGGTGCCGAGCGGGGGTCCTGTGGGCTCTTCCGCGCGGTGGATCGTGCCGTTCTCGTCGCGTACGAGGATGGGCAGGTGCCCGGCGGACGCGTAGACGAGGCTTCCTTCGTTCGGGTCGTGCACCGCGTAGACACAGGTGGCGATCTGGCTGGCGTCGATCTCGGCGGCCAGGCCGTCCAGGAGCTGGAGGACCTCGTGCGGGGGCAGGTCGAGGCGGGCGTAGGCGCGCACGGCCGTGCGGAGCTGGCCCATGACGGCCGCCGCGCGCACGCCGCGGCCCATGACGTCGCCGATGACGAGGGCGGTGCGGCCGCCGCCGAGGGTGATCACGTCGTACCAGTCGCCGCCGACCGCGGCCTCGGTGCCGCCCGGCTGGTAGGTGGCGGCGATGCGCAGGTCGTCGGGCTGCTCCAACTCCTGCGGGAGCAGGGAGCGTTGGAGGGTGACGGCGGTCTCGCGCTGGGTGCGCTCGCTGGCGCGCAGGCGCTCGGCGGCCTCGGCGTGGTCGGTGACGTCGGCGGCGAAGACCAGGACGCCGCCGCCTTCCTCGGGGCCCGCGGCGGAGCCGCCGAGCGGCAGCGTCACAGGCGTGCACGTGACGCTGTAGGAGCGGCCGGAGGGCGCCTTGCGGGACTTGACGGTGCGCGGCTTCGAGCTGCGCAGGACCTGGTCGAGGAGCGGCAGCAGGCCCAGTTCCGTCAGCTCGGGCAGCGCCTCGCGCGCGGGCTCGCCGACGGGGCGGGGGCCGAAGGCGGCGACGTACGCGTCGTTGACGTACGCGATGCGGTGGTCGGCGCCGTGCACGAGGGCGACGAGGGCCGGGATGCGGTCGAGCACCTCGCGGACGGGCAGCTCGTCGATGCCGCCGGGGCCTTCGGGCGGGCCGGTGTCCGCGCCGTCGGTGGGATGCTCGGCGCGGGCCGCGGGGACGGAGCCGTCCCCGCGCGGTGCCGCGGGGACCGCCTGTTCGGTCCGCGCTGCCGCGCGGCGCTGCGTTCCGGGGAGCCGGGCGCTCCAGCGCGTGAAGTTCACTGCGGTAGGCCTCGTGGTGTCGCTTCTGGATCGGGAACACAGCATGTCGAGAGCGGACGTCCCTGGTGTCGGCCTGACGGCCTGCCCATGGTCACACGAACAGTCTGACCGACCGGACTGACATCCGTCAGACGCCGGTCCTGTTCGGGTAGTTCCTGACTCCGGTCAGGGGGACTCCTTCGGGCGCTCGCCACCGGCCGCGAGTTCGAACTCCGCACGGGGGTGCTCGAGCGATCCCAGGGAGACGATCTCGCGTTTGAACAGGCCGGACAGGGTCCATTCGGCGAGCACACGGGACTTGCGGTTGACGGTCGGCACTCTGCTCAAGTGGTAGACGCGGTGCATGAACCAGGCAGGGTAGCCCTTCAGCTTGCGTCCGTAGACGTGCGCGACACCTTTGTGCAGTCCAAGGGACGCCACGGAGCCGACATATTTGTGCCGGTACTCCTGGAGCGGCTTGCCCCGCAGGGACGCGGTGATGTTGTCGCCGAGGACCTTGGCCTGGCGGACGGCGTGCTGGGCGTTGGGGGCGCATTCGGTGCCGGGCGCGTCGGCGGTGACGTCGGGGACGGCGGCGGCGTCTCCCGCGCCCCACGCGTGCGGGGCGCCGTCGACGGTCAGTTCGGCGGTGCACTTGAGGCGGCCGCGCTCGTTCAGGGGCAGCCCGGAGGCGGCCAGCACGGGGTGCGGCTTGACGCCGGCGGTCCACACGACGGTCCGGTTGGGGAAGCGCGCGCCGTCGCTCAGTACGGCGACACGGTCCTCGCACGAGTCAAGGCGGGTCTCCAGGCGTACATCGATATTGCGCCGTCGCAGCTCGCGCACGGTGTACTTGCCCATCTCCTCGCCGACTTCGGGCAGGATCCGGCCCGACGCCTCGACGAGGATCCACTTCATGTCCTCGGCCTTGACGTTGTGGTAGTAGCGGGAGGCATAGCGCGCCATGTCCTCCAGCTCGCCGAGCGCCTCGACGCCCGCGTAGCCGCCGCCCACGAAGACGAAGGTCAGGGCCGCGTCACGGATCGCGGGGTCGCGGGTCGAGGAGGCGATGTCCATCTGCTCGATGACGTGGTTGCGCAGGCCGATGGCCTCTTCGACGGTCTTGAAGCCGATGGCGTACTCGGCGAGGCCGGGCACGGGCAGGGTGCGCGAGATGGAGCCGGGGGCGAGGACGATCTCGTCGTACCTGATGTCGACGGCGCCGGTGCCCTCCTCCGCGGTGGCGAGAGTGGTGAAGGTCGCGGTGCGCTTGGCGTGGTCGAGCGAGGTGACCTCGCCGACGACGACGCGGCATTTGTCCAGGACACGGCGGAGCGGGACGACGACGTGACGCGGCGAGATGGAGCCGGCCGCCGCCTCGGGCAGGAACGGCTGATAGGTCATGTACGGGTCGGGGGTGATCACGACGATCTCGGCCGTCCCCCGCTTGAGCTCCGGCTTCAGCTTCCGCTGAAGACGCAGCGCGGTGTACATGCCGACGTAGCCGCCGCCTACGACGAGAATGCGCACAGGTTCCTTCACCATCCCATGACGCACCCGGCTCGGGAGTTTGTCCACAGGCCCGGCAACTTGTGTGACCGGACGCGGTGCCTCCCCCACGCCCGGAGGCTCACCGTCCGGTGTGAAAGGAGTGCAGGTCAGCACGTGTGAGGGGGGTACGGGGGTGGGGTGCAATAAGGCCTGAAAAGGTGCGTACTCCGATCGGGGGGCTCGCCGTGCGGAACCCACCTCTTCTGAATTGACCCCAGCTCAACTATGTTCGTGTGACGTCGGGGTGTCGGGGGATGCGCTCGTCGAGTCGGGGTTCCGGCTCGTGGCAGGGCTCACTCCTCGCACACCGGTTGTCAATGACGGGGAGTGTCTCCGGGGGGAGACGTCATTACCGGGGGAACGTATATGCACACTCAGGAGACCCACTGGACTTCCGCCGCAGCGACGGCAGCAGCCGTCGCCCCGAGCGGGAACGGACGAGACATGGGGGAAGGAGCGCGCACGACACCACTGCGTGTCGACGCACAGCGCAATCTCGAACATGTACTTCGAGCGGCACGCGAAGTCTTCGGCGAGCTGGGTTACGGCGCGCCGATGGAAGACGTGGCGCGCCGCGCGCGGGTCGGTGTCGGCACCGTCTACCGCCGCTTCCCGAGCAAGGACGTGCTGGTCAGGCGCATAGCCGAGGAAGAGACGTCCCGGCTGACCGACCAGGCGCGTGCGGCGCTCGGGCAGGAGGACGAACCGTGGTCGGCGCTGTCGCGCTTCCTGCGGACGTCCGTGGCCTCGGGCGCGGGGCGGCTGCTGCCGCCGCAGGTGCTGCGGGTGAGCGTCGAGGACGGCGCCGCCAAGGAGGACGAGGCGCGGGTGCCGCAGCAGCGGCAGTCGCTCTCCGACTCCCCCGAGCTGCGGCTGATCGAACAGCGCCAGGCGCCGGCCGAGGAGTCGGCCGGCGTGGGCGACGACTCGGGGGCGGCGACGCTGCTCGAGGTCGTCGGCCGCCTCGTGGAGCGCGCCCGTGCGGCGGGCGAGCTGCGCGCGGACGTGACGGTGTCGGACGTCCTGCTGGTGATAGCGACGGCGGCGCCCTCGCTGCCGGACGCGGCGCAGCAGGCGGCGGCGTCCTCGCGGCTGCTCGACATCCTGCTGGAGGGGCTGCGCTCGCGGCCCGCTTCGTAGCGGATCCGGTCGGATCCGGTCGATTTCCCGGGCTTTCCGGGCGCTTCCGGGACACGTCATGCGGCGGAGGGCTCAACTTCGCGTCAGAGAGCGGATGTTGAGCCTTCCCCGAATGAGTGAACGGTAGTGCTCGATTTCGGGAAGTCGCCCCGGACGGGTGGTTGCCCGTCTCGGCTCTCGGCCGGAGCGCGGCCGTGTGGCACTCTTTCCCGGTGGTCGGGTCTGAGTGTGCAACCGGGGGCGTTCCGCGATGAGTGTTGACGGTCGGGACGAGCCGTCCGCCGGGTTCGGCGAGGATCCCTCCTCGGGAAGCGGCGGCACGGAGACCGGCGGGCTGCCCTCCCAGCAGGTGCCCAGTCAGGGCGGGCCCGGCGGCAGCGGCGGGACCCCGGCCGGGTCCGGCACTCCGGCAGGGTCCGGCGCCCCGGGGAGCTCCGCGGGTGCGGTGTCCGGCGCGGCCGATCCCAGCGTCCCTCCGCAGCGCGGGGGCGGCCCGGGTGCCTCGGCGCCCCTGGCCGGCGAAGCCCCGGTGTCCGACGCCGACTTGATCTCCCGCATGCGCGCGGGCGACGACTCCGCGTACGAGGAGCTCTACCGCCGTCACGCGGAAGCCGTGCGCCGATATGCGCGCACCTGCTGCCGTGACGCCCACACCGCCGACGACCTGACCGCCGAGGTCTTCGCCCGCATGTTGCAGGCGGTGCGCGGCGGCAGCGGGCCCGAGCACGCCGTGCGTGCGTATCTGCTCACCACGGTGCGCCGGGTCGCCGCCGGGTGGACGAAGTCCGCGAAGCGGGAGCAACTGGTCGACGACTTCGCGCTGTTCGCCGCGCAGGCCGCGCGCGGCTCCGAGGTCTCCGACGACGACACGCTCGACCTGGGCGCCGACGTCCTCGCGATGCACGAGGCCGAGCAGTCGATGGCCATGCAGGCGTTCCGGAGTCTGCCGGAGCGCTGGCAGGCCGTGCTGTGGCACACGGAGGTCGAGGAGGAGTCCCCGAGCGCCGTCGCCACCCTGTTCGGCCTCGACGCGAACGGCACGCGCGTGCTCGCGAGCCGCGCCCGCGAGGGCCTCAAGCAGGCCTACCTCCAGGCGCACGTGAGCGCCACGCTCACCGAGAGCGAGGAGTGCGCGCGCTACGCCGACCGGCTCGGCGCCTATGCCCGCGGCGGCCTGCGCACCCGTGCCGAGCGGGGCCTGCGCAAGCACCTGGAGGAGTGCGCCAAGTGCCGGCTGGCCGCGGGCCAGATCAAGGAAGTCGCCAGCGGCATCCCCGCGGTCGTGCCGATCGCCGTCATCGGCTGGTTCGGTGCCGCGGGGTACGCGAAGGTGGCCGCGCTCGTCGGCGGCGGCACGGTCACCGCCGGTGCCGCGGGCGCCGCGGGTGCGGCCGCGGCGGGCGGATCGTCGGGCGGGGCCGCCGCGGGCGGTGGCGCCGCGGGCGGTGGCGCCGCGGCGTCCGAGGGGCTCGGCGCCCCGGCCAAGGCCGGCATCGCGGCGAGCGTCGTCGTCGCGGCCGGGGTCGCCGCGGCGATCGCCCTCACCGGAGGCGGCGGCAAGCCCAAGGAGGACCCGCCCAAGGCCAAGGAGCCCGCGGTGTCCGAGTCGATCGTGCCCCAGAAGCCGCCGCCCCCGACGCCGAAGCCCAAGCCGACTCCGCCGCCGCCCGCGCCGAAGCCGACGCCCACTCCGCCGCCGAAGCCGCAGCCGAAGCCCCCTGCGAAGGAGAAGCCCAGGCCGAAGCCGACACCCCCGAAACCGACGCCGAAGCCGACGCCCAAGCCCACTCCGCCCAAGCCGACGCCCAAGCCGACGCCGACCCCGCCGGCCCCGGCGCCGGTGGTCTACCAGTGGAGCGAGCTGGAGTACGGCGCCACCGGCGACGGCACCAAGCCCGAGATGCGGCTCGGCGAGAGCAGCTGGGTGTGGCAGCGCCGGGGCATGTCGATCGGCGACAAGCAGTACTCCCACGGCGTGACCGTGCACGGCGAGTCCTCCGTCACGATCGACCTGAACCGCAGCTGCACGACGTACGACGCGCTCGTCGGTGTCGACGACATGACGATGGGACTCGGCAAGCTGCGCTTCTCCGTGTACGCGGACGGGGCGCGGCTGTGGCAGTCGCCGCTGATACAGGGCGGCGACCCCGCGGTGCCCGTCCAGGTGAACATCAGCGGGCGCAAGACGATCCGGCTGGTCGTCGAGCCGCACACGCCCTTCGACTCGGTGGCGCTCGCCGACTGGGCGCAGTCGCGGCTGCGCTGCACCTAGCCCGCGACCGCGGCCAGCTCCGCGACGACGTCCTCGGGGGTGAGCGTGCTGCCCGCGGTGGACTCCGTCTCGTAGCCCCGGGTGCCGAGGGCCGCACGGGCCAGCTCCTCGACCTGCCGCGCGTCGGCCTCGGCCTGCGCCGGGCGCCGGAAGCCGGCCCGCAGTTGTGTGGCGGTCGCCAGCACGCGGGCCGCGCGCGCGTGATCGCCCAGTCCGCTCAGGAATCCGGCCGCGGTGTCCACCAGGGAGGCCACGATCACCTCGGAGCACTGCGTGGCGACGGCCGCCCGCAGAGCCCGGGTCAGGATCGGCAGGCCCGCCTCGGGGCCGTCGGCGAGGGCGACGACCCGGGCCTCAAGGCCGCTCAGGGCCGCGGCGAACTGCGGTGGCGGGGTGCCGATCGTGGACTCGCGGCGGGCCTCCTCGTACAGCTCGCGGGCCAGCGTGGAGTCGCCCTCGTCCAGGGCCATCGTCGCCCGCAGCAGCCCCACGAAGGCCCGTGACTCCATCACCCCGTACCGCTCGGCCTCGGTGCTCGCCTCGTCCAGCATCTTCGACGCCACGGCCGTGCTGCCCTCGTGATAGGTGAGCTCGGCGAGCCGGGCCATCAGGAAGGACGTCTCCGCATAGGCACCCACTTCGTAGGCGAGGCGCAGCGCCTCCTCGAAGGCGACACGGGCCTCCTCGTAGCGGCTGCGGGCCATCGCGGCCTCGCCCACCGCGCTGCTGACCTGCGCGCGCAGCCAGCGGTCACCGACGCGGTTGCTCCGCATGCGGAGCTCGTCGAGGTCCTTGTCGATGCCCGCGAGGTTGCCCGGGGTGTCGACGGCCATGTGCGTACGGAACATCAGGATGACGCTGAGTTCCCAGTCCCCGCCGTACGTGCGGCAGTTGGCGATCGACCGCTCCAGGGAGGGCCGGGCGTCCTGGGGCAGGCCACCGGTGAAGAAGATGGTGAACGCCCAGATCAGACCGGGGAAGCGGGCGCTCTCGGGCCCTTCCCTGTCGAAGGCGCGGCGCACCTGCGCCACGTACTCCAGACGCTCCTCGCCGTCGACGAGCAGCGATCCCGCCGTCCTGGACTCCTCCACGAGGAACAGATGGAGGAGCCGCGCCTCCATCCACGGCCAGTACAGCGGGTCGTCCTGCGGCAGGGCGGTGACCGGCGGGGCGAGGCTCAGGATGCGGCTCAGCCACTCGGCGCCCTCCCTGCGGTAGTTGCGCAGCCACCAGAACCAGGCGGTGTTCAGCGCCGTGCGGATCACCTGTTCCATGGCGCCGGCGTCGAGGCCGCGCTGCAGGGCCGCACGGATGTTGTCGAGCTCGGTCTCCAGGCGCTGGATCCACGGCAGCTGCTCGGCGGAGCGCAGCAGGGGCTCGGCCTCGGCGACGAGTGCGCCGAAGTAGGCGCGATGGCGGGCCTGTGCGGCGGCGTGCAGCTCGGGGACCTCGGCGACGCGCTCGGTCGCGTACTCGTGGATGGTCTCCAGCATGCGATAGCGCATACCGCCGTCGCCCGTGCCGTCGCCGGGCGTGGCGACGACCAGGGACTTGTCGACCAGCGCGCCGATCAGGTCCGTGGCCGGGCCCGTGCAGACCGCCTCGGCGGCCGCCAGGTCCCAGCCGCCGGCGAAGACGGACGCCTCGCGCAGCACGGTCCGCTCGGCCTCGCCGAGCAGGTCCCAGGACCAGTCGACGACGGCGCGCAGGGTCTGCTGGCGGGGCAGGACCGTGCGGCTGCCGCTGGTCAGGAGGCGGAAGCGGTCGTCGAGGCGGTCGGCGATCTGGCGCGGGGTGAGCAACCGCAGGCGGGCGGCTGCCAGTTCGATGGCGAGCGGCAGACCGTCCAGGCGCCGGCAGATCTCGGCGACGGCCTCGGCGTCCTCCTCCGGGGCGAAGCCGGGCCGCACCGCCATGGCCCGCTCGACGAACAGGCGGTGCGCCGGGTCGGGCGGGAGGGGCTCGACGGGGCGCACCGATTCGCCCGGCACGCCCAGGGGTTCGCGGCTGGTGGCGAGGATGGTGAGGTCCGGGCAGCGCGTGAGGAGGGTCTCGGCGAGCTCGGCGGCGGCGTCGATGACGTGTTCGCAGTTGTCAAGGAGCAGGAGCAGTCTGCGCGGGGCGCAGTACTCGACGAGCAGGGCGACCGGGTCGTCCTGCGGGGCGGTCAGCTCGCTGGTCATCAGCACGGTCTCGCGCAGGGCGAGCGCGCTGACGACAGCGCCGGGCACCGCCTCGGGATGGTCGAGCGGGGCGAGCTCGGCCAGCCATGCCTGCGGATGCCCGGCGGCGGCTTCCTCGGCGAGGCGGGTCTTGCCGGAGCCGCCCGGTCCGGTGAGGGTGACGAGGCGGGCCCTGTGCAAGTCGGAACGGATGGCGTCGAGTTCAGGTTCCCGGCCGACGAAAGAGGTCAAGCGGGTGCGGATGTTCCCCTTCCGCCCGGGCCGCTCCGGTCGCTCGGACTGCTCTGGTCGTTCGGACCGCCCGGGCCTCTCGGACTGCTCCGGCCGTTCGGACCGCCCGGGCTGTTCGGACCGCCCCGGCCGCCCACCCCGCTGCCCCGGCCGCCCGGACCTCTGCGCCCCGTCCGGAGACACGGCCGGGCCCGACGGCCCCGGCCTGTCCGGAACTCCCAGCAACTCGGCGTGCAGCGCGCGCAGTTCCGGCCCCGGATCGGTGCCGAGCCCCTCGGCGAGGGCGCGGCGCGCGTCCTCGTAGGCGGCGAGCGCGTCGGCGCCGCGCCCGGCGTCGCGCAGGGCACGGATCAGCAGGGCCCGCAACGCCTCGTCGTACGGCTGGGCGGTGGTCAGCTCCCGCAGCTCCGGTACGACGTCGGGGGCGCGGCCCAGCAGCAGGTCCGCCGCGATCCGCGCGCGGACGGCCTCGGCGCGCTGCGCCTCGGGGCGCGCAGATGAGCTGCGGTCGGGCAGGTCGGCCAGGGCGGGGCCGCGCCACAGGGCGAGCGCGTCGCGCAGGGTGCGGGCGGCCAGGTCCGCCTCGCCGCGGTCCAGGGCGGCCCGGCCCTCGCGCGTGAGGCGCTCGAAGCGGTGCAGGTCGACGTCCTCGGGGGCGACGGCGAGGCGGTAGCCCCCGGGGTCCGAGGCGACGGCGTCCTTGCCGAGGGCGCGGCGCAGCCGGCCCACGAGGGCCTGGAGGGCGGCCGGGGCGTCGGCCGGGGGTTCGTCGGCCCAGACCTCGTCGATGAGGGTGCTCACGGCGAGCGTGCGGTTCGCGTGGAACGCGAGGACGGCGAGGAGGGCGCGCAGGCGCTGGCCCCCCACCGGGAGGGGGGTGCCTTGGCTGTCGTACGCCTCCGTGGCGCCCAGGATTCGATACCGCACCGGCTCATTCTCCCCGGTGGGCCGCCGGAGGGCTCATGGTTTAGCGGCGCGCCCGGATCGGTGTCCCACGGTCCGACGCCCGGCGACCCGCACCCGGCGGCCCCCGCCTAGCGACCCGCGCCTAGCGCGCCCCTCTGCGGAACCACACTCCCCGTAGGAACCGCTCGTTGCCGTGCTGGCGTCCCCGTCCAGCACGTGCCTCTTCGCGACAGCAGCCGCCGGAGCCACAGTTCGGTGGAGACCAGGTCGGCGAGCCCGTCCAGGGGCAGTGGCTCCCCCTCGGCGGCGGACCGCAGGGCCTTGCGGACGACGTGGGCCTCGACCAGGCCCGCCTGGGCGAGGAGAGGCGTGTCGAAGAGGGCGATGAGGTCGTCCACCGCCACGCGCAGCCCGGTGCGGGCGGCCGCCGCGTTCGAGGCGTGCGACGGGGCGCCCCAGCCGGGCGGCAGCTCGGCGACGCCCGCGCCTTCCAGGACCGTGCGCAGGATCGAGGCCCGCGCACCCGGCTGGACGCGCAGGTGCTCGGGGAGCGCACGGCACGCGCGGACGACCTGGTTGTCCAGGAAGGGCGCGTGCAGGCGCTGGAAGCGGACCTCGGCGGCCTGCTCCAGGACGCGCAGGTCGGCGGCGTGCCGGGCGAGGGCCGCCCGCGCGCGGAACTCCCCGGGACGCTGTCCGGGGCCGCCGGGACGCATCGTCGTGTCCTGGAGGCGAACCGATACTTCAGCGAGGGCCTCACCGGTCAGCCAGCGCGCGGCGGGGCCCGGTCTGGCCCAGGCGAGCGCGGCGAGCGACGCCCCCACGACCCCGCCCGGCTCGTCGAAGCGGCGGTTCAGCAGCCGCTGGGCGAGCGATTCGACGCCCGCGCGGTGCGGCATGCGGGCGAGCTTGCGGGCCGCGCCGTACACGCGCGCGGGGACCATCACCGAACCGTCCGCCTTCGCGAGCGCCGCCACGGGACGGACCATGTGACGGCGTCTGCGGTCCATCAGGAGGTCGGCGAGGCGGGCCGGGTGGGCGTCGAGGACCTGCCGGGCGCCGTAGCCCGTGAAGTGGTCGGCGCTGCCCGAGGCGAGCCGGGCGCGGTGGCGCTGGGCAGTCACCAGGGCGGCGCTCGGCTCGTCCGTCAGCGGCCCGTCCAGGTCGGCGTAGGGCAGGGCGTCCTCGCCCGCCGCGACGACCACGTGGTGCAGGCGCGGGTTGGCAGCGATGGCGCCGGCGCGCTCCAGCTCGGCCTCGCGGCCGTTCACCGCCAGGTCGTTGAAGGTGACGGCGAGGAGCCGCTCCCCCGCGCCCGTGCCGTGGCCGAGGACCGTGCCGGGCATGCCGGGCAGACCGGCCGCAAGGAGAGCGAGGGTTCCCGAGGCGGGTCCTCCGGAGAGGTCGGCTCCGATGCCGGGGACCGGCATCCCGCGGGCCGCGCGCCGCTCGGCGGGCCCCATGCCGGGCACCGGGCCGGGGTCGATGTCCGTGCCGGGCACGTGGCGGGGGGCGGTGAGCCGGGCGCGTACCGCCTCCACGAGGGCGTCCCGGACGCCGTCCACCGCGCCGTCGGCGTCGGCCGAGGGGGCCGCGACGGCGAGCGAGGCCACCGGTTCGTACCCGGCGACCTCCCGTGCGCCCGCGCGCAGGATCAGCGCGTGCCCCGGGGGTACGCGCCGCACGCCCTGGTACGGCGTCGAGTCGTGCAGCGCCTCGGGGACGTCGGGGGCGGCGAGCAGCGCCGCCAGGTGGCCGATGTCGAGGTGGGCCTCGATGAGGTCGGCCAGCGGCAGGGCGGCCGTCGCATAGGCGGTGCCGTCCGCCCAGGGGGTGTAGAAGACCGGGCGGGCGCCCGCGAGGTCGCCGGAGACGGTGACGCGGCGGCCGACCTGGACGACCGCCGTGTAGCTGCCGGACCAGGCGGTCAGATGGCGCAGGGCGCCCCCGCGCGCGGCGAGGAGACCGGCCCGCAGCTCCTCGTCGGAGGCCCCGCAGGTGCCGAGCACCGCGAGGCGGGTCCGCTCGTCGACCGTCACTGTCCGTACCTCGTCGGCGCGCCAGTCGCCGACCGCCCAGAGCGGATCCGGGTCGCCCCACAGGAGCTGGGAGCCCACGGGGTGCACGGTCTCGCCGTCGCTGCCGGTGGCCCCGGCCGAGCCCACCACCGAGGGCTTCGCGGCGGTACTGCTCCACCCCACCAACCACCGCATCGCTGCCTCCACAGGCTGTGGACGGGCCGGCGGACACATGCCGCCGGGCACGGCCGACCAGTGCACCGAAGAACTGGGGTCCCATGCTGCCACGAAGGAGGCGCGCGAGAGGGCCCGCGGGACCGCTTGCGCGTCAGTGAATCCGCCCTGGAAGAACGGTGGTTGAAGAGCGGAACGAAGCACCTCTCCTTGAGGATGCCTCGCGAAGGCCTTGTGCATGCCGCGTGCGCGCCGCGCGCGTACGCTCGCGCACGCCTCGCGCAGGGGTCTGAAGGTCACTCGTGAGCGTGGTCGCTTTTCGGCCAAATCGGCCTGTGATGAGCCCAGAAAGGAACCGTTCGAAGGCAACACTCAGTCCGGGAGGCGGTGTTCGCCTCCCGGACCGGTCCGCCGCCCGCGGGGATGGAGGCGGCGGTGTCCCCCAGCCCACTGACTCCAGCGCAGCGGGCCGACCCACGCATCGTCAATGGAAGCGCTCCCGTCATGGCCGGAGAAGAGCGCACGCACAGGCGCACGGCCACACAGCGGGAGCACGCCCCCGTGTCCTCGCGCTTCCGCACGGACAACAATCTCGCCATCCGGAACTGCGCCTCTTAACGCTTGGGATGCGGCGAACTACGCTGTGTGTGCTGATGTTTTCGCGGAGGCATATACCTGGAGGATCGGCCAATTGCTCTTGCGGCCGGGATTCCGGCCACGCGTGCGGGGCTTCGGGCTAGGTGTCCGGACCGCGGTGCCGTGGCCCGGCCGGGGCGCTCGTGACGCATGTCACGACGCTCATGGCCGAAGGTGGCACCGCCCCCGGGGGAACGCAGCACGAATGCCGCGCGGTCCAGCCACTGCCCGGCAGCCGTCTGTGTCGAGGGGTGGCGCATGTCCAGGGAGCAACGCGGGCCGAACGAAAAGCTCGGCACCGTTCTCGCCCTCGCGGGAATCAGCAATGCGGGACTCGCGCGCAGGGTCAACGACCTAGGCGCTCAACGCGGGTTGACGCTCCGTTACGACAAGACTTCGGTGGCCCGCTGGGTGTCCAAGGGCATGGTGCCGCAGGGCGCCGCCCCGCACCTGATCGCGGCGGCCATCGGGCAGAAGCTCGGCCGTCCCGTGCCGCTGCACGAGATCGGCCTCGCGGACGCCGACCCGGCTCCGGAAGTGGGCCTCGCCTTCCCCCGTGACGTCGGGGCGGCGGTGAAGTCGGCGACCGAGCTGTACCGCCTGGATCTGGCGGGCCGGCGCGCGGGCAGCGGCGGCATCTGGCAGTCCCTGGCCGGTTCCTTCGCGGTCAGCGCGTACGCGACACCCGCCTCGCGCTGGTTGATAACCCCGGCCGACAGCTCGGTGGCACGCGACGCCTCGCGCGACGTGCCGCGCGACGCCGCGCACGCCGACGACGCCGGGGCGCCGATGAAGGTCGGCCACAGCGACGTACTGAAGCTGCGGGAGGCCGCCGAGGACGCGCGGCGCTGGGACTCCAAGTACGGGGGCGGCGACTGGCGTTCCTCGATGGTTCCCGAGTGCCTGCGCGTCGAAGCGGCACCGCTGCTGCTCGGCTCCTACTCCGACGAGGTCGGGCGCGCCCTCTTCGGGGCGTCGGCCGAACTGACGCGGCTCGCCGGGTGGATGGCGTTCGACACGGGCCAGCAGGAGGCCGCCCAGCGGTACTACATCCAGGCGCTGCGCCTGGCGCGCGCGGCGGCGGACGTCCCCCTCGGGGGATACGTGCTGGCCTCCATGTCCCTCCAGGCGACGTACCGCGGCTTCGGGGACGAGGGCGTCGACCTCGCGCAGGCCGCCCTGGAGCGCAACAGAGGCCTGGCCACCGCGCGCACGATGAGCTTCTTCCGGCTCGTCGAGGCGCGGGCACACGCGCGTGCCAACGACGCGCAGGCCGCGGGGGCGGCGCTGCGGGCCGCCGAGGGCTGGCTGGAGCGGGCCCGCGACGGGGACAACGACCCCTCCTGGCTCGGCTTCTACTCCTACGACCGCTTCGCCGCCGACGCCGCCGAGTGCTACCGCGACCTGAAGGCGCCGCGGCAGGTGCGGCGCTTCACGGAACAGGCGCTGTCCCGGCCCACGGAGGAGTTCGTGCGCTCGCACGGATTGCGCCTCGTGGTGTCGGCGGTCGCCGAGCTGGAGTCCGGGAACCTCGACGCGGCCTGCGAGCAGGGCACGCGCGCGTTGGAGGTCGCCGGTCGGATCTCGTCCGCGCGGACCACGGAGTACGTGAAGGATCTGCTGCACCGGCTCGAACCGTACGGGGACGAGCCACGGGTGGTGGAGCTGCGCGAGCGGGCGCGGCCGCTCCTGATGGCTCCGGCGTAGGCTCCTCGGCCCGTCCCGCCGCCCCGCGGTGGGACGGGCCCGCATGCCTGCGGGGCGCCGCCGCGTGCCGGGGGCCGGGGGTTAACGGACGGGTGGGCCCGCGTGAACCGTGCGAAGCCTTGGGCAAGGATCCGGCTCGCGAGGTTTGACGGCGTTGTCAGTGGCGCAGGGCAGTATCTGTGGTGGGAGGTGAGGCGCGGTGAACAAGGTCGCGTACGACTGCGACGTGCTGGTGATCGGCGGCGGGATCGTCGGGCTCGCGACGGCGTATGCCCTCACGCGCACCGCCCCGGGCATCGCGGTGACGGTGCTCGAGAAGGAGCCGGGCCCCGCCCGCCACCAGACGGGGCGCAACAGCGGGGTGATCCACAGCGGGATCTACTACCGGCCCGGCTCGCTCAAGGCGAGGTACGCGGTGCGGGGCGCCGCCGAGATGGTCAAGTTCTGCGCGGAGTACGGCGTCGCGCACGAGGTCACCGGCAAGCTGATCGTCGCCACGGAGCGCGACGAGCTGCCCCGCCTGCACGCCCTGGTCCAGCGCGGCAGGGAGAACGGCATCCCGGTGCGCGAGCTGGGCCCCGCGCAGATCACCGAGCACGAGCCGGAGGTCCGCGGCCTCGCCGCGATCCATGTGGGCACGACCGGCATCTGCGACTACAGCGCGGTGGCGGAGCGCCTCGCGGAGGCCTCCGGCGCCGAGATCCGGTACGGCGCGCGGGGCGAGGTCGTCCGCGTCGACCGCAGGACCGACCTCGGCGTCGCGGTCCGCACCGCCGACGGCGGCGTGGTGCGCGGCAAGGTCCTCGTGAACTGCGCGGGGCTGCGGTGCGACGAGGTCGCGCGGCTCACCGGGGACGACCCGCAGATGCGGATCGTGCCGTTCCGGGGGGAGTACTTCGAGCTGGCGCGGCCCGAGCTGGTGCGGGGCCTCGTCTATCCCGTGCCGGACCCGGCCTTCCCCTTCCTCGGGGTCCACCTCACGCGGGGCATCGACGGCGGCGTCCACGTGGGGCCGAACGCGGTCCCCGCGCTGGCCCGCGAGGGGTATTCGTGGTCGGTCGTCCGTCCCCGCGAGCTCGCCGGGACGCTGGGGTGGCCCGGCTCCTGGCAGCTGGCCCGCCGCCACTGGCGGTACGGGGCGGGTGAGCTGCGGCGCTCGGCGTCCAAGTCCGCGTTCACCGAGGCGGTGCGGAGGCTGCTGCCGGCGGTCGAGGCGAGGGATCTGGTGCCGGCGCCCGCGGGGGTGCGGGCGCAGGCCGTTCTGCGGGACGGCACGTTGGTCGATGACTTCCTGATACGGGAGGGGGCGCGGGCGATTCACGTCCTGAACGCGCCTTCGCCGGCTGCGACGGCGTCTCTGCCCATTGGGCGGGAGGTTGCGCGGCGGGCGCTTGATGTCTTGCGGGGGTGAGGGGCGCGGGGCGCGGCGCGCGGCGGGAGCGGTCTTGCGCGGTTCCCTGCGGGGCGGGGGCCGTCTTGCGCAGTTCCCCGCGCCCCTGAGCGGTTCGGGGTGGGTTGGGCTCCCGGCTTCCCTGCCGGTCGGATGGCGTTGCTCGCGCAGTTCCCCGCGCCCCTGACGGGGCCGTCGATGCCCAGCCCACCGTTTCCGCCAGCCCCCGACGGGGCCAGGAGTCGCTCAGCTCGCCGCTTCCCCGCCCCTCGGACGGGGTCGCTCGCGCAGTTCCCCGCGCCCCTAACGGGGCCCGCCAACGCCCCTGCCCATCCCGTGCCCCCGACCGCGCGACCCCTCCCCCTCCCTCCCCCTAAAATTGGCTCACTGTGTCTGACTCTTCCCATACCCCCGAAGTCTCCTCGTCGGCCGGGCGGGCGCAGGGTGCGCCTCGGTTTCCTGGTGGGCCCTCGCCCGATCCCGCGGGGTCGCACCACGAGCGGCGGATCCGTAGCTTCCAGCCCCGGCGCAGCCGGGTGACCACCAGCCAGGGTGATGCCCTGCGCCGGCTCTGGCCCAAGTGGGGCCTGGACATCGACGGGCTGCGCACCCTGGACCTCGCCGAGCTGTTCGGGGACGGCGAGACCCGCTCCGACAAGCCCGTCGTCCTGGAGATCGGCTTCGGCATGGGCGAGGCGACCGCCCAGATGGCCGCCGCCGACCCGGACACCGGCATCCTCGCCGTCGACGTGCACACCCCCGGCCAGGGCAACCTGCTGGGCCTCGCCGAGCGGAACGGCCTGACGAACGTCCGCGTGGCCAACGGCGACGCGATCATCCTGCTCCGCGAGATGCTCACCCCCGCCTCGCTCGACGGTCTCCGCGTCTACTTCCCCGACCCCTGGCCCAAGGCCCGCCACCACAAGCGCCGCCTGATCCAGCCGGAGTTCCTGACGCTGGCCGCGCCCTCGCTCAAGCCCGGCGCGATCCTGCACTGCGCGACGGACTGGGAGGAGTACGCCGAGCAGATGCTGGAGGTGCTCACCGCGCACCCCGACTTCGAGAACACCCGGGCGGACGGCGGCTACGCGCCCCGCCCCGACTTCCGCCCCCTCACCCGCTTCGAGGGCCAGGGCCTCGACAAGGGCCACGTCGTCCACGACCTGCTCTTCCGCCGGGTCACCACCGCCAGAGGCTGAGGCACCGTCGCGGCCACCCCCATCCCTCGTTAGGGTCAACGACGTGGCCTCCAGTTCTCCGTATCCGATACCCCCCGAGGCACCCGCCCCGGGGGAGCTGCGCCGTGTCCGCTGGTGGCAGCGGCGCGCGATACGCGTGGCCGCGCTCGTCACCCTGCTCGCCCTGTCGGGCCTGGTGATCCTCGCCCTGGTCAGGGAGCAGACCGGCACCCAGGGCTTCCTGGTCGGGCTCGGCCTCGCGATCGTCCCCGTCCCCCTGCTGGTCGCCGCGTTCCGCTGGCTGGACCGGGTGGCCCCGGGCCCCTGGCGGAACCTCCTCTTCTCCTTCTCCTGGGGCGCCTGCGCGGCCGCGCTCATCGCGATCGTCGCGAACAGCTTCGCGATCCGCTGGATAGCCACCGCCACCGCCGACCCCACCAGCGCCGACACCCTCGGCGCGACCGTCATCGCCCCGATCGTCGAGGAGAGCGCGAAGGCCGCGGCGGTGCTGCTGGTCTTCCTCTTCCGCAGACGCGACTTCACGGGCCTCGTCGACGGCGTCGTCATCGCGGGCGTGACCGCGACCGGCTTCGCGTTCACCGAGAACATCCTCTATCTGGGCAACGCCTACGTCACCGACCAGCTGAGCCGCGACAGCGGCCTCGCCTCGGTGACGGCCGCGACCTTCTTCGTACGCGTGGTCATGTCGCCGTTCGCGCACCCGCTGTTCACGGTCCTGACCGGCATCGGCTTCGGCATCGCCGCGTTCTCGGCGGACCGCATGCGGGTGCGCCGCGTCCTCATACCCCTGACCGGACTGCTGCTCGCGATGGGCATGCACGCGCTGTGGAACGGCTCGGCGGTCTTCGGGCAGTTCGGCTTCTTCACCGTGTACGCGGTCTTCATGCTGCCCGCGTTCGGGCTGCTGACCTGGCTCGCCATCTGGACCCGGCAGCGCGAACTGCGCATGATCAGCGCCGAGCTGCCCGTGTACACGGCGGCGGGCTGGCTCACCCCGCCCGAGCCGTACGCGCTCGGCTCGATGCGCGCCCGCGCGCTGGCCCGCGACTACGCCTCGTACACCTGGGGCAAGGCCGCGGCCCGCACGGTCGCGGAGTACCAGGAGTACGCGACCTCGCTCGCGTTCCTGCGCCACCGGGGCCGCCGCGGGCGGGCCGGCGCCGACTTCGTCGTACGCGAGCGGGAGTTGCTGGAGAAGCTCTGGGAGCGCCGTGAACCGGCGCGCCCGGCCCTGGACTACGCGGCACGGGCGACGGCACCGGTCATGGTCCCGATGCCGTACGCGGCGTACGGCTACCCGTACGGGCCCGCCCCCTACGCCGCCCCGGCATGGGGCCACACCCCCTACGCCCCGCCCCCGTACGGGCAGCCGCGGCCCCACCCGGCCCACGGCTACCCGGCGTACAACCCCTACCGTTCCTAGCCGGCGGTCAGGCGGAGGCCGCCGTCAGCGCGGCCAGCTCCGCCTGCGTGAGTTCGAGGTCCGCCACCGCGAGCAGCGCCGGCAGCTGCTCGACCGTGCGCGCGGACGCGATCGGCGCCGCCACGGTCGGCTGCGCGGCCAGCCACGCGAGCGCCACGGTCGCCACCTGGACGCCCCGCGCCCCGGCGATCCCGTCGAGCGCGGTCAGGACCCGGTCGCCCCGCTCGGTGCCCAGGTACTGCTCGACCCGGCCGCTGCGCGCGCTCTCGACCTTCGTGCCCGGACGGTACTTGCCGGTGAGGAAGCCCGCGGCGAGCGCGAAGTAGGGGACGGCGGCGAGGCCGGAGCGCGAGGCGACCTCCTGGAGCCGGCCCTCGTAGGTGTCCCGGGAGACGAGGTTGTAGTGCGGCTGGAGCGCGACGTACCGCGCGAGGCCCTCGCGGTCGGAGAAGTCGAGGGACTCCTGGAGCCGCTCGGGGGTGATGTTGGAGGCGGCGATGGCGCGCACCTTGCCGGCCGTCACCAGCTCGTCGAGCGCCCCGATGATCTCCTCGACGGGGACCGACGGGTCGTCGAAGTGCGTGTAATAGAGGTCGATGTAGTCGGTGCCCAGGCGGCGCAGGGACTGCTCGGCGGCGGCCTTGATGGTGCTCGCGGACAGGCCCTTGTAGTCGGGGTGGGAGCCGACCTTCGTGGCGACGACGACGTCGGAGCGGTTGCCGCGCCCGGCGAGCCACTCGCCGATGAGGGTCTCGGACTCGCCGCCCTTGTTGCCCTCCACCCAGGCCGAGTAGGCGTCGGCGGTGTCGATGAAGTTGCCGCCCGCCGCGGTGTAGGCGTCGAGGACGGCGAAGGACGCGGTCCGGTCCGCGGTCCAGCCGAAGACGTTGCCGCCGAGGGAGAGGGGGAAGACTTCGAGGTCGGAGGGGCCGAGGGGGCGAAGAGAGGTCATGCGTCCCTCAACACCCTTGGCGGAAAGGGAATTCCGTCGGTCGGTTCAAGGGAGCGTCAAGTACGGGCATGCCGAACCGGCAGCCCTGACGTCGGGGGGTCGCCGTCAGGACCGCCGGGGTCTTCGGGGTGCGTCAGGGGTTGGGGTGCGTCAGGGGTTGAGGCCCTTGCCCTGCAGCCAGCCGAGCGGGTCGATCCCGGTGCCGTCGGGCGTGTGGACCTCCATGTGGAGGTGCGGCCCGGTGACGTTGCCGGTCGCGCCGACGCGTCCGATGACGTCGCCGGTGCTGACCTTCTGGCCCGCGCTGACGTTGAGCGAGGACTGGTGGCAGTACCAGATCTCCGTGCCGTCCTCGAGTTCGAGCACGGTGCGGTAGCCGTACGCCCCGGCCCAGCCCGCCTCCTTGACGGTGCCCGTGTGCACGGCCTTGAGGGGGGTGCCGGTGGGGGCGGCGAAGTCGAGGCCGGTGTGGTGGCCGGAGGACCACATGGAGCCGGCGTCGCCGAAGTGCGAGGTAAGCGTGTACGAGGAGGTCGGGATGACGTAGCTCTTGGCGAGCTTGGCAAGACGCTCGGCCTCGGCCTTGGCCTTGCGGGCCTCCTCCTCCTTCTTCTTCTTGGCGGCGGCCTTGGCCTCCGCCTCCTTCTCGGCCGACTTCTGCTGGGCGGCGGCTTCTTCCGCGGCCTTCTCGACGGCGGCGTCCTCGGCCGCGGTCTGCACGGCGGAGTCCGCCTGGTGCTGCTGGTTCTCGGCCTGCTGCATGATGCGGGCGCGCAGGGCCTCGCCGGCGTCGGTGGTGCCCTGCCGGGCGTCGGCGGTGCTGACGCCGGCGGTGCTGAGGGGGGTCGCGGTGGTGGATCCCTCGGAGTCCGACGCGTCGTCGGACATCAGGGAGCCCACGCCGGGAAGGGACTTGGCCTCCGGCAGCGAGTCCGTGACGGCGCCCAGGTCGGGCATCGATATGGAGACCGGGGGCTTGCCGCCCTGCGCGGTGGCGATGCCGCCCGCGCCGACGGCGGCGATGACGCCCACGCCGAGGACGGTGGAGCTGCGGGCGAGGCCGCCGCCGCCCTTCTTGTGCACACGGTGCCTGCCGCGGACGGGACGAATGGATTCCTCGGTGGGATTCCACTCCTCGAAGGGTTCCTCGGCGTACGGACCGAAGTCGTCGTCATTGGGCACGTACACGCCTCGGGGGGCAGGCCGGTTGGACGCCACTGGGGCGCACTCCTTTCCTTCCTTCTCGCCTACCGGGTTAGCTGACGGGTTCGGAGCAGGAAGGTCTCCTACGGACATCCGGCACAGAGGCACAGATGCCCGATTCACCCCAAGTTGGTGGTTCCCCGGCTCCCTTGCGGGATTAGGCGCGTGCGCACGGAGCCGCCTCTAGTGACGGCTGGGACGACCGCGCTGCGTTATCGAACGTTAATAGACGGCGGGTCGGTATTCCAAGCCGTTCCTGTTGATCGTTAACGCTCTTCGGCCGTACGTACCGGGACACGGAGGTTCTGAACGGGGCGACTTGACCCCTCGTCGGCCTCTACCGGAGCTTCACATTCCGTTGACAGTACGTCAGTTGTTGTGCAGAGGGGTGCACTTCAGTCACGGGGAGTGACGTCGGGGTCGTCGGCGGTGGGTCGCCGCACGGCGAGCAGCGCCATGTCGTCCGTCGTGGCGCCCCCGGTGTGCCGCCGCACCTCCTCGGCGAGCGCGGCGAGCAGCGCGTGCGGGCCCGCGCGCCCCGGGAAGATCCGGCCGCCGAGCCGGGCCGCCGGGTCGTAGAACTCCCCCGCCACGTCACGCGCCTCGGAGAGGCCGTCCGTGTAGAAGAGCAGCAGCGCGCCGGGCGGGAACTCCGTCTCGTCCGCCCGGTCCGGCCAGGCCCCCAGGTCGCCCATGCCGAGCGGCAGCGCGGGCTCGGTCGCCGACAGGACGCACAGCCGGCCGTCCCCGCGCAGCAGCATCGGCGGCGGGTGCCCGCGGTTGATGAGCCGTACGAGGCCCTCGCCGTGCCGGATCTCGGCGAGGACGGCGGTGGTGAACCCCTCGAAGGCGTCGAGGCCGTCGCGCCGGGTCCCCTCGCGCGCCAGCGCCCGCTCCAGGCGCTGCGCCACCGCCTCCAGGGTGGCCTCCTGCTCGGCGGCCTCCCGGAAGGCACCGATGACGACGGCGACCGCGGCGACCGCGCCCATGCCCTTGCCGCGTACGTCGCCGACGATGAGCCGTACGCCGTGCGGGGTGTCCTGCACCGCGTACAGATCGCCCCCGATGAACGCGTCGGCCTGCGCGGCCTCGTACCGCGCGGCGATGTCGAGCCCCCCGATGCGGGGGTCCGGCTCGGGCAGCACCGCGCGCTGGGTGGCCTCGGCGATGGAGCGGGCGGTGGCGAGCCGGTCGTTGCCGCGCCGCACGACGCGGTTGATGACGACCGCGAGGACGGCGACGGTCAGCACGGTGATCAGCTCGGTGACGGCCTCGACGTGGCTGGTGCCCTGGTGGCCGTAGTGCAGGAAGAAGACGGCGGAGGCGGCCGCGGCGCCGGTCAGGACGGTGTTGAGCTGCGAGTAGAAGGGGGCGGCGATCAGCGGGGCCGCGGTGAACAGGGGCGCGGCGGTGAACTCCGGCGGGGTCGACGCGTCGAAGACGACGCCGACGACGAGGAGCAGGAAGGGCAGGGCGCGGACGAAGGCCCACTCGTGCGCGGTGGCGCCGCTGTCGCCGGTTACGCCTTGCTGCCCCACCGCTTGTCTCCCGCCGACTCCGCGCCCATCACCGCGCTCCATTCAGGCTTCCCGCAGCGCGGGGCGGGTGCGACCTGGTGTGGGCCGACCGGGTTACGCGGAAGGGCGGAGAACGGCACCGGACGACGGCAGACCACGGCGAACGACGCGGAACAGCAGCGAACGACGGCAAACGACGGCGAACGGCAGCAAACACCGAGGGCCCGGAACCAATTGCTTGGTTCCGGGCCCTCGGCCTTCAGTAGCGGGGACAGGATTTGAACCTGCGACCTCTGGGTTATGAGCCCAGCGAGCTACCGAGCTGCTCCACCCCGCGTCGGTGAACCCAACAGTACGCCATTGGGAGGGCGGAAGCGAACCGGTTACGCGTTGCCCGCGTGCGTGAGGGTCTCCCAGGCCACGAAGAGGTCGTCCGTCCCCTCCGGACGCCGCTGTTCCGTGTACTTCTCGGTCTCCGGCATCTTCAGGCCGCGCCGCCCCTGCAGATGGTTCAGGCCGACCTCGGTGTCGGGCCCCATGTCGCGCTGGACCGTGCCGCCGCACAGCCACTTCGGCGCCTTGGCGCCCAGCTGGTACTTGGAGTGGAACTCGAAGGCGGCCCGCAGCCGGTCCTCGACCTCGCCGTACAGGTCGACGCCCTGGTGGTGGGCGGTCTCCGCCATGTGCGAGGTCGCCGCGAGGGAGTAGCTGGCGTGCTTGAAGTTGCGGCAGGTCTCCTGGGAGAGCCCGTCGGCGAAGGTGCCCTGCCCGAACCAGTACTTCTTCAGCTCCGCGGCGGTGTCGATGCCGCTGCCCTCCGGGGAGACGGGCAGCTTCCCGTCCGACTCCAGGTAGAAGTACGCGGGCACGCGCGTCCGGAAGTGGTGCACGGCCTTCTCGAAGGTGGGGTGGTCGTCGAGGAAGACGGCCATGCCCATGGTCGCGTCGGCCATCACCAGGTCCCAGTTGCCGTTGAAGTCGGCGGAACCGTTCTTGACCTGCGGCAGATAGGCGTTGCGCAGCATCCGCTCGAAGCGCAGCAGCTGCCCGTCGCTCCAGCCGTCGTACGTGTACCGCACGGCCTCCGCGGCACGCGCCCACGACGAGGCGGCCCAGGCGGTCTGCAGCCCGGCGTTGGCCTCGGTGTGCCCGGTGATCACCTTCGACCAGGCGTCCATGATCTGCACGGCCTTCTCGGCGTGCGCACGGTCCTTGGTGATGTTCCAGAGCAGGGCCTGGGTGTACGCGGCCAGCGCGTCCTCGCGCTCCTCGACGCAGCCCCGCCCCGGCCGGGTGTCGGGCGGGCACTCCACGACGGCGTACGGGGTCGCCTGATAGTCGTCCGCCGCGTACTTGCTGTCCCGCATCTGCTCGAACGCGCCCAGCCACGGCTGCTCCCGCGCCCGCACATGCGCGCGCACCCGGTCGAGCTGCTCCCCGCTGACGAGCACGCCGGGATGCTCGAACGGCAGATCGAGCGGCCGAGCGGCAGCGGTACGCCCGCTCTCCCCACCGCCCTCTCCTGCGCCGCCCCCGCACCCCACGGCGAGAACGACGAGCAGCCCCACGACGAGCCCCCCGACCCCACGCCGCGCCGCCCCGCGCACGCCTGCCGCCATCCTGCACCTCCGGCTCACCCTGCGGACCTGGCAACCCAGCGTGTCCCGCCCACGGACCCCCCGCACGGCGGGACTCTCCGTTCGGGCGAGTGCCATGGGGCGGAGTTTCGTTTTCTGTCCCGCGTGGACCCGAACTCTTCGTTCAGACGGCAGACCTGGCCGCCGAGCGGTGCCAGGCTGTCCCCGACACGAAACACGCACCTGGTGCGGGGACAGGCCGATCCCCTCCGGCCGACGCTCCGCACCCCTCGCCCTCCCCGGCATCCGGAGCATGCGGGAGCCGCCCCGGCAGGGAACAAGCCGGATGGGCCAGGGCCGGAGCTGCACGAAACTGTCGGCGTCGCAGCTCCGGCCCCATACGGCGGGCCCCTCCCCCCGAACGACATCAGGCCCCTGGTCGGATTCCTCCGACCAGGGGCCTGCGCGGTAGACCGTGTGGGACTCGAACCCACAACCAATGGATTAAAAGTCCACTGCTCTGCCAATTGAGCTAACGGTCCGCGTCGGTGCACCCCCGAGCATAGCGGGACCGGCCCCGGCATCCGATCGGGTATCGCCGTCGAGCGTCCGTCCACATGCCGAAGGGCCCGTACGACAGGTGTGTCGTACGGGCCCTTCGTCTTGTCCTGCCGGGCTACGCCCCGGCTACGGCCTGGCTACGCGTCAGCCGTTGCGCTTCCAGCGCGGCTTGTCGTCGCGGCGGCCGAAGGAGCTGCCGGAGCGGTCGTCGCGGCGCTGGTACGACGGGCGGTCGTGGCCGCCGGCGCGGTGGCCGCCGGCGGGACGGTCGTCGCGGCGGTCACGGTTGAACGGACGGTCGCTGCCACGGTGACCACCGGAGGGGCGGTCGTCGCGACGGAAGCCGCCGCGGTCGTCACGGCGGTCGCGGTTGAAGCCGCCACCACGGTTGTCGTCACGACGCTCGAACGAACGGCCACCACGGTCGTCACGACGGTCACGGTTGAAACCGCCACCACGGTTGTCGTCACGACGCTCGAACGAACGGCCACCACGGTCGTCACGACGGTCACGGTTGAAACCGCCACCACGGTTGTCGTCACG
>NZ_JBFAWC010000007.1:0-385012 GCF_040680155.1 Streptomyces sp. NPDC052114 | reverse complement strand
GACGCTCGAACGAACGGCCACCACGGTCGTCACGACGGTCACGGTTGAAACCGCCACGGTCGTCGCGGTTGAAGCCACCGCGGTCACCACGGCGGTCACGCTCGTAGTTGCCGCGCTCGTCGCGCTGCGGACGGCGGTCGTACGAGGAGGAACGCTCCTCGCGGGCCGGGCGCTCGTCGCGCTCGGCCACCGGCTGCTCGGGCACCGACGCGGCGGCCTCGACGACGGCCTCGGCGGCGGCGGTGGCCTCGGCGACCGCGGTCTCCGGGTCGTCACCGCGCTCGCGGGCGGCACGCGCGGTGAGGCGGTCGGCCTCGTCGCGCAGCTCGGCGGCGCGGCGCGTGGCGCGCTCCAGCTCCTTGGTGAGCTCGCGGACCTCGCGCTCGGCCTGCGTCGCGGCGTTGCCCGCGGAGTCGGCCTGCACCTCGGTCATGGAGCGGGCGCCGGTGATCTCGGCGACCTCCGGGTCGAACGTGCCGCCGCCGTTGATGATGTGGCGGGTGGCGTCGACGCCGGCGTCCTCCATGAGGCGGAAGATCTGGCGGCGCTGGTGCGGCAGCGACAGGGACACGACCGTGCCGGAGCGGCCCGCGCGGGCGGTGCGGCCGGAGCGGTGCAGGTAGTCCTTGTGGTCGCCGGCCGGGTCCACGTTCAGGACCAGGTCGATGCCGTCGACGTGGATGCCTCGGGCGGCGACGTCGGTGGCGACGAGCGCGTTGACGTAGCCGTCCTTGAAGTCCGCCAGCGTCCGCGTACGGGCGCCCTGCGTCATGCCGCCGTGCAGCGCGTCGGCCTTCACACCGGCGTCGCGCAGCTGCTCGGCGATGCGGTCGGCGCCCAGCTGGGTGCGGACGAAGATGATGGTGCGGCCCTTGCGCGCGGCGATGGCGGCCGTGACGGGCGCCTTGTCGCGGGGCTTCACGATCAGGATGTGGTGCGTCATGGTCGTGACGGCGCCCTGGGCGGCGTCGACCTCGTGGCTGACCGGGGCGACCAGGTAGCGCTTGACCAGCGTGGAGATCTCGTTCTCCATCGTCGCGGAGAACAGCATCCGCTGGCCGCCCTCGGGGACCTGGTCGAGCAGCTCGGTGACCTCGGGCAGGAAGCCCAGGTCGGACATCTGGTCGGCCTCGTCGAGGACGGCGACCTCGACGTTCTCCAGGGAGCAGGCGCCGCGGTTGATGATGTCGCGCAGGCGGCCCGGGGTGGCGACGAGGATGTCGACGCCGCGCTCCAGGGCGTAGATCTGGTTGCCCATGGACGTACCGCCGCAGACGACCTTCATCTTGAGGCCGAGGACGTCGCCGTAGGGCTGGAGGGCGTCGGCGACCTGCATCGCCAGCTCGCGGGTCGGGGTCAGGATGACCGCGCGCGGCTTCTTCTTCTCGGTGTGGCCGTCGGCGAGGCGCGCCAGGGTCGGCAGACCGAAGGAGAGGGTCTTGCCGGAGCCGGTGCGGCCGCGGCCGAGGATGTCCTTGCCGGCCAGGGCGTCCGGGATGGTCGCGGCCTGGATCGGGAAGGGGGTGTGCACGCCGTTGCGCGCGAGCTTGCGGACGACGCCGTCGGGGAGACCCAGGTCACCGAAGGTGATCTCGGGCTCGGCGTCGGCGTCCGCCTCGGCGGCGTCGGCGTCGGTGGTGGTGTCTGCGGCGTCCGCGGCCTCAACGATCTCGGTGGCGTCGGCGACAGCCTCTACGGCGTCGTTCTCGACGGCCTCGACGATCTCGTTCTCGGGCAGGACGGCGTGGTCAGAACTGGAAATGGACATGCGAAATGCGAAACCTTCCGGAGTCTCGGCACGCGCCCGTCAACTCCGTGATTTCGCAATGGACCGCCTCTATGCGGTCAGCCACGGCAAGGGAGAGTACGCGCCACGCGGCGCTCTTCTGTGGCGGCGCCGGGCAAATGGGATCAAACGATCTACCACCATACGCACCCCCCACCCCGAATGGCAAACCGAGCGGCTCCGGGGCCCTGAGCGAGCCCCTCGCGCACCCCCGTCCGAGCCCCTCGCACACCCCCGTCCGGGGCCCGCGAGAACCCCCGTCCGGGAGCCCGCGAGAACCCCACCGAGCCCTTGCGGCGCCTGGGCCGGGCCCCGGAACGAAGACCGGCCCGGACGCCCTACCGGGGCCCTGCCTGGGGCGACGGCTCGCGCCCCTCGATCCCGTCGTCCCGCCGCTGCAGCTGGGCGTCCTGCCCCGACCCCTCCGACGACGACGGCTCGGGCGTGGTCGGATCCGGCGTCGGGGTCGGCGTGGGCTTCGGCGGGTCCGGCGTCTCCGTCGTACGCGTCGGAGCGGGCTTCGGCCGCGTCGGCGTGGGCTTCCCCGGCCTGCCCGGCTTCGACGGCTCCTCGGGGGCCGACGCGGAGGCGGACTCCGAGGGCTTCGCGGCCCCCGACGCGGACGCGTGCGCGTCGGGCTTGTCGCCGCCGCCCTTGCCCTTGCCCTTCCCCTTGCCCCGCCCGCGGCCCTGCCCGCGCTCGTCGCCGGCGGCGAGGTCGCCGCCCTGCGTCACGGGACCGCCGTCGGGCGCGGCCGCCCCGCTGCGGTGCCCCGCGGAGCGGCCGGGCCCCGGAGCCTTCCCGTCGTCGTCACTGACGCTCATGCAGCCCGCCGTCGCCGCGACGGCCATCGCGACCACGGCCCACCTGACGGGAACGTACAACTGGCGCACGGCCGAGCACCTCCTGAGGCGCTGAGAATCGGGACGCCCTACCCAACTCCCGCGGCCCGCAAGAGGACACGGACGTCCACCCCCGCCCGCGCCGCCCCCGCACACCAGGGCGGACGCCCTCGCTCACCCGTACCCGAGCGCGTGCAGCCTGGCGTCGTCGATGCCGAAGTGATGGGCCACTTCGTGCACGACGGTGATCTCCGTCTCGGCGACCACGTCCTCGCGCGACTCGCACATCCGCAGCGTCGGGCCCCGGTAGACGGTGATGCGGTCCGGCAGGACGCCCGCGTACCACTCGCCCCGGTCGGTCAGCGGCGTTCCCTCGTAGAGCCCGAGCAGTTCGGGATCGTCGGCGGGCGGCTCGTCCTCCACGAACACCGCGACGTTGTCCATCAGTCGCGTCAACTCGGGCGGAATCCGGTCGAGCGCCTCGGCCACCAGTTCCTCGAACTCCTCGCGCGTCATCTCCAGCACGCACCCATTGTCGGCCACGGCGCCCGTCCCGTCCCGGCATAGCCGCCCCTCCGGTTGGGCATACCGGACCAATGGCACGCGACGTCACGGTCGTCATGCAGCGGGCACGGAGAGCGGGCGCCGCCCTCGTCCGCCACTACCGCGCCCGCCGCGCCCACCCCGTCACCGCACTCGTCAGCCCCCCGCACCCCTACGCCCGCGCCCTCGGCCTGATCACGGTCGTGCTGCTCGGCGCCTGGCTCGGCCTGCTCATCGTGGGCAGCGTGCGTGCGCCGGTCGGCCCGATGGACACCCGCATGACGCTGCGCCCGTCCGTCTCGGGCGGCACGAAGATCAACGTCTCCCCGCTGGGCGCGCTGGAGCTGCGCTCGCACACGGCCCCCATCCGCCTGGACGTCGACGTGGACCGCCTGGACCCGGTGCGCTCGCAGGCCCTGGTCGACCACCCCGAGCGGCTCTCCGGGCTCCAGGACGAGGTCGCGCGCGACGTCGGCCACGGCACGCTCGACCTGGCCGTGCGCTCCTGCGTCGCCGTCGTCTCGGGCGCCACCGCGCTCGGCCTCGCCGTCTACCGCCGCCCGCGCCGCGCGCTCGCCGCGGGCGGTCTGGCCCTCGCCCTGCTCGCGGCGTCGGGCACGGCCGCGTACGCCACCTGGAACCCGAAGTCCGTCCTGGAGCCGAAGTTCTCCGGCCTGCTCAGCAGCGCCCCCTCCGTCGTCGGCAACGCGCGCAGCATCGTCAGCGAATTCGACGTCTACCAGCAGGAGTTGGCGCGCCTGGTCACCAACGTCACCAAGCTCTACGACGTGACGTCCACGCTCCCCACGTACCAGCCGGACCCCACCACGATGCGGGTCCTGCACGTCTCGGACATCCACCTCAACCCGGCCAGCTGGAAGATCATCTCCTCGCTGGTCAAGCAGTACGAGATCGATGTCATCGTCGACTCCGGCGACACCATGGACCACGGCTCGGCCACCGAGAACGCCTTCCTCGACCCGATCGAGGACCTGGGCGCGCCCTACGTGTGGGTGCGCGGCAACCACGACTCGCACCGCACCCAGCGCTATCTGGAGCGCTTCAAGAACGTGCACGTGCTCGACGACGGCAGGGCCGAGACCGTCGCGGGCCTGCGCTTCGCCGGCATCGGCGACCCGCAGTACACCCCCGACCGCTCCGTGAAGGCGGAGGGCGACCCGGTCGAGCGCATCGCCGGGATTCGCCTGGCCTCGGCCCTGCGCGCCGAGCGGGCGGCCGGCACCCCGGTCGACGTGGCGGTGGCCCACAACCCGACGGCGGCGCGCGAGACGGACGGCGAGGTGCCGCTGGTCCTCGCGGGCCACATCCACCATCAGGAGATGGAGGTCATGGACAAGGGCACGCGGCTGCGCGTCGAGGGGTCGACGGGCGGGAGCGGGCTGCGCGCGGTCGAGGACAAGAACCCCGATCCGGTCGAGGCGTCGATCCTCTACCTGGACCGCACGAGCAAGCGGCTGCAGGCCTGGGACGAGATCAGGCTGGGCGGGCTCGGCCTCACGAAGGCGGAGGTCAGCCGCCATCTGCCCAAGGAGAACCAGCCCGGGGCGAGCCCGTCTCCGTCCGCTCCCAGCCCCTCTCCCTAAACCGTTTTGGCGATAGCTCCCCGCATCCCATATGCTTCTCACGTCCCCGACGCGCTGCGGCGCACACGGCGGGCCTCTTAGCCCTCATCGTCTAGTGGCCCAGGACGCCGCCCTTTCAAGGCGGTAGCACGGGTTCGAATCCCGTTGGGGGCACGCAACACCCTGTGCGAGACTTGTTCTCGCACAACGCTTGGTCCTGTGGAGCAGTTTGGAGTGCTCGCCACCCTGTCAAGGTGGAGGCCGCGGGTTCAAATCCCGTCAGGACCGCTTGCGATTCCTCGTGGATCGCGTGGCTGGGTAGCTCAGTTGGTACGAGCGATCGCCTGAAAAGCGATAGGTCGCCGGTTCGATCCCGGCCCCAGCCACCTCTTCCAGAAGCCCTGCCTCTCCCGGCGGGGCTTCTGCCGTTTCCCTCCCTCCCCGCGCCTGCGCTGTGCCCCCGCTGCATCGGGGCCGGTGCCTCCTCTATCGCCACCCGGCACGGTCCGGCTGCGCCGGGGCTGGAGCCACACTTATCGCCACCCGGCACCGGGGGCTGTGCCCACCCGTTCCGCCCTGCGGAACGCCTGCCCACAGCAGGAGCGGCCAGTTCGCCACCGGGCCGCCGCACACAGCGGCGGGACCCCACCGGCCGGCAGGCGCACGCGCTCCCGAGGGGACGTGGGGGTATGTGCGAACGGAGCACCGAGCCAGCCATAGCGCCTTTGGACTTGGGGCGCGGCGCAGGGATGGCGAGTACGCACATACCCCCGCGGCCCCGCCCCCGAGACGGACAAGAGGCGCAGACGCCTACGCCCCCGCGTGGGCCGGCGAGGACTCCCGGACCCGACCCCCCGGGTGCCTGTGGCGCCACAGCCAGAAGATCGTGGCGGAGAGCAGGGCCCAGGCCCCCAGGACCAGGAACGGGAACACGTGTTGGTGGGTGCCGAAATACACCGCCGTGTGCTGCGCGTTCACCGACGCCCCCGGCGGCAGCCACCGCCCGACGTGCCCCAGCACGGACGGCAGCAGCGGCCACGACACCGCCCCGCCCGACGACGGATTGCCGAGCAGCACCATCAGCCCCCACGTCGGGATCATCGCCCACCGCCCGAACAGCGTGTTGAACATCGTGAAGACCATCCCCGACGCGAACATCGTCAGCGCCAGGATCAGCCAGGACTCCACGAACGGCAGGTCCACCGCCCCCAGCCACCAGTCCACGACGGCCGCGACCACGAACCCGCCGAGCAGCGCGTAGAGCGCGGTGAAGCCGATCCGCTCCGCCGGGTTCAGCCCGCGCGCGTGCACGCTGAGCTGGATCGCCCCGACGAAGCCGATGATCACCGCGGCCAGCGAGATGTAGAAGATCGCGAGCCCCCGCGGGTCCCCCGCCTGCAACGGCTTGATGTCCTTCACCGTCACCGGCACCCCGACCTCCGCCCCCACCTTCGGCGCCGTCTCCGCGAGCACCTGGGCGACCGAGGCCCCGGACGCCCCGGAGACGTCGAGGGCGACCCGGTCGCCCCGGCCCGCGTCCACGACCGCGAAGACCTTCTGCTCGTCCACGTCCCGCCGGGCCCCGGCCACGCTGTCGTACCGGTGCACCTCCAGCGAGGCGTTCAGCGCCTTCTCCATGCCGTCGAGGAACGCCCTGCCCCGCGCCGTGTCGTGCGCGCCGACGACGGCCGTGGGGATCCGGTGGGGCGTCGGGTTCGCCATGGAGTACGTGTACGAACCCGCGAAGAGCCCCGCGGCCGCCGCCAGGATGAGCACGAGAACGGAGGCGGGCAGGAACGGGGACCGTTTGAAGGCGGCCCACCGCTCGCTCCTCGTGGGAACCCGCCCGTGCGCACCGTGATCAGACATATGACCACGCTAAAACACCCAAAAGGGACTCACCCGGGCAGGTCGGCCTCCGTGCCGCCCCGCTCCCGGCTCCGCCGCCACCCCCGCACCGCGAGCACCACGCCCACCAGCGCCACGACGGCGACCAGCAGCACCGCGTCCGGCACCGACCGTCCGAGTCGGCCGGCCCACTGCTCCACCGCGAACGAGTCGTCCACGTCCAGGAGGCCGGGCAGCGCCGTCGTCCCGTCGTAGGCGAGGAAGAGCGCCCCGAGCCCGATGAAGAAGAGCCCGGACAGGAGCGAGGTGGTGTGCAGCTCGAAGCGGCCCACCGTGAACGTGCGCCCGCGCAGCCACCGCCGCCGCCCCAGGTCGAACCGCTCCCAGAGCAGCGCGAGCAGGAAGAGCGGCACGGCCATCCCGAGGCCGTAGACGGCGAGCAGCAGTCCCCCGTACACCGGGCTCCCGCTCACCGCCGCGACCGTCAGGACGCTGCCGAGGATCGGCCCCGCGCAGAAGCCGGCGAGCCCGTACACCGCGCCAAGCGCGTACACGGAGAACGCGGTGGTCGGCCGGATGCGGCCCGACAGCTCGGCCATCTTCCGCGAGGCGAAGCCCATGCCGAGGATCTGCAGCGCGCCGAGCCCGATGATCAGCCAGCCGGCGGCGAGCACCAGCTGGTCGCGGTGGCCGAAGAAGAAGCGTCCGGCGAAGGACCCGGCCGCGCCGAGCGGCACCAGCGTGGTGGCGAGCCCGGCGTAGAAGATGCCGGTGCGGGCGACCAGCCGGGACGTCGAGTCGATCGAGTACGCGAAGAAGGCCGGCAGCAGCAGTGCGCTGCACGGACTGACCAGGGCGAGCAGACCGCCGAGGAAGGCGGCGAAGTACCCGACGTCGGCGGTCACTTGTCCGCCGCCTTCGACCGGCCCTTCGCGCTCTTGGCCGCCGCCTCGATCGCCTGGTCGAAGACCTCGTCGGGCTGGGCGCCCGAGATGGGCCGCCCGTTGACGAGGAAGGACGGCGTCGACGTGGCGCCGAGGCCGTACGCCTCCTCCTGGTCCTTCTTCACCGCGGCCTTGGCGGCGGCGCTGTCCGCGTCCTTCGTGAAGCGGCCGACGTCCTTGACCCCGGCCTCCTTCGCCAGCTCCTGGAGGCGGTCGTCGCCGAAGCCCTTCTCCTTGGACCCGTCGGCGTACGCGGCCTCGTGGAACTGCCAGAAGCGGCCCTGCTTCCCCGCCGCCCACGCGCCGCGCGCGGCCCGCTCGGAGTCCTCGCCGAAGATCGGGAAGTTGCGCCACTCGATGCGCAGGGTGCCCTCGTCGACGTACTTCTTCACGAGGCCCGGCTCGGTGTCGCGGGCGAACTTGCCGCAGAAGCCGCACTTGAAGTCGGCGTACTCGACCATCACGACGGGCGCGTCGGCGCGGCCCTGCGCGAGCGGGTCCTTGGCGTCGCGGCGCGCGAGCTTCTCCAGCTCGGGATAGACCCCGGCCTGCTGCTCGGTGGAGGGCGCCGCGCCCGCGGCCTCCTCCTTCACCTTGCCGGTGGAGTCGTCGGGCTTGGTCGCGGTGTAGGAGGCGACGCCGAGCAGCACGGCGGCGACGGCGACACCCGCGCCGATGGCGATGTTGCGGCTCTTCTTGTTGTCGCGGCTCTTCTTGTTGTCGTTCTTGGGCATCAGAGCGATCTCTCTTGTCCTGTTGTACGTCGATGAAGGGGCCCCTGAGGTCAGGGGCCTCCTACACGCGCAGGATCGAGAGATCTATCGGCGACGGCGGGTCGAGCGCGGGCGGCGCACGGCCCGGTGCCATCGCGAGGACGGCCTGGTCGACGCCCCACGCGCCGGGCGCGGCGTGCGCGTCGTACAGCGCGGGAAGCAGTTCGTACGAGGCTCCGGAGCGGGCCGGGGTGCCCGGCACGTGGTCGGCGTCCTGCCGGCCGCCCTTGCCGCAGCCGGGCACGCCGTGACCGTCGGGCTCCTGGGCGAGGGGCGCGTCGTCGCCCGCGGGCGCCACGGGCACCGTCACCGCGGGCGCCACGGCCCCTGACGGGCCCGCCACCGCCGTCGCGGGCCCGGCGCAGAACACCCCGAGCACGACGAGCAGCACCCCCAGAAGGGGGCGCCACGGCGTACGCGCACGGGAGAGCATGCCCAGAAGCGTACGTGCCGCGGCGCCCCGCCAGAGAAATCGGTTCGCCACCGCCGAGGCGCGGGTGAGATCCTGGACGGCGTATGTCTACGCAGCCCGCCCTCACCTTCGACGCCCTCGCCCCCCGTCTGTCCGAGCTCTCGCTGCGCGACGAGCACCGGATCGGCCGGCGGCTGGAGGGCGCGCGCCGGATCCGCAAGCCCGAGGCCCGCGCCGCCGTCCTCGCCGAGATCGCGGCGGACGTGGACAAGGCCGGGGCACGGATGGCCGAGCGCGGCTCCCGCGTGCCCGCGATCACGTATCCCGAGGCGCTCCCGGTCAGCCAGAAGAAGGACGAGATCGCCGAGGCGATCCGCGACCACCAGGTCGTGATCGTCGCGGGCGAGACCGGCTCCGGCAAGACCACGCAGATCCCCAAGATCTGTCTGGAGCTCGGCCGGGGCGTGCGCGGCATGATCGGCCACACGCAGCCGCGCCGCATCGCCGCGCGCACGGTCGCCGAGCGCGTGGCCGACGAGATGAACACGCCGCTGGGCGAGGCCGTCGGCTGGAAGGTCCGCTTCACCGACCAGGTGGGCGCCGACACGTACGTGAAGCTGATGACGGACGGCATCCTGCTCGCCGAGATCCAGACGGACCGCGAGCTGCGCGCGTACGACACGATCATCATCGACGAGGCCCACGAGCGCTCGCTCAACATCGACTTCCTGCTCGGTTATCTGTCCCAGCTGCTGCCCAGACGCCCGGACCTGAAGGTCGTCATCACCTCCGCGACGATCGACCCCGAGCGGTTCTCCCGGCACTTCGGGGACGCCCCGATCGTCGAGGTCAGCGGCCGGACGTATCCGGTGGAGGTGCGCTACCGCCCGCTCCTCGAAGAGGACAGCGAGGAGTCGGACCGCGACCAGATCACCGCGATCACCGACGCCGTCGAGGAGCTCCAGGCCGAGGGCAAGGGCGACATCCTCGTCTTCCTCTCCGGCGAGCGCGAGATCCGCGACACGGCGGACGCGCTGAACAAGAAGAACTACCGCTTCACCGAGGTCCTCCCCCTCTACGCCCGTCTGTCGCACGCGGAGCAGCACCGCGTCTTCCAGCAGCACACGGGCAGACGCATCGTCCTGGCGACGAACGTCGCCGAGACCTCCCTGACCGTCCCCGGCATCAAGTACGTCATCGACCCGGGCACGGCCCGCATCTCGCGCTACAGCCACCGCACCAAGGTGCAGCGGCTGCCCATCGAGGCGATCAGCCAGGCCAGCGCCAACCAGCGCAAGGGCCGCTGCGGGCGTACGTCGGACGGCATCTGCATCCGTCTGTACAGCGAGGACGACTTCCTGGCCCGCCCGGAGTTCACGGACGCGGAGATCCTCCGTACGAACCTCGCCTCCGTCATCCTCCAGATGACCGCGGCCGGCCTCGGCGACATCGAGAAGTTCCCCTTCATCGACCCGCCGGACCACCGCAACATCCGCGACGGCGTCCAACTGCTCCAGGAACTGGGCGCGTTGAACCCGGCGGAGAAGGACGTGCGCAAGCGCCTGACCCCGCAGGGCCGCAAGCTGGCCCAGCTGCCGGTCGACCCGCGCCTGGCCCGCATGGTCCTGGAGGCCGACAAGAACGGTTGCGTACGCGAAGTGATGGTGATCGCCGCGGCGCTCTCCATCCAGGACCCGCGCGAGCGCCCCGCCGAGAAGCAGACGCAGGCCGACCAGCAGCACGCCCGCTTCAAGGACGAGACGAGCGACTTCCTCGCGTTCCTGAACCTGTGGCGGTACGTCCGCGAGCAGCAGAAGGAGCGCGGCTCGTCGTCCTTCCGCCGCATGTGCAAGGCGGAGTACCTGAACTTCCTGCGCATCCGCGAGTGGCAGGACATCTACACGCAGCTGCGCACGGTCGCCAAGCAGATGGACATCCATCTGAACGAGGACGACGCCCCCGAGCAGCACGTCCACATCTCGCTCCTGTCCGGCCTGCTCTCCCACATCGGGATGAAGGACGTGAAGGAGTCCAAGGACAGCGACCCCAAGCAGCGCGGCGGGCGGAACGAGTACCTGGGCGCACGGGGCGCCAAGTTCGCGGTCTTCCCCGGCTCGGCGCTCTTCAAGAAGCCCCCGCGCTTCATCATGTCGGCCGAGCTGGTGGAGACCTCGCGCCTGTGGGCCCGGGTCAACGCGCGCATCGAGCCCGAGTGGGTCGAGCCGCTCGCCCAGCACCTCCTGAAGCGGACGTACAGCGAGCCGCACTGGGAGAAGGACCAGGCGGCCGTGATGGCGATCGAGAAGGTCACGCTGTACGGCGTCCCGATCGTCACCGACCGCAAGGTGAACTACGGCCGCATCGACCCCGAGGTCTCCCGCGACCTGTTCATCCGCAACGCGCTGGTGGAGGGCGACTGGCGCACGCACCACAAGTTCTTCGCCGCCAACCGCAAGCTCCTCACCGAGGTCGAGGAGCTGGAGCACCGCGCCCGGCGCCGCGACATCCTCGTGGACGACGAGACGCTCTTCGACTTCTACGACCAGCGGGTGCCCGCTGACGTCGTGTCGGGGGCGCACTTCGACTCCTGGTGGAAGAAGAAGCAGCGGGAAGAGCCCGAACTGCTCGACTTCGAGCGGTCGATGCTGATCAACGAGAAGGCGGGTGACGTCTCCAAGGACGACTACCCCGACTCGTGGCGGCAGGGGCAGCTCAAGTTCCGCGTGACGTACCAGTTCGAGCCGGGCGCGGACGCGGACGGCGTGACCGTCCACATCCCGCTCCAGGTCCTGAACCAGGTCACGGACGAGGGCTTCGACTGGCAGATCCCGGGCCTGCGCGAGGACGTGGTGATCGAGCTGATCCGCTCCCTGCCGAAGCCGATCCGGCGGAACTACGTGCCGGCACCCAACTTCGCCAAGGCGTTCCTGGAGCGGGCGGTGCCCCTCCAGGAGCCGCTGCACGTCACGCTCGCGCGCGAGCTCCAGCGGATGGTCGGCGTGCCGGTCTCGCCGGACGACTTCGATCTGACGCGCGTGCCCGACCACTTGAAGGTGACCTTCCGGATCACCGACGAGCGGCGCCGCAAGCTCGCCGAGGACAAGGACCTGGAGGCCCTGAAGCTCCGGCTGAAGCCGAAGGCCCGCAAGGCGCTGTCCCAGGCGGCCGCGGCGACGGCGGAGCGGTCGGGCGGCGCGGCGGTCGAGCGCAGCGGCCTCACGGACTGGTCCATCGGCACGCTCACGCGCGTCTTCGAGACGCGCAGGGCCGGCCAGCCGGTGAAGGCGTACCCGGCGCTCGTGGACGACGGCGACACGGTCTCCGTACGCCTCTTCGACACCGAGGCGGAGCAGGCGCGGGCGATGTGGCGCGGCACCCGTCGGCTGATCTTGCGCAATATCCCGGTCAACCCAGGCAAGTTCGCCTCGGACAAACTGTCCAACCAGCAGAAGCTCGCCCTCTCGGCGAACCCGCACGGCTCCATGCAGGCGCTCTTCGACGACTGCGCGACGGCCGCGGCGGACAAGCTGATCGCGGACTTCGGCGGGCCCGTCTGGGACGAGGAGTCGTACCGCAAGCTCTTCGACAAGGTGCGCGCGGAGATCGTCGACACGACCGTGAAGGCGGTCGGGCAGACCCAGCAGGTGCTGGCCGCCTGGCAGGCCTGTGAGCGCCGTCTGAAGGCGACGAACAGCCCCGCGCTGCTCGCCAACCTCGCGGACGTGCGGGAGCAGCTGAACTCGCTCGTCAAACCGGGCTTCGTGACGGAGACGGGCCTACGGCGGCTGGCGGACCTGATGCGGTACATGGTGGCCGCGGACCGCCGGCTCCAGCAGATGCCGACGAACGTCCAGCGGGACACCACGCGCATGGAGAAGGTGCGCGAGATGCGGGACGAGTACCTGTGGCTGCTGGAGCAGATGCCGCAGGGCAGGCCCGTACCGCAGGAGGTCCTGGACATCCGCTGGATGATCGAGGAGCTCCGCGTCAGCTACTTCGCGCACGCGCTCGGCACGGCGTATCCCGTCTCGGACAAGCGCATCGTGAAGGCGATCGACGCGGCCGTGCCGTAGCCGTCGGGCCGTGACGGACCCGTCGCTCAGCGTGAGTTCGACCGGCGGGCCCGAGCTGCTGTACAGTCCTTCTCGCAGCGCAACGCAGTAATCAACACAGCGCAGCACAGCAAGGTCCTGTGGAGCAGTTTGGAGTGCTCGCCACCCTGTCAAGGTGGAGGCCGCGGGTTCAAATCCCGTCAGGACCGCAGTGATGACGAAGGGCCGCACCGGCAAGGTGCGGCCCTTCTTCGTTCCCTCCCGCACGGCCGCACCGGCAAGGTGCGGCCCTTTCTCGTGTCCCACGCGCGCCGTGCGTACGGGCCGCGCCCCAGCCCGGGGTGCGGCCCGTTGTGGTGCCCGCACCTTGACTCCGTCACATTCCACCGGTACCCCAGACAGCAGGGAGCCGCGGGAGGCTCCCCTGGAGGTGACGCATGTCTGCTTCATCGGCATCGGTTCGGCATGAAACGCGCGCCCTGCTTCGCGCACACCTCGCGGCAGCCACCAGCTACCGCCACCTGACGCGCCACTGCCCGATCTGCCATCAGCTCCTGAGGCTCGCCCTGGAGCCCTCTCAGCGCGACTCCGGCGACCGCGAGACGTCCGAGGCCGCGTTCGTCCTGGAGAACGCCGTACAGGACGCCTCGGACGGCGAGGCCGGCGAGCCCGGCGGCCACGGCGACACGGGCGGGGACGAAAGTCCCCCCAAGGCATGACCAAAGCTGGCGCGCACCCCTCCCCGTGAGTGGGAGGCTGAGAGTCGTGGAACCTCGCGGCGCGCCAAGTCCCCTCTAGCGCAAGGGCATCGGGCGCAACAAGATTCACGACATGTGACGGGTGTCACCGAACAAGTTTTGGGAACCCCGGAACTTACGCCCTTCCTACAATGGGCCAATTTAATATGTGCAATTGCACGACCCCTACGGCACTCACCGCACACCCCCCTCGGGGACTCCCCAGAGACCAACAAGGGCACTCACGGACCCGCCCACCAGCGCGTCCTCGGCGCACAAAAAAGATCGCGCTGGACCCGGCGGAGTCCAGCGCGATCGAACGACGCACCCATGTGTCCCAGGCGTGGATCCCGTTGGGGCGGGACCCTCGTCGCGTGTAGCTATATGTCGGACGTACGGCCAGGTTGGGGGACCCGGCAGTAGTGGTGCTCTTCGTCCGAGTTGTGCGGGTTACTGCTGGTTAAGCGGTACTTCAGGCCTCGCTGCGCTGCTGCGGGATACCCGCGAGCAGTGCGCGGACCTCAGCCTCGCGGTAACGGCGGTGACCGCCGAGCGTGCGAATCGACGTGAGCTTGCCAGCCTTGGCCCAGCGCGTCACCGTCTTGGGGTCGACGCGGAACATCGTGGCGACCTCAGCCGGGGTCAGCAGCGGCTCGGCATCAGGGGTGCGAGCGGTCATGAGCGGCCTCCTCGGGAGAACCGAACCTTCTCGGTTCATTCCTCTAAATTCTGCACCTTGACCCGCGTTGCCCGAAATGGCGGACGCGAGTCGAGTCGGTTATAGGACGAACGGCTTGTCCTCGGCACTACAACTACACCATCCGTCCAGCCGCGTCGGCCAAACCGATGGAATTGCCCTCCCAGGTGTTCATCACCGACGGAAGCCGATGGACCATGCCATAGCGGACAGTCACGCCACAGTGACGATCAGTCACAGAGCGATCAGGAGTCAACAGACCCCCCATAGAGTGCAATGCTGAGCAATCCGCCCGTAGTTGGGCGGAAGGAGCCCTCCCCGGACTCCTTGTCCTATTTTGGCACGAGGAGGGGCGATGGGCGCAAGGGCGCAGTAAGTGCGGTCCGTCACGCTTGAGGCAAAAGCCCGTATCGGGACCTACGTCCCGTCACCGGGCGACCACGGACCCGCGACATGCGTGACCCACGCCCCATGCCCCGGGAAGACGAACCGCCGGACCTCAGTTCGCGTACTGAAGGTCCCGCACCGCCCGCCAGCGCTCCACGAGCCTCGCATACGCCTCGCCGGCCGCCTCGCCGTCGCCGTCGCGCAGCGCCTCGATTCCTTCGGCGACGTCCGCCGCCGAGTGGTCCTCGTCGAGTTCGTCGGCCGACAGCGCGTGCACGAGCCCGCCGTAGTCCAGCTCGACCAGCGAGCGCGGGTGGAACTCCTCCAGCCACCGGCCGACGTCCACGAGCCCGTCGATCAGCGGCCCCTCGTCCAGCGCCTCCCGCAGCGCCCGCAGACCGCGCGCGACCCGCCGCCGCGCCTGCACCATCGGGGTGCGGTACCTGAGCGCGGGCGCGCTCTTCTCGTGGCTGCGCTCCTCGTCCGAGACGAGCACGAACCAGTGCAGCGGCACCTGCCAGGTCGAGGTGCGGATCCAGGGCCTGGCGTCGGGGTTGCGGGCCAGCCACCGCTCGTAGTCCGCGGCCGTCTGGCGGCGCAGCACCGGCGGCAGCACCGCGTCCAGGACCGGCGCGGGCAGCTGCTCCGCCAGCTCCTCCAGTGCCTGCCAGCCGCGCAGCCGGGTCCGCCACGGGCAGACGCACAGCACCCCGTCGACCTCCGCCACGAAGGCGTCGCTGCTCTCGTGCACGGGCACCGGCACGGGCGGGGTGGGGACCAAGTCGGCCAGGGAGCGCCGGAGTTCGTCCTGGTAGGAGGGAAGGTCGGGGCGGCGGGCATAGCGCGTCCAGTGGCCGCGCTCCGGCTCGGGAAAAGCGGCCAACGGCTCGTACACACGCAAGTAGGACGCGTACGGGACCGTCACCGATGACACCTTGGGCACGGCTCCTCCCTCCCCCGCGTACCGGCCGGAAAACCCGGAAGGCAGCGCACGGCGCGGCATGGCCGAACTCCGCCGCCCCCGTCCGCGCTCGGCCCCGCTCTCCACCCATACTCCGCTCGTACTCCGCGCGAGGGTGATCCCCGGCATGGGGAGGTCAAGGACGGTGGACACGCTCTACTCTCATGCCCAGCGGGAGCCCGCCACCCTTACGGGAGCCCGTCCAACCGCCGCTCTTCGACCAGGAGTCACCACAGTGACCACAGCAGACAACGGCGTCCTGCACACCCTGTTCCACTCGGACCAGGGGGGCCACGAGCAAGTAGTGCTCTGCCAGGACCGCGCCAGCGGCCTCAAGGCCGTCATCGCCCTCCACAGCACCGCCCTGGGCCCCGCCCTCGGCGGCACCCGCTTCTATCCGTACGCGAGCGAGGAAGAGGCCGTCGCCGACGCGCTGAACCTCGCGCGCGGGATGTCGTACAAGAACGCCATGGCCGGCCTGGAGCACGGCGGCGGCAAGGCCGTGATCATCGGTGACCCCGAGCAGATCAAGAGCGAGGCCCTGCTCCTGGCCTACGGCCGCTTCGTCGCCTCCCTCGGCGGGCGCTACGTGACGGCCTGCGACGTCGGCACGTACGTCGCCGACATGGACGTCGTCGCCCGCGAGTGCCGCTGGACCACCGGGCGCTCCCCCGAGAACGGCGGCGCCGGCGACTCCTCCGTGCTCACCGCCTTCGGTGTCTTCCAGGGCATGCGCGCCTCGGCCCAGCACCTGTGGGGCGAGGCGACCCTGCGCGGCCGCACGGTCGGCGTCGCGGGCGTCGGCAAGGTCGGGCACTACCTCGTGGAGCACCTGATCGAGGACGGCGCCGAGGTCGTGATCACCGATGTGCGCGAGGAGTCGGTGCGCCGGATCACCGACAAGCACCCGCAGGTGCGCGTCGCCGCGGACACCGGGGCGCTGATCCGTCTGGAGGGCCTCGACATCTACGCCCCCTGCGCGCTCGGCGGCGCCCTGGACGACGACACCGTGCCGGTGCTCACCGCGCAGGTGGTGTGCGGCGCCGCGAACAACCAGCTGGCGCACCCCGGCGTGGAGAAGGACCTCGCCGACCGCTCGATCCTGTACGCACCCGACTACGTGGTGAACGCGGGCGGCGTGATCCAGGTCGCCGACGAGCTGCACGGCTTCGACTTCGACCGGTGCAGGGCGAAGGCCTCGAAGATCTTCGACACCACGCTTGCCATATTCGCTCGCGCAAAGGAGGACGGTATTCCGCCGGCCGCCGCGGCCGACAGGATCGCCGAGCAGCGGATGGCGGAGGCGCGCGGACGCTGACCTTCCGGCCACCCCCGGGACGACACGCGATGCTTTGACAGGGCCCCGTCGACGTACACGAGAGACAAGACTCACCCCCGTCGGCGGGTCGCCCGACAAGAAGAGGTTAAAATCGCAGTTGACCAGCGAGGACGGGGCTCCTCGCGGGTTGTGCGCCGAGGCGCGTCCTGCGGGCGACGTACCGTATGGCCGCAGGAGCAGGTACCGTGGAAGCCCTACGGACCGGTCTCTCCACGGAGAGCCCGTTCCAGATCATGAACGCGTGTCAAGACTCTGGGGCCGTCGAGCCCCGTATCCGAGGGGGTCGAGCCATGGGGCGCGGCCGGGCAAAGGCCAAGCAGACGAAGGTCGCCCGCCAGCTGAAGTACAGCAGCGGCGGGACGGATCTGTCGCGTCTGGCCAATGAGCTGGGCGCTTCGACTTCGCAACAGCCGCCGAATGGCGAGCCGTTCGAGGACGACGACGAGGAAGACGACCCGTACGCCCAGTACGCGGATCTGTATAACGACGACGAGGACGAGGACGACGAGTCCGGTCCGTCGTCGCAGCGCCGCGGCGCTTGACCTCGTTGCATACGCAGTATTCGCAGTTCACATAGCAACTGCACTTCACCCGGTCCGGGGTGGGCACCACGCCGGACCGGGTTTTGTGCTGCCCCGAGGGGCAGCACCACAGCCCTACTTGGCGTAGTCGCCCATGAGCTCGGCGCCCGACGCGTGGTCCCCACGGTCCGTGATCTCGCCCGCGACCCAGGCCTCCACGCCACGGTCCGCGAGAGTGGTGAGCGCCGCGTCCGCCGACTCCTCGGGGACGATCGCGATCATGCCGACGCCCATGTTCAGCGTCTTCTCCAGCTCCAGGCGCTCGACCTGACCGGTCCTGCCGACCACGTCGAAGACCGCGCCCGGGGTCCACGTCCCGCGGTCGACGATCGCGTGCAGTTCGTCCGGGATGACCCGGGCGAGGTTCGCCGCGAGGCCGCCGCCGGTGACGTGGCTGAAGGCGTGGACGTCCGTGGTGCGGGTGAGCGCCAGGCAGTCCAGGGAGTAGATCTTGGTGGGCTCCAGGAGCTCCTCGCCGAGCGTGCGGCCGAACTCCTCGACCTCACGGTCCAGGGCCCAGCCGGCGCGGTCGAACACCACGTGACGGACCAGCGAGTACCCGTTGGAGTGAAGACCCGACGACGCCATGGCGATCACCGCGTCACCCTTACGGATGCGATCCGGGCCGAGCAGCCGGTCCGCCTCGACCGCGCCCGTGCCGGCACCCGCGACGTCGAAGTCGTCCGGGCCGAGCAGCCCGGGGTGCTCGGCCGTCTCGCCGCCGACCAGCGAGCAGCCCGCGAGGACACAGCCCTCGGCGATGCCCTTCACGATGGCGGCGACGCGCTCCGGGTGGACCTTGCCCACGCAGATGTAGTCGGTCATGAAGAGCGGCTCGGCACCGCAGACGACGATGTCGTCCATGACCATCGCGACGAGGTCGTGGCCGATGGTGTCGTACACGCCCATCTGGCGGGCGACGTCGACCTTCGTGCCGACGCCGTCGGTCGCCGAGGCGAGCAGCGGGCGCTCGAAGCGCTTGAGGGCGGAGGCGTCGAAGAGGCCGGCGAAACCGCCGAGACCGCCGAGGCCCGCGACCTCGGGGCGCTGGGTCTTCTTGACCCATTCCTTCATGAGCTCGACGGCGCGGTCGCCCGCTTCGATGTCTACGCCTGCGGCCGCGTAGCTGGCACCAGTGGTCTCAGACATGAGGGGTGAGAACTTTCGTGTCGTTACTACGTGGGGCTTACGGGCGACGGATCGCGTCGGCCGCTGCCGTGGCGGCAGGGCCTGCCGCCAGCTCCGTCTCCAGGAGCTGCTTGCCGAGCAGCTCGGGGTCGGGCAGCTCCATCGGGTACTCGCCGTCGAAGCACGCGCGGCAGAGGTTCGGCTTGTCGATGGTGGTGGCCTCGATCATGCCGTCGATGGAGATGTACGAGAGGGAGTCGGCGCCCAGCGACGTGCCGATCTCCTCGATGGTCATGCCGTTGGCGATCAGCTCGGCGCGGGTCGCGAAGTCGATGCCGAAGAAGCAGGGCCACTTCACGGGCGGGGACGAGATCCGGATGTGGACCTCGGCGGCGCCGGCCTCGCGGAGCATCTTGACCAGGGCGCGCTGGGTGTTGCCGCGGACGATCGAGTCGTCGACGACCACCAGCTTCTTGCCCTTGATGACTTCCTTGAGGGGGTTCAGCTTGAGGCGGATGCCGAGCTGGCGGATCGTCTGCGAGGGCTGGATGAAGGTCCGGCCCACGTAGGCGTTCTTGACCAGGCCCGCGCCGAAGGGGATGCCGGAGGCCTCCGCGTAACCGATCGCGGCGGGGGTGCCGGACTCGGGGGTCGCTATGACGAGGTCGGCCTCGACGGGGGCTTCCTTCGCGAGCTTCCGGCCCATCTCGACGCGCGAGAGGTAGACGTTCCGGCCCGCGATGTCCGTGTCGGGGCGCGCCAGATAGACGTACTCGAAGACACAGCCCTTGGGCTTCGCTTCCGCGAATCGGGACGTTCGCAGTCCGTTCTCGTCGATGGCGACGAACTCGCCCGGCTCGATCTCGCGGACGAAGCTGGCGCCGCAGATGTCGAGCGCCGCGGACTCCGACGCCACGACCCAGCCCCGCTCCAGGCGGCCGAGGACCAGCGGGCGGATGCCCTGCGGGTCACGGGCGGCGTACAGCGTGTGCTCGTCCATGAAGACGAGGGAGAAGGCGCCCTGCACGTCCGGGAGGACCTTGGCGGCGGCTTCCTCTATGGTCAGCGGCTTGCCGTCGTCGTCCGTCTGTCCGGCAAGGAGCGCCGTCACCAGGTCGGTGTCGTTGGTCGCGGCGACCTGCGTCGCGCGGCCGTTCTCCTTGGGCAGTTCGGCGACCAGCTCGGCGAGCTGGGCCGTGTTGACGAGGTTGCCGTTGTGCCCGAGCGCGATGGAGCCGTGCGCGGTCGCACGGAACGTCGGCTGGGCGTTCTCCCAGACGGAGGCTCCGGTGGTCGAGTAGCGGGCGTGACCGACCGCGATATGACCCTGGAGTGATCCGAGAGAGGTCTCGTCGAAGACCTGGGACACGAGGCCCATGTCCTTGAAGACGAGGATCTGGGAGCCGTTGCTGACCGCGATTCCCGCGGATTCCTGACCCCGATGCTGGAGGGCGTAGAGCCCGAAGTACGTGAGCTTTGCGACCTCTTCGCCCGGAGCCCAGACACCGAAGACGCCACACGCGTCCTGGGGGCCTTTCTCGCCGGGGAGCAGATCGTGATTGAGTCGACCGTCACCACGTGGCACGGCACCGAGTGTAGGCGAGATCGACCACTGGTCCGAATTGGGGATACGGAACCTGCACGGACCGTGATCGTGACGGCGGTCGGCCCAAGGGGCGCCCGGGGCGTGCGGGCGAGGGGCCGCCGGGGCGCGCGCGGAGTACGAAGCCCGTGTGAACAGGCGGGCCGTTTCGTTGACACGTACACGAAGGCTCGGTCAGGCTCCTGGCCCATGCAGCCCCTCGGTGACCCGAAGGTCACACTCGTGGAGCGCCGCCACGTCGACCTGGTCCGTGTCGCGAGCGCCATCTGTCGTCGCGCTGCCTGAGCACCCCTTTTTCGCCGCTTTCACCGCACTTTCCCGCCGGATTTCCGACGTATTCACGACGAATTCCCGACGGATCCTCTCCCTCTCCCGTCTCTCTTCGGGCCCGTGCCGCCGTGGTGCGCCGTGCCCCGTTCAGGAGCGCCCCCGTGTCCCGTCCCGCATCCCCGCTGTCCCGGCGCGCCTTCGGCGGCGTCGTCGGCGCCTCCGCGGCCACCGCCGCGATCGGGCTGCCCGCCGCCGAGGCGGCGGCCCAGACCCCCGTACGGGAGAAGCCGTTCGAGGCCGCCCCGCACCGCCGCGCCAAGCGGCCCAACATCCTCTTCATCCTCGGGGACGACCTCGGCTGGGCCGATCTCTCGTCCTACGGATCGCCGCACATCAAGACCCCGAACCTGGACCGGCTCGCCCGCCAGGGCGTGCGGTTCACCGACGCCTACTCCGGGTCCGCGACCTGCTCGCCCACCCGCTTCAGCCTGTACACGGGGCGCTTCCCCGGGCGTACGAAGGGCGGGCTCGCCGAGCCGATCGCGGACAAGTCCGTGGGGCTCGAACCGACGCACCCCACGCTCGCCTCGCTGCTGCGCGACGCCGGGTACGCGACCGCGCTGATCGGCAAGTGGCACTGCGGGTATCTGCCGGACTACTCCCCCACCAAGTCGGGCTGGGACGAGTTCTTCGGGAACTTCGGCGGGGCCCTGGAGTACTACTCGAAGCTGGGGCTCGGCGGCGAGTACGACCTCTACGCGGGCGACGTCCGGGAGGGCGACGCCGCGTACAAGGACCTGCGGTACTACACGCGCATCCTGACCGAGCGCGCCGGTGAGTACGTGCGGCGCGACCACGGCGACCAGCCCTGGCTGCTCAACCTCAACTTCACCACCCCGCACTGGCCGTGGATCGCGGACGGCGACGAGGAGGAGAGCGCCGAGATCGTCCGCCGGATCAAGGCGGGCCAGAAGGGCGCGCTCTGGCACCAGGACGGCGGCTCCGTCGAGAAGTACACGGAGATGGTGCAGGACCTGGACCGGTCGATCGGCGAGGTGCTGCGCGCGCTGAGGAAGTCGGGCCAGGAGCGGGACACGCTGGTGTTCTTCGCCTCCGACAACGGCGGCGAGCGCTTCTCGTACAACTGGCCGCTGTCCGGCAACAAGAGCTCGCTCCAGGAGGGCGGGATACGGGTGCCGACCATCGTGCGGTGGCCCGCCCGGCTCGACGGCGGGCAGGTCAGCCACGAGCCCGTCTACACGCCGGACTGGACGGCGACGCTCCTGGAGATCGCCGGGGCCCGGCCGCACGCCGCGTACCCGCTGGACGGCACGAGCCTTGCCCCGTACCTGCTCAAGGGCGCCCGCGTGAAGGAGCGCGAACTGTTCTGGCGGGTGCGCGGGGAGCGGGCGCTGCGGCGCGGGAACTGGAAGTACTACCGGGGCAAGGGCGGCGCCGACCAGCTGTTCGACCTCGCGGCCGACCAGCGCGAGCAGGCCGACCGGGCCGCCGCCGAGCCGGAGCTGCTCGCGGAGCTGCGGGCCGCGTGGGAGCGGACGGACAGCGAACTGCTGCCGTACCCGGCCCGGGACGGGGGGTCCTGAGCCGGGTGGCCCGCCCGATCGGCGCGGCTACTTCTTCGCGGCCTGCGCGAGGATCACCGTGCCGTCCTCGGCGGTGAGCTTCAGCGCGTCCTGCTCGACCTGGTAGCGCGCCGTCCCGCCGAAGAGCTTGAGCAGCTTGCGCTCGGTCGTCATCGCGTCCCCCGGGCACATCTTCCGGGTGGTCGCGGGGGCGCCGAAGGTGATGCGGCCGTCCTTGCTCTCGGCCTTCGCGGTGACGTCGTTGCAGCCGAGGTTGCCGCGCACCTTGCCGTCCTCGCCGAAGGTGAGATGGACCTTGTCCGCCAGAGCCTTCGGCAGGGTCGCGGCCGCCTTGCCGTCGCCGATGCCGTTCACCGTCCACTTGGTGCCGGTGAGCGGGGCGTCGGGCTCGGCGGGCTGCGAGGTGAGGTCCACGCGGTCTCCCTTGGCGGTGGTGAGGGTCATCCGGTCACCGGTGACCTTCGCGGTGAACTTCTGCGTGTCGAGAGCGCGCATGAAGTGCTTCTCGAACGTCATGCGGTCGTCGTCCGTGCACGCCCGCTTCGTCGTCAGCGGCTTGCCGAAGTCCACGGTGTCGCCCTTGACCGACACGTCGGAGCCGACGCGGTTGCAGCCGTAGCTGCCGCCGGCCCGCCCGTCCTTGCCGATCTTCAGGTAGACGTCCTCGGGGGCAGCGTGCTTCTTGCCGCCCAGGGTGAGGCTCTCGACGTTCCACCGGACGCCGGTCAGGGGCAGCTCGGTCTCCACGGATCGGCCACCGGAGCCGCCTTCGGAGCCGGCTCCCGACTCGGTGCCGCATGCGGTGAGCAGCAGCCCGGCGGAGGCCAGCGCGGTCAGAGTGAGGGTCAGACGCTGCGTGTGCATGGCGATGTGACGGAGCAAGTGGGGGTGTCGGTTCCATCGGGCCGTCCCACCGCGGCCGTCGTCCGCCCCGTCGGCCCCCGCGTCCCGCCGCCGGATCAGCCCATGAGCGGCAGCAGCCCCGCCAGGTCGGCCCGCTCGCCACTGGCGCTGACCTGCGCCGTCTCCAGCGCCGTCGCCCAGTCCGTACGTCCCGTCGCGAGGCGGATCCACGTCAGCGGGTCGGTCTCGACGACGTTGGGCGGGGTGCCTCGGGTGTGCCGGGGTCCCTCCACGCACTGCACGACCGCGTACGGCGGGACGCGCACCTCGGTCGACGCGCCCGGCGCCTTCACCGCGAGGGCGTCGGCGAGCAGTCGGGTGCAGGCGGCCAGGGTCCCCCGGTCGTGGGGGACGTCGAGGCCGGGCACCGCGTCGTTCAAGTCGTCGGTGTGGACGGTGAGTTCGACGGTCCGGGTGACCAGGAAGTCGGCGAGGGTCATGACACCGACGCGGGACGGCACCAGGCGGTCGTCCGGCGCGGCGGGCAGGGACTCCTCGACGCCGGCGAGCGTCCGCGCGAACAGCTCGTCCAGATCGGCGCCGTCGGCGAGCGCGCGGGTGTCCTCGTCGACCTGTCCGGCGACGGTCACGGTGGCGAACGGCCAGTCCAGGAGGGCGACTTCGTGCCGGTCGGGCTCCGGCATGCCGAGGTAGCGGTGGACGGTGGCGAGCACCATCGTCAGATGCGCGGCCAGTTCGCGTACGGTCCAGTCGCCGAGGCGCGTGGGGCGGGCGAGCTGCTCGGGGGTGAGGGTGCGGACCGCCTCCCGCACGTTGCCGTACTGGGCGAGCACGGCGGTGCGGATCTTGGCGGAGTCGTACGCGCGCGTGCGCTTCTTGGCCGGTGGCATGGTGCCGAGCCTAGGGCTTCGCCGGATACCCCTGCAGTCCCTTTTCGACCAGGTCGAAGGCGCGCTCGGCGAGGGCCGCGCAGTCGTCGGCCATGTCGTCCGCGGTGGCGCCCGCGAGGAGCCTGCGGTGGTTCTCCAGGATCACCGCGTCGCGCGCGGCCAGGAGCTGGTGGGCGGCGACGCCCGCGAGGAGCCGGTCGCCGGTCTCCTCGGCGAGGACCTCGGCGAGCAGCTCGACGCCGCGCATCTGGAAGATCAGGGTGCGGCGCGCCAACGCGGGGGTGTCGCTGATGAGCTGGCGAAGCTGGAGCAGGCGCGGATCGTCGGAGAGGCCGATCGAGGGGTCGCGCTCGGCGACCTTGGCGAGGAACTGCCGGCGCAGCGCGTCGACCGCGGACTCGCCGGGCGCCCGGTGGCGCACCGCGTCGGCCGCGTCGGCGACGTGCTCCTCGATCGGGCCGAGGAGCACGTCCTCCTTGGTGCCGAAGTAGTTGAAGACCGTCACCTTCGAGACCTCGGCCGCCGCGGCGATCTCCGCGACGGAGACCCTGTCGAAGCCGCGCTCAAGGAAGAGGTCGAGCGCGGTCCGCCAGATCCGCGTCGCGGTCTGCCGCTTCTTGCGCTCGCGCAGCCCCAGACGTTCCTCAGCCATTTCCGCACTGTACGCCGCCCGCGACGGGGCTTACGCCGCGGCTTCCCCGGTGGCCGTGACGCCCGCGGCCTCCCCGGCCGTGAAGACCTCGCGGTTCGCGGGCACGCCGACGCCGCGCCAGGTGAAGGGGATGCCCCGTGCCGTGTCCAGGTCGGGCCCGTCCATCAGCTGGAAGTGCACGTGCGGCTCGGTGGAGTTGCCGGAGTTGCCGCACTGGCCGAGCACCTGACCCGCGAGGACCTTGTCGCCGGCCCGCACGGCGAGCGAGCCCTGCCGGACGTGCGCGTACGCGGCGTACGTCCCCTCTCCGAGGTCGAGGACGACGTGGTTGCCGACGATGCGGCGGGCGCCGCCCATCGACCTGCCGAAGCCCTCGCCGACCATCAAGTAGAGGACTCCGGGCAGGGAGTTGCGGCTGAGGTGGTCCCGCTGGCCGTCCTCCGCGTGTACGACGGTCGCGTCGGCGACGGCCAGCAGCGGCGCCCCGAAGGCCGGGAAGGCGCGGTTGCGCCGCGCGACCGGCCACAGCCAGGCGAACGCGGGCCGGGTGAGGCCCTCCGCCGGCTCGGCGACGATGTCGATGGCGTAGGTCTGCCCGAAGCCGTGCGTGCCGTGGCTCGGCACCTTGTCGGCGGGGCTGTTCAGCGCGGACCAGCGGCCGGTGACCGGCGGGTCGATCTCGACGGGGGCCGGGGACCCGGCGGCCTCGAACGCGCGGCGGGCCGAGCGGCCGAGGACGAAGCCGAGGCCGAACACCAGGGCGGCGGCGACCACGCCGACCCAGGAGGGATAGGGCAGGCCCACGGTGAGGTCGACGGCCAGGTGGACCGCGATGTAGAGCAGCAGCAGGCGCTGAAGCGTCGCGGCGAACTTGCGCTGACGTGCGGACATGGTGGTTCCCCCTGCGGTAGTGCGGTCTTGCCTCGGTCGTGCGGTGGCGCGGTGCTGCGGTGGGTGCGGTCCCGCCGCGGTCGTGGGGTGGCGCTGTCGTGCGGTCCCGCCTCGATCGCGCGGCTACGCGGCTGCGCGGTCCCCCGGACGTGCTTACGGGCGCGTGGCGGACAGCACCACGAGCAGCGGCACCACCCGTCCCGCCGGCACCTCGTACCGGCCGCGCCCCTTGGTGTGCAGCCAGCCCGCGCCGGTCAGCTGGCGCAGGTGGTGGTAGATCTGGCCGGTCGTGCCGACGTCGTCGAGGGCGGCCAGGTCGGCGGCGGTGCGGCGACCGCCGAGGATCTCGCGGAGCAGCCGCAGCCGCACGGGGTGGCCGAGCGCGGCGAGCGACTCGGCGGTCTCCCCCCAGTCGGCACCGGCGCCCTCCCCTTCCCCCGCGCCCTCGTCGGCGCCCCCGCTCTCGCCCGCGAGGAGCTGCTCGGTGGTGTGGCCGTACTGCCACTCGTACCGCTGGCCCGTCGGCAGCCGCACCGAGCCGGTGAACACGACGACGCCGTCCGGCACCTCGTCCTCGGGGTACTTCGCCTTCAGCCCTTCGAGGGCCCAGAAGTCGCCCTCGCCGGTGGCGGGCACGGGCGCGGTGCGCGCGCCCTCCAGCTCGGCCATGCGCCGCTCCAGCTCGGCGACGCGCTCTTCCAGCTCCATGAGTGCGAGATTACGTAATTACGTAATCCCGTGCAACCCTCGATCCGCGAGCACCGCCCGCGCACGCCGCACGCCCCCGGACACGACGAAGCCCCCGCCCGGACCAGGTCCGAACGGGGGCCGCGACAGGAACCGTCAGGCGAAGAGCCCCGGCAGCGTCGCCTCGTGCGCCTCGCGGAGCTCGCTCAGCGGCAGCGTGAACTCGCCCTGGACCTCCACCGCGTCGCCGTCCACGACACCGACGCGCGTGACGGGCAGACCCCGCGCCCCGCACATGTCGGTGAAGCGCAGCTCCTCGCTGCGCGGCACGGACACGACCGCGCGGCCCGCCGACTCGGAGAAGAGGAGCGTGAACGCGTCCAGACCGTCCGGCACGACCAGGCGCGCGCCCTGCCCGCCGCGCAGGCAGGACTCGGTGACGGCCTGCACGAGACCGCCGTCCGACAGGTCGTGCGCGGCGTCGATCATGCCGTCGCGCGAGGCCGAGATCAGGATCTCGGCGAGCAGCTTCTCGCGCGCCAGGTCGACCTCGGGCGGCAGACCGCCGAGGTGGCCGTGGACCACCTGCGACCAGGCCGAGCCGCCGAACTCCTCGCGCGTCTCGCCGAGCAGGTAGAGGAGCTGGCCCTCTTCCTTGAAGGCGATCGGCGTGCGGCGGGCGACGTCGTCGATCACACCGAGGACCGCGACGACCGGCGTCGGGTGGATCGCCGCCTCGCCCGTCTGGTTGTAGAGCGAGACGTTGCCGCCGGTGACCGGGGTGCCCAGCTCCAGGCAGCCGTCCGCGAGGCCGCGGATGGCCTCGGCGAACTGCCACATGACGTCCGGGTCCTCGGGCGAGCCGAAGTTCAGGCAGTCCGAGACCGCGAGCGGCTTGGCGCCGGACGCGGCGACGTTGCGGTACGACTCCGCGAGCGCGAGCTGGGCGCCCTTGTACGGGTCGAGCTTCGCGAACCGGCCGTTGCCGTCGGTGGCGATGGCGACGCCGAGGCCCGTCTCCTCGTTGACCCGGATCATCCCGGAGTCCTCGGGCTGCGCGAGCACGGTGTTGCCCTGCACGAAACGGTCGTACTGGTCGGTGACCCAGGACTTCGCGGCCTGGTTCGGGGCGGCGACCAGCTTGAGGACCTGCTCGCGCAGCTCGTCCGCGTTCGCCGGGCGGGCCAGCTTGTTCGCGTCGTCGGCCTGGAGGGCGTCCTGCCAGGACGGACGGGCGTAGGGACGCTCGTAGACCGGGCCGTCGTGCGCGACCGTGCGCGGGTCGACGTCGACGATCTTCTCGCCGTGCCAGAAGATCTCCAGGCGGTCGCCGTCGGTCACCTCACCGACGACGGTGGCGATGACGTCCCACTTCTCGCAGATCTCCAGGAAGCGGTCGACCTTCTCGGGCTCCACGACGGCGCACATGCGCTCCTGCGACTCACTCATGAGGATCTCCTCGGGAGTGAGCGTGGAGTCGCGCAGCGGCACGTCGTCCAGCTCGACGCGCATGCCGCCCGAGCCGTTGGACGCCAGCTCGGAGGTCGCGCAGGAGAGCCCGGCCGCGCCGAGGTCCTGGATGCCGACCACGAGCTTCTCGGCGAAGGCCTCCAGGGTGCACTCGATGAGGAGCTTCTCCTGGAAGGGGTCGCCGACCTGGACGGCCGGACGCTTCGACGGCTTGCTGTCGTCGAAGGTCTCGGAGGCCAGGATCGAGGCGCCGCCGATGCCGTCGCCGCCCGTGCGGGCGCCGTACAGGATGACCTTGTTGCCGGGCCCGGACGCCTTCGCGAGGTGGATGTCCTCGTGCCGCATCACGCCGATGGCACCGGCGTTGACCAGCGGGTTGCCCTGGTAGCAGGCGTCGAAGACGAGCTCGCCGCCGATGTTGGGCAGGCCCAGGCAGTTGCCGTAGCCGCCGATGCCCGCGACGACTCCGGGGAGCACGCGCTTGGTGTCGGGGTGGTGCGCGTCGCCCATGCGCAGCGGGTCCACGACCGCGACCGGGCGGGCGCCCATCGCGATGATGTCGCGGACGATGCCGCCGACACCGGTGGCCGCGCCCTGGTAGGGCTCGACGTAGGAGGGGTGGTTGTGCGACTCGACCTTGAAGGTGACCGCGTAGCCCTGGCCGACGTCGACGACGCCGGCGTTCTCGCCGATGCCGACGAGCATGGCGTCGTTCTCGGGAGCCTTCTCGCCGAACTGGCGCAGGTGGACCTTGCTGCTCTTGTACGAGCAGTGCTCGGACCACATGACGGAGTACATGGCGAGCTCGGCGCCGGTCGGGCGGCGGCCGAGGATCTCGCGGACGCGCGCGTACTCGTCTTCCTTCAGGCCCAGTTCGGCCCAGGGCAGCTTGACGTCGGGCGTCTCGGCCGCGTGCTTGACGGTGTCCAGAGTCATCAGGCGTTGGCCCTGTTCATGAGGTTCTTCAGGATCGAGGTGAAGAATCCGAGGCCGTCGGTGCGGCCGGTCCCGACCAGCGGCTCCACGGCGTGCTCGGGGTGCGGCATGAGGCCGACGACGTTGCCCGCCTCGTTCGTGACGCCGGCGATGTCACGGAGCGAGCCGTTGGGGTTCATGTCGAGGTAGCGGAAGGCGACGCGGCCCTCGGCCTCCAGCATGTCCAGCGTCCGCTCGTCGGCGACGTACCGGCCGTCGATGTTCTTGAGCGGGACGGAGATCTCCTGGCCGACGGTGTAGTCGGCGGTCCAGGCGGTCCGGTCGCTCTCCACGCGCAGCTTCTGGTCACGGCAGATGAAGTGCAGGTGGTTGTTGCGCAGCATCGCGCCGGGCAGGAGGTGCGTCTCGGTGAGCACCTGGAAGCCGTTGCAGATGCCGAGGACCGGCATTCCGGCCTTCGCCTGCTCGACGACGGACTCCATCACCGGGGAGAAACGCGAGATGGCGCCGGCCCGCAGATAGTCGCCGTAGGAGAAACCACCGGGCAGCACCACGGCGTCGACCTGCTTGAGGTCCTTGTCCTTGTGCCAGAGCGGCACGGCTTCGGCGCCTGCGACCCGGACGGCGCGCTGGGTGTCGCGGTCGTCGAGGGTTCCCGGGAAAGTGACGACTCCAATTCGAGCGGTCACTTCGCGGCCCCCGCCACCTTCTCGGAGCCTTCGGCGTCTTCGACCTTTACGACGAAGTCCTCGATCACCGTGTTGGCGAGGAAGGTTTCCGCCATCTCGTGGATACGGGCGAGGGCGGCGTCGTCGACCGGCCCGTCCACCTCGAGTTCGAAGCGCTTTCCCTGACGTACGTCGGAGATGCCCTGGAAACCGAGGCGCGGCAGTGCACGCTGCACCGCCTGGCCCTGGGGGTCGAGGATCTCCGGCTTGAGCATGACGTCGACTACGACGCGTGCCACTGGCACTCCCGGTGTGTGGTGCTGGCGTGTGCTGCTTGCGGTGTGCTGAGCAGGTTCCTTCAGACTACCGGCACAAAATTTCTACTCGCGTAGATTCGTAGCAACCTACGAGATGACGGTCACGTTCCGGTGACCAAACAGGTTTCGAACGGGGCACCTTCACGAAGAATCCAGGAAAAGATCACGGATCGGCAATCACGCTGGACACGCGGAGGTATTCGGGCGGGCTTCCCAATTCAATGCCGGGCACTGTACAAAGGAAATGGCAATAGTCGATACTTTGCCCCAAAACAGCCGGACAGTCGGCATCTCCGCACGTCAACGCGGTAGAGCCGCACGAAGGGACCGATATTCGTGGCGCAGCGTGTCGTGGTCACTCTCTTTGACGACATCGACGGCGGGGAAGCGGCGGAAACGGTCGCGTTCGGTCTTGACGGCAAGTCGTACGAGATCGACCTCAATCAAACCAATGCCAAGAAACTGCGCACGGCACTTGCCCCGTACCTGGAGGCGGCCCGCAAGCAGGCGAAGTCCGGGAAGGTGTTCCGGCACACGGCCGTGACCCCCGACCCCTCGGCGGTCCGCGCCTGGGCCCGCTCGCACCAGATGGACATCCCGCCCCGCGGCCGCATCCCGAAGAAGGTCTACGAGGCCTTCGAGGCGGCCAACTGACCTCGCGCCGGACCCGGGGCCGGACCCGAGCCGGCCTCGCTCCGCCCCGCGCCGACCTCGTACGACACCCGGCCGGGCGGCCCCTCGCGGCAACCGACTTGCGCTGCACCCCCGCCGGTCAGCTAGAGTCTGGAGCACGCCGAGGGGCCAGGCCGAAAAGCCGAACCCCACGGAGTCGTGCGGGTGTAGTTCAGTAGTAGAACATCCCCCTTCCAGGGGGAAGGCGCAGTGTGCAATTCCTGTCACCCGCTCCGCATCGCTTACGGACCAGTCCTCTGGTTGCGGTAGGCTGGTGCTCGCGCCGATCAGTGAGAGCTGGTCGGAGGCAATGCGAACGTAGCTCAGTTGGTAGAGCGCAACCTTGCCAAGGTTGAGGTCGCGAGTTCGAACCTCGTCGTTCGCTCCAGATGAGAGGCCCCGGTCGATTCGACCGGGGCCTTTCTCATGTCGTGCTCCGGGGCATCGCCCCAGGTGGCACCGGGTGACCCCCCTGACATTTGTCATACGCGCCGGTGACAGCCCGCACTGCTGCGGCGCCCCGCGCCGGGGGACGCTGACGTCATGACAGACCAAGTGATCGACGTGACCGATCTCCGGCGCGTGTACGGAGGAGGGTTCGAGGCCGTACGGGGGATCTCCTTCTCCGTGGGACGCGGCGAGCTGTTCGCCCTCCTCGGCACCAACGGCGCCGGAAAGACGTCCACCGTCGAGCTCCTCGAAGGGCTCGCCGCACCGGCCGCGGGACGGATCCGGGTGCTCGGGCACGACCCGTACACCGAGCGGTCCGCCGTACGCCCGCGCATCGGCGTCATGCTCCAGGAGGGCGGCTTCCCCGCCGAGTTGACGGTCGCGGAGACCGCGCGGATGTGGGCCGGCTGCACCAGCGGGGCGATGCCCGTCCCCGAGGCGCTGGACATCGTGGGGCTCGGCAAGCGGTCCGGTGTCCGCGTGAAGCAGCTCTCCGGCGGCGAGAAGCGACGGCTCGACCTCGCGATGGCCCTGATGGGCCGGCCCGAGGTGCTCTTCCTCGACGAGCCGACCACCGGCCTCGACGCCGAAGGGCGGCGCGAGACCTGGGAGTTGGTCCGCACGCTGCGCGACAACGGCACGACCGTGCTGCTCACCACGCACTACCTCGAAGAGGCCGAGCAGCTCGCCGAGCGGCTCGCCATCCTGCACGAGGGCCGCATCGCCGCCGAGGGGAGCGTCGCGGACGTGGTCGCCGCACAGCCCTCGCACGTCTCCTTCGAACTGCCCGAGGGGTACTTCGCCGGAGACCTGCCGCCGCTCGCCGAGCTGGGTGTGACCGGGCACGAGACGACGGGCCGCCGGATCCGGCTGCGTACGAACGAACTCCAACGCACTGCCACCGGGCTGCTGTTGTGGGCCCGGGACGCGCGGGTCGAGCTCGGCGGGCTCGATGTGCGGGCGGCCTCGCTGGAGGAGGCGTTCCTGCGGATCGCCAAGGAAGCGGAGAGCGGAACGGACGAGGGCCCCGCCGGGCGCCCCGCCCGGAAGGAGATGGCGGTATGAGCACCACGGCTGTGACCACCCCGGCGCGGCGCATGGGCGCGCTGGCCCGCGCCGAGGCGACGCTCCTCGTGCGCAACAAGGGGACGCTGTTCGCGGCGCTGTTCGTGCCGTTCATCATCCCGGTCAGCATGAAGCAGGCCACCAAGGACATGGACCTGAAGGGCACCGGCCTCGACGTCGGCACCGTCGTGCTGCCGACGGCCCTCGGCTTCTCGCTGCTCTTCGCCGTGTACTCCGCGCTGACCGCCGTCTACGCCGCCCGGCGCGAGGAGCTCGTGCTCAAGCGGCTGCGCACCGGCGAGCTGCGGGACAACGAGATCCTGGCGGGCGCCGCGCTGCCGTCCGTCGCCATCGGCGTCGTACAGAGCCTGATCCTCGCCGTGGGCTGCGCGATGGTGCTCGACACCGGGGCGCCGAGCGCACCCCACCTCGTCGTGCTCGGCGTCGCCCTGGGCATCGTGATGTTCGCCGCGCTGGCGGCCGTCACCGGAAGCTTCAGCCGCTCCACCGAGTCCGCGCAGGTCATGAGCCTGCCGTTGATCTTCGTCTCGATGATCGGCTCCGGCCTCTTCGTCCCGCTCGAGGTCCTGCCCGACAAGGTCGCCTCCGTCTGCCAGGTGCTCCCGCTCACCCCGGTCGTCGAGCTGATCCGCGGCGGCTGGGCCGGCACGCTCTCCTCCGGGGACACGCTGCGCGCGATCGTGACGGCGGTGGCCTGGACCCTGCTCGCGGTGTTTGCTGTACGACGGTGGTTCCGGTGGGAACCCCGGCACTGACGGGGGTGCCACCGAGGACCCCGGCACTGAGGGAGGCGACGTACGTGGTCGGCCGGATGCGAGCCTGGCAGCGCGGCTGGCACGCGCGGAGCAAGATCGAGAAGGTCGAATGGCAGAGCCTGGCCGTCTGGTACGCGATGCCCTGGGTCTTCTTCCTCAGCTGGGGCTCGCTGCCGACCGCCCTGAGCCTGCACCACGACGCGGCCGCGCAGCTCCTCGGCTGGAGCATGATCGCGGCGGCCGCCGTGCAGGGCGTGCACGTCAACCGCACGCAGCAGCGCTCCCTCGACCACTACCTCAAGCGGGCCCCGATGCCGCGCCGCGACCTCGTCGTGAGCACCGCCCTCATGGCCGTCACGCTGGGGTTCGCCCTCGCCCTCCAGGCCGTGGGCGGCGTCGACGACGGAATGATCAACTTCGTCGCGCTCTATCTGACGGTGCCGTTCGGCCAGTCGCTCGCCTTCGCCGTCCCCATCCGGGACTTCGTCCTGCGCTTCGCGCTGGTCGACGCCGTGGTCGTCGGCTCCTTCGCCGCCGTCGGGGTGCGCGGCAGGCACCTCGTCGGGATCGGCGTCCTCATCGCCTTCGGCTGCCTCATCACGCTGCTGTCCTCGCGCTGCGGCGCCTGGACGCTCTCCGCGATGTGGGAGGCCGACCGGGCCCGTGAGGTCGAGGCGCGGCTCGCGGTCGCCGAGGAGCGGCTGCGGTTCGGGCGGGACCTGCACGACGTGATGGGGCGCAACCTCGCCGTCATCGCGCTCAAGAGCGAGCTCGCGGTGCAGCTCGCCCGGCGCGGGCGGCCGGAGGCGGTGGACCAGATGGTCGAGGTGCAGCGCATCGCCCAGGAGTCGCAGCGGGAGGTCCGCGAAGTCGTACGCGGCTATCGTGAGGTCGACCTCGGGGCGGAACTCGCCGGTGCGCAGGGCGTGTTGGAGGCGGCGGGCATCGACTGCCGGCTGACCGGGTCGGCGGCGGGGCTCGCGACCCCCGTGCAGTCGGCGCTCGGCTGGGCCGTGCGCGAGGCGGCGACGAACGTGCTGCGGCACGGCGACGCGCGGCGGTGCGAGATCACTCTGACGAAGAGCGAGGAGCGTACGACGTTGGTCGTGGAGAACGACGGGGCGCCCGAGACCGCGCCCGGCGGGCGGGGGTCGGGGCTCGCGGGGCTGCGCGAGCGGCTGGCCGCCGTGGACGGCACGCTGGACTTCGGGGCGGCCGACGGGGTGTTCCGGCTCACCGTGGAAGTGCCCGGCACCACCGCGCGGAAGGACCGCTCCCGCCGGGAGCGGCACGAGGAACCGGACGAAGAGGTGGCGGTGTGAGCCTTCGCGTACTGCTCGCCGACGACGAGCACCTCATCCGAGGGGCGCTCGCCGCCCTGCTCGCGCTGGAGGACGATCTCGTCGTGGTCGCCGAGGCCGCGTCCGGACCCGAGGCGCTCGCCATGGCGCGGGCCCACCGGCCCGATGTCGCGGTGCTCGATCTGGAGATGCCGGGCGCCGACGGTGTGAGTGTCGCCACATCCCTGCGCGACGAACTCCCCGACTGCCGCACCATGATCGTGACGAGTCACGGCAGACCGGGGCATCTCAAGCGGGCCCTCGCGGTGGGGGTGCGCGGCTTCGTCCCGAAGACCGTCAGCGCCCAGACGCTCGCCGAGATCATCCGCACCGTGCACGCCGGAAACCGTTACGTGGACCCGGAGTTGGCGGCCGACGCGATCTCCGCCGGGGACTCCCCGCTGACCGCCCGCGAGGCCGAGGTGCTCGAACTCGCCGCCGACGGGGCGCCGGTCGCGGAGATCGCCGAACGGGCCGCGCTGTCCCAGGGGACCGTCCGCAACTACCTGTCCTCCGCGGCCACGAAAATCGGTGCGGAGAACCGTCATGCCGCAGTGCGTCTCGCACGCGAGCGAGGTTGGGTATAGTTGTCCTCGCGCTTCGGCGCAGCGCGGACGTAGCTCAGTTGGTAGAGCGCAACCTTGCCAAGGTTGAGGTCGCCAGTTCGAACCTGGTCGTCCGCTCCAGATGAAAGGCCCCGGTCGAATCGACCGGGGCCTTCTTCGTGTGCCGGGCGCTCCGGCTACCAGGCCATGCCCGTCAGCCGCTCGTACGCCTCGATGTACTTGGCGCGGGTGGCGTCCACCACGTCCTGCGGCAGCGCCGGCGGCGGCTGCTCGCTCTTGCGGTCCCAGCCGGAGTCCGGCGAGGTCAGCCAGTTCCGCACGAACTGCTTGTCGTACGACGGCTGGGCGCGGCCCGGCTCCCACTGGTCGGCGGGCCAGAAGCGCGAGGAGTCCGGCGTGAGCACCTCGTCCGCGAGGATCAGCGTCCCGCCCTCGAAGCCGAACTCGAACTTCGTGTCGGCGAGGATCAGGCCCCGCTCGCGCGCGATGTCCAGCGCCCTGCCGTAGACCGCGAGGGTCGTCTGGCGGAGCTGGGCGGCCGTCTCGGCGCCGACCTGGCGGGCGACCTCCTCGTACGACACGTTCTCGTCGTGCTCGCCGACCTCGGCCTTCGCCGCGGGGGTGAAGATCGGCGCGGGCAGCTCCGAGCCGTCGACCAGGCCCTCGGGCAGGGCGAGGCCGCAGACGGTGCGCGACGCGTTGTACTCCAGCAGGCCCGAGCCCGTCAGATAGCCGCGGGCCACGCACTCGACCGGGACCATCTCCAGGGACTTGCAGACGAGCGTGCGGCCCTCCCAGTCGGCGGGCGCGCCCTTGGGCAGCTCCGTGGAGAGGACGTGGTGGGGGACGAGATCCGCGAGCTGGTCGAACCACCACAGGGAGAGCTGGGTGAGGACGCGGCCCTTGTCGGGGATCTCCGAGGGCAGCACCCAGTCATAGGCGGAGAGGCGATCGCTGGCGACCATGACGAGCTCGCCCGCCTCGTTCCGGTACAGCTCGCGCACCTTGCCGGTGTGGAGGTGCACCAGGCCCGGGACCTGAAGAGGCTCGGGCTTTTCTACGAATCCGGACACGGTTCCCTCCCGTGGTTCTGGCCAAGTCCTGTCGATTCTCCCTGATCGGGAGTGCGGTCTTGGCCAGGGGTTGGGCCGAGCTGCGCGTCGGTGCCGGTGCGCGGGCTCAGTCGCGCTTGCAGATGCGGTCCAGGAGGTTGGCCGTGGCGCGCTGGACGCGGGTGTCCACGTGGCCGGGACGGTCGAGCGCCGGGGACCAGGCGAAGGTGCCGGACGCGAAGACCAGGGCGCCGGAGGGGGCGCGGTACAGGGACGTCTCCTGGTGGCGGGTGGCGCCCTCGGCGTCCTCGTACGGGGAGTGGGAGAGCAGGATCCGGCCCTGGTGCTCGGGGAGCGGCGTCCGCGGGAAGTAGCGGTCGGCCTCGCCCGCGACCAGGCCCTGGATCTCGTCGCCCTCGTGCGCACCGGTCGCCTCCCACAGCCAGTGGTCGGCGTTGCGGACGACCAGGGGGTGCGGCTCGGGGACGCGGCCCGCGTACTGGATGCCGAGGAGCTGCTGTTCGGCCGTGTCCTGCTCGCGCCACAGGGCGGCGCGGCCGGGGCCGCGGCGCTTGCGGCAGGTCAGGAGGCGGTCCGGGACGCCGGACGGGGAGGGGCCGAGGTCCACCTGCCAGTACATGGTGTTGGCGGAGAGGAAGACCAGGGACGTGCCGTGCTCGCGGGCCAGCTCGGTGGTGCGGCGCATGCTCGCCGACCAGTACTCGTCGTGGCCGGGGAAGACCAGGCCCCGGTAGCGGGTCGGGTCGACGCGGCCCGCGTGCAGGTCGCGGGCGTCCGCGTATGCCAGGTCGTAGCCGTAGCGCTCGGCCCAGCGGATGAAGTCGTAGGCGTGGCCCACGTGCAGGGGCAGGCCCGCGCCGGCGTAGGGACGGTCGAAGGAGACCGTGACGGCGGCCTCGCTCTCGCCGAGGAGACGGCCCTGCTCGTCCCACGCGTGGTAGAGGCTGGCGCCGGTGCGGCCGTCCTCCGGATAGAGGTTGTACGCCTGCCAGGTGACGTCCGGCAGCAGGAGCAGGAGGTCGGCGGGGTGGCTGTCGCGGACCGTGAAGGGGACGTGCGAGCGGTAGCCGTCGGCGGTGGTCAGCACCGCCACGTACGCCCCGATGCTCCAGTACGTGGGGATCTGCAGGCGCCAGGAGAGCCACCAGTGGTGGCAGGAGACCGTGCGGTCGGCGGCGAGCGGGGCCGGCTGCACGATGCCGGAGAGCCGGGGGCTCGTGGTGATCTTGCTGGCGCCGTCGCCGCCGTAGTGCCCGATGCGGTAGATGTCCACGCTGAACTGCTGGGGCGGGTCGACCGTGACGTGGAAGTCGATCGCCTCGCCCGGGGCCGCGGCGCCGGTGGAGGTGAAGCCCTTGATCTGGCGGTGCACGTCGTCGGCGGTGAGCGGGCCGCCGGTGCGGGGAGCGGGGATGTCCGCGGCACCGGGGGCGTGGTCGACGTACCAGGGAACGACCGTGCCCGTGTCGTCGAAGTAGTGCTCCGAACCGCGCAGCCAGGGCAGCGGGCCCTGCCCGAAAGGGTCCGACACGGCATGTGCGAGCGCGCCCGATTCCCAGCGGCGGATCGGCTCCGGTCCCATGCCTTCCCCTCCCTCGCTCCCCCGAGACGGCGTCGCCGGGTTGGTCGCGCACGGCCCGACGGCGGGACCAGCACATCACATTACGCAGGCGCGCCGTCACCGTTCGTCGCGAATTGACGTGAACGGAACATGCCGTTCCGCGTGGGGTGGCGGGGCGGGGTGGCGCGACGGGGGCGGACGAGGTGGCGGGAGGGTGGCGACTGCCTGCGGATTCGGGGTCGGAGGGGTCCTCGCCGGGTGCGGGGCGGGGTCAGACCAGCCGGACCGGTTTTTCCGCGCGGATGCCCAGGCGGGCGAGCCAGTCGCGCAGCGGCCCGGGGTCGCCGTCCTCGACGAGGCTCAGGACGCGCGGCGCGAGGTCCGCCGCGCGCTCCCCGTCGACCAGCAGGGCGGGACCGTCCAGCCAGTCCAGGCCGGGGGCGGCGCCCGCGGTGTCCACCGCCGCGCAGCAGACCATCGCGGTGACGTGGTCGGCGAGCAGCTCGCGGCCCGTGCGGGGCGGCTGCATCGGGAAGAGCGGCAGCGCGCCGTCGTCCCAGAGCGACTCGTCCGGGCCCTGGCCCGTGGGGGCCGGACGGGGTGGCTCGGCGGCCTCCTCGCGGGCCAGCTCGGCGCTGAGTCCGGCGGCGAGCGTGCCACCGGGGCCCTCGTCCTCCGGGGCGTCCTCGGAGCCGTCCTCGGCGAGGTGCAGGGTGCCTTCGGCAAGGGCGAGGGCGTCTTCGCCGAGGACGTGGGGCACCTCGTCGCGGGCGGTGCCGTCGGTGGGGACGCCGCCCGCGCCGACTCGGGCGGCGGCCGTCTGCGGGGTGGCGGCGGCCCGCGGCTCCGGCGCGGCGGCGGCCTCGCCGTCGCTCTCCGGGGCGGCGGACGCGGCCGTGAGGTGGTGCAGGACGCGGTCGAGGGTCGGGCCCTCGGAATCGGGGGCCGCCGGGTCGGCGGACCGGCTCACCCCCAGCGAGTCCAGGACGCGGTGCAGCCGGGCGGCGTCCATGCGCCACTTCCGGTCCACGACCTCGTCCGGATACTCCTGCCAGGCCACCGGCGCCCAGTCGGGACCCGACTCGGCCGGGCCGCCGTGGAAGAGCCTGGCGGCGAGCAGCGAGGCCGCCTCGTCCACCGAACCGGGCTCCTCCAGCAGGTCACAGGCGGGACGCTCGCCCAGGCGCGAGGCGAAGCCCTCCGCCAGGCGGTCCCTGCGGGACAGCTCGGTCAGCGCCGAGACCACGCCCGCGTCGAGCCGGGACGGCCAGCGGCCCATGCGCCAGGCGGGCAGCGCCACCCGGGTCAGGAGGCGGTCCCAGCCCGCGTACGCGAGGCCTACCTGCTCCTGGGCGACGATCCGGACGCCGTAGTCCACGGTCTGGGCGCGCTCGGCGGCCGCCGCGGCGACGCCGCGCTCCATCTCGGCGGCGTGCACCCGGCAGTTGCGCAGGAGCATCCGGGCGACCCGGCCGATCCCGCCGAGCACCACGCGCGCGAGGAGGCCGCGGCCGGGGGCCGAGGCGACCGCCACGGCGGCGTCGAGCCCGCGCACGAAGCGCCGGGCGGCGGCTATGTCGGGGTGGGCCGAAGGGCCCGTACCCGCGACGACCGGGGCGAGCACCGCGCGCAGTTCGCCGACCCGCATCCACCACAGGAACGGCGAGCCGATGACCAGCACCGGGGCGACGGAGGCCGGGCGGTGCGGGGCGCGCGGACTCCGTACGCCGTCGGGGCCCTGGCCGCTCCCCGCCGCCGTGTCCTCGCGGTCCCGCGCGGGCGGGCCGTGGGCGGGGTGGGTGCGGTCCTCCAGCCAGCTGTCGCAGTCCGGGGTGAGCGCTATCGCCGAGGGCGCCGGCACGTCCAGGCGGTCGGCGAGGTCGCGCACCAGGCGGTACAGGTCCGGGGCGGACTCCTCGGCGATCGGGACGGTGGGGCTCAGGGCGGGCCTGGCCCGTGCCACCACCAGGGCGACGGCCGCCGCGCCGAGCAGGACGAGCACGGCGACGGCCGTGACGACCCAGCCGGCGACCTCCCAACTCCCGCCGCCCACATGGCCCGTGGCCCGGCCCGCGAGCAGCACGACGGCGACGGCCGCGGGCAGCAGGGCGACGGCCAGCGCCCGGCTGCGCAGGCGCAGCACGGCGAGGGCCCGGGAGCGCGCCGCTTGCGCGCCCACCTCCACACCCATACCTGACACGACCGATGGCACCCCCTGTTGCCTACTGCTCGGCCGCCGGCCCGGGCCGGCGGCGCACATCACTGGCGTTGGTGTTGCTCACTCCCCCACTGTGGCACCCGCCACCGACATCGCAATGCCGGTGGTCTGTTTGGCTCTGGGCGCCAGGAACGCTTGCGCCGCACCCTAGTTGGGGTGTCCGTCGCCGTCAGCCGGATGGGCCATCGGTCACTCGATGGAATGGCTTTGGCTAAAGCTGACCGCTGAAAAGGCCCCGGATCCAGTCTCGGATCCGGGGCCTCAGGTTGGCCGAAAGTCACGCACGGGGTGCGTGAAGCATGCGGTTCACACGGTGCGGGGCGGGCGGTTCACGCCTCGGCGGGCAGGCCGCTCAGGCCTTCGCCGCGGCCTCGCGGGCCGCCTTCGCCGCGATGTCCGTGCGGTGCTGGGAGCCGTCGAGACGGACGCGGGAGAGCGCCGCGTACGCGCGCTCGCGGGCCTCGGTGAGGTCGCCGCCGGTCGCCGTCACGGACAGCACGCGGCCGCCCGCGCTGACGACGGCGTCGCCGTCGCGCCTCGTCCCGGCGTGCAGGACGTACGCGTACGGGGCATCCTGCGCCGCGACCTCGTCGAGCCCCTCGATCGGGTCGCCCGTGCGCGGGGTGCCGGGGTAGTTGTGCGAGGCGACGACCACGGTCACCGCGGCGTCGTCGCTCCAGCGCAGCGGGGGCAGGTCGGCGAGGGTGCCGTTCGCCGACGCCAGCAGGATCCCTGCCAGCGGGGTCTTCAGGCGGGCGAGGACGACCTGGGTCTCGGGGTCGCCGAAGCGGGCGTTGAACTCGATGACGCGCACGCCGCGGCTCGTGATCGCCAGGCCCGCGTACAGCAGGCCCGAGAACGGCGTGCCCCGGCGGCGCAGCTCGTCCACGGTCGGCTGGAGCACGCTGTCCATGACCTCGTCGACCAGCTTCGGGTCGGCCCAGGGCAGCGGCGAGTACGCGCCCATGCCGCCGGTGTTCGGCCCCTCGTCGCCGTCGAGCGCGCGCTTGAAGTCCTGGGCGGGCTGGAGCGGGACGACGGTCTCGCCGTCGGTGATCGCGAAGAGGGAGACCTCGGGGCCGTCGAGGAACTCCTCGATGACGACGCGGTCGCAGGCGCGGGCGTGCGCCCTGGCCGCCTCGACGTCGTCCGTGACGACGACGCCCTTGCCGGCGGCGAGCCCGTCGTCCTTCACGACGTACGGCGCCCCGAAGGCGTCGAGGGCCTCGTCGATCTGCTCCGGGGTGGTGCACACGTACGACCGGGCGGTCGGCACGCTCGCGCCCGCCATCACGTCCTTCGCGAAGGCCTTGGAGCCCTCCAGCTGCGCGGCCTCCTTGGACGGGCCGAAGCAGGGGATGCCCGCGGCGCGCACGGCGTCGGCGACGCCCGCGACGAGGGGGGCCTCCGGGCCCACGACGACGAGCCCCGCCTCCAGCTCGGCCGCCAGGGCCGCGACGGCTGCGCCGTCGAGGGCGTCCACCTGGTGCAGCTCGGCCACCTCTGCGATGCCGGCGTTGCCGGGGGCGCAGTGCAGCGCGGAGACGTCGGGGTCGAGGGACAGAGAGCGGCACAGGGCGTGTTCGCGGGCACCACTGCCGATGACGAGGACCTTCACGGTGGCCAGCCTAGCCCGCGGGGCGGGGTGCCTTTGTACGAGGTCTGGCTCCGGAGCCTGTCGTACGTTCCTCCAGGCTCGGGGCGCCGGGGCGGGGGGCGGTACCCCGGGGCGGGGGGCGCTGCCCGCCCCCTACTCGTTCGGGTACTCGTCCACCACCGTCGCGCCCAGTTCTCTCATGATCAGGTCGTGGCCCGAGAGTGCCGATTCGACCAGGTCCGGGTCGTCGTCCTCCGGGGTGTCGTCCTCGGGGGCCACGTGCTCCGGGGCGGGGGCGGACCGGGGGGCCGGGGCGGGGTCCGGGGCCGGCGGGGGCGGGGCCTGGGGGGACGGGGCCGGGGTCGGCGCGGGCTGCGGAGGGGCGACGGGGCGCGGCGGCGCCACTGGGGCGCCGCCGAAGTTGCCCGCGGCCGGCGGAGGCGCGGAGCCGCCCGACGGGTCGACGATCGCCTCGACCTTCCACTGCACGCCGAACTGCTCGGACAGCGCCTGCCGCAGCACGTCCTCGCTGCCGCTGCTCGCGAAGTTGTCCCGCGCTCCCGCGTTGACGAAGCCGAGTTGGACGGTCGTCCCGTCGAAGCCCGCCACCTGGGCGTTCTGGCTGAGCAGGATCCAGGTGAAGCGGCGGCGGTTCTTCACCGCCTCCAGGATGTTCGGCCACAGGGTGCGCGGGTCGGGGCCGCCCGCGGGCGCCGCGGCCATCGGGGCGGGGGCCTGCGCGGCCGGGGCGGACGGGGCCGGGGCCTGCGGCGGGGCGGACTGCGGGGCCGGGGCCCCGCTCCCCGCGGACGCCGCCGTGGGCCAGCCGCCCGGTCGCGGCGCCGCCGCCTCCGGAGCGGAGGGCGCGGGGGCGGGCGCGGGCGTCGAGGCGCCGCTGCCCGGGGCCGAAGCCGTCGGCCAGCCGCCGGGACGCCGCTCACCGGCCGGAGCGGCGGGAGCGGCAGGGGCGACGGGAGCCGCCGGGGCGGGAGCAGGAGTGGGGGCCGGGGCAGGCGTCGCGGGCGGAGCCTGCGGGGTCTGCGGAGCCTGCGGCTCCGGAGCCTGGGCGCCCTGCGGAGCCCCGGAGCCCCGCACCGCCGCGCGCGCGGCGGCAGGCCCACCCCCGGGCGGAACCGGCGGACCCTGCGGAACCGACGGACCCGGCGCGGGCATGGCGACGCCGGGCTGCTGCACGCCCGCGTGGGCCTCGGGCCCCGGGACGTACCCCATCGCGGGGCCCTGGCCGCCGCCCGGCATGAAGTTCCCGCCGCGCTCCAGGCGGTCGAGGCGGGCCATGACCGAGCGCTCGTCGTCGTACGCCGCGGGGAGCAGCACGCGCGCGCAGATCAGCTCCAGCTGGAGCCGCGGCGAGGTGGCGCCGCGCATCTCCGTCAGGCCCTCGTTGACGAGGTCGGCCGCGCGGCTCAGTTCGGCGCCTCCGAAGACGCCCGCCTGGGCCTGCATCCGCTCGACGACGTCGGCGGGGGCGTCGATGAGCCCCTTCTCGGCCGCGTCCGGCACGGCCGCGAGGATCACCAGGTCGCGCAGCCGCTCCAGGAGGTCGGCGACGAAGCGCCGCGGGTCGTTGCCCCCCTCGATGACGCGGTCCACGACCTCGAAGGCCGCGGCGCCGTCCCCGGAGGCGAAGGCCTCGACCACGGAGTCGAGCAGCGAGCCGTCCGTGTACCCGAGGAGGGACGTCGCCATGGCGTATGTCACACCCTCATCGCCCGCGCCGGCGAGGAGCTGGTCCATGACGGACATGGAGTCACGCACGGACCCCGCGCCCGCGCGCACGACCAGCGGGAACACCCCGTCCTCGACGGTCATGGCCTCGTGGCCGCAGACCTCGGCGAGGTAGTCCCGGAGCGTGCCGGGGGGCACGAGCCGGAAGGGGTAGTGGTGCGTACGCGAACGGATCGTGCCGATGACCTTCTCGGGCTCGGTCGTCGCGAAGATGAACTTGAGGTGCTCCGGAGGCTCCTCGACCACCTTCAGGAGGGCGTTGAAGCCCGCCGAGGTGACCATGTGGGCCTCGTCGATGATGTAGATCTTGTACCGGCTCGACGCCGGGCCGAAGAAGGCCTTCTCGCGCAGGTCACGGGCGTCGTCCACGCCACCGTGCGACGCGGCGTCGATCTCGATGACGTCGATCGAACCCGGGCCGTTCCTCGCCAGGTCGCGGCAGGACTGGCACTCGCCGCAGGGCGTGGGAGTGGGACCCTGCTCACAGTTGAGACAGCGGGCCAGGATGCGCGCGCTCGTCGTCTTGCCGCAGCCGCGCGGGCCGCTGAACAGATATGCGTGATTGACCCGGTTGTTCCGCAGCGCCTGCTGCAGCGGGTCGGTTACATGCTCCTGCCCGATGACCTCGGCGAACGACTCCGGGCGATAGCGGCGGTACAGCGCGAGAGACGACACGCATACGAGGTTATAGGCGACCACTGACAACCCGGACCGCCCCAACGCAAAGCGCCCCTCACGCACCCGCCAGAGCCGACCTACCCTTGCTGCCTTCCGGCCCTGGGGGAGTTCAGTCAGATAGCGCCACGTGAGGGGCTGACGCCCACCCTAGCGGATCCGTGGGGGCGGAAGCGACGCCGGGAGGAACCGTTCCGACCTCGGGAAGCCGTCGGGAGGTCCCCGATCGGATCGTGTTCGCGAGCACCCTCCAACGTCTTGTATTGTTTGCGGCGGAGGATTCGCCTAGTGGCCTAGGGCGCACGCTTGGAAAGCGTGTTGGGGGCAACCCCTCACGAGTTCGAATCTCGTATCCTCCGCACTCGCCCGCAAGGGCAGTTGAAGGCCCCAACCGTTCGCGGTTGGGGCCTTCGACGTTCTCCGCCCCGCAAAGGTGGCGGTCCGGGAAGAGGATGGACAGCTGGTGTCGCTGGTGTCGCGACTGGCCCGCCGGGGCCTGGACGGGCTGCTGCGCGAGTGGCGGACCGTCGTCGCGGAGCCGTGCCGCGGGCTGTGGGAGCGCGGGCCCCTGGGCATCGCGCTGGCCCTCTTCGCCGCCGTCGCCGTGATCGGGCTGCACGAGTTCCAGCAGACCGCCCTCGGGGCCGATGTGCTGCGCGTGCTCAGCGAGGTGCGGGCCGACCAGCCGCTGTGGCTGTCGCTGCTGCGTACGCCCGTCTCGATGTTCGTGCCCGCCGTGGATCTGTCGGCGTGGGGCGGACTGCCGCGGCTGATCCTGGCGTTCGCGCTCGCCGAGCTGGTCTTCGGGCGCGTGCGCGCGCTGGTGGTGGCCTACGCCGCCACGCTGGCCGGCACGCTCGGCGCACGCGTGCTGATCGCCCTCGGGCCCGACCGGCTCGGGCTGCCCGCCGAGGCCGCGCACGCGGTGGACACCGGTGCCTCCGCCGCCATAGTCGGGCTCTTCGCGTACACGGCCGTGGCGCTGCGGGCGCCCGTGCTCTACGTCGCCGCCGTCGTCCCCACGGTCGCCGGTTCGATCGCCGAGCCCAACCTCGCGGGCCGCGAGCACCTGATCGCCGTGGCCGTCGCGATGGTTCTCGGTGCCGTCCTGCACCGGACCCGGCGGACGGTCCCGGGCGGCGCGGGCCCGGCCGTTGTCAGTGGCCCCTGACAGACTCGGAGGCAGTCGATCAGGCCGCTGCCGATCAGGAGGTCGGGCATGGACGTTCTCGACGCGCGTGATCCGCTGGCCGTCGCCGTGACCGCGGCGATCCGCGCCGGTGACGTCCCCGCGCTGCGCGCACTGCTCGGCGCGCATCCGGGGCTCGCCGCCGCCGGGATCCGGCAGGAGGGCGAGGCGGCGGGCACGCGCTCGCTCCTGCACATCGCCACGGACTGGCCGGGGCACTTCCCCGCGGCGCCCGAGACCATCGCCGTGCTGGTCGCGGCGGGCGCGGACCCCGGCGCCCGGTTCGTCGGGGCGCATGCGGAGACCCCCTTGCACTGGGCCGCGAGCAACGACGACGTGGCCGCGCTCGACGCCCTGCTCGCGGCGGGCGCGGACATCGAGGCGGACGGCGCCGTCATCGGGGGCGGCACCCCGCTGGCGGACGCGCGCGGGTTCGGGCAGTGGCGGGCGGCGCGGCGGCTGCTGGAGCACGGGGCGCGGACGACGCTGCAGGACGCGGCGACGCTGGGCCTCCTCGACCGCGTCGAGGCCGCCTTCGGAGCCCCCTCGGGGGCTGCCTCGGGGGCCGCCGTCGAGGCCTCCTCCGAGGCCTCGGCCGCGACGGGCCCGCCGGACGCCGAGGACATCGGCAGCGCCTTCTGGGGTGCCTGCCACGGCGGACAGTTGGCCACCGCGCGGTATCTGCTCGCGCAGGGCGCCGAGGTGGACCGGGTCGGGTACGACGGCATGACGCCGCTGGACATCGCCGTCGCGGCGGGCGCCGAGGACGTCGCCGCGTGGCTGCGCGGTCTGGGGGCGCGGCCCCGGGCCGAGCAGGAGTGAGCGGCCCGGTGCCGGAGAGGCGGGAGCCGGCGTGAGCGGCCCGGTGCCGGAGAGGCGGGAGCCGGCGTGAGCGGCCCGGTGCCAGAGAGGCGGGAGCCGGCGTGAGCGGCCCGGTGCCAGAGAGGGGAGAGTCGGCGTGAGCGGACCCGTTCCGCACTCCGCCGCCAGGGCCGCCCGGACGTCGCCCACCGGCGGCGGCGATCCGCGCCTGCGGGCCGCCCCAGGGCGGCAGGGGGCCTAGCACCACCCCCAAGACACCACGTCGCCGTATGCCGTGGGGCCCGCGTTTTCGCGACCGTGGAGGACATCAGCAGAGCACGTCCCCACCCTCCCCACCGCGACGATTCGAGGCCCACGATGAGCATCGACACCGGCACCCTGACGTACGCCCCTTCCGCGCCCACCGCGGCGCCCGGTCCGGCGGCCTCGCGGGCCCGCGCCGAGCGGGAGCGGCGGCCCGGCTTCTGGCGAGCGCCCTTCGCCCGGGTCACCTTCCGGGAGATCGGCCACGTGCTGACCTCGCTGCCCGTCGCCATCGCCGGGTTCGTCCTCGCCGTCACGATGCTCTCGCTCGGCGCGGGGCTGCTCGTCACGGTCGTCGGACTGCCCGTCCTCGCCGCGGCGCTCATGGCGGCGCGGGGCCTCGGTGCCGCCGAGCGGGCGCGGGCCCGCGCGGGGCTCGGGCTCAACGTCGCCGGTCCCGGAGCACTCGCCGTACCGCGGGGCGCGGGCCGGTGGGGCGGGGTCAGGGCCCGGCTCACGGACCGGGCGGGCTGGAAGGCGCTCCTGTTCCAGCTGGTGATGTTCCCCTGGCGCGTGCTGAGCTTCGTCCTGACGGTGACGTTCCTGGTCACCGGCTGGGTGGTCGCGCTCTTCCCGACGTACTCCTGGGTCTTCCACCGCTACGTCGGGTGGCCCGGCTACCGGATCTACGACTTCACGTCCGGCGGCGAGCGGCACCAGTACTACATCACCTCGCCGCTCCAGGTCGCGGCGGTCGGCCTCGTCGGTGCCGTCATCGTCCTGCTCACCCCGAAGCTGGTCCGCGCCCTGACGAACGTCGAGCGCGCGGCGGTCCGTTCGCTGCTCGGCTGAGAAGCGAACGGCGACCGCTAGGGAGTCGTCGAGGCGGAACGGCCCGTCAGGAGCCCGTTCCGCCTCTCCTTTTGGCGTTCCGGCGCGTCCTTCACGTCCTTCACGTCCTTCACGTCCTTGCGGCGCCGTGTCAGGCCCACCCCCACGAGGACCACCGCCATGCCCGCCACGACCCGCGGGCCGACCTCCTCGCCGAGGACCAGCGCGCCGAGCGCGAGGGAGACCACCGGCAGCAGATAGCCGACGGTGGCGGCCGCGGTGGGTCCTTCGTCGGCGATGAGGCGGGAGTTGAGGTGGAAGGTGACGCCCGTGCCGAGCGTGCCGAGGACGACGACCGCGACGATGCCCAGGAGCGTCGGCGACGAGCCGCCCGGGGGCGCGGCGGGCAGCGCGAGCGTGGTCAGGCCGGTCGCGGTGAGCAGCTGGGCGGCGGAGAGCGCGAGGGGCGCGCCGTCGCGGCCGATGAGGTGGCGGGCCATGTAGGCGAAGGCGACGGCGTAGCTGACGGCGGCGGCGAGCAGCGCCAGGGCGCCCCAACTGACCAGCCCCGTCTGCTGCCAGGGCGCGAAGATCAGCAGCGTGCCCGCGAAGCCGAGCAGCAGGCCGGTCAGGCGGAGGGGGCCGAGGCGGCGTTCGGTGCGCAGCATCAGGCCGATGGCCAGGGACCACAGCGGGGTCGTCGCGTTCAGGGCGCCCGCGACGCCCGAGTCGACGGTCTGCTGGCCGAGGCCGAACAGGAAGAACGGCAGGGTGTTGCAGAACAGGGCGGCCACGACGAGGCGCCCCCAGGTCCCCCGGTCACGCGGCAGCCGCTGGCCGGCCGAGCGGGCGAGGACGAACAGGACGGCGGCGCCGAGCGCGCACCGCACGATCGTGAGGTGCAGGGGCGCGATGCCGCCCTCCAGGGCGAGCTTGATCCACAGGAAGCCGGACCCCCACAGCAGGGCGAGGACGGCGATGCGGACGAGAGGGGTGCGGGGACCGCCGGACACGGCTGACCTCCTGCTTCTGGACGGGGCGGGTGGTGGCTCACCAGTACGGTCCCGTGCACCCCACTCTTAAGACAAGCGAAAAGATCTGGATCCAGAATTAAGCAGCAGTGAACGCAGACAGCGGGCACGGCGTGCCGCACACTGGGGCCATGCTTGACATGCGGCGCATGCAGATCCTGCGGGCGGTGGTCACCAGCGGCTCGGTCACCGCGGCGGCCCGGAACCTCGGCTACACCCCCTCGGCCGTCAGCCAGCAGATGGCCGCGCTGGAGAAGGAGGCGGGCATCGCGCTCCTGGAGCGGAACGGGCGCGGGGTCCGCCCCACGGACGCGGGCCGGATGCTCACCGAGTACGCGACCGCCATCGGCCGGCACGCCGCCGAGGCGGAGACCGCGCTCGCCGAGCTGCGGGCGGGCCGTACGGGACGCGTCTCGATGCGGTACTTCGCCACGGCGGGCGCGCCCCTGGTGGCGCCCGCGATCGCCGAGCTGCGGCGCGAGCAGCCCGGCGTACAAGTGGAGTTGAAGCTCTTCGACCCGGACGACCCGGTGCCGGAGGTGAAGGCGCGGCGGGCCGATCTGGCGCTGGTGGTGCGCCCGCGCGAGGGCGCCGCGGTGGACGGGATCCGGTTCGCGCACCTGCTGGACGACCGCTACCGCGCGGTGCTCCCGCAGGGGCACCGGCTCGCCGGGCGGCCGGTGATCGACCTGACCGAACTCGCCGAGGAGCCGTGGATCGCGGGCGAGACGCCGGGGCCGTGCCTCGACCCGGTGCTCGACGCGTGCGCCGCCGCGGGCTTCACCCCGGACTTCGCGGTGGAGAGCGGCGACTACGCCACCGCACAGGGCTTCGTCGCCGCCGGTCTCGGCGTCAGCCTGGTGCCCGAGCTCGGCCTCCACGCCGGGCACCGCCCCGACGTGGTCGTACGGGAGGTCAGGGGCCCCGAGCCGGTCAGGTCGATCCACGCGGCGGTGCGGGGCGGGGCACCGGTTCAGCCGGCGGTGCGGGGGCTGCTGGCGGCGCTGCGGGCGGCCGCGGCGCGGTCGTCGGGGGCCGCGTAGCAGCGCAGGGCGACCCGCTGGCCGGGCCGCCACTCCTGCTCGACGACGTCCAGCAGCCGCCAGTCCAGGCGTTCGTAGAGGGCGGCGGCCGAGGCGTCGGAGGAGACGACGTCCAGGACCGGGTGCAGGCCGCGCGAGCGGGCCTCCCGCGCCACGCGGCCCATCAGGAGCGCGCCGATGCCGTGACCGCGCGCGTCCGGCGCGACGAAGAGCCGGCCGACGACGGCCGCCGCGTCGACGCCGACGCCCGCGCGCTCGGCCCACAGGGCGGGCGCCGCGTCCCCCGCGCCGGGGCGGAACAGCCCGACGTGACCGACGACCCGCCCGTCGAGCTCGGCCACCCAGGCCCCGTACCCGTCGCCGCCGTCCAGCCAATCGCCGGGCCGGTCGGGCCAGTTGACGGGGTATCCGTCGGTCCGGTGCACCTGGGCGAGCACCCCGATGCACGCCTCCGTGTCACGCTCCGCCGCACGCTCCCGCACCCGGAGAACGGGATGCCCATCGGCCGCGTCGGCGGCACGGTCTCGTCTCATCGGAGCATGGAAGCACAGCGGTACGGCGCGAGCGGGGGTTACCGCACGACTCGGGTGCGGGCGGGCGGAGCCGGTACGCGCAACGGCACCTCGGAGACCCGACTCGGAGACGCCCCTCGGAGACCTACCGCAGCGACGCCCCGCGCCGCCCGCGGGCCAGCGACAGGAGCCATGCCACGCCGACCAGGGAGACCAGCACCATGCCGCCCACCGAGAAGAGGGTGAACAGGTGCTTCTGTTCGGCCGTGGGTTCGGGGATGTAGCCCTGGGCGAAGAGCGAGCGGTCCAGTCCCGTACTCGTGATCTTGATGACGAGCCAGACCGCGATCCCGTGCATCGAGTCCCACAGCGCGTGCAGCAGCGCGACGCCGAGATACGTGGCGACGACGGCCCCCGGGAAGCGGAAGCGCCCGCCCGGCTCCCGGAACGCGAGCAGGACGCCGCCCGCGATCGCCGTCCACAGGCCGTGGCCGAAGGGGGCGAGGAGGCCGCGCAGGATCTCGGTCTCCAGCAGGGACCGCAGATCGAGCCCGTCCAGGCTCAGTACGGCGTTGAAGGCGTACCCGGAGCTCTCGAACGCGGCGAAGCCGAACCCCACCGCGGCGCCGAGCACCAGCCCGGCCCGCAGCCCCCGCACCTGCCGGAAGCGCCGCAGGACGAGCATGAGCGCGGCGAGCTTGACGGCCTCCTCGATGAGCCCGACGCCCACGAAGATCCACACCGAGGGGTGCAGCAGGTAGTACTCCATGACGGACGCGCCGAGCACGCCCAGCACACCGCCCACCACGAAGCAGTTGAGCAGCACGCTCAGGCCGAGGTCGCGGCCGTACCGCTCGTAGGCCCACAGGACGAAGACGCCGGGGACCAGGAAGCTGCCGAGCAGGATCAGCGTGGGCAGCAGGTTGGTGTTCTTGGTGGCGTACGTGATGACGGCGGTCAGGAGCCACAGGCCGAGCCCGCCCCACAGGCACCGCTTCCACAGGCCGGGCGTCATCCGCGGAGCACCGCCGCCGTCGCCCCGGCCGAGGCCGTCCCCCTGACCGAAACCGGGGTCCCGACCGAAACCGGGGTCCCGGCCGGGACCACCGTCCCGACCCGGGCCACCGCCCTGCACCGGATTCTGACCCAGACTCACCGGAACCCCTTCCAGCCCGTCCTCACGGCATCCGTCGACCTGCCTCAACGGTTTCGCCCGACTTTATGCTAAATAGTCTCTTATGTCGCAGCCGGGGACCCTCATCCTGATCATGGCCATCGCGGTCCTCGCCCCGCTTCTCGCGCACGGGCTCGGCCGCAGGCTCCCCGTCCCCCTGGTCATCTTCGAGATCGTCCTCGGCATCGTGATCGGCCCCGACGTCCTCGGTCTCGCCCACCACGACGCGACCATCGACACCCTGTCCGACCTGGGCCTTTCGATGCTGATCTTTCTCGCCGGGTACGAGATCGAGTTCGCGACGGTCCGCGGCGACACCCTGCGCCGATCGGTGTGGGCCTGGCTGGCCGCGCTCGCCCTGGGCCTCGGCATCGCCTTCGCGCTGAACGGCGGCGCGGTCACCAAGAGCTTCGTCATCGGCACGGCGCTCACCAGCACGGCGCTCGGCACGGTCCTGCCGATCCTGCGCGACTCCGGGGACCTCAAGGGCCGCTTCGGCACGGTGATGATGGCGTTCGGCGCGGTCGGCGAGTTCGGGCCGATCATCGCGATGACGGTGCTCCTGAGCAGCAGCGGCCACCCGGGCGAGTCCACGGCGCTGCTCGCCGCCTTCGCCGCGGTCACGGCGGCCGCGGTGTTCTGGGCGCTGCGCCCGCGCCGCCCGTGGTTCGCCGACGTCATCGCCAAGACCCTGCACAGCAGCGCCCAGTTCGCGGTGCGCTTCGTGATGCTGCTCCTCGCGGCGATGCTCGGTCTCTCGCACGCCTTCGGGCTCGACACGCTCCTCGGCGCCTTCGCGGCGGGCCTGCTCACCCGGCTCGTCCTGCAGGGCGCGGCCCCCGAGAGCAGCGAGGTCGTCCTCGGCAAGATCGAGGCGATGGGGTTCGGCTTCCTGGTCCCGGTGTTCTTCATCGTGACGGGCATCGACTTCGACCTGAAGGCGCTGCTGGACGGGGGCCGCGCCCTGCTCCTGCTCCCGGTGTTCCTGCTCCTCTTCCTCGTCGTGCGCGGCCTGCCCGTGTACGTACTCGCCCCGCGCGACCTGGACCGCACCGACCGCACCGCGCTGATGCTGTACAACGCGACGGCGCTGCCGCTGGTCGTCGCGATCACGACGATCGGCCTGGACGAGAAGGCGCTGACGGCGGGCGAGGCGGCGGCGCTGGTCGGGGCGGGCATGGTGTCGGTCCTGGTCTTCCCGCTCCTCGCGCTGCGGCTGCGTGCGAGGAACGGGAGCGGGGTGACCGCGCCGGAGCGGCCGGTGCACCGCACCGAGTCGTGGTGACCGGCCCGGCAGGGGCCCGGCCGGGCCACCGGGGCCGGCCTCAGGCCAGCCCGACCAGCCCCCGGTAGTCGGGGCTCCACAGGTCCTCCGTGCCGTCCGGGAGCAGCAGCACCCGGTCGGGCCGCAGCGCGTCGATCGCGCCCTCGTCGTGCGTGACCATCACGACGGCTCCCGGGTACGTGCCCACGGCGGCCAGCACCTCGTCCCTGGACGCCGGGTCGAGGTTGTTGGTGGGCTCGTCCAGGAGCAGGACGTTGGCGCCGGAGTGGACGAGACCGGCCAGCGCCAGCCGCGTCTTCTCGCCGCCGGAGAGCACCCCGGCGGGCTTGTCGACGTCGTCGCCGCGGAACAGGAAGGCCCCGAGGACGCCCCGCACCTCGCCGTCGGTCAGCTGCGGCGCCGCGGCGGCGAGGTTCTCCCGTACGGTCCGCGCGCCGTCCAGGGTGTCGTGCTCCTGCGCGAAGTACCCGAGCCGCAGGCCGGGCCCGGCGACGACCCGTCCGCCGTCCGGGAGTTCGCGCCCGGCCAGCAGCTTGAGCAGGGTCGTCTTCCCGGCGCCGTTGAGCCCGAGGACGACCAGTCGGCTGCCCCGGTCGACGGCCAGGTCGACGTCCGTGAGCACGCGATGGGAGCCGTACGCCTTGGTGAGACCGACGGCGCCGAGCGGCATCCGGCCGCACGGCGCGGGCTCGGGCAGCCGGATCCGCGCCACCTTCTCGCGCCGCCGCACCGGTTCGGCGCCCGCGAGCAGCCGGTCGGCGCGGCGCTCCATGTTCTTCGCGGCGGTGGCCGTGGCGACGTGGGAGCGCATCTTGTCGGCCTGGGCGCGCAGCGAGGCCGCCTTGCGCTCGGCGTTGGCGCGCTCGCGGGCCCGGCGCCGCTCGTCCGCGGATCGCTGCGCGAGGTAGGTCCGCCAGCCGGTGTTGTGCACGTCGAGCGCGGCGCGTACCGGATCGAGGTGGAAGACGCGGTTGACGGTGTCGGCGAGGAGGCCGGTGTCGTGGCTGATCAGCACGAGGCCGCCCGGATACCCGGTGAGATAGCCGCGCAGCCAGCCCACCGAGTCGGCGTCGAGGTGGTTGGTCGGCTCGTCGAGGAGCAGGGTCTCGTGCCGCGAGAACAGGATCCGGGCGAGCTCGACGCGGCGCCGCTGGCCGCCGGAGAGCGCGCCGACGGGCTGGTGCAGCGCCCGCTCGGGCAGCCCGAGCCCGGCGGCGACGCGCGCGGCCTCGGCCTCCGCCGCGTAGCCGCCGCGCGCCTGGAACCGGTCGTCCGCGCGGGCGTAGGCGGCCATGGCGCGCTCCTGCGCGGCCGGTCCCTGGGCGCGGGCCATGGCGGTCTCGGCGGTACGCAGCGCCGCGACCGCCTCGTCCAGGCCGCGGGCCGACAGGATGCGGTCGGTGACGGTGACGGCGGGGTCGGCGGCGCCGGGGTCCTGGGCGAGGTGGCCGACGGAGCCGGAGCGGGTGACGGTGCCCTCGGCGGGGGCCGACCCGCCCGCGAGGATCTTCATCAGGGTGGTCTTGCCGGCGCCGTTGCGGCCGACCAGGCCGACGCGGTCGCCGGGGGCGATGTGGAAGGTGACGCCGGACAGGAGGAGGCGGGCGCCGACGCGCACGTCGGCACCTCGTACGGTGATCATGGGATGACGCTCCGCAATAGCGAATGGACACACGGGTGGCGTGGAGGCGTGTGTCCTGGCTAGGAAATGCGGGGCGTAGACATGGGACCGAGGGTACGGGCGCGGGTCCGCGGCGCGCACCCGCATTTCTGGCGGCGGCTCCCGGGGCGGGGGATCATCGGTTCCATGGACGTCACCCTTCACCTCGCGCAGCAGCCGGAGGCCGACGAGCTCCTGGGCCGCAGTCCGCTGGCCGCGCTGGTCGGCATGCTGCTGGACCAGCAGGTCCCCATGGAGTGGGCGTTCGCGGGGCCGCGGACGATCGCCACGCGGCTGGGGGCGGACGATCTCGACGCCCATGAGATCGCCGCGTACGATCCCGAGGCCTTTGCCTCGGTGCTCTCCACGAAGCCGGCGGTGCACCGGTATCCCGGGTCCATGGCCAAGCGGATCCAGCAGCTGTGCCAGTACCTCGTGGACCACTACGACGGTGACCCCACCGGGGTCTGGCGGGACGCGTCCTCCGGGGCGGAGCTGTTGCGGCGGCTGACCGAGCTGCCGGGCTTCGGCAAGCAGAAGTCGCAGATCTTCCTGGCGTTGCTGGGGAAGCAGATGGGGGTGCGGCCTGCCGGGTGGCGGGAGGCGGCGGGGGACTACGGGGCGGCGAAGTCGTACCGGTCCGTGGCGGACATCACGGGGCCGGAGTCTCTTCAGAAGGTACGGGCGTACAAACAGTCGCAGAAAGCCGCGGCGAAGGCTTCGCCGAAGTAGCGGGGCCGGGGCGGGTGCCTCCGCCCCGCCTCCCCGGCCCCGTGGCTGACGCCCGCCTGCGCCGGGCTTGGAGCCGCCTTCACCACTGCCCGGCACGGTCCGGCTGCGCCGGGCTTGGGCCACGGTCATCGCCGCCCGGCACGGTCCGGCTGCGCCGGGGCTGGAGCCACCTTCGTCGCCGCCCGGCACCGTCCGCTTCCCGGCGCTCCGCGCCGGGCCTTCCCCACCCACCCACCCGTTCACCCCGCACCGCCCTGCGGGTCCGGCTGCGCCGGGGCGGGTGCCTCCTTGATCGCTGCCCGGCACCGGGGGCTGTGCCCACCCGTTCCGCCCTGCGGAACGCCTGCCCACAGCAGGAGCGGCGCGGTCCTGCCCGCCGCAGCACCGGCACAACGGCCCCCACCGGTCGGCAGGCGCCCTACGGCCTGAGGGGACGTGGGGGTATGTGCGAACGGAGCACCGAGCCAGCAATAGCGCCTTTGTCCGTTGGGCGGGGCGCAGGGATGGCGAGTACGCACATACCCCCGCGGCCCCGCCCCACAGACGGACCCAAGGCGACCCGCACGAGGCGCACCGTCCAAGGCGCCCCGCCCGAACCCGTAGTCCATGAGGGCGGTTCTCCGTGTCTCGTGGGCAATATGGCCGTTCAGGTGGGGACATGCCCCCCATGCGCCCCGGCACCCGACACCCCCGCCACCTCCCGTGGCCCCGGGCGCTGCTCGCGCTTCTCGTTCTCCTCGCCGCCACCCTCGCCCTCACCGGCCTCACGGCACCCGCCGCACCCCCGCCCCCGGTCACCCTCTCCACGGAGGCCGGCAGCGGCAGCGAGGCGCAGCAGGACGCCACCGACGCCGCGCTCCGTCTCCCGGCCCGGCACGCCGCCACCCGGCGCCCGGACACCCCGGGCCTCCCGAGCGCTCCCCCGGCGACGGGCACCCGCGCCGACAGCCCGCCCCCGCGCCACCTCCGCCCCCACGTCCCCACCCCCCGCTCGGTGGTCCTCCGCTGCTGACAGGTCCGGCCACAGAAGACAAGGAGCAGAGCAAGAACACGAACCAGCAGCAAGGACAGCCCATGCCCATCGACCCGTACGCGGCCCTGCACGCCCTCCTGCGCGCGGAAGCCGTACGCACAGCGCCCCACGAGGACCAGGCCGGGAACCAGGACCAGAAGCACGGCCAGGGCTTCAGCGGCGAGACGAAGCCCGAGGCGCGCCCCGACCAGGACGACTGACAGCCGGCCCGGCGCAGCCGATCAGCGTCTGCGCCGGGCCGTCCCGAACACCGACCGCGAGATCTCCCGCCCGATCTGCGTCCCCATGGACCGCAGCAGCGACTTGAACATCCCGCTCCCCACCACCTGGTCCACCACCGACGCATCCCCCTGCGGCTTCGCCCGCGCCCCGGCCCGCGCCTCCGCCCGCGCCGCCTTCTCCGCCTCCGCGGCCTCCGCCTCGGCCTGCTTGCGGGCCGTCGTCTCCGCCTCCTGGGCGGTCAGCTTCTCGTACGCGGACTCGCGGTCGACCGCGTCCGCGTACCTCCCGTACAGCAGGGACCCCCGCACGGCCTGTTCGAGGACGCCCGCCTCCACCGGCCCCATCAGCGACTCCGGCGCCCGCAGCCGCGTCGCCGCGACCGGCGTCGGCGCGCCCTTCTCGCTCAGCACGGTGATCACGGCCTCGCCGGTGCCGATGCCGGTGAGGACCTCCTCCAGGTCGTACGCCGAGTTCGGGAACGTACGGACCGTCGCCTTCAGCGCCTTCTGGTCCTCCGGCGTGAACGCCCGCAGCGCGTGCTGCACCCGGTTGCCCAGCTGCGCGAGCACGTCCGCCGGCACGTCCTTCGGCGTCTGCGTCACGAAGAAGATGCCCACGCCCTTGGAGCGGATGAGCCGGACGGTCTGCGTGATCGCCTCCAGGAAGGCCTTGGAGGCGCCGTTGAAGAGCAGGTGCGCCTCGTCGAAGAAGAAGACGAGCTTCGGCTTCTCCAGGTCGCCGACCTCCGGCAGGTCGGTGTAGAGGTCGGCCAGCAGCCACATCAGGAACGTCGAGAAGAGCTGCGGCTTGTCCTGGACCTCGGGCAGCTCCAGGACGGACACCGTGCCGCGCCCGTCCGTCGCCGTCCGCAGGAACTCGCTCGTGTCGAACTCCGGCTCCCCGAAGAAGTCCGCCATGCCCTGCGCCTCGAAGGCGGTCAGGGCCCGCAGGATGACGCCCGCGGTGACCGTGGAGAGGCCGCCGATGCCCTTGAGCTCCGGCTTTCCCTCGTCCGACGTCAGGAAGGTGACGACGGCCCGCAGGTCCTTCAGGTCGACGAGTTCGAGCCCTTTCTGGTCGGCGTAGTGGAAGATCAGCCCGAGGGACTGCTCCTGGGTCTGGTTGAGCTGGAGCACCTTCGAGAGCAGGACGGGCCCGAAGCTGGTGATGGTGGCCCGCACCGGCGTGCCCGTGCCGATGCCCCCGAGCGCGTAGAACTCGGAGGGGAACCCGGTCGCCTCCCACCGCTGCCCCACCTCCGCGGCGCGCTGGGCGACCTTGTCGCCCGCCTCGCCGGGGGCCGAGATGCCGGAGACGTCGCCCTTGATGTCCGCGAGGAACACGGGCACGCCCTGCGCGGCCAGCTGTTCGGCGATGAGCTGAAGGGTCTTGGTCTTGCCCGTGCCGGTGGCCCCGGCGACGAGGCCGTGGCGGTTGAGCATGGTCAGCGGGATGCGGATCTGGGCGTCGGCGTAGCACTGCCCGCCCCACATCAGGGCGCCCAGATCGAGGGCGGGCCCGGTGAAGGCGTACCCGGCGGCGATCTCCACGGCCTCCTGCGGCAGCGCACCGGCACCACCACCGGCACCACCACTCCCCTCGGCACCCCCCTCGGCTTCCGCCGCACCGGCTTCCGCCCCACCGGCTTCCGCCGCACCGGCACTCACCGCACCGGCACCCGCGGAATCAGCCGCCCCAGCGTCCCCGGAACCTTCGCTTCCATCCGTCACCCCGGCGACCGCCACTGACTCGTTCGGGCGGTTCGCGCTTCCGGACATGGACGGCATCGGCTGGCTCTCGCTCACTTCGGCCCCTGTTCCCGGCTGGCGTGTTTCCGGTTTGCCCCGATTTCCGGCGGCATTTCCCAGGGTCGCACTCCGTCGCCATGGCTGCGCCCGGAGAGCCTCGCCCGGTAGGCTTTCCGTGTGATCTTCAAGCGCATCGGAAACGGCCGACCGTACCCCGACCACGGCCGGGAAAGCACCCGGCAGTGGGCGGATGTCGCGCCGCGCCCGGTCCGCCTCGATCAGCTCGTGACGACCAAGGGGCAGCTCGACCTGGAGACCCTGCTCGCCGAGGACTCGACGTTCTACGGCGACCTCTTCGCGCACGTCGTGAAGTGGCAGGGCGACCTCTACCTGGAAGACGGTCTGCACCGGGCGGTCCGCGCCGCGCTGCAACAGCGCCAGGTGCTCCACGCGCGCGTGCTCGAACTGGGCTGACGCCCCCGCTCCCCCGCCCGACCGGGCCCCGGGGCCGCATTGGCCCTTTTGGGTTGGACTGCGCGCCGAGCAATGATCATTTAGTAGGAATCGCCGCCGCACGGCACTACGCTGCGCCCATGAGCATGCTCACTCCCCCCGGCATGGGCGGAAAGTACCGCATCACGGGGGACAAATATCCGCGCATGCGCCGCCCCCGCGGGCGCCGCAGGATCGTGCTCGCGGTCACCGCGTCCGCCGCGGCCGTGGGCCTGATCGGCTGGGGCACACTGCAGCTCATCGACGTGTTCACGGGCGGCGACAAGGCCTCGGCGGCGAGTCCGGCCGCCCCGGACTGCGACCGCAAACCGGGGGCCTCCGGGCAGACCTCGTCCGCGAAGCCGAAGCCGCTGCCCAGGCCCGGCCAGATCACCGTCAACGTCTTCAACGCCACGCCGCGCGGCGGCCTGGCCAAGGACACCGCCGACGAGCTCAAGAAGCGCGGCTTCACCATCGGCAAGGTGGGCAACGCGACGAAGGCGTACGACAAGAAGGTCAAGGGCACCGGCATACTGCTCGGCCCCGCCGCGGCCACCGGCACCGCGTTCCCGGTCCTCGGCACCCAGCTCGCGGGCGCCGAGCAGAAGACCGACGGCCGCAAGGGCGGCGTGGTGGACCTCATCCTCGGCGACAAGTTCAAGGATCTGGCCAAAAAAGAGGACGCCGACAAGGCCCTGGCAAAACTCGCCGAGCCCCGGTCGACGCCCACCGCGTCGGACGAGAACAAGAAGAACTGCTAGACCCGCCGCACGGGCCCGTGGAACCCCGTGGGCCCGCACGGGCCCACGGCAACGGGTCCCGCTACTCCGCGGCCCCGTACATCCGGTCGCCCGCGTCGCCGAGGCCCGGCACGATGTACCCGTTCTCGTTGAGCCGCTCGTCGACCGAGGCCGTCACGACCGTCACCGGCGTGCCCGCCAGCTCGCGCTCCATGATCTCGACGCCCTCCGGGGCGGCGAGGAGCACCACGGCGGTCACGTCGTCGGCGCCGCGCTTGATCAGCTCCTTGATCGCCGCGACGAGCGTGCCGCCCGTGGCGAGCATCGGGTCGAGGACGTAGACCTGGCGGCCCGAGAGGTCGTCCGGCATGCGCGTCGCGTACGTGGAGGCCTGGAGCGTCTCCTCGTTGCGGATCATGCCGAGGAAGCCGACCTCGGCGGTCGGCAGCAGCCGGACCATGCCGTCGAGCATGCCGAGACCGGCGCGCAGGATCGGCACGACCAGCGGACGCGGATACGACAGCTTGACGCCGGTGGTCCGGGTCACCGGGGTGTCGATGTCGACCTGCTCGGTGCGCACGTCCCTGGTGGCCTCGTACGCGAGCAGGGTGACCAGCTCGTCGGCGAGGCGCCGGAAGGTCGGGGAGTCGGTGCGCTTGTCGCGCAGCGTGGTGAGTTTGTGCGCCACCAGCGGGTGGTCGACGACGTGGATCCGCATGACATCAACAGTAACCGGGCCCGGGCCCGGCGCCCCGCGCTGGCATCAACCCCGCCGTCGGGGGGAAGGTGGGGACGTACGGACTGAGGTGGTGGCCCATGACCGAGCGGAAGCACGAACCGGCGGACGAGACCGACGCCGAGCGCCGCAGGCGCCGCGCCCAGTTCCTGCGCGAGCGCACCGAGGCCATCGAGCTCCGCGAGCGCGTGAAGCCGCGCCGCGCCCGGGCGGCACGCATGCGACAGGCGATGCGTATGCGTACGTTCCGCTGGTAGCCGCCCCCCGCGCGGCGGTCCCACGAGGGCTCCGGAAGAACGCGACGCGAACACAGCGGCCGGAAGACCTCTCCTGACGGCGCTGTTTCTGCCACGATTCCGAAAGGGCGGGGCGAGTCACAGCCATTCCCCGCTCCCCGACCTCGCCGGGGGGACCCCAAAACCGCCAACCGGCACTGCCTATGACCAGTGGGAGAGTCACGGTGTACTTCGCCGCACTGCTCGCGCGCACCGAAGACGGGTGGGAAGCGAGCGACACGGAGCTCGACAATGTGGAGACGCTGTCGGATCTCGCCGACCTGGCCCGGGACCACCGGGACACGGTCGACGCCGACGACGACACGGTGCTCGTCTTCATCGAACAGGAGGACGCGTGGTTCGGCGTCGTCCGCGTGGACGGCGAGGACGACCCTCGCATCTATGTGTCGGACGCGGCCGCGGCCGCCCGCAGCTCGTACGGGGAGATCCTGCTCACCGACGAGATGCTCGGCCGGGACCCGGACGACGACCCGGCCGACGACCTGGACGCCCTCGACCTCGACGGCACCGAGGACGGGGAGCCCGAGAACTCCGCCGCCGCGGACGACGGGGAGGCCGACGGCGACGAGGCGGTGCCCGCGGGCCCGCTCGGCGACGCGGAGATCCTCGGCGACCTCGGCGTCCCGGAGAAGGAGCTGCTCGCCCTGGAGAGCGGCGACGCGCTGGGCGAGATCGCCGAGATCCTCGGGGCGGCGGAGGTGCTGGAGACCGTCCGCTAGGTTCCCCGTGTGACCGACCCGAACGCCCCGACCGACCACACCACCGCAACCGATCCCCTGCGCGACCGCTGGCGGGCGCCCATGCGGCTCGCTCTGGCCGAGGCCGAGCGGGCCGTCGCGGGCGGCGACGTGCCCGTCGGCGCCGTCGTGCTGTCCCCGGACGGCACGACGGTGCTCGCCGTGGGGCACAACGAACGCGAGGCGGCCGGCGACCCCACCGCGCACGCCGAGGTCCTGGCCCTGCGCCGGGCCGCCGCCGCGCTCGGCTCGTGGCGGCTGACCGGCTGCACGCTCGTCGTCACGCTGGAGCCGTGCACGATGTGCGCCGGCGCGCTCGTGCAGTCCCGCGTGGACCGGGTGGTCTACGGAGCGCGGGACGACAAGGCGGGCGCGGCCGGCTCCCTCTGGGACGTCGTACGCGACCGCAGGCTCAACCACCGCCCCGAAGTCCTTCACGGCGTCCTCGCCGAGGAGTGCGCGGCGCAGCTGACGGACTTCTTCCGGAAGCGCTGAGTACGGGCCCGCACGGGCAGGCTCCGGGGCTCGGCCAAACGGATTTCAGTCCTCGGGGCATCGTGGGCTAGAGTTCCTCTCGGTAGCGTGTCCGAGCGGCCGAAGGAGCTCGCCTCGAAAGCGAGTGTGGGGAAACTCACCGAGGGTTCAAATCCCTCCGCTACCGCTCTCGATACGAAGGGCCCGTCCGACAGGACGGGCCCTTCGTCGTTTCGTTCCCGGAGCGCTCCGCCCCCGGGCGGGAAACACCCCGCCTCTTTCCCGTACGCGAAAAGCCCCGGCGCCTGTTCGGCGCCGGGGCTTTCTCCCGTTGGGACGGGGGAAGCGGCATCGGGGGGACAAGCCGCTTCCCCCGACGAGGACTGTCCCTCAAGTCAGCGCCGCCGTCAGGGGGGAAGCAGACGGCGCGGACCCCGCAGTAGGGGCAGTCCCTTCGCCCGTGGATTCCTGCCAGATCCGCCGGGCTCACCACCCATCCTGCGCCCGGGACCACTCGCACGGCGCAGGCAAAGGGCCTGTGCTGCCGGGCCGTTGGTCCTTAAAAGCCCCGTGAGTACGGTCCGGGTTAGACTCACCGCCGTCACAGGGGTCACACGGGGCGCGGTAAGGGGAGGCCAGATCGTGGCAGTGCAGTGGAAGAAGATCGGCCTCTTCGTGGTGGTGGTCTTCGTGCTCTACGTGATCATCACCGACCCCGCCAAGGCCGCGGACTACGTGCAGATAGGCTTCGAGGGCGTCTCGAGCGCCGCTCAGAGCATCGGCGACTTCATGACGTGGGTCGCCAACGGAGGCAAGGACTGAGCGGGCGCCGGAGCCGCGCAGCCACCGTCCTCTCCAAGGAGTGCCCGTGATCCGCCATCTGGTCCTCTTCAAGCTCAACGACGGCGTGACGCGCGACGAGCCGCGCGTGGTCGAGGGCGTCAAGGCCTTCCGCGCGCTCGGCGAGCAGATCCCTGAACTGACGTTCTGGGAGTGCGACTGGAACATCACCGACCGCCCCATCGCCTACGACTTCGCCATCAACTCGGCGGTCGAGGACACCGATGCGCTGAAGCGGTACATCGAGCACCCGGCCCACCAGGCGGGCGTCGCGCTGTGGCGCGAGTTCGCCACGTGGGTGATCGCCGACTACGAGTTCTGAGTCACCGGGCGCAGCAGCCCCCCGAACGGCCCCGCACCGCAACGGTGCGGGGCCGTTCCGCGTCCCGGCCGATGACTTGCCCCAACTTGCCCCTCAACACGTAGTTATCGGGTGCTTGCACACAGTGCACATGTCTTGTGATGCTATGACCGCTTTTGACGGATGAGTTGACCAAGGTAGACCGAGCTTGACCGTGCTTGTTTGAGAAGGGGTGGCGTTGACCGTGCCGGCCAGTACTGCGCCTGAGGCTCCACCCGCGAAGGCCCTACCCGTGAAGGCCTCCCCCGGCACCGGGAGCACCCGCGGCGCCGACACCCGGGCCCTGACCCAGGTGCTCTTCGGCCAGCTCAAGGAGCTGGAGCCGGGCACCCCCGAGCACGGCCGGGTGCGCGGCGCGCTCATCGAGGCCAACCTGCCGCTCGTGCGGTACGCGGCCGCGCGCTTCCGCAGCCGCAACGAGCCGATGGAGGACGTCGTCCAGGTCGGCACCATCGGGCTCATCAACGCCATCGACCGGTTCGACCCGGACCGCGGCGTGCAGTTCCCGACCTTCGCGATGCCGACCGTGGTCGGCGAGATCAAGCGGTACTTCCGCGACAACGTCCGCACCGTCCACGTGCCGCGGCGGCTGCACGAGCTGTGGGTGCAGGTGACCGGGGCGACCGAGGACCTCACCACGGCCTTCGGGCGCTCGCCGACGACCGCCGAGATCGCCGAGCGGCTGCGCATCACCGAGGACGAGGTGCTCGCCTGCATCGAGGCCGGACGCTCGTACCACGCAACGTCGTTGGAGGCGGCCCAGGAGGGTGACGGGCTGCCCGGCCTGCTCGACCGGCTCGGCTACGAGGACCCCGCGCTCGACGGCGTCGAGCACCGCGACCTCGTGCGCCATCTCCTGGTTCAACTCCCCGAGCGCGAACAGCGGATCCTGCTGCTTCGCTACTACAGCAATCTGACGCAGTCACAGATCAGCGCCGAACTCGGCGTATCCCAGATGCATGTGTCGCGACTGCTCGCCAGAAGCTTCGCGCGGCTCCGGTCCGCAAATCGGATCGAGGCGTAACCGTAAAGAGTGGAGTGCCGTCGGAGATCTTTCCGACGGCACTCCGGCCTTAAAAGCCCCAGACCCCCTCTTTCCTGCATCGATGTCACCCTTGTTTGTCGACAAGTAACTACAGCGTGTTGCCGACATGTGACATTCTGCTGGAACCGCGTTTGCCGTAGCCCCACCTCCGGTATTCAGGTGGAGGCTGCGTTCCTCCGACGGGAGCGCTCGCCGCGACCGTCCGCGACCTCAAGGGGGTGGCATGTCCGCAGACCAGGGCAGCTCGAAGGTGCTCACGCTCACGCTCACCAAGAGCCCGAGCGACTCCGCGCCCGACGCGCTTCACAGCTCACCAGCCTCGGAAGCCATCGACACCCGGACCCTGTCCCGCTCCCTCTTCCTGCGGCTCGCCGCGCTCGACCAGGACAGCCCGGAGCGCGTCTACGTACGCGACACGCTCATCGAACTCAACCTCCCCCTCGTCCGGTACGCGGCGGCCCGCTTCCGCAGCCGCAACGAACCGATGGAGGACATCGTCCAGGTCGGCACGATCGGCCTGATCAAGGCGATCGACCGTTTCGACTGCGAACGGGGCGTGGAGTTCCCGACGTTCGCGATGCCGACGGTCGTCGGGGAGATCAAGCGCTTCTTCCGGGACACCAGTTGGTCGGTGCGGGTGCCGCGCCGCCTCCAGGAGCTGCGGCTCGCGCTCACCAAGACCAGCGACGAGCTCGCCCAGCGGCTCGACCGCTCCCCGACCGTGCCCGAACTCGCCGCCGCGCTCGGCGTCTCCGAGGAGGACGTCGTCGACGGCCTCGCGGTCGGCAACGCCTACACCGCCTCCTCGCTCGACTCCCCGGCCCCCGAGGACGACGGCGGCGAGGGCTCCCTCGCGGACCGGCTCGGGTACGAGGACTCCGCCCTGGAGGGCGTGGAGTACCGCGAGTCGCTCAAGCCGCTGCTCGCCAAGCTGCCGCCGCGCGAGCGCCGCATCATCATGCTGCGCTTCTTCGCCAACATGACGCAGTCGCAGATCGGCGAGGAGGTCGGCATCTCGCAGATGCACGTCTCCCGGCTGCTCACGCGGACGCTGTCGCAGCTGCGCGAGGGGCTCATCTCGGACTGACGCCCCCGGGCCGCGAGGCGGCCACCGGGCCAACAGGCGTACGCGGGGCCGGTGTTGCTGACGGGGTTCCTAATTGACGGACCGTCAGCCACACTGGCGCGATGCGACGTGGTGTGCGGAACGTGCTCGGTGCCGGTGCGGCCGTGGTGTGTCTCGGCGGCCTCCTCGCCGCATGCGGCGGCGAGAGCGGCGACGGCTATGTGGCGACCGGCGCGGCCGGCGCCTCGCCCGAGCGGGCCCCGGGAAAGGCCGTGGGGCCCACCGGTGACGTGAAGCTGGTGCCGCTGGACGGGTCGGAGGCCTCCGGCGGCGACGGGAAGGACGGGCGCGGCGACGGCTCGACGAAGGCGGCGTCCGGCTCCGGAGAGGGCAGCGGCGGCGACTCGGAGGGGAAGTCGCCCGGCGCCGAAGGGAGTTCCGGCGGCGGGGCCGCCCCGGAGGGCGGCGCGGTGTCGGACGACGGCGCGAACCCCGGCCGTACGGAAGGAAGTTCACCGGGCGGTGCGGAGCGGCCGGGCCAGGGCGGCAGCAGCGGCAGCCCGTCGGCTCCGGGCAAGGACGAGCCGAGCGGCGGCGCCTCGCCCGGCGGGCCCGCGAAACTGGGCGTCGGGGACCCGAAGCGCGAACCCGCCGACAAGCGCTGGTGCGAGAAGGTGACGCTCACCTTCCACAACACCGGCGGCTCACCGGTCCGTTCGGGCCAGGTCACCTTCGGTACGCACATCATCGGCGCGCTCGGCGTCGACTGGGACACGATCGAGTCGACCGTGGACCTGCCGGCCCCGATCGGCGCGGGTCAGCGCGTGAAGAAGACGTGGCCGGTCTGCGTCGACGCGTGGCGCGTGCCGTTGGGCATGCATGTGGAGACGCAGGACGTCGACGTGGACTGGAAGTAGGCGGGGCGACCCCGCGCGAGCAGTTCGCCTGCGGGCGCGTCGTGGCCGGTCGCGCAGTTCCCCGCGTCCCTGGGGACGCACCGCGCACGCACCACGACGGGCGCCCGCCCGCGAGCGTGTTACTTGAGGGCCAACCAGGCCACGGCGGCCACGACGACGATCGCGAGGACCACGCCGACGATCAGGCCGATCCGCGGGCCCGCGGGCGCCGCCGCCTGCTGCTGTCGGCCCTGCGGCGCCTCGTCGACGAAGGCGCGGAACATCTGCGTGCTGCCGGCGGGGTCGGGGTTGCCCTGGGGACCCTGGGGGTTGTGTGCCATGGATCAGGACCCTAGCGAATCCAGCGCTGTCGGCCCAACCCCCTCTGGCCAGGGACTTTACGACGAAGGTCCCAGACCTTTGCCGACTCTTTAGGGCCTTGGTCCCTTTTTAGTTTGCCTGCGGCAACCAACTGCTTCTATCGTTGCCCTAAGCAACAAAAGAATCCGGGAGGTGCCGTGGCCGCGCAGCGTCAGTACGAGGAGCTGGCCCGACAGCTCAGCGCGATCGGCGCCGTGAAGCGTGGCCTCGGGCGGGTCCTGCCCCCCGAGTGCCCGGCCGGGTCCGCCGCCGTGCTCACCCTGCTCAACCGGCACGGGGAGATGCGGATGAGCAGGCTCGCCGAGCTGCTCGCCGTCGACATGTCGGTGACCAGCCGCCATGTCGCCCACGTCGCCGAGCGGGGCTGGATCCACCGGGATCCCGACCCCGCGGACAAGCGTTCCCGCATCCTTCGCCTCACACCTGCCGGTGAGGCGAAGTTCGAAGAGCTCTCCGATCTCTCGATGCGGGCACTCGCCCACTACTTGCACGACTGGTCGGACGACGAGGTCGACCAGCTCAGCACGCTGCTCGCGCGCCTGCGCGACAGCTTCGGGGACTGCCGTGCGGCTGCTTCGGCCCGCCCTGCGGCGAAGCCGCTCGTGTCACAGCACCGGTCCCCCCTCTCCCCCCACGACACACAGACCTCAGAGACCACCCGTACACCCGCGTAAGAAAAGGAAACCCATGGCAACAACCACACCAGCCGGTGTGCGGGGCAGCCATGCCAAGCACGGGGCTCATCCCGGCGAGAACGCTCCGATGACGCACCGGCAGATCATGGAAGCGCTCTCCGGGCTGCTGCTCGGCATGTTCGTCGCGATCCTGTCGTCGACGATCGTCTCCAACGCCCTGCCCGAGATCATCGGCGACCTCGGCGGCGGCCAGTCCGCCTACACCTGGGTCGTCACCGCCTCGCTGCTCGCGATGACCGCGACCACCCCCCTGTGGGGCAAGCTGTCCGACCTCTTCAGCAAGAAGGCGCTCGTACAGATAGCCCTGATCATCTACGTGCTGGGATCGGTCGTCGCCGGTCTCTCGCAGAACGCCGGCATGCTCATCGCCTGCCGTGTCGTCCAGGGCATCGGCGTCGGCGGTCTCTCCGCCCTCGCGCAGATCGTCATGGCCGCGATGATCTCCCCGCGTGAGCGCGGGCGTTACTCCGGCTACCTCGGTGCCACGTTCGCCGTCGCGACCGTCGGCGGCCCGCTGCTCGGCGGTGTCATCACCGACACCTCGTGGCTCGGCTGGCGCTGGTGCTTCTACGTCGGCGTGCCCTTCGCGATCATCGCCCTGATCGTCCTCCAGAAGACCCTGAAGCTCCCCGTGGTCAAGCGGGACGTCAAGGTCGACTGGGCCGGCGCCTTCTTCATCAGCGCCGCCGTCTGCCTGCTGCTCGTCTGGGTCACCTTCGCCGGCGACAAGTACGACTGGCTCTCCTGGCAGACCGGCGCCATGGTCGGCGGCTCGGTGCTGCTGGGTCTGATCTTCGTGCTCGTCGAGTCCAAGGCGACCGAGCCGATCATCCCGCTGCGTCTCTTCCGCAACCGCACCATCACGCTCGCCTCGCTCGCCTCGCTCTTCGTGGGTGTCGCGATGTTCGCGGGCACGGTCTTCTTCAGCCAGTACTTCCAGCTGGCGCGGGGCGAGTCCCCGACCATGTCCGGTGTCCTGACGATCCCGATGATCGGTGGCCTGTTCGTCTCGTCCACCGTCTCCGGCCAGGTCATCACCAAGACGGGCAAGTGGAAGGCCTGGCTGGTCAGCGGCGGCGTGCTGGTGACGGCGGGCCTCGGTCTGCTGGGCACCATCCGCTACGACACCGAGTACTGGCACATCGCGATCTTCATGGCCCTGATGGGTCTCGGCATCGGCATGATGATGCAGAACCTGGTGCTCTGCACGCAGAACCAGGTCGCCCCCGAGGACCTCGGCTCCGCCAGCTCCACCGTCACCTTCTTCCGCTCGCTGGGCGGTGCGATCGGTGTCTCGGCGCTCGGCGCGATCATGGCCACGCGGATCACCGACTACGTCAAGGACGGCCTCGCCGACCTCGGTCCGAAGGCGGCCGGGTTCGGCCACGGCGGCACCGGTGGCGGCGGCATCCCGGACCTCGACAAGATCCCCGAGCCGTTCCGCACGGTGATGGAGAGCGCGTACGGCCACGGCATCGCCGATGTCTTCCTGATCGCCGCGCCCATGGCGCTGATCGCCTTCCTGATCACGCTGTTCATCAAGGAGGTTCCGCTGCGGACGTCGGGCGCGCTCGCCCAGGCCGCGTCCGAGTCCGAGTCCGGCTCCGACTCCGCGGACGGCGTGGTTCCGGCTGCCGCCGCCGCTCCGGTCGCCGCTTCGGCCGCCTCCCCGCTCGCCGACGAGCCCGCGCTCGCCTCCGTCGCCGCGCAGACCGGGGCCGGGCCCGAGGGCACGCAGCGGCTCGCCGCCGTGGCGTCCGCCGCCGAGGCCGGTCCCGACGGGGCCGCGCCGCAGCTCACCGGCGGGATCCCGGTCCGCGGCTTCGTCCGCGGCGCCGAGAGCGCGCCCGTGCCGCGGGCCGCCGTCACGCTGATCTCCCTCGGGGGACGCCAGCTGGGCCGCGCGGTCGCGCAGGGCGACGGTTCCTACGCCGTCGACGCACCGGGCGCGGGTTCGTACGTGCTCATCGCGTCGGCCGACGGGTTCCAGCCGCAGGCCTCCACGGTCGTCGTGGGCGAGGACGCCCTCGCGTACGACATCCTGCTCAGCGGGACCAGCGGGCTGAGCGGCCTGGTGCGGGACGCGGACAGCAAGCTGCCCGTCGCCGGTGCCATGGTCATCGTGACCGATGTCCGCGGTGACGTGCTCGCCACCGGACTCTCCGGCGAGCAGGGCGAGTTCACCTTCGCCGAGCTGGTGCCCGGCACGGTCACCATCGCGGTCAACGCCGCGGGCCACCGGCCGCTGGCCCTGCCCGTCGAGGTGGGCGGCGCCGGGGTCACCCGGGTCGAGGTCGAGCTCCGCTCCGGTGCGCAGGTGCTGGGTACCGTGCGGGCGGGCGGCGCGCCGCTGAACGACGCCCGCGTCACGCTCGTGGACGCCGCCGGGAACGTCGTCGCCACGGCGACCACCGGTGCGGACGGCGCGTACGCCTTCACCGACCTGGACAGCGGTGAGTACACCGTCATCGCGACGGGATACCCGCCGGTGGCCACGGGCCTCACGGTCGCCGGCAGCGGCGTCGACGGCCACGACATCGAACTCGCCCACCCGGGCGAGTGACCGGCCCCGGCCCGAGGTCGCGCCCCGAGCGGAGGCGCGGCCCCGGGCCGGTTGCGGAAAGGGCCCCCGGGCCGGCGGTGGCGTTCATGGCAGGGGACGGCCAGTCACCGCCGCCGGGGGCCGTCCGCTTTCCGCCCTGTGCTTGATAGAGCTTGGACTGTGCGGCTTCCGGATGCGGGAGCCCGGCAAGGAGTTGAACGGGATGGGACTCAACGCTCGGATGCGTACGCGTGACGGGTGGGCCGTGCCGCACGCCGTCGTCACCGTGACGGACATGACGGGTACGCAGGTGCTGCGCGCGGCGGCGGACGAGGACGGCGTCGTGCGGGACGCGACGGCCCTGGTGCCCGGTCCGTACACCGTGATCGTCACCGCCGTCGGGTACGCGCCCGTCGCGTCCACCGCGCTCGTCACCGCGAGCGGGCGCGCGGAGGTCGGCACCGTCGTCCTCGCCCGGCAGGGCGGCACCGAGCTGCCGCCGCCCGGTCCGTGGACGGTCGACCCCGCCCACTCGACCGTGGGCGCCGTCGCCCAGCACCTCGGGATCACCAGCGTGCACGGGCGGTTCACGGAGTTCGGCGGGCGCGTGGAGATCGCCGAGGACGTCGAGAAGTCCCGCGTCGAGGCGGTCATCAGGTCGGCCTCGATCGACACGGGGAACGGCATGCGGGACGGGCACCTGAAGTCGCCGGACTTCCTGGACGTCGAGCAGTACCCGGAGATCACGTACCGGTCGAACGGGCTGACGCCCGCCGGGACGGACCGGTGGACCGTCCACGGCGAGCTGGGCATGCACGGGGTCGTGCGGCCGGTCGACCTGGAGCTGAGCTACCTGGGGACCGGGGCGGACCCGTGGGGCGGGACGCGGGCGGCGTTCCGGGCGACGGCCGAGCTGCGGCGGGAGGACTTCGCGATGAACTACAACCAGGTGGTGCAGGCGGGGATCTCGGCTATCGGGACGACGCTGCGGGTGGAACTGGACATTCAGGCGGTGCAGGGGGAAGGTCTGCCGCAGGCGGGCTGATCGGTGACTAGGGTTGCCCGCATGTCACCTCGCATCGCCACCAACACGGCTGTCAGCCTTGAGGAGTTGCTCGACTTCGTGCGGCCCCGCCATCGTGCGGTGCTGCTGACCGCGCGGGCGGACGGGACTCCTCAGGGGTCGCCGCTGACCTGCGGGGTCGACGACTCGGGCCGCATCGTGATGTCGACGTACCCGGAGCGGGCGAAGACGCGGAACGCCCGGCGGAACGCGCGGGTCAGCCTGATCGTGCTGAGCGACGAGTGGGACGGGCCGTGGGTCCAGGTCGACGGTTCGGCCGAGGTCCTTGACGTTCCGGAGTCGGTGGAGCCGCTGGTGGAGTACTTCCGGAACATCTCCGGGGAGCATCCGGACTGGGACGAGTACCGGTCGGCGATGCGGACCCAGGGCAAGTCGATCATCCGGGTCACTCCGGAGAGGTGGGGACCCGTGGCTACGGGGGGCTTCCCGCCGGGGCGGTAGTCGCCGGCGGGGGCGCCTTGGGTTCGTCTCGGGGGCGGGGCCGCAGGGGTATGTGCGTACTCGCCATCCCTGCGCCCCGCCTCAAGTCCAAAGACGCCAACGTGCGCTCAGTGCTCCGTTCGCACATACCCCCACGTCCCCCAGGAGCGCGTGCGGGCGCGGCCCGGTGGGGGTCCCGCCGCTGTGTGCGGCGGCGCGGTGGGCACGTGGCCGCTCCTGCTGTGGGCAGGCGTTCCGCAGGGCGGAACGGGTGGGCACAGCCCCCGGTGCCGGGCAGCGATGAAGGGGGCACCCGCCCCGGCGCAGGCGGGGCAGCGATAAGTGTGGCTCCCGCCCCGGCGCAGCCGACCCGTGCCGGGCAGCGATGACCGTGGCTCCAGCCCCGTCAGGGGCCCCCGCGGGAGAGGAGGGACTCGATGCCCGCGATCATTAGATCGAGGGCAATCGTGAAGTCCCGCTGCCACATCTCCTCGACCGTGTCCCCACCCCGCGCCGCCATCAACTCACTCGCACTCTCCAGCACCCCGTGCTCCGCCAACTCCCCCCGCACGGTCCCGATCGCCTCCCGGTAGTACTCCTCGGGCGACATCCCCGCCTCCGCGCACCGCGCGCTGTAGTGCCCCTCGATGGTCCCGAAGCCGTACACGAACTGGAAGACCGCCGAGATCGCCCCGTTCTGCGTGTACGCGGGCAACCCCGTGTTCCGTACCGTCTGCTGGATCGCCACGGCGAAGGCCAGCCAATTCGGCCCGATGTTCAGGAACCGCCCGATCAGCGGCGACACCCACGGGTGGCGGATCAGCACCGCCCGGTACTCCTCGGCCAGCGCACGGAGTTGCTCGCGCCACGCCTGCGGCGCCGTCTCCGGATCGGGGAGCTCCATCTCGCCGAACACCGCGTCGAGGGCCAGTTCGAGGAGGTCGTCCTTGGTGTCCACGTACCAGTAGACGGACATCGCCGTGACGTTCAGCTCCCCGGCGAGCCTGCGCATGGAGAACTTGGCGAGCCCCTCCGTGTCCAGGAGACGGACCGTGACCCCGGTGATCCGGTCCCGGTCCAGGCCGCTCGGCTGGTCGCCCTTGCGGCCACCGCCGCGGGGCGCCTTCGCCTGCAGCCAGACACTCGTCCGCGCCGGGTTCTTCGTGTGGCCGGCTGCCTTGGCCATGGCGCACCTTCCTGGTCGTTCCGTGGGGCGAAGAGAGGGCGGTGGTCCCGGAAGGAAGTGGTCCGCCCTCTCCACGATGCTATGCCGATGCCTTACCCGCGGAGTCTCCCCGCTCCGCACGCCACAGCAACGCGGCCGCGAGAAGACCGCCGACGAGCACCGCCGCCGCGCCCACCAACTGGCTCGTCTCCAGGCCTGAGGCGAACGCGTCGGCGATCCGCTCGCGCTCGCCCGCGGAGCTCGCCGCCGCCATGGCCGCGGGGAACGACACGGCGGAGACCGTCACGAGCGCCGCGAAGCGGGAGTTGAGGACCGCGCCGAGGACGGCGACGCCCAGGCCGTTGCCGAACTCCGCGAGCGTGCCGTTGATGCCCGCGCCCACGCCCGCCTTCTCCGGCGGTATCGCGCTCATGATCGCGTTGGCCATGGCGGGCATGGCGAGCGCGATGCCCGCGCCCATCACGACGAGCCCCGCCAGCATCCCCGTGTAGTCGTCGCCGCCGAGCACGGCGACCACCGAAAGTCCGGCCGCGAGCAGCGTCATGCCCGTCGCGATCGTCACGGGCGTGCCCATCTTGGCGTGCAGCCGCGCGCCGACGCCCGCGAGGTTGAGGGCCACGATGGTCGCCGCGAGCGGCGCCGTGCGCAGCCCCGCCTCCAACGGCTCGTACCCGAGGACGAACTGGAGGTGCTGGGTCAGCAGGAAGAGCGAGCCGCTCAGGCCGAAGGCGACCAGGATCGCGCCCGCCACCGCGCCGACGAACCGCTGGTTGCGGAAGAAGTGCATGTCCAGCATCGGGTACGGGATGCGCAGCTCCCAGAGCGTGAAGGCGCCGAGGACCAGCACGCCGACCGCCGCCGCCACCAGGACCTGTGCCGACGTCCAGCCGTGCTCGGGGCCGGAGATGATCGCGTAGACCACCGCGGCCATGCCGATCGTCGAGAGCAGCGCGCCCAGGAGGTCGGGGCGGTCGCCCTGCGGGTTCTTGGACTCGGGGACCAGCCTGAGGACCGCGACGAGCCCGAGCAGCGCCACGGGGATGTTGATGAGGAAGATCGAGCCCCACCAGAAGTGGTCCAGCATGAAGCCGCCGAGCAGCGGACCGGCCGCGAACCCGAGGGAGTTGACGGTGGCCCACAGGCCGATCGCCTTCACGCGCTCGGCGTCGTCGAAGATCTGCACGACGACGGCGAGGGTCGTGGTCATCAGCAGCGCGCCGCCGATGCCCATGCCCGCGCGGGCGGCGATGAGCTGCGCGGAGCTCTGCGCGAGTCCGGCGGCCAGCGAGCCGATGCCGAACAGGGCGAGGCCGGCCGCCAGCAGCTTCTTGCGGCCGTAGCGGTCGGCGGCGCTGCCCGCGGTGAGCAGCAGGCCCGACTGGACCAGCGAGTACGCGTTGATCATCCACTGGATGTCCGAGGTGGACGCGTCCAGCTCCCGGGTGAGGGAGGGGATCGCCACGCTCAGGACGGTGTTGTCGAGCAGCACGGTGAGCTGGGCGAGGCAGATGACGCCGAGGATCAGCCAGCGCTGCGGGTGCCTCCGGGAGGCGGTGGGGTTCTCGGCTGTCGTTGCCGTCATACAGCCCTCTCCTTCTGGTTCTACGGTGTACGAGGCTTGCGCGACGTACACCGTAGAACAGTCCCCATACGGCGTACAAGGGATTTTGTGGGAGGGCTGCCGGGGCCTACGCGTCCTTCGGCTGCGTCAGGTCGTAGAACGTCGCGTCGCCCACCGTCACCTTCGTGAAGGTCGACTCGACCCAGGACGTGATCGCCGACGCGGTGCCGTCGCCGCCTCCGCCGCCCCGGCCTTCCGTGCCGCCGCCCATGCCGCCGCCCATGCCTCCCGCGATGAAGTAGTGGATCTCGCCGTCCGACACGTACTTCTTGAACTGCGCGAGCGTCGGCGACGGGTCGCTGCCGTTGAAGCCGCCGATCGCCATCACCGGCTCGCCGGTGGCCAGTTGGTGGCTCGCCGCGTTCTGGGAACCCACGGCCGCCGCTGCCCAGGTGTAGGCGTCGGCGTCCGCCTCCAGGAGCTTCTTCGCCTTGGCGGAGACCTGCGCGCCGTTCAGGAGGCCGCCCATGCCGCCGCCCGCGCCGCCGCGCATGCCGCCCCTGCCGCCCTCGGGGAACCCGCCGCCCGTGGGCATGCCGTTCGTGTTCTTCCCGCCGTTGGGCGCCTGGCCGTTCGGCGCCTGGCCGCCGGGCAGTTGGCCTCCCGGCATCTGCCCCTGTCGGCCGCCCGGCGGCTGCGGCATTCCTCCGCCGCCCCCGGGGCCGCCGCCCGGCCTGCCTCCCCCGCCCCCGGGACCGCCCATGCCGCCCGCGCCGGACGGGCCCGCCGTCACGATCGACCCCGTGTGCGCGCTGTCCACCGTCGACAGCGTGTACGCCACCGGTCCCGCCACCGCCGCCGCGAGGCTCAGCCCCACGGTCGCCAGGGCCAGTAGGCGCCCGAGGCGTCCCGCGAACAGCAGGCCCGCCGCGCCCGCGAGGCCCACGACGAGCACCGCCCAGCGCAGCCACGGCAGGTAGTCCGGGGTGCGGCCGAGCAGGACGTACGCCCAGACCGCCGTGGCCGCCGTCGTCACGCCGAGCGCCGCGCTCGCCCACCGCGCGGACCGTTCCTCCCACAGGACCGTGGCGCCCATGCCGATCAGCGCCGCGATGGAGGGGGCCAGGGCCACCGTGTAGTACTGGTGGAAGATCCCCGCCATGAAGCTGAAGACCGCCGCCGTCATCAGGAGCGCGCCGCCCCACGCCACGAACGCCGCCCGCGCGGTGTCCGTGCGGCGGGCCCTGCGGGTGAGGACCAGGCCCGCCACCAGGAGGAGCAGCGCGGCCGGGAGCAGCCAGGAGATCTGCGCGCCCACCTCGGAGTTGAACATCCGGCCCAGGCCGGTCTCGCCCCACTGACCGCCCGCGAGTCCGGGCCGGCCGCCGCCGACGCTGCCGGTCTCCTCGCCGTTGATGCGGCCGAGGCCGTTGTAGCCGAAGGTCAGCTCCAGGAAGGAGTTGTTCTGCGAGCCGCCGATGTACGGGCGCGAGGACGCGGGCCACAGCTCGACGACCGCCACCCACCAGCCGCCGGAGACGACCATCGCGAGTGCGGACAGGGCCAGTTGGCCGAGGCGCCTGCGCAGCCGCACCGGCGCGCACACGGCGTAGAGCACCGCGAGCGGCGGCAGGATCAGGAACGCCTGGAGCGTCTTGGCGAGGAAGGCGAGGCCGACCGCGACGCCCGCCCACACCAGCCACTTGGTGCGGCCGTGCTCCAGCGCGCGCAGCACGCAGTACACGGTGACGGTCATCAGGAGCGCGAGCAGCGCGTCGGGGTTGTTGAAGCGGAACATCAGCGCGGCGACCGGGGTCAGCGCGAGCACCGCGCCCGCGATCAGGCCCGCCGCCGGGCTGAAGCGGCGGCGCACGGCCGCGTACAGCACGCCGACCGTCGCGACGCCCATCAGGACCTGCGGGACCAGGATCGCCCAGGAGTTCAGCCCGAAGACGCGTACGGACAGCGCCATCGGCCAGAGCGAGGCCGGGGGCTTGTCGACGGTGATCGCGTTGCCGGCGTCCAGCGAGCCGAAGAACAGGGCCTTCCAGCTCTGGCTGCCCGCCTGGGCGGCGGCCGAGTAGAAGGAGTTGGCGTAGCCGGACGCGCCGAGGTTCCAGAGGTAGAGGACCGCGGTCGCGAGCAGCAGGCCGAGCAGGGCGGGGCGCGCCCAGCGAGGGTCGTCGGGGCGGCCGCGCCACAGCCTGGCGGGCAGGGCGCCGGAACGCCGGTGCGCGGCCCCGTCCGACGCCGCGGGGAGCGGCGCCGCCGTGGGGGAGGTGGTCGTCATCGTGCGTTCCTCGTGGGGTCGTCGTGCGGGGTGGGGGTCGTGCCGGTGGGGGCGGTGCGGACGGGGTCGGTGCGGGTGACCGTCATGTCGTACGCGGGGGCCTGGACGTCGTACGCGTGCGTGACGTCGCACGCGGGCCGGCGGGCGGTCTGTGCCCGGGCCTCGCGGCGGTCCGGGAACACCCACGCCCGCAGCAGCAGGAACCGCAGCACCGTCGCCGCGAGGTTCGCCGCGATCAGGACCGCGAGCTCCGTGGAGTGCGCGGGATCGCCCGACGCCGCGCCGAGGGCCGCGAGGGAACCGCTGGTCAGGGCGAGGCCGATGGCGAACACGACGAGGCCCTGCGCCTGGTGGCGGACCGCGCGGTCCCGGCCGCGCACCCCGAAGGTGAGCCTCCGGTTCGCCGCCGTGTTGGCGACCGCCGAGACCAGGAGGGCGAGCGCGTTGGCGGCCTGCGACCCCGTGAACGTACGGAAGCCGCTGTAGAGCAGCAGGTAGAAGAGGGTCGACAGGGCGCCGACCACGCAGAAGCCGACGAGCTGGCGGGCCAGGCCGCCGGGGACCCCGGCGAGCTGCCGGTCCCGCGGGTCGTCGCCGAAGGGGCGGGCCAGGCGGTCGAGCGGCAGCGCGCCGACCGCGAGCGCGCGCCCCACCCGCCACACGCCCTTGAGGTCGTCGGTGGCCGTCTGCACCAGGTGGACCGTGGAGTCCGGGTCGTCGACCCAGTCGACCGGCACCTCGTGGATGCGCAGCCCGGCCCGCTCGGCGAGCACCAGCAGCTCGGTGTCGAAGAACCATCCGGTGTCCTCGACCAGCGGCAGCAGCTCCCGCGCCACGTCGCCGCGGATCGCCTTGAACCCGCACTGGGCGTCGGAGAAGCGGGCGTTCAGGGAGCCGCGCAGGATCAGGTTGTACGTACGCGAGATGAACTCCCGCTTGGGGCCGCGCACCACCCGCGAGCCGCCCGCGAGCCGCGAGCCGATCGCCAGGTCCGAGTGGCCCGAGATCAGCGGGGCGACGAGCGGGAGCAGGGCGTTGAGGTCGGTGGAGAGGTCGACGTCCATGTAGGCGAGGACCGGCGCGTCGGAGGCGGACCAGACGGTGCGCAGCGCGCGGCCGCGGCCCTTCTGGTCGAGCCGCACGTGCCGCACTTCCCGTACGGAGGCGGCGAGCCTGGCCGCGACCTGGGGGGTGCGGTCCACGGACGCGTTGTCCGCGACCGTGATGCGGAAGGGGTAGGGGAAGGTGCGGACGAGGTGGTCGCGCAGCCGCAGGACGCACGGCCCGAGGTCCTTCTCCTCGTTGTAGACCGGGATCACGACGTCCAGGACGGGCACGTCGCGCCAGGCGGCGGGGAGGTGGTCCCGCGACGGCAGGACGCCCGGCGACGAGGAGTCGGCCGTGGAGGAGTCGGCCGTGGAGGAGTCGTCCGTGGAAGAGTCGGTTGGCATGCGACCGACACTCGCCAAGGGGACTGTCAGGGCTGTGTGGTGAGGCTGTGGCCCGGCTGTGAGGTGGTTCCGTGAGCCGTCGGTGAGGGATCGCCCGGGGCGGCCGGAAGCGCGAGGGTGAACACCGTCCGGCCCGGCTCGCTGTCGGCCTCCACCGTCCCGCCGTGCGCGGTCACGATCGCGCGGACGAGGGCCAGGCCCAGGCCGGTGGAGCCCGCGTGGCGCGAGCGCGATGCGTCGCCGCGGGCGAACCGCTCGAAGACGGTGGGGAGCAGCTCGGGCGCGATGCCGGGGCCGTCGTCCCGCACCTCGATGAGCACGCGCGGCCCGTCCGCGCGGACGCGCGCCGTGATCGTGGTGCCCGGCGGCGTGTGGCTGCGGGCGTTGGCCAGGAGGTTGACGACGACCTGGTGGAGGCGGGCGGTGTCGGCGTGGACGACGGCGGGTTCGTCGGGCCCGGGGACGTCGAGGCGCCAGACGTGGTCGGGCCCGGCCGCGCGGGCGTCGCTGACGGCGTCCACGACCAGCGGCGCGAGATCGGTGCTCCGGTACGAGAGCGGCTGCTGCGCGTCCAGCCGCGCGAGCAGCAGCAGATCCTCCACCAGACCGGTCATCCGCTCGGCCTCGGACTCGATGCGGCCGAGCGCGTGCCGGGTGTCGGGCCCGGTGGACTCCCGGCCCCTGCGCGTCAGTTCGGCGTAGCCGCGGATCGAGGCCAGCGGGGTGCGCAGCTCGTGGCTCGCGTCCGCGACGAACTGGCGCACCCGCTGCTCGCTGCGCTGGCGCGCGTCGAGCGCGGAGTGGACGTGGTCGAGCATGCGGTTGAGGGCCGCGCCCACCTGGCCGACCTCGGTGCGCGGATCGGCGTCGGGGGCGCGCTCGTGCAGGGCGACCTCGCCGCTGTGCAGGGGGAGTTCGGCGACGCGCGTCGCGGTTGAGGCGATCCTGCGCAGCGGGCGCAGCGCGACGCCGACCATGGCGGCACCGGCGAGCGACGCGGCGACCAGGCCGGCCGCGGTGACACTGACCTCGACGACGACCAGCGTGCTGAGGGTGTTGCGGACCTTGTCGGTCGGGATGCCGACGACGAAGTCGCCGTTGACGCCGCTCGTGTACGTCATGCGGTACTCGCCGAGCCCGGGGACGTCGACGTCGTGCGGCCGGCCGTCCTTCGGCACGCCCGCGAGCGCGGCGACCTGGTCCGCGTCCAGCGGTTCGGCGTCCGGCAGCGAGGTGCCGCCGTCGCCGTCGCCCTCGGTGCTGACCAGGGCGCGCGCGATGGTGCCGTCCCGCACCTCGGCGCCGATCGAGCCGATCTCCTGCGGGCCGCGCGAGACGAACTCCAGCGGGTCACCCTGCCCGCCGGGGCCGCCGCCGTGCCCCGGCAGGGGGACGTCGCCGGGCACGGCGGCCGGGCCCGAGGCCCGCTTGGCGACCCCGCCGAGCGCGCCGTCCAGCTGCTCGTACAGATGGGACTTGAGGGCGATGGTGGTGACGGTCCCGATGACCGCGCACACGACGGCGATCAGCGCCACGGCGGACAGCACGAGCCGGGTGCGCAGGGTGCGGGGGCGGGGACGGCGGGTGCCGGGGCGGCGGGCGTCGGGGCGGGGACGGCGGGTGCCGAGGCGGGGGCGGCGGGCGTCGGGGCGCCTGCCGGGCCACCCGAGGCGGGGGCGTCTCACGAAGGCACGGGGACGGCCGACTTGATCAGATAGCCCGCCCCGCGCCGCGTGTGGATCATCGGCTCCCGGCCCGCGTCGATCTTCCTGCGCAGGTACGAGATGTAGAGCTCGACGACGTTGGCCTGGCCCCCGAAGTCGTAGTTCCAGACCCGGTCGAGGATCTGCGCCTTGCTGAGCACGCGCCGCGGATTGCGCATGAGGTAGCGCAGCAGCTCGAACTCGGTGGCGGTCAGATGGATGGAGTCCCCGCCCCGCGTCACCTCGTGGCTGTCCTCGTCGAGGGTCAGGTCGCCGACCACCAGGGTCGACTCACTGCGCTTGTCGGCGGCACCGGCCCGCCGGATGAGCCCGCGCAGCCGCGCCACCACCTCCTCCAGGCTGAAGGGCTTGGTGACGTAGTCGTCGCCGCCGGCCGTGAGCCCGGCGATGCGGTCCTCCACCGTGTCCTTCGCGGTCAGGAAGAGCACGGGCACGTCCGGCATCTCGCGGCGCAGCCTGCCGAGCAGGGAGAGCCCGTCCATGTCGGGCAGCATCATGTCGAGCACCACGGCGTCGGGCCGGAACGCGCGCGCGGCCCGCACCGCGCCCGCGCCGTCCGCGGCGCTGCGGATCTGCCAGCCCTCGTAGCGCAGCGCCATGGACAACAGCTCGGTGAGCGACACCTCGTCGTCCACGACGAGCACACGGACGGGGCTCCCGTCCGGCCTGAGCAGTTCGGTACGCGCCTGAGGCGTGGTCGTGGTCATACCCACACCCTTGGCGGCGCCCGTGAGAGCACCCTTGCGCCAACCTGTGAATTCCCTGAGAAAGCGCGGGGCCCGGTGAGGCCGCCACTCGGCCGGTCAGTCCACGCCGAACAGCAGGGCGGCGTTCTCGTACAGCACCCGCCGCAGCCACGCGTCCCCGAGCCCCAGCCGCTCCAGGGCCTCCAGCTGGTGGACGTACGCGTACGGGATGTTCGGGAAGTCGCTGCCCAGCAGCACCCGGTCCCCCAGGTCGGCGAGCCGCCCCAGCTCGCCCTCGGGGAACGGCATGAGCCCCTCGCTGAAGTCGGTGAACGCCATGGTGGTGTCGAGCCGCACCTCCCCGTACCGCTCCGCGAGCGCGAAGAACTCCGCGTACTCGGGCATCCCCATGTGCGCCACCACGATCCGCAGCCGCGGATGGCGCGCGAGGAGCCGGGCCATGGGCTCGGGCCCGGTGTGCTTGCCGGGCTCGGGGCCGGACCCGCAGTGCGTCACGACCGGCACGCCGGCCTCGGCGAGCAGCCCCCAGACCCCGTCGAGGAGTGGGTCGTTGGGGTCGTACGCCCCCACCTGGAGGTGCGCCTTGAAGACCCGCGCCCCGCCCGCCACGGCCTCCCGCACATACGCCTCGGCGCCCGGTTCCGGGTAGAAGGTCGCGGTGTGCAGACACCCGGGCGTGCGCCGCGCGAACTCCGCGGACCAGCCGTTGAGCCACTGCGCCATCCCCGCCTTGTGCGGATAGAGCATCGAGGTGAAGGCCCGCACCCCGAACTCCCCGAGCAGAGCGACCCGCCGCTCCTCCTCGTGCCGGTAGGTGATGGGCCACCGCACCCCGCGGCCGTCGGCCCCGAAGGAGTCGAAGTACGCCCAGACCTTCCGCAGCACACGGTCCGGCATGAAGTGCGTGTGTACGTCGATGAGTCCGGGCAGCCCGAGGCGCTCCCAGCGGTGCCGTACCTCGGCGGCGTGACCTGTGTGCGCGGCGTGACCGCTAGTCCCGCACAAAGCCGTGGCTCCGCTCGACCTTGGCCACGTGCAGGACGTACGACTCGTACCACTGGTCGCGGCCGCGGCGCTGCGCGGCCCGGTGCTCCAGGTCGCCGCGCCAGGCCCGCAGCGCGTCCTCGTCGCGGAAGTAGGAGACGGTGATGCCGATGCCGCCCGGCGTGCGGGCGGACTCGGTGCCGAGGAACCCCGGCACCTTCGCGACCAGTTCGTCCATGCGCGCGGCGGTCTCCGCGTATCCCTCCTCGCTCTCGGCGCGCACGGAGGTGAAGACGGCGGCGTAATAGGGGGGTTCGAAGGGCCCGACAGGAGCCACGGCGTGATCATTCATGTCCTCACGGTCCGGCCACCGCCACCCCCGTGTCCACCCTCCGGCCCTCCTCTTGCCCCAAGGGTGCGGAGACTTGACCATTCGGTCAGCCGAGTCGACGCGGTCGGCCGAGTCGACGCGGTCAGCCAAGTCGACGCGGTCGGCCGACGCGTCAGAAGAGCCCGTCTTGCGCGCCCCCGCCTTCGTCGCCCGCGAGGACCTGGACGGGCACGGTCACCCCGGAACCGGCCTCCGCGCCCACCAGCCGCCACCCCACCAGCAGCCGCGTGTCCACCGCGAGCACGCCCGTCCCGGCGGTTTCGAGGTGCAGGTCGGGCCCGGCGGCGGCCACCAGCCGCCCCGCGACCGCCCCGCCGTCGACCAGCTCCCGCACGGCCGCGGCCACGGCGGCCGTCCCGGACCGCGCGCCGGAATCCGGCGCGGGGCCCGCACCGCTCTCCGCACCGGACTCCACACCGGTCTCCGCACCGGACTCCGCCCCGAACCCGAACGCCCCCGAGTGGTCGACCGCCTCGAACGGCACCCGTTCCAGCGCCTCCGCCCACCCGTCGAGCCCCGTGGCCCGCCCGTACAGACCCGCCAGCTCCCGCTCCCGCTCCGCCCACCCGGGCAGCCCGCCCCTGACCTCCCGCTTGCGCGCGTACGGCACCCGGTCCGGCACCCCGAGCGCCGCCCGCAGCAGCTCCTCCGTACGCCGCGCCGCCATCAGCGGCCCGCGCCCCAGCCAGCAGAACGCCACGGCCCCCTGTTCGAGCAGCCGCGCGGGACCGCGTTCCTCCGCGGTGATCCCGACCTTGAGGAGCCCGGGTCCGAACCACGCGAGATAGACCCGGTACGTCCGCGGATCGTCGGGCACCCCGTCCGCGGCCACCGAGAACGCCCGGTCGAGCCGCGCGCACTCCGGGCAGCGCGCCTGCGTGGCCCGCCCCGGCACCACGGCCCGCAGGGGGCACGGGTTCCCGCGCGCCCCCACGCACCGCCGCTCACCGACGGCCCGGAACCCGATGTCCGTCCCGTACGCGAGGACGCTGTCCCGTCCCCCCTGCCACCGCAGCACGGGCTTCCCCTCCGGCCACCCGAGCCCGGCACACCGCCACTCCACCGTCCGCGACTCCCTCTCGTACTCCGACTCCGCTACATGGTCCGTCCGTGCCGCCGGCGCCGGTAGTACGCCGTGGTGACCACCGCGAGCAGCGGGCCCCAGGCGAGCAGCGGCGCGTAGCAGGCGGTCATGACCCACCACAGCGCTCCGTCCGGCGCCTCGGCCGATCCCATGTTCCCCGAGTCGTTCCAGGCGAACGCACCGGAGACGGTGACGAAGGTGACCGCGGCCGCCCCCAGCGAGGCGGGGATCACCGCGGCGAGCACGGGGACCGTCCGCCCGCCGAGCACCGGCACCCAGCGCGGCAGCACCTCGCCCCACCGGTGCACGAGCCCCAGGGTGAGCAGCCCGAGCGCCTCGGCGAACAGGCTCAGGCCGATCAGGTAGAACGACCCCTTCCCCGGGAAGTGGGACGGGTCGAGGAACCCGTCGAACCCGGAGTCCCAGCCGAAGGCGATGGCGATGCGCCAGAGCCCCGACGGCACGAGCGTGAAGGCGGCGGCGTGCGCGGCCCACCGGACGGCGCGGGACACCCCGCCAGGGGTGGCAGGTACGGGCGTCGCCGCCCTGGCCCCGAGAACGGCCTCAGCCACGGCACACCGCCACGAGCCTCGTGCGTACGACCTCGAACATGGCCAACTCCCCTTCCACTGCGGCTTCTTGTCCTGCTCGTTGCGGCTCCTTGCCGAACGGGACCCAGCCTCGCCCGCGCCCACCGCCCCGGCCCATCCGCCGACCGGCACAAAGATCCACGCCCCGCGCGCGGCCCCTCTGCCGATCGGCAGAGGGCGCGAACGGATCTTCCCCTCGTACGCTGGCGGCCACGGGCCCCGGGGGAAGGGCCCTGAGAACAGGGGCCAGGGGGAAGGGCCCAGGGGGAGAGGGACGATGACGGCGACGGCGACCACGGCTTGGGCCACCGCACTCGACGGCCTCCCCACGGTGGCCGCGCTCGGCGCTCTCGCCCGGACCCTCACGCGCCCGCGCCCCGCGCGCCGCGCCCACGCGACCACCGTCTGCGCGGCCCTCTCCCTGGCGACCACCTTCGGCTTCCCCGCGCTCGGCCACCACGCGAGCTCCGGCTGGAAACTCGCGGAAGCCGTCGTCCTCGTGCTCCTCGTCGCCGCGGTGACCCGCTGGGCACCGCGGCGCGAGCTCCGGGCCGCCGTGCCGGCCGCGGCGTCGGCGGTGGCCCTGTGGCCCGTGCCGCTGATCGACGGCTCGATCCTGGAGCGCGCGGGCGCCGCCGCCTTCTGGCTGCTCCCCGCGCTCGCCGCGGTGGCCGCCGGCGCCTACCCGCGCCGCCTCGACCTGCGCCGCAGGACCGCCGTCGCACAGGCGCGCCGCGCCCAGCGCAGCCAGCTCTCCCGCGATCTCCACGACTTCGTGGCGCACGACGTCAGCGGCATCGTCGTGCAGGCCCAGGCGGCCCGCTTCGTCGCCGCCACGGACCCGGCGCAGGCGGTCCTCGCCCTGGAGCGGATCGAGAAGGCGGGCCTGAACGCGCTGGCGGCGATGGACCGTGCCGTGGAGATGCTCCACGGCACGGAGAGCTCGCCGAAGGACGCCGTCCCCGGCCTCGCCCGGCTCCCGTCCCTCGTGGACGACTTCACCTCCGCGGGCGCGACGGCGGCCGAGCTCGGCATGTCCCCGGAGGCGTCCGGCGCGCTGTCGCGCGAGGCGGGCGCCGCCGCGTACCGCATCGTCGTCGAGGCCCTCACGAACATCCGCAGACACGCCCCGACGTCACCCCGGGCCCGGATCACCCTGACCTCCGTCCCGGCCGGTGTGGAGGTCCGGGTGACCAACGACGCGCCCGCGCCGGGCCGTTCGACCGTCCCACGCGTCCCACGTGCCCGCCGCACCCGCGGCGGCCTGGGCCTGCCCGCCCTCACCGAGCACGCCGAGGCCCTGGGCGGCACGCTCACCGCGGGCCCGGACGAGAACGGCGGCTGGCGGCTGACGGCCGTACTGCCGAGGACCGCGCAGCGGCAGGAGCAAGGGCAGAAGCAGTGACAGAGACAGCCCGGGGAGCAGCCCCAGATGGAGCCGAAGTGAGCACCTCAGACGCGTCGCACGCGTCGCACACCCCGATCCGCATCGTCATCGCCGACGACCAGGACGACGTGCGCGGCGGGTTCCGTCTCATCCTGGACTCCCAGCCCGACATGACGGTCGTGGGCGAGGCCCCCGACGGGGTCAGGGCGGTCGAACTCGCCCGGGAGCTGCGCCCCGACCTCCTCATCGCGGACATCCGCATGCCGGGCCTCGACGGCCTGGAGGTCACCCGCCGGCTCGCGGGCCCGGACGCCACCGACCCGACCCGCGTCCTGGTCGTCACCACCTTCGACCACGACGACTACGTCCGCACGGCCCTGCGCGACGGCGCCTGCGGCTTCCTCCTCAAGCGTTCGGGGCCGGGCCTCCTGATCGAGGGCGTGCGCGCCGCGATGGCCGGCGACCTCCTGATCAGCCCGCAGCTCACGGTGCGTCTCCTCCAGACCCCGGCGAGCACCCCCGCGGACCGCCCCGCCCGGCGCGCCTCGCCCCTCACCGCCCGCGAGGAGGAGATCGCCCTGCTGGTCGCGGACGGACTCACGAACACGGAGATCGGCACGGAGCTGTTCATCTCCCCGGGCACGGCGAAGACCCACATCGCCAACATCCAGGCCAAGCTGCGGGTCCGCAATCGCGTCGGCATCGCCGCCTGGGCCTGGGAGTCGGGCCTGGCCCCGGAAGCGGCCGGGCGCACCGGTCAGGCGGAATAGACCAGCACGGCGCGCGCCGCGTCCACCCGCGTCGGCGACAGCTCGGTGAACGCGATGAGTTCCTTGCCGTCGGCGAAACGGCCGAGCCGCTCGCGCACGGCGACGACCTCGGCGGCCCGCTCGGCCGGCCAGCCGAGGTGGCGTACCAGCACGTCGGCGGGGACCGTGTTGACGTCGATCAGGCCGCCGTCGTCGAAGGTGCGCGGCAGGTCCGGCCGCCCGATCCGCATCTCCGCGGCGGCGACGGGGTGCTCGGCCAGCAGACCGCGGGCCTTCCTGCGCAGGTCCTCGCGCTCCATCGCGGCCCGCAGGACCTCGCGGTTGACCTCGCCCGTGCTGCGCTCCCGGCCGCCGCCGCGCCCGCGCCGGAGCACGCTCATGACGGCGGCCGTGTGCGCCGTGCCCACGATCCACGCGCAGGCGCCCAGCGCGACGGCCCAGTTGTCGGTCTCGTCCTCGGGGACGAAGACGATCACGAGGACGGCGGCGACCGCGTACGCGGCGGCGATGAGCGTGTTCCGCACCCTCTTCGCCCGCCCCGCCAGCCACCCGAAGGGCACGGCGGTCAGCAGACCGACGGACAACAGCGGAACCAGGACCCACCACATGACCCCGCGCACCGGGGCGTCTGACTTGCTCATGATGTCCAGATTTTACGTCCTTGCGAAAGTAGCCCCGATTGCACCTCTCTCCCGGACTCTCCTCTCGGGCTCTTCTGTCTACGGATGTCTACGGAGTGATCACTCGGGCGGTGCGGACCCGGGAGGATCGACGAGGCCGCGGGCGGCGGTGAGGATGCCGACGACGCGGGGGAAGTCCTTGAGCTGGTTCAGCAGCGAGTCCAGAGCGGGGAGCAGGCACCACGGCGGGACGTCGCGGGCCGCCAGGATGTCGGCGGTCCACGCGATGAACCTCGTGAACAGGCCGGGGTCGTCGACGTAGAGGGCGGCGGCGAGGAATCCGACGATGTGGTCGAGGTCCTCGACGGTGCACTCCAGCTGGTACGCGCTGTACCGGCGCATCTCGGGAAAGCCCTCCTCGACGTCGATGAGGGCCTGCTTGACCAACTGGAGCTTGGTCCGGTGGACCATGGTGTACTCCTGGTCGCCCAGGTGCGGCAGGTCCAGATCGGGCAGGCGGACCGCCGGTGCGCCGGGCGGCGACAGGTTCTGGCCGAGCAGGGCGGCCGCACCGCGCGCGTCCTCGGCCCATTCGGCCCGCATCAGCCGGGCGTAGCGGCCCTGCGGGCCGAACGCGGCGCCTCCGACGACGACCGGAACACCGGCGCCCTGGCACGAACTGATCGCGTTGTGGGCGCCGGGCAGCAGCGTCGGGATGGTCGAGGACAGCAGCACCGCCTGGGCACGGGTGCGGCGCACGTGCGCGACGAGATGCTCGGTGGGGACCTGCGCCCCGAGATAGTCGACGCGCCAGCCGCGCAGCCGCAGCACCTCGCTGACCAGCCGCGCGGGCAGGGCATGCCACTCACCCTCGACGCACGACACCAGGACCCGTCCCGTGAACGTGCGGGCGAGGGCGGGGGAGGTGGCGGCGGCCACGGCCGCGACGCACCGCTCGCTGATCGCCGTGGCGGCGTGCTCGTGCGCCACCGTGATGTGATCGGCCGCCCAGGCCAGGCCCACCCGTTCCTGGACCGGGGCGATCAGTTCGAGCAGGACGCGCTCACCCGCGGCCCGCACCTGTTCGGCGGCCGAGACGCGCGCGGCGGTCGTCCGCACGGTCCCCGCGGTATCGAGTGCGCGCCGCACCACGGCGACGGCGCGGGCCTCGTCGCACTCGTCGAGTGCCTCCCACAGTTGCTCGCGCGGCTCGGCGAGCGAGAGGGTTCCTTCGCCACCAGTCACGGGTTTCACCTTCCCCGGTTGGCTCGTTCACGGTTGTTCGGACGGCCGCCGACGCCTGTCGGACGGCCGTCAGGTGTTTGTCGTACGGTCGTTCGAGGGCTGCCGGACCGAGGGCATCGGATTGCCGGACGACAGCGGCGGATTGCCGGATGACGGCAGCGGATCGTCGAATGACGGCAGCGGGTTGCCCGCTTTCGCCTTCGGCCGGGAGTTGTCGGATGTCCTCGGACGCTTGTCGCGGGGCGCGCCGATCGCCAGGACGGCCATGTCGTCGTGCAGGCCCTTCCCCACCCACTGGGCGATGATCATCTGTACGCGCTCGGTGACCGCCTCCGCCGCGATCCCGGCGCACTGGGACAGCAGGGCGCGCAGCCGCTCCTCGCTGAACATCACGTCGCCCAGCGGCCCACCGCGCGCCTCGGTGATCCCGTCGGAATACAGCACGCAGGTCTCGCCCGGCTGGAGGACGACTTCGGCGGTCCTGAACTCCAGGTCGGCGAACGCGCCGATCAGCGTGCCGCCGGTCTGCGCCTCTTCCACCTGGCCGGTGGTGCGCACGATGAGCGGGGCGGGGTGGCCCGCGCTCGATATGCGCAGCCGTACGCGTGCGCCCCGGCGGACGGCGGTGACCAGGACCAGGGTCACGAAGGGCGTCTGGCCCGAGGAGAGCAGCGCGGTGTTGAGGAGGGTCAGCAGGCGGGTGTGGTCGGCGGCGAACGGCACCAGCGCCCGGAGCGCGTGGCGGATCCTGCCGGCGGTCACCGCGGCTTCCAGCCCCTTGCCGCATACGTCGCCGAGCACCGCGACGGTCTCGGCGTCCGGTGTGTCGGCGGGGTAGAGGTCGTAGAAGTCACCGCCGACGCGTTCGCCCGGCACCGAGGCGCGGTAGCGGCCGGAGAAGGAGATGCCGTGCACCCGGCCGAGCGGCGGCGGCAGCAGGTCACGCATCAGCACTTCGGTGCTGTACGCCTGGCGGGCGTGGCTGCGGGCCACGGACAGGGCGGCGCCCGCGCGGGCGGCGAAGAGCTGGGCGAAGGTCTCCTCGGCCGGGCTGAACGCCTCTTCCTGGCGGTGGCGCAGCAGGATGAGGCAGCCGGCGGGGGTGCCGTGCCCCGGCAGCGGCACCACCACGACCGAACCGATGTCGGCGGCATCGCCCCCGAACTCCTTGGGCATGGCCCAGGACGGCACCTCGCGGGGGTCGATCCAGCGGGAGGACACCGCGGGAAGCCCGAGTAACGCCTCCGCCAGGCCGGGCAGTTGCCCCGGGGCCAGGGCGATGCGCTCCTGCACCACGGGCCCGTCGGTCGTGCACCGCGTCACGGGGAAGCTGTGCCCGTCGCCCGTCCCGACGATGACCGCCGCGTCCGCGAGATGCCGGGCCGCCTGTCGCACGGTCACTTCCATGCAGCGCTCGACGTTCAGCGAGGCGAGCAGTTCGGAGGAGAGCTCCTGCAGCAGACCGGCTCTCGCCCGCTCGCGCGCCAACTCCTGCGCAACGCCGACCGGAGCGCCGTCGCCGACCAGCCACCAGGTCACCGCGCCGTCCACACGCGGCCCGGCCAGCGCCTTCACACGGTGCCCGCCGATCCGGCCGCCCGCCCACGCCGACGGTTCGTCCCCGACCCCGCTGACCCGCCGCAGATGGGCCTCGACCAGCCACGCGGGCGCGATCTCGCCCAACGAGGCACCGACGCCGACGCGCACCAGCAGAGCAGCGGCCTGCTCGTTGTGGGACAGCACGGTGCCGCCCGCATCCACTGTCAGCACCGGATACGGCGCACAGTGCTGCGCGGCAGGTCCTACACCACAAGAGCTCTTCTGCTCGGGCAAGGAGGCCATCGGTTCGGAACCCACGGGCGCGGATCCCCACCACCCATCTGGTCGAAGGCAGGTGGCGCCACATTACCTAGGGCATATGACTACCGACTGGACTTCCCAGTACCCCGGACATCCGCCCCCGACTGCTGAATAATCCGCCCAGCAACCGCCCGCCGACGCCGACCGCCGGCCGCACGCCGGCTCGGACGGGACCACGGACGGGAACACGTCCGCGACCACGGACACGCCTCGTGCGCCGCCGCGGACACCACCGCAAAAGCAAAAGCCAGAGGCCCTGTGGATCTCTCCACAGGGCCTCTGGTCTGCTGTGCACTCGGCAGGATTCGAACCTGCAACCTTCTGATCCGTAGGATCGGGCAACTCCCTGGAGGGGCGTCCCACCACCTGTCGGATTGATCGTCCTAGGTCGCGATCACGGGTTGCCGTGCGCCGACGTTGCCGTCAGTCCTGCCGTCAGGCGCCACGCCATATCCAAGACAGAAGGCCAAAGCACGCCTGTCCGGATCCCCAGTACCGTCCTACGATCCGACTAGGACCTCAGGAGCCACCCATCTCCGTCCTACCGGCAGCCAACGCGGCCGGGGACTCTTCCCGCATGTCCCCGGTCAGGTCACCGGCCAGGACGTTCTCGCGCGAGCCCAGGGGAGGGGACCCGAGGCGCTCGCGCGTGAGGCCGCCGCCCTCGTCGACGGGCGGCGGCCTCCCTGTGCATCACCCTGATGAGGGGACACCTTCGTCCGCTCGATCGCGCTGCTCGTCGCTGTCAGTGCTGCTGTGCATCGTGACCTTCACGCGAGGGCGTAGCCCACTGGCGAAATGGAGGCCACACTGTCGGGTAAGAGACCGTGGGCTGGCCGCAATAGCCGTGCACCTAGTCACCCCTAGACCCTGGTTGGCGGTCTCACCGCAGTAACCCGGTCACCACGCTAGCGGTGTGGCCGTGAGCAGGATCGAGGGGCGCTTGGCTGGGGACGCCCAGCCAAGTCGCATGCGCGGCCGTGTGGCATGCGTGATCAGAATGCGTGCCGTAGGTGCTGCCGCCATCGAGCACGGAGGAGACCGTTCAATGCGCCTTCGGTCACCCGCCGACACACTCCGGCCCCGCCTAGGCGCAGCCACTTGAGCAGAACCGGAGTCTCTGTCCTCTCAGTGAAGTTGGTCTGTGACACTGCGCTGTCCACGAGACCGCCCACGCCATGGATCAGCAGTGACCTTGCGTCACCTACTCAGGTCTGGGTGGTCGTCACGGAGCAGCAGCCCATGGACATCTCGTCAAACTGACGCAAAAAGAGCCGAACTTGCGTCTCTCCCCCGATCAGTCTGCGATCCTGAAGACCGATCGAGAGGGGCCGCAGGTATGGAGTGGAAGACCCACGGGGAGCGACAGATCTACACCAACAAGTGGGTGAATCTGTGTCTGGTCGACGTCCAACAGCCTGACGGGCGCAGGTGGGAGTACCACGTCGTTCGCCTTCGGCACCTGGCCGTTGCCGCCGTGGTGAACGACCGGCAAGAGGTCCTGATGATGTGGCGGCATCGCTTCATCACGGACTCCTGGGCCTGGGAGTTGCCCATGGGGCTGGTCGAGGAGGGCGAGACCCCCGAGGAAGCGGCGGCACGCGAAGTCCTGGAGGAGACGGGCTACCAGCCTGGTCCTGTGAAGTCCCTGATCTACGCCGAGCCAGCCAACGGGATCACCGACTCGCAGCACCACGTCTTCCGCATCGACGGCGCCACCTACTCGGGACCGCCGACCGAAAAGAACGAGTCCGACCGTATCGAGTGGATCCCCCTTTCAGAGGTACGAGGGATGATCGACCGCAAGGAGATCGTGAGTAGTGGATCGCTCGTCGGTCTGCTCTACCTGCTCATGGATGAATCAATCCGCTGACCGGCGGCAGAAGGGCCCGTAGCCGCGCCTCGAAGGCCAGGGCTACGGGCTCTTGCCTATGCGGTGCCAACTGGTCGTAGAACTCACGGAGATGGCCACTCACGCGCTCGGATGCCACCACCGCCGCAGACTCCAGAGCCCGCGTGGCCGTGTGGCATGCCTGATCGAGCTTGCCCTGATCCAGCTGTGTACGTGCCAGCCAGAACGAGTGGAAGGCACGGCCGCGCTGGTTGGCGTGGCTCTCCCGCCGCAACGCATCCGCGATCAGAGGTTCCGCTGTCGCTGCCTCGCCCAGTCGTCCGTGGGCGATGCCGGTGTCCACGATGAGTTTCGGCTCGTCGAAGTACGTCACCCATGACGGGTCGACGTCGCCCGTCCGGATCGCCTCGAAGTGCCGGTGCGCCTCACCGATGGCCCGGTGCGTGGAGTCCCTGTTCCCGAGCGTGGCATGCGCGAAGGCTTCTCGTATCGACAGCATCGACAGGACCCGTGGGGTGGTGCCCATCGCTGATCGAGCCTGGTCCTGGGCGGCAGTCACGAATGCCAGGGAGTCCGCGGGCTTGTCCTGGTACGTCGCCTGCAAGCTCATGCAGGCCAGAACGTTGGCCATGGTCTGCCGGTCGTCGATCTCCCTGGCCAGTTGCAGCGCCTCGGTGAAGTACGCGCGGGCCTGGTTGTACTGGCGGGCGTCGAAGTAGGTCCACCCGGCGAGCCGGGCTAACTCGGCCGCGACCGCGTACAGCCCGTTCTGGATGGAGGGAGGCCGATTCTCCTTCAGGAGTCCGACCACGTACCGCAGCTGTCCGACGATGGCCGGCCTCAGCGCCTCGCCGCCATGCTGGTCGTCGCGCCGCCAGTAGTCCTGGATGGACGACTGGAATGCCTCAAGCGTGGCCGTGCTGAGAGTCGTCCTGGTGGTCAACGCCAAGATGCTGTCCACATCGGGACCCGGCAGGATGGCGGGCTCAGCCTTCTCGGCCTCCACCTCTTGAGGCACCTCGGGCTCATCGGCTCCAAGAGGCTGCGGCGTCTCCCAGGGCCGCCGTGCGAGCCCCAGCATGTGTCCCGGGATCCGCAGACCGTCCGAGATCCGCTCGACCACGTCCATGTGAAGCAACTGCCGCCGCCCGGCGATTACTTCGCCGACTCGGCTGGGCGTCAGGTCACATCTCCTGGCCAGCATCGAGGGGTAGATGCCCGCCCTGGCCTTCACCATCCGGAAGACCCGGGCGAAGTCCCGTACCCGGCACGCGTCGATCATCTCGGGATCGGTGAGCAGCCCGGCAGGGAGTTCCTGCGGACGGGACTGCTCGGTCATCGCGAAGCTCCCACGGACTACCCAACGTTGCTACGTGTCACCAGTCGTGATGTTACCCAAGTTGGGTAATCACCTGGGCCTTTCTGCACGGTTGCCGAACTCGCGAAGCTCTGCGCATGGCGAACGAACAGATGCGACTGCTTGCCCGGGGTGGCCCTCCGGCTCGGAGCCGATTCGTTCCCCCGGCGAGGAGGAGGCGGAAGTGATCGACAACGTGGCTCTACCCAATGTCGGGGACCTCATGGTCGACAAGCGAACGGGCCAGGCGGGTGTGGTCATGGGGCATGAGGGTCCGTACATACAACTCCGGCCGCCGCGTGGGGGCCTGGAGTGGGACGTCCCGCCCGGCTCGCTCCGCCGTCCCACCCAGGCCGAGGAGCTGAGTGCGAAGGTGTCCGTCGCCAATGGGCGGTGGGGACTGTGAGTACGCGCGCCGTGCTGCGGCACGAGACATGGACCCTCGAACCCGACCGCGAGCCCGACGCGGAGCCCGCGACGTACGCCATGCAGTGCGCTGTGGACGGCGAGACGTCACCGGCCGCCGTGGACTTCGCCGTGGCGCAGAAGTGGGTCCTCGAACACTGCGGCAAGCATCCGTCACACCACAGCTACCGCGAGATCATCACGCGCCCCTGGCGGGCTTGGAGGCGAGCCTGATGCGCCGGACGATCGCACGGTTAGGGCAGTTCACCGGACCGTTGATGATCATCATGATCTCCGGCTCGTGCGGCCTGGTCATCGGCTTCACGCTGGCGTCCGGCTCGCCTCTCCTCTGAACCCCCGTCCCCGCCGAACGAAGCCGAGTGAGGCACTCCCCGCGCTCAGCAGACTCGGCGGGGACGGGTTCCACATCCCCACCCAGCCGTGAAGGGGGGTGCCAACAACACAAGACCGGACCACCCCTCAGCCTGGACAGCATTCCGGGTGGTCCGGTCGCGGAAGCCCTGATCAGGACCCCGGTGCCGATGGTACCGGGGCGGTCGTCGTGTCCGAATGCGGGTGCGGCCGCAACTCCGGTTCCCCATAACCGAGTCAGGGAGATCCGATGGTGCCGCTCAGCTGGTGGCCGCCCAGTTCTGACCTCAGCCACCGAAAGTCAGCCACGACGGCGGGAGAGCCGAACGAGCACCCGCCACGTATGCCTCCCGCAACCCCGTGCCGGTCTCAGCCACGCTACTTCTATCCGTCACGGCCAGCACCGCTTCCCGGCCTGGGCGTTGCCGACGCGGCCCAGCCACCGGGCTCGGGCTGCTGTCCTGTGAGTCCTGCGGCCTCGACAGTCGGGCGATCGAGTGGCGTCTCCGGGGCTTGTGGGCGTCGGCCTGGTCCCGGTGCCCGGAGCAGTCGGGTTGCTTCTTGGTCCTGCTGTCCGCCTTGGCGGCACTGCGCGCTGAGCGGCGGGGGGCCGCCGGAGCGGTGGCGGAGACATGGAGCGGCGGCGGCCACGGGCCGCCAGCGCGCGCGGACCGCCGTAGGCGGGCCGCCTTGATCCAGTAAAGAAACTCTGAACAGGTCCACCGGGTCTGGCCCGCGCAGCACGCACCGACGGCACGGCAGTGAACGGGGAGACATGACCGAGCAGATAGGCAGAGCAGAAAGGAAGTTGGTGGCTACTCACAGCCGCGACGTGGAAGAGGCGGCCGCGCTGATCCGTGAAATGCAGGCCACGGTGGCGAGGCTCAGCCGTGAAACGAGGGAACTGCGGCAGGAGGTTGAGCGCCTCAGGGCTGCGAGTGCTGCGCCTTCTTCAGCTCCTCGACCTCGCGGCGCAGTTCCTGATGCTCAGCGCTGAGGGTTCGGATCTCATCGCGCAGGGTCGTGAGCAACTCGACGAGGGAGGACCCGGTGACTTCAGCGCCGGGCTCCGCCTCCCCTGTCCCCTCGTCCGGTTCAGCCGTGCCGTTCTTCGCCAGGTACCAGGCAGGCGGGGTGTAGTCGCTGCCGGACTCACCCGCGGGCTCACCGACATCGGCGACGAAGCTGCCCCGGCCGTGGATGGTGTAGATCAGTCCTTCGTCCCGCAGCACGTTCAGGGCGCTTCTCGCGGTCATGTTGGCGACACCGAAGCGCTCTTGCAGCTCGCGGACGGACGGCATCTGCTCGCCGGGCTTGAAGCGGCCTTGTTTGATGTCGCGCCGAAGCTCGTCGGCTGCGTGCTGATACGGCGGCCGGCGGTCCTGCTTCTTGTCTGGCGCGGGGGTCATGCCCTCAGAGTAGCCACTTCTAGCTCCCCTAGCACACCCCACTGACATAGGTCTCTCCATACTTAGCTCACCCGTCTCACTTGACAGTGCTAGGTCACCGAGGTTCTATAGATCACGCCCCGCCACTCCAGCGGAGCGCCTATCGAAAGGACGTAACTCCCATGGCCCGTATCCGTGTTGGCCTGCTCCCGACCGCTGCGTTCATGGTCGGCACCCTGCCGGTGCCGAAGTACGCGGACGCCGAGAAGACCCAGTTCGCGACCGACCGCGAGACCGGCGCGAAGCTCATGACGATCACCCTCTTCTTCATGGAGGAGGACCGAGCCGAGGCACTGAAGATCACCGTTCCGGAGACGGGTCTTCCCAACGGCCTCAAGCCGGGTCTGCCGGTGCGGCCGGTGGAGCTGTTCGCTACCCCGTGGGCCCGGATCTTCAACGGCTCGCTGTCGGACGGCATCGCCTACCGCGCCGACCGCGTCGAGCTTCTCGCCCCGGCACAGGCCCCGGCCGCTGACGCGGCGTGAGTGGCACCGCTTTCCGGTCCGGCGTCGAGACGACTCCCCGTTGCCTCGCGCCGGGCCGGATGCCCGCCCCAGTGAATCCCTCTGCTCTCGAATCGGCCCTGGTGGCCTCCTTCCTCTACTGCCCCAAGGAGCAATGAATGTCCGTACAGGAGGTGTTCGGCCTCGCCCCGCTCGTCGCGCTGGTCGGCCTGTCCGTGTTCGCCGCGTGGGCGGTGTGGTGGGTGGTCCGCTACGTACGCGCCGATGCCATGACACGGCAGTCGATCCGGCAGGCCATGCGCGTGCGGAGGGACTGGAAGCGGCTCGCGCTGATGCTGAAGCTGTCGGTCACGGACAAGACTCCGACCGCGCTGGCGTCGCTGGCCAGCACGGACAACAAGCCGGTCAAGCCCCGCGTCCTGGTCCCCGCCCTGAAGGTCACACATGACGCGTACGGGGTGATCGCGCGGGCGGACTGCCTGCCCGGCGTCGGTCTGGAACAGTTCCAGAAGGCGGCTCCGCACCTGGCCAACGCCTGGAGGTGCACACGGGTCGCCGTCACTCAGGACGAGCCCGGACGGGTGCTGATCCGTGGAGTGCGGCTCGATCCGCTGAAGTTCACCACCGAGCACCATCCAACCGGTGAGGTGCCGGACGAGATCGCCCGGTGGGACCTGGGCTTGGACGAGTACGCCGAGCCGGTGTCCGTCGACCTCACGCAGGTGCCCGGTGTGACGGTGGCGGGCCTGCCCGGCTACGGCAAAACGTCGCTCATCAACCGGCTGATCTGCGACTGGGCGCCTTCGCCCGCCGTTCAGTTCGTGTGCGCCGACGGCAAGGTATCCACCGCCCGGGAGGGCGACTACGCCCACCTCGTGAAGCGGATGTTCGCCTTCGTCGGTGACGACCTCGAAGAGGCCAACGCCCTGTTCCGGCGCCTGGTGGAACTGCGTCGCGCCCGCGTCTCCGCCGCTGATCAGATCCTCGGCGTACAGAGCATGTGGGAGGTGGGGCCCTCAGAGAGGTGGCCGCTCGTCGTCGTGATCGTCGACGAGGCGCACACCTACTTCCGCGACCACAAGGGCAGCGACGCCAAGACGAAGAAGCTCGCCGCGCTCGCCGCCGAGAACGCCCGGCTCGTCGAGGACCTGGTGAAGAAGGGCCGCAGCATGGGCATCCTCGTCATCCTCGCCACCCAGAAGTCCACCGGTGACGCCATCCCCACGTTCATCCGTGACGTGTGCCCGATCGGTCTGTCCTTCGCTCAGAAGACCGCTGAGGCTTCCGTCGCCGCGCTCGGTGAGGACATCCGGGAGTGGCCCGACGCCAACCCGATCAATCTCCAGGACCGCGCCTATGTCGGTGTCGCCTCCATGAATCACCAGTCTCAGCCCGGCTTCGCCCGCATCCGCACACCCTTCGTGTCCAGCAGGGACAGTGCGGCCATCGCCCAGCAGACCGCCCACCTCGCCACCGATCCGGCTGATCTGCTGACCGCCCAGCTGCCCGGAGTCGACCTCGGCAAGCCCGATCCGGACGACACCACCCCGCCGATGGCGGCCTGACCGCATCGCCGCACGTACGCCCCTGAAGGGAGGTGAACTCACCATGTCCGAGGACCGGATCACTCAGCGCACCGTGACCGTGGTCATGGGCATCATCGCCACGCTGGCGTTCGTCTTCTCCTTCGGCAACGTCTGGGCCCTGGCCCTGCGCCTGGGCGTCCCCGACCCGATCGCACCGCTCATCGCCCCGATGGTGGACCTGTCCGTGGTCGGCCTCCTGGTGGCCCTGCGCTTCCTCTCCCTGCGCGGTGTCCCTGCCGAGCAGATGAAGGCGGCCACGCGCCTCATGCACGTATCCGGCCTGCTGACCCTGGCCCTCAACGTCGCCGAGCCGCTCGCCGCCGGGCACTACGGCCGCGCTGCCGTCGACGCCGTCGCCCCGCTGCTGCTCCTGGGCTGGGGAGCGGTCGGCCCGCAACTCCTGCGCTCCTTCCAAGCGGTCTCCTCCAGCGCCACCGCCCTGGTCCCAGCGGCAGAGACGGAACCGACCCAGCAGCCCGCCCCGACCGCCACGGAGGCGGAGCCGTCCTCGACGCCCGCGGCCCCGGTCACCGCTGCCGAACCGGCCCCCGTTCCGGCACCTGCTCCCTCGCAGCCCCGCCCGACAGCACCCGCCACGGCTCCCGTCCCCGCCCCGCCTGCGGTCAAGGTCCCTGAGCCTCTGCTCACCGAAGCACGCTCCATCGCCGCGTCCCACCAGGCCGAGCACGGCGCCCCCATCACGGCGGCCCAGCTCAAGATGCGACTGGGCATCGGCCTGCCCATGGCCACTGCCCTGCACGCCGCCCTGTAGGGCCGCGCTCTCTCCGCCGGTCTTCCGGCACTTCCCACCCTCGCCCGCCCCTGGGCCCAACTCGCCATGCCTGCGGGCAGCAGCCCGAGCACTGATCACTGCTGCCCGCAGGTCCGCGCCCCAGAAAGGAGCCCCGCCTCTCATGCGCCGCCCCCTCGACCTGCGTCACGTGATCAGCCCTGGCCTCCGGAACCTGATCGAGCTGGCCAACAGCGACGGCTTCGGCCGCGTCGCCGAACAGGTCCGCAACCTGCGCGGCTGCACGAGCCCCGTCAACCTCCACGGCTGGACCGTGACCACCGACCCGGCCACCCAGGAGGTGACCCGTTCCTACCGCTCCGAGGACGAACCCTCCGGACGGCTCCTGACCACCTGCGGGAACCGCCGCTCCTCCCGCTGCCCTGCCTGCTCCCGCGTCTACGCCGCCGACACCTACCACCTGATCAAGGCCGGACTGTCCGGCGGCAAGAACGTCGCCGAGACCGTCCGCGACCACCCTCGCGCCTTCGTCACCCTCACCGCCCCCTCCTTCGGCCCCGTCCACAACCGCAAGACCGACCCCGTGGGCAAGCCCCGTCCCTGCGCCTGCGGCAGCCACCACACCGAGGACTCCCCGGTGTTGGGCACCCCACTGAACCCCGCCACCTACGACTACACCGGCGCCGTGCTCTGGAACGCCCACGCCGGGCAGCTGTGGGCGCGCTTCACCACCTACCTGCGCCGGGCCCTGGCCGCCCACCTCGGCATGACACAGAAGGCGCTCAACGCATCCCTGCGCGTCTCCTTCGCCAAGGTCGCCGAGTACCAGAAACGCGGCCTGGTCCACTTCCACGCTGTGATCCGCTTCGACGGCCTCGACGGCCACACCGCCCCGCCCCCGCCCTGGGCCACCTTCGACGCCCTGAGCGTCGCCGTGGGCCTGGCCGTCCGGCGTACCCGGCTCACCATCACCTCCGACGCCATCGGCGAACGCGTACTCACCTGGGGCGCTCAGTTCCAGGTGGACCCCATCTCCGCCCTGGGCGAGGGCGAACTCACCGATGCCAAGGTCGCCGGGTACGTCGCCAAGTACGCCACCAAGAACGCCGAAGGCGCGGGCACCGTGGACCGCACCCTCATGTGCCGCCCCTGCTCCGGTCGTGGCTACGTACGCGGCCCCGACGGCTTCCACGACCTCTGCTCCTACTGCGAGGGCACCGGGCAGTCCGAATCCATCAAGGCTCTCCCCGTTCAGCAGCACGCCCGGCAGATGATCCGCACGGCCTGGGACCTCGGCCACCTGCCAGAGTTCGCCGACCTGAAGCTCTGGAAGTGGGCTCACATGCTCGGCTTCCGAGGCCACTTCTCCAGCAAGTCCCGCGCCTACTCGACCACCCTCGGCGCGCTCCGAGCCGTACGCCGTGCCTGGCGCTTGGCCCAAGCCGACGCCGCCCGCACCCGGGCCGGCCACCCCACCAGCGACGAGAACACCACCCTCGTCACCCAGTCCGTCTGGACCTTCCTCGGCACCGGCTACACCCCCGGTGAGGAACTCCTCGCCGCCCAGGTCCGCCACGACCTGGCCCATACCCAGCGCCTCAAGCAGGAAGGACTGCTGCCCGAATGACGACGGCCGTGCTCACCGTGGCCCAGGTCGCCGAGCACCTCGGCATCAGCCACTGGAAGGTCCACGACCTGATCCGCTCCCGCGAACTCGTCTCCTTCAAGGTCGGCCGCTGCCGCCGCATCAGTGAAGCCGCCTTGGACGCCTACGTATCCCGCCGCATCGAACAGGAAGCCGCCTGATGGCCAAGCCGAAGAAGAACGCCAACAACGAGGGCACCATCTACCAGCGCAAGGATGGCCGCTGGGAGGGCAGCGCGTATGTGCTGACGACGGACGGCACCTACAAGCGGCGCAGTGTCTACGGCAAGACCTGGGACGAGGCGCACGAGAAGCTGACCAGGCTCAAGGCCGACTCCCTGAACGGCCTTCCGGTGGCCACCAGCAAGATGACCATCTCCGAGTACCTGGCCTACTGGCTGGCGAACGTCGCCAAGGGCAAGGTCCGCAGAACGACCTACGTCAACTACGAGTCCCTCGTCCGGAACTACGTCACCGCGGAGTTCGGCAGGAAGAAGCTGGTCCGGCTCACCGCCCGCGACATCCGGGCCTTCCTCGTGAAGACGGCCGCGACATGCCAGTGCTGTGCACAGGGCAAGGACAAGAAGCGGCCGGAGCACAAGCGGCGCTGCTGCGCCCTCGGCAAGTGCTGCGAGAAGCTCCCGTCCGATCGGACCGTGCGCTTCCTGCTGGTGCTGCTGCGGGCGGCTCTCCAGCACGCCGTACGAGAGGACGAGCTGCCCCGCAACGTGGCCCGGAACGTGGAGCTGGGCATGGGAACGAAGCGCGAGATAGAACCGCTCACAGTCCAGGAGGGGCGTCAGCTGCTGGCGGCGGCCCGGGACAACCGGCTGTGGGCCGCGTACGAGCTGGCAGTCCGTATCGGCCTTCGACGGGGCGAGCTGCTGGGGCTGCGCTGGTCGGACGTGGACCTCCACGAAGGTGTCCTCACCGTCCGGCAGGCCCTTCAGCGGGTCGGCGGTGAGCTGCTGATCGTCGCGCCCAAGACTCAGCGCTCGGCCCGTCGCGTCGCCCTGCCGCCCGAGTGCGTGACAGCGCTCCGAGCCCAGCGCGCCCAGCAGATCGCCGACAGGAAGGCTGCGGGCAACAACTGGAAGGGGACGGGTCACGGCCTCGTCTTCACGACCAAGAACGGCACCCCCATCGAGCCGCGCAACCTCAACCGGTCCTTCGAGGTGCTGTGCGTCCGTGCCGGAGTCCGCAAAGTCCGCTTCCACGACCTGAGGCACACCTGCGCGTCCCTGCTCCACGAACAGGGCGCCGACGCCCGAATGATCATGGAAGTACTGGGCCACAGCTCGATCCGCGTGACCATGGACATCTACACCTTCGTACGGCTCGACTCCCAGCGATCCGCCTTCGACCGTGTCGGGGATGCGCTGAGGGGTGACGGCAATGAGCCGGACGATGACGACGGCGCGGCTGGTGTCCCTGTAGCCATCTGATCCGGCCCGAATCCGCCCACTGAGGCGGTTGCCGTCAAACACTGCCGTCAAAGCAAAAGCCAGAGGCCCTGTGGATCTCTCCACAGGGCCTCTGGTCTGCTGTGCACTCGGCAGGATTCGAACCTGCAACCTTCTGATCCGTAGTCAGATGCTCTATCCGTTAAGCTACGAGTGCTTGTTTTGTTTTTGTCTCCGCTCCCCGGCCTTTCGGCCCGCTCGCGGCGACAGGAAGAACATTACATGACTGCCGCCGCCATGTGAAATCCGTTAGCCCGACCCCTTGTGACCTGCGAAAACGCCCCCAGGGTGGGCTCCGGCGCAGTCCGTGCGCGCCGGGCGCGGGACCGCGCGCCCCGAGGCTCCGGCGCGAACGCACCCCCGAACGCGCCGAAGCCCCGGTCCAGACGGACCGGGGCTTCGGATCTTGGTGCGGAGGCGGAGGGATTTGAACCCTCGATGGGATTTAAGTCCCAAACCGCATTAGCAGTGCGGCGCCATAGACCGGACTAGGCGACGCCTCCAGCTTGCACACCTGCGCGAGCGCGGGGGTGCGTGCAGATGATGACACAGCCTGGTGGCGTGTCACCAATCGCGGTCCCCACGGTACTAGTCGCGCGGCCCGCAGGGCAAAGCGTCCCACGGCACCGCAACGTCATGCGGCGCGCGGCGTTAGAGGCGGTAGAGCAACTGTCCCGGTCCTCTGTTCGTTGACCCTCTGTTCTCCATGGAGCCCTTCATGCTGCGTCGCCTCGCCCTCACCGCACTCGCCTCCGCCGCCGCGCTGTCCGCCCTGCCCGCCGCCGCGCACGCCGCCCCGGGGATCGTGGCGCCGACCGACCGGCTCACGGTGACGGTCACGGACTCGGGGGGCGAGGGCGACGGCACGTACGAGCTGAAGTGCCACCCCACGGGCGGCACGCACCCCGACGCGGCGGGCGCGTGCGCGCGGCTGGAGGAGGTCACGGTCTACGGCAAGGACCCGTTCGCTCCCGTGCCGCCCGACGCGATGTGCACGATGCAGTACGGCGGCCCCGCCACCGCGCACATCACGGGGACCTGGCAGGGCAGGCCCGTCGACGCCACGTACGACCGCTCCAACGGCTGCGAGATCTCGCGGTGGGACGGGCTGGTGCCCGTGCTGCCCGCGGCCGGTGCGTGACGGCTTCGCCGCGCGGCCGTGGGCCGGTTCACGACGGGCGGGTTCGGCCGATTCCCGACAGGTGGGTTCGGCCGATTCCCGACGGGCGGGTTCGGCCGATTCGTGACGGGTGGCCGCGACCTGTGGCTTCGCCCGGTTCGTGACCCGTGACCTCGGCCGTCCCATGACCGGCGGTACCGAAAACTCACATCTTCTGCGTGTGACCTCCCTGTCATCCGGCGTCGCGCGCGCAACCTCTCCCCGTAGACTCCCTCCCGTGACACGCCACGGGCCGAGGGGCAAGATGGCCTGAGCGGGTCGGCAAGCAGCGGTAATCAGGGAGGAAGCGTCGTCGTGAGCAGCAGGCCATCCCGAGGCGCTGCTCGCCTCGCAGCCATACTCGACGCGCTCCCGGACGCGCTGGTCCTCGTCAATGCCAACGGCACGGTCGTGAACGCCAACGCCATCGCGCTGGAGGCCTTCGAGGCGCCCGGCACGGCACTCGTGGGGCGCGGGCTGCTCGATCTGCTGCCGGAGTTCGACTCCCGGCTGATCCCCGGGTCCATGCGCCGCCCGGACACCATCGACCAGCGCGGGCGCACCAAGCCCACGCGGATGGTCGCGCGGCGCACGGACGGCGGCGAGTTCCCCGTCGAGGTCACCAGCTCCCCGCTGGAGGACGGCAGGGACGCGTACGACAGCCACGGGTACACCGGCGACGAGCTGCTGATGCTCGTCGTACGCGATCTCTCGGGCACCGTGGACACCGAGGCCGAACTCGCGCGTTCGCAGCGGCAGACGGAGATGATCCTGCGGGCCGCCGCCGAGGGCGTCGTCGGCACGGACACCGACGGACGGGTCGTCCTGGTCAATCCGGCCGCCGCCCAGATCCTCGGTTTTCGCGCGAGCGACCTCGGCGGGCAGGACCTGCACGCGCTGGTCCTGCACTCCCGCTCCGACGGCGAGCCCTTCCCGTACGAGGAGTCGCCGCTCGCCGACACGCTCCGCTCCGGGCGCAAGCACCGCGTGCGCGGGCAGGTCCTGTGGTCCAAGAGCGGCGAGAGGGTGCCGGTCGACCTGACGACGTCGCCGGTGCGCGACGGGGACCAACTGGTCGGCGCGGTGATGACGTTCACCGACCGCAGGCCCTACGACGAGCTGGCCGAGAAGCACGAGGCCGCCGTCGCGCGGCACGCGGAGGAGCTCCGCGCCGCCACCGAGCGGCACGACGCGGAGATCAAGGCCGCCGAGGAGCGCAGGGCCGAGGAGATCAAGGCCGCCGAGGAGCAGCGCGCCGAGGAACTCGCCGCCGAGCAGGAGCGCTACGCGGCACTCGCCGAGCGCGAGAAGGACCGCTTCGAAGAGCTGGCCGACCGCGAGTCCACGCGGTACGAGACGCTGGCCGCGCGCCACGACCAGCTGCTCGCCGTCCTCGGTTCGTCCCTGCGCGGACCCCTCGACGAGCTGCGCCGCGAACTGGCCGCGCTCGCCGCGGACGACGCGGGCCAGCTGTGGCCCGAGGCCAACCAGGTCCTGCACCATCTGTCGGCCGGGTACGCCCGGATGACCACCCTCGTCGACAACGTCCTCGGCTTCCAGCGGCTCGACGCCGGCGACGAACAGCTCACGCTCACGCCGGTCCTGCTCGACGCCGTCATCGCCACCGGCGTGGAGGGCGCGGTCGAGCTGATCGGCCCCGGACGCGCGCAGTTCGCGGTGCACGCGCCGCCCATAGAGCTCGTGGTCGACGCGGAACGGCTGGCCACCGCGGTGGCGCACCTCGTCGCCGACGTGGCGGGGATCGACGCGACGGGCAACACCCGCGCGGACGTCGGCGCGGGCGCCGGTGCCGCGGGCGGCTACGTCGACTCGACGATCGTCGTGGCCGCCGCCCAGCGCGGCGAGGTCGTCCGCATCGAGGTGCGGGGGCCCTACGCCGGGGGAGACCCGGTGCACGAGCCGATCGTGCGGGGCATCGTGCGGGCGCACGGAGGCGTGCTGCAGACGCACGAGGTGCCGGGCATGGGCGGCAGCGCGTATGTGCTTGAGGTGCCGATCGTGGCGGCGGGGGCGACGGGGGCCCTTGAGGCGCGGGCTGCGGGGGCCCTTGAAGCGGGGGCCGCGGGGCCGGCGGGTTCTGCGGGGGCTTCTCCCGCTTCTGCTCCGGCTTCCCTTCCTGCTTCCTCTTTGCCTTCCTCTTCGCCTTCCTCTTCGGAGACGGCTGGTTCCGGGGTGGCTTCTCCGGAGACTGCTGGTTCTGGGGCGGCCTCTACGGAGGCGGGCTCCGCGGGAGCCGGTGCCGGTCTGGGCAGTTCGGTCGTGGTGCCCGAGCAGGCGTCGGCCGCCACGGGCGGCGGGCGTCGGCGGGCCCGGCGTTCCTCCGTGGACTCCTTCTTGGAGAGCGGCCTTCCGGGAGCCGCGGACACGTCCGGCGGTACGGAGGGCGGGGCCGGCGTCCCGTCCGTCCCGGCGACCGGCACGGGACGGCGCAGGCGCGCGGCGGGAGCGGCTCCCGAGAGCCCCGAGTCCCTCGGTGGCGCGGTGGCGATGGATCCGGCGGGGTCCCCGGAAGCGGGGGCACCGTCTTCGGAGACGTCCGGTGGGGCTTCCGGCGGGACGTCCGGCGGCACGGGGCGTCGGCGTGGTCGGCCGAGTGCCGCCGAAGGGTCCGTGATGACGGCGGCCGAGCACGCGGCCGGATCGGCCGCGTTGGGCGAGACGGTGCCGCCGCAGGGCGTGCCCGTACCCGCGGAGCCGACGGGCCGGCGCGCACGGCGGGACGGTGAGCAGCGCGCGCTGCCCGCGCTGGCCTCGGGACCTTCGGAGACTTCCGGCACCCACGCGGGCGCCGCCCAGGGCAACGCCCCGGGTACCGAACTCGCCGCCCTGGAAGCGGGCGGCGACGCCGCGCGTCCCACGGGACGGCGGGCACGACGCGCGCTGGCCGCCGCCAAGGAGCGGGCCGCCGCGGAGGAGGCGAACAGCGGGCGCGTCTTCGCGCTGCCGCCCGCCGCGGCCGACCGCACGCCGGGCGAGGAGGCGGCCGGTCAGGACGCACCGGGGCGGACGGGCCAGGCGTACGCGGGACAGGCACCCGCGGCCGCGCAGGACGACACCGGGCAGCACACCACGGCCCCGCGCCCCGGCGTACCGCAGGACACGGCCGACGACCACACGCCGCCGCAGCCGCACCCGACGGAGGCCCCGACGGGCCGCCGCCGCTCCCGGCGACCGGTGGCCGGAGGTCCCGCGGGTCCCTCGGGTCCCATCAGTCCCGTGAATCCGGCGGCTCCCGGGGCTCCTGGGGCTCCCGAGGCGCCGGTGGACCCGCGTGCCGTACAGCCCTCGCAGGGCGAGCCGTCGCAGGGCCGGCAGCCGCACGAGGCGCAGGAGCAGCGCGAGCAGGCCGCCGAGCCCGGCCCGCTGCCCGCCCCGCAGCCGTGGCCCGACGGCACCACTCCGGCCGACGGCGTGCCCGCGCAGGGCACCCCGCACTCCGCGGGCACCCCGGCGCACGGCGTGCCGACGCCCCCCGGAGGCTCCGCGCTCCCGCCGGAGCACGGACCGCAGTCCCGTGCGGCCCAGCCGCTGCCCGCCGAGGCCGCGCCCGGCGACCCCAACTCGACGCAGGGGCGCGCCATCAGCGTGCGTACGCTCGGGCAGGGCGTCCCGTTCGGGCAGCAGATCGCCGACCAGCAGGGCGGTGCCGCCGCTCCCGCGCAGGGGCGTCAGCAGTCGCCGCGCAACCCTCGTATCCCGCAGGCACCACAGCCTCCGCTGCCGCCGCAGGCGGGTCCCCAGACCGGTCCGCAGGCCGCCCAGCAGGCCGGTCAGCAAGCCGGTCAGCAGGGGCAGGCGGCGGGTCCGATGCCGCAGCCCTCGTCCCAGGCGCCGCAGGAATCCGGCACCGAGCCGCAGCCCCCGCACCAGGGCCAGGCTCAGGGTCAGGGCCAGGCTCAGGGGCAGGGCGCGGCGGGTCCCGCCGTCCAGCAGCCGTCCACGCCAGGCGGCTCGCTCGGCGGTTCGGTCAGCGGTTCCGGGCGCCGGCGCAGGCTGGCCACGCCGCCCGCGCCCGCGGCCGACGAACGGGCCGAGGCCTCGGCCCGCCCGCATCCCCAGTCCCCGCAGCCCCAGCAGCCCGGGTCCCCGGCTCCGGCGCACCCGCAGTCCCGTATCGGGTCCGCGACCGAGGGCACGGGACGTTCGTACGCGATCGGCGCGCCGGACGAGGACGCCGACGAGGGCCCCGAGCCGCTGGACGGCCCCGGCGGCGCGATCGAGGTCTCGAACCGTCCCCAGCCCCGGCCGATGGACGACGAGCTGCCGCCCGAGCCGCTGGACAACCCGCGCCGCCTCCTGGTGTGGCCCGCGCCCGACGTCACCACGCAGCAGGCGCTCAGCGACCGCGGCTACCGCCCCGTGATCGTGCACTCGCGCGAGGAGGTCGACGCGCAGATCGCGGCGTTCCCCGCCGCCCTGTTCGTGGACCCGTTGACCGGGCCGATCACGCGTACGGCGCTGCAGTCGCTGCGGCAGGCCGCCGTGGCCGCGGAGGTGCCCGTTCTCGTGACGGCCGGCCTCGGCCAGGCGACGCGCGAGGCGGCGTACGGCGCCGACCCCGCCGTACTCCTGAAGGCCCTCGCGCCGCGCGACAGCGAGCAGCACCCGCCGCGCGTCCTGCTCATCGAGGAGCACGAGGAGATCGCGCTCGCCCTGACCGCCACGCTGGAGCGGCGCGGCATGCAGGTCGCGCGGGCCGAGAGCGACGCGGACGCCGTGACGCTCGCGGCGCAGATGCGGCCGAACCTCGTGGTGATGGACCTGCTCCAGGTGCGCCGCCGCCGGGCCGGGATCGTCGACTGGCTGCGGGCGAACGGGCAGTTGAACCGCACCCCGCTGGTCGTCTACACCGCGGCCGTCGACGAGACGGAGCTGCCGCGGCTCGCGGCCGGCGAGACGGTGCTGTTCCTGGCGGAGCGCTCCACCAGCGCCGAGGTGCAGGGCCGGATCGTGGACCTGCTGGCGAAGATCGGCACGAACTGACGGACGGACCGGCGGCCGGTGGGGTCCTCCGGCCTCAGGCCGTTGGGGTCCTCCGGCCTCAGACCGTGATGCGCCGCACCGCCGCCTTGATCGAGGCGCGCAGCCGCTGTCTGTCGGCATCCTCGTCGCCGACGAGGATCCGCCGCATCTGCGGCACGGCCGTGGACCAGCCCGCCAGGGCGACGACCATGAAGAGCAGGTGGGCCGCGGGGATCTCGTCGCTGATGACGCCCCGGGCCTGCGCGTCGGCGAGCACGGAGACCTTGCGGTCGTAGTGGTCGCGGCGCTCCCGTTCGTCGGGGAGTTCGTCCGTGCCGTACTCGATGCCCTCCCAGAAGAGGAGGCGCAGCAGTTCGGGGTGGGCGGCGTGGTAGTCCATCAGCCGGTCCATCCAGCCGTCCAGGTCGTCCGCGTCGACGGGGTTGGCGATCGCCATGTCCAGCATGCGCTTCTCGAGAACCTGGGTGAACAGCTCCGCCTTGTTGCCGAAATAGGCGTAGATGAGCTGCTTGTTGGCCTTCGCCTCGCTCGCGATGCGGTCGATGCGGGCGCCCGCGATGCCGTACCGGGCGAACTCGGCGACCGCCGCCTCGAAGATCCGCGCCTTGGTGGCCTCGGGGTCTCTCACTGCCATGGGCCCAGGGTAGGCGAACCCTTTCGGGCAACCAACTGGTTGGTTGCTTGACACGGCGACGCGGACGGGCGCAGACTTTTTCCAACCAACCAGTTGGTTGACAGTGTTTCCGCTGGTCACCGACGTCTGCGCCGGTGACCGGGTCCATCGCCATCAGCGCGTCGCGTCGCGGAGTCATGCGAAGGAGTCCCGCTCACTCATGTCCTCAACAGCACAACCACCGACACAAGCTCCGGTACGGGCACCCGCCCCGTCGGCATCCGGGTCGTCCCCCGCGCCCACACCCACCCCCGCGTCCACCCCTCGCGCCGTCCCGCCCGGCCTCTTCCTTCTCCTCATCGCGGTCTGCACGGCGGTGACGGCCGCCAATATCTACGTCGCCGCGCCGCTGCTCCCCCTGATAGCGCGCGACTTCGGCTCCACGCCGTCGGCCGTCGCGTGGATCGCCTCGGTCGCCCAGTTCGGGTACGCCGCGGGGCTGCTGTTCTTCGCCCCGCTCGGCGACAGCGTGAACCGCCGCAGGCTCGTCGCGGGGCTCTCCCTCGTCACGGCCGGGGCGCTCGCCCTGGGCGCCGCCGCCTCGGGCACGACCGCGCTCGCCGCCGCCGTCCTGGTGGCGTCCGCCGCGACCGTCGTGCCGCAGCTGCTCGTGCCGCTGGTCGCCGAGCGGGCGCCCGCGCACCGGCGGGCGAGCCATGTCGCGGCGCTGATAGCGGGCCTGTTCACCGGTGTCGTCGCGGCCCGCGTCCTCGGCGGTCTCGTCGGCCAGGCCTTCGGTTGGCGGTACGTCTTCGTGGGCGCCGCCGTCCTCACGGCCCTGCTCGGCCTGGCCTCGGCCGCCGTGCTGCCCGCCGAGCGCCGACGCCGGCCGGGACCGCTCTTCGCCGGGCTCGCCCGACTGCCGGGCGTGGTGCGGGGCTCCGCCGAGCTGCGCCGCGCCTGCATACGCCAAGGCGGGATGTACGGCGCGTGGAGCGCGCTGTGGACCTCGCTGGCCCTGCTGCTGACCGGCGACGGCGACGGGTACGGCATGACGACCGCCACCGCCGGCCTCTTCGGCCTGTTCGGTCTCGCGGCGTCCGTCGTGGCGCCGCTCGCGGGCGGCCTCGTCGACCGGTTCGGCGCGGCGAAGGTCGTCTCGGCCGCGTATGTCCTGGCGGCGGTGTCGGTGCCGCTGTTCTGGCTGGGCGGCGGGGCGCTGTGGGCCCTGTGCGCGGCGGCGGTCACGATCCACATGGCGCTGGTGGCCGGCCACATCGCCAACCAGACGCTCGCACTGACGACGACCTCCACCCCGGCCGTCGCCAACACCGCCTATGTGGTGGCCGGATTCGCGGGTGGCGCGCTGGCCTCCGCCCTGGCGGGCACCGCGTTCACCCACTGGGGATGGACCGGCGTGTGCGCGATCGCCGCCCTCTGGCTGACGCTCAGCTGGACGACGACCGCGATACGCACCCGAAAGCCCGCGGCTGCGTGACCTCAGAGCCGGGTGCCCCCCGGAGCCGGGTGGCCTCAGAGCTGCGTGACGTCCAGCTCGCCGGCCGCGTACTGCCTGCGCAGGACCTTCTTGTCGAACTTGCCGACGCTGGTCTTCGGCACGGCGGGGATGACGGCCCAGCGCTCGGGCAGCTGCCACTTGGCGACGCTGTCCGCGAGGAAGTCCCGCAGCGCGGCGTAGTCGGCGGTCGCGTTCTCCTTCAGCACGACCGTGGCGAGGGGACGTTCGCCCCACTTCTCGTCCGGCACGGCCACGACCGCGGCCTCGGCGACGTCCGGGTGGGACATCAGGGCGTTCTCCAGCTCGACCGACGAGATCCACTCGCCGCCCGACTTGATGACGTCCTTCGCCCGGTCGGTGAGGGTCAGGAAGCCGTCCGGGGTGATCACGCCGACGTCACCGGTCTTCAGCCAGCCGTCCTCGCTGAACTTGTCCTCGGGGCGCAGGACCTCGCCGCCCGCGCCGCCGAAGTAGGCGCCCGCGATCCAGGGGCCCCGCACCTCCAGCTCACCGGCCGACTCGCCGTCCCAGGGCAGGATCTCGCCGCCGGGGCCGACCAGGCGGCCCTCGACCGAGGCAGGGAAGCGGCCCTGCGTGAGCCGGTAGCCGAACTCCTCGTCGGTGCCGATGGCGTGGGCCGGCGGGCGGGCGACCGTGCCGAGCGGCGACGTCTCCGTCATGCCCCAGGCGTGGCAGACCCGCATGCCGAGCCGGTCGAACGCCTCCATCAGCGACGGCGGGCAGGCCGAGCCGCCGATGGTGACCTGGCCGAGCGAGCTGACGTCGCGCGGCTTGGCGGTGAGTTCGGCGAGCAGGCCCTGCCAGATGGTGGGGACGGCGGCCGCGTGCGTGGGCCGCTCCGACTCGATCATCTCGGCGAGCGGGGCGGGCTGCAGGAAGCGGTCCGGCATCAGCATGTTCACGCCGGTCATCAGGGTGGCGTGCGGCAGACCCCAGGCGTTGACGTGGAACTGGGGGACGACGACCAGGGAGGTGTCCGCGTCCGTGAGCCCCATCGACTGGGTCATGTTGACCTGCATGGAGTGCAGATAGATGGAGCGGTGGGAGTAGACGACGCCCTTGGGGTCGCCGGTGGTGCCGGAGGTGTAGCACATGGCGGCCGCGGTGCGCTCGTCCAGCTCGGGCCAGGCGTAGTCGGTGGGCTTCCCGGCGAGCAGCTCCTCGTACTCGTGCACCTGGGCGCGGGCGCCCGCCAGCAGGGAGCGGTCACCGGGGCCCGAGACCACCAGGTGCTCGACGCTCGTCAGCTGCGGCAGGAGCGGCGCGAGGAGGCCGAGCAGGGAGCCGTTGACGATGATGACGCGGTCGGCGGCGTGGTTGACGATCCACGTCAGCTGGTCCGCGGGGAGGCGCAGGTTGAGGGTGTGCAGGACCGCGCCCATACAGGGCACCGCGAAGTAGGCCTCGACGTGCTCGGCGTTGTTCCACATGAACGTCGCGACGCGCTCGTCGTCCGTGACGCCGAGGTCCTCGCGCAGCGCGTGGGCGAGCTGCGCGGTGCGCTCACCGAGTTCGCGGTAGCTGCGGCGCTGCGGGGCGCCCTCGCCGGTCCAGGTGATGACCTGCGATGTCCCGTGCACGGTCATTCCGTGCCGCAGGATGCGGGTGACGGTCAGCGGTACGTCCTGCATCGTGCTCAGCACGGCGTCCTCCTGGGGCGACAGGGCCTACGCGGCAGTAAGGGCTGCGCTGATTCTGCGCGCATACCGCGTGGTATGTCACTACTCCAGAAGATGATCGATCATTGGCCGCGTCCGCCAGGTCCGCCGCGTCCGCCGGGTCCACCGGGTCCGCACGGCGGCGCTCAGCGGACCGGCGTCAGTTCCGGATCGTCACGGAGCTTGCCGAGCGCACGCGACACCGCGCTCTTCACCGTGCCGATGGAGACACCGAGCACCTCAGCGGTCTGGGCCTCGCTGAGGTCCTCGTAATACCTGAGGACGACCATCGCCCGCTGCCGCGCGGGCAGCTTCATGATCGCGCGCCACATCGCGTCACGGAGCACCTGCTGCTCGGCCGGGTCCCCCACCGGCGTCACATCGGGCTCCGGCAGCTCGTCGCACGCGAACTCGTCGACCTTGCGCTTGCGCCACTGCGACGTACGCGTGTTCAGCAGCGCGCGGCGCACATAGCCGTCCAGCGCGCGGTGGTCCTGGATCCGCTCCCACGCGACATAGGTCTTGGTCAGCGCGGTCTGCAGCAGGTCTTCTGCATCGCTCGGATTCGCGGTCAGCGAGCGGGCGGTGCGCAGCAGTACGGGCTGGCGCGCCCGTACGTAGGACGCGAACGACGGGTACGCCGAGGGGCCGGCGGGCCGGGCCGGACCCGTGCCCCGCGTCGCGGCCTTCGATGCGCCGGTGCACACGGACACCATGGATGCGGTCATGGCTCCACGCTAGAAGCGCCCCCTACCGCAGCGGATCGGCCGCAGGTCCCGAAGCGGTGTCCGCCTCAGGTTGTACGAATGGTGCTGGCCCCACCTCCTACAGGTGGAGGAGGCGGAGCACACCCCTGAGGGTTCATCCCCCAGCATCACCCCGGCGCATCCATCGCTCGGCGCGCCGCCTAGCGCACGCGCGCCACGGGTGCATGCACCAGATTGCGGTCGATCAACAGGGTGCGGCCGCCGTGCCGCTCCTTCACGTTCCCCGCGTACTGATGGATGCGGCGTGCCGGGCGCCAGGCGTGACGCTTCAGCTCGGGCTCGCGGTACAGGTGCGGCTTGGTGTGCCAGCGCGCGAACCACATCACCGCGGGCAGATCCCGCACCCCCGCCCGCCGTGCCGCCTCCATGTGCCGCACGCCGGAGTCGGCGCTGCTGTAGAAACCGGGGACGTAGCCGTGCCTGCGCACCTCGCGGTCCCAGGCGCGGACGAAGGAGAGCGTGGTGTGCGCGCAGCTCTTCTTCTGGTGCGCATACGCCTCCATGTCCAGGTAGAGCGGGCTGGGCCGCCGCATGCCGAGTGCCTTCGCCCTGCGGACCGCGTCGCGTCCCTCCCGCTTCCCCTGGGTCCAGGGGTGCCGTCCGATGCGTACTCCCTTCTTGTTCTTCGCCACCACGCAGGGCGACTGCGACCCCACGTACACCGGAAGGACCCGCCAGCCCATGCGCTGCACCGCGCGCATCCAGGCGTGGTCGAGGTGCGGCTGACGCTTGCAGGCCCGGCCTCGGCCCGCGTAGTAGACGCCCACCGCGCGGTAGCTGGACGACCGCCAGCGCCGCATCGTGTCGACGGACTGGGTGAGGCAGGTGTCGAACGCCCAGCCGCGGAAGGTCGCCACCTTGGTGGCGGCAGGCGCGGTGCGCGTGGGCGCCGTGCGGGCGGGCTCGGTGTTCCCCGAGGACGCCACGCCCGGTGGGGACGCGGTCAGGTCCAGGGTCAGGGCCGTCAGGACGAGGACAAATCCAATGATCATCTTTCGGAGGCGCATAGGGCGAGTGAACGGGCCCGGCCCCGGCGCGGCCCCGGGACACGCGCCGCGTTCAGCCGTCCGACCCCAGAATCAGCCCCGATGTGGGGACGCCCGTGCCCGCCGTGACCAGGGTGCGCGCGGCGCCCGGTATCTGGTTCACGGACGTGCCCCGCGTCTGCCGGACGGCCTCCGCTATGCCGTTCATCCCGTGCAGGTAGGCCTCGCCGAGCTGCCCGCCGTGCGTGTTCAGCGGGAGCCGCTCCTCGGCGACGAAGCCCGCCGCCTCACCGGGCGCGCAGAACCCGAACTCCTCCAGCTGCATCAGCACGAACGGTGTGAAGTGGTCGTAGAGGATCCCCACGTCGATGTCCTTCGGGGTGAGCCCCGAGGTGCGCCACAACTGCCGTGCCACCACGCTCATCTCGGGCAGGCCGCTCAGGTCGTCGCGGTAGAAGCTGGTCATCTGCTCCTGCGCCCGCCCCGCGCCCTGGGCCGACGCCACGATCACGGCCGGCGGGTGCGGCAGGTCGCGGGCCCGCTCCACGCTCGTGACCACGATCGCCTGGCCGCCGTCCGTCTCCTGGCAGCAGTCCAGGAGCCGCAGGGGCTCGACGATCCAGCGGGACGCGGCGTGGTCGGCGAGCGTGATCGGCTTCCCGTGGAAGTACGCGGCGGGGTTGGTCGCCGCGTACTTCCGGTCGGTGACGGCGACGTGCCCGAAGACCTCCGGCGTCAGGCCGTACGTGTGGAGATAGCGCTGGGCCGCCATCGCCACCCAGGACGCGGGGGTGAGCAGACCGAACGGCAGGGACCAGCCGAGTGCGGCGCCCTCGGCGGACGGCTCGCGCTGCTGCACTCCTGAGCCGAATCTGCGCCCCGAGCGTTCGTTGAACGCGCGGTAACAGACGACGACTTCGGCCACTCCCGCCGCCACCGCGAGCGCCGCCTGCTGGACCGTGGCGCAGGCCGCGCCGCCGCCGTAGTGGATACGGGAGAAGAAGGACAGCTCCCCGATGCCGGCCGCCTGGGCGACGGTGATCTCCGGGCTGGTGTCCATCGTGAAGGTGACCATGCCGTCGACGTCGGCGGGGGCGAGACCGGCGTCGTCGAGCGCGGCCCGCACGGCCTCCACCGCCAGCTTGAGCTCGCTGCGCCCGGAGTCCTTGGAGAACTCCGTGGCCCCGATCCCGGCGATCGCGGCCTTCCCGCCGAGGGTGTCACGCGTCAGGACGCTCATGCGGCGCCTCCCGAGGGGAGGGTCACCGTGACCGTGCCGGTGACGTGCCTGCCGATGCCGTTGGCCCCGACGACCGCGACCGTGGCCGTGTCGCCCTCCTGTGTCGTCTCGACACGGTCCACGGAGCCGGTCAGCACCATCGTGTCCCCCGGGTAGTTGGGCGCCCCCAGCCTGATCGCCACCTTGCGCAGGACGGCGGCGGGGCCGAAGTGGTCGGTGATGTAGCGCCCGACCAGGCCGTTGGTCGTCAGGATGTTCATGAAGATGTCGGGGGAGCCCTTGGCCTTCGCGAGCTCCGCGTCGTGGTGCACGTCCTGGTAGTCGCGGGAGGCGACGGCGCCGGCGACGATCAGCGTCCGGGTGATCGGGATCTCCAGCGGCGGCAGCTCCTCGCCCTCTCTCATCAGGGCCGCTCCCTGTGCCTTCATGCCGGCTCCCCCTTCGCGATCAACTCGCCCAGCTCGTCCAGTACTTCGCTCCCGCAGCCCAGATACGCGTCCACCTGCCGCCCCCACAGGAAGTGCCGGTGCACGGGATGGTCGAGGTCGGCCCCCATGCCGCCGTGCAGATGCTGGCCCGCGTGCACCACGCGCCTGCCGGCCCCCGACGCCCACCAGGCCGCGGTCAGCGCGTGCGTGCCGAACGACAGGCCCGCGTCGCGGCGCCAGGCCGCCTCATAGGCCGTGACGCGGATCGCCTCGGTGTCCATATGGGCGTCGGCGGCCCGCAGCTGGACGCCCTGCTTGGCCGCCAGGGGCCGCCCGAACTGCTCCCTTTCATTCGTATGGGCCACGGCGCGGGCCAGCGAGCCCGCGCAGACACCCGCCTGAAGTCCCGCGAAGGCCGTGCGCGCGCAGGCCAGCACGTCGTCGTACGGCGTCCCGTCGGCGGACACCGTCACCTCGGCGGACGCCGTCATGTCCGCGGACACCGCCCCGTCAGTGGGCACCGTCCCGTCGGTGGACACCGTCCCGTCGGCGGACACCGTCGACCCGCCGTACGCCGACGCCTCGCCCAGGCGCTCCGCGGGCGTCCCGTCGAGCACGAGCCGCCCGGCCGACCACGGCGCCGTCAGCTCGACCGGCTCCACCCCGGCGTCGGCGACCCGCACCAGCCACAGGCTCCGGTCGGCCGCGGCCACCAGGACCAGCGTCGCGTCCCTCAGCCACGGCACCCACGGCACCGTGCCGCTCAGTGCCCCGCTCTTTGCCGCCGTCACCCCGCCCCGGGCCGGAAACGCTCCCGTGGCGATCTCCTCCCCCTGCCGCAGCGCGGGCAGGAGCCGGTCCCGCTGCTCGGCCGTGCCGTGCGCGGCCACCGCGAGCAGGCCGTACACACAGCTCGCCGCGAACGGCACCTGGGCCGTCGTCCGCCCCTGCTCCTCCAGGAGCAGGACCAGGCCGAGCAGGCCCACGTCCTCCACCGCGCCCGGCAGTCCCGCCGCGCACAGCGCCTTCCACAGCTCGGCGTCCGAGCCGGTCCCCGCCGCCGCGAGCCGCTCCGGTGTCGCCAGATCGCCGAAGATCTCCCCGGCGAGATCCCGCGCGGCCGCCTGCTCCTCCGTGGGCGTGAAGTCCATGTCAGACCACGCCCCCGGACGTCTCCTCCAGGGCCCGGAACACCGGAAGCTCCAACTCCGCGTCCACCCGCTGGAATGCGAGCCGCACCGGCATCCCGATCCGGACCTTGTCGCACGGCACACCGACCACGTTGCTGACGATCCGCACGCCCTCCGCCAGTTCGACGAGCCCCACGGCGTAGGGAGGGTCGAAGGCCGGGAAGGGCGGGTGGTGCATCACCACGTACGAGTAGACCGTCCCCTCGCCGCTCGCCTCGACCGTGTCCCACTCGGGCGAGCCGCAGGCGTTGCACCCGGGCAGCCACGGGAAGCGGAGCTCGCCGCAGCCGCCGCAGCGCTGGATCAGCAGGCGGTGCGCGGCGACGCCCTCCCAGAAGCCCGCGTTGTCGCGGTTGATGACCGGGCGGGGGCGTCTGCCCTTCGGCTTCCGCCGCGCCGGCGCGTACTTGAGGATGCGGAAGCGGTGCGTCCCGGCGAGTTCGCCGCCCGCGTGGACGTCCATCCGCGTCGTGACGAAGTGGCCCGTGCCGAGCTTGGTCGTCTTGCGCTCCGACACCGACTCGATCACCGCGTCGAAGGTGATCTCGTCGCCGGGCCGCAGCGCCCGCAGATACTCCTGCTCGCAGTCGGTGGCGACGACCGAGGTGTACCCGGCGCCGTCCAGCAGCGCGAGCAAGTCGTCGTACGCCGGTGTCCTGCCCTCGTGCCCGGACAGTCCGCCCATCGTCCAGGCCTGAAGCATCGTCGGCGGGGCCACCGGATCCGCCCCGCCGTACGCCGGGTTGGTGTCGCCCATCGCCTCGCACCAGTGCCTGATCATCGGCTCGTTGACCGGGTCCTTGCCGAACCCCGCCTGTGCCGCGGGCCTGCCCTCGAACGCCTTCAGCTCCTCGTACGCGAGCTCGCGCGGACCGGCCGCCACTGTCTCCTGCTGTCCCGTCGTCACCGGCGCCCCCTCCGCATGCCGAGCCGCATCGTCGCGACGATCTCCCGCTGCACCTCGCTCACCCCGCCCCCGAACGTGTTGATCTGCGCCGCCCTGTTCATCCGCTCCAGCTCGCCGCCCCCGACATCACCCGACGAACCGGCCCGCACCAGCCCGGCCTCGCCCGTGATCTCCTGACACATTCGGTACACCTCCACGGCCGATTCGGTTCCCATGAACTTCACGCCGCTCGCGTCGCCCGGCGCCAGTCGGCCCGCCCCCACGTCGCCCACCAAACGCCAGTTGAGCAGGCGTGTCGCCGCCAGTCGGGCATGCACCTCGGCCAGCCTGGAACGCACCCACGGCGCGTCAATCCGGCGCTCACCCGTCACCGGATCGGGTGTACGCGCGCAGTCCAGCGCGGCGGCGTAGAAGTCCTCGGCCTGCATGCCGATCGCGGCGAGCGCGACCCGCTCGTGGTTGAGCTGGTTGGTGATGAGGCCCCAGCCGCCGTTCTCCTCGCCCACGAGGTTCGCGGCGGGCACCCGGATCCCGTCGTAGTAGGTCGCCGTCGTGGTCAGGCCGCCCACGGTCTCGATCGGCGTCCAGGAGAAGCCCGGCGCGTCCGTCGGCACGAGGATGAGGGAGATGCCCTGGTGCTTGGGGGCCTCGGGGTCGGTGCGGCAGGCCAGCCAGATCCAGTCGGCGTTCTGCGCGTTCGAGGTGAAGATCTTCTGGCCGTCGATCAGCCAGCCGTCGCCGTCGCGCACGGCCCGGGTCCGCAGCGAGGCCAGATCCGTGCCGGCGGACGGCTCGCTGTAGCCGATCGCGAAGACGAGGTCGCCGCTGAGGATGCGGGGCAGGAAGAAGGCCTTCTGTTCCTCGGTGCCGTACTTCATGAGGGTCGGCCCGACGGTGTTCAGGGTGACCATCGACACGGGCGCGCCCGCGCGGTAGGCCTCGTCGAAGAAGACGAACTGCTCGTCGGCGCCGCGCCCTTGACCGCCGTACTCGACGGGCCAGCCGAGCCCGAGCATCCCGTCGGCGCCGATGCGGCGCAACAGGCCGCGCTGCCCCGTCACGTCCGCGCCGCCGGGCGGCCCGTCGGGCATCACGTCCCGGAAGTAGGCGCGCAGTTCGGCGCGCAGCCGCCGCTGGCGTTCGGTGGGGGCGAGGTGCACGGTGGCGGCCTCTCCGTCTCGTACCGACAAGGGTTTCTGACTGTCCGTCAGATCCCGTACCGGTGTCAAGAGAGTCGACCCACCCCGGGGCTCCCGCCGGAGGAGCTGCGATCGACCCCAAGCAATCCCGCCGGAAAAGCGCTGATCGGCCCCGAAAACGCCTGTGCGGCGGTGCCGAAGCACCGCCGCACAGGACCGTCACACCCCACAGTGCGTGCCCCTTGGAGTCGTCCCGAGCAACTCCAGAGGCCGTCGGCTCACCAGAGTTCGGTGAAGTTGACCGCGATGTTCTCGTTCGACTGGTCGATCGCCGTGAACGCCGAGCCGTTCACCTGGGCGGTGTTGCTCTGGTTCGAGGCACCGCTGCCGACGGCCTGCTGCTGCGTCGTGGACGAGTTGCCGTGGTTGTTGCCGCCGACACCGCTGCCGTTGACGGTGGCGACTCCCGCGTTCGATCCGTTGTTCGCGAAGGCGCCGTTGTCGGCCATCGCGACGCCCGAGAAGAGCGCGGCCGCGAGGGGCAGGGCGGCGGCAGCGGCGATAACGCGGGCGGTACGGATGCTTGCCATGTCTATTCCTCCAGAATGGGGAGGTACGCACCGACACAGGGCCGGAAGTACCAGAAGTACGGCTTTTCCCAAGGCAGTTGGCCGACCGCCTCGGAGTTCTGCACGACGTCGCGGAATCAGAGTTGCCCACCGAATCCCCGGCGAACTACCCAGGACGGCCCAATTCCCCCGCAAGCGTGAGGACAAGTAGATAAACCCACGCCGCCCCCTCAAATCCCCTGCTCAGCGCCACGCGCCTCGCCCGCCCCGCGGCACACCCCGGCCCCCGCAAGAGGCGAAGCGTTCCTTCTGTACGGACCGAGCGGCGCCACAAGGACGACATTTCCCCGCCCGTCGGCGCCGCCTCCCGCCTCACAGCACCACTCGCCGCTCGCTCCCTCTTCCCTTCTTCGAACGTACGTACGAAAATGAAGTCATGGCCACCATCGACCGCCATGCCACCACCCTGGCGCTCGCCCACGCGCTGTCCGCCGCCGAGCGCGGCCTCGCGGTGATCCCCCTGTCCCGCACCAAGCTCCCCGCCCTGCGCTCCCCCCACCACGAAGACCCCCACCCCGGCCCCTGCCACGGCGCGTGCGGCCGCCTCGGGCACGGGGTGTACGACGCGACGACCGACCCGCGGCGCATCCGCGAACTCTTCGCCGCCGCCCCCTGGGCCACCGGCTACGGGATCGCCTGCGGGCTGCCGCCGCACCATCTGATCGGCATCGACCTGGACGTGAAGTCCGGTACGGACGCCTCGGCGGCCCTGCGCGCACTGGCGCTGCGCCACCTCTTCACGATCCCCGACACCGTCGTCGTGACCACGCCGAGCGGCGGCCGCCACATCTGGCTGGCCGGTCCGGCGGACACCGTGATCCCCAACTCTGCGGGCCGGCTCGCCCCCGGCATCGACATCCGCGGCGCGGGCGGCTACCTGGTCGGACCCGGCTCCCGGACCGACCAGGGCGTCTACGGCACCGTGCCGGGCACGGCCCAACTGCCGCCCGCGCCCTGCCCGCCCGCGCTGCTGCGCCTGCTCACGCCCCCACCGCGCGCGCACCACCACGCGCCCCCGCCCTCCGCCTCCACGCCTGCGGGACACCCGGACACGGAGGCCCAACGCGGGCAGGGGCTGGTGCAGTTCGTGCTCGCCGCGCACGAGGGCCAGCGCAATACCCGACTGTTCTGGGCCGCTTGCCGCGCCTACGAGAACGGCATCGGCGAGATCCTCGCGCCGCAGCTCGTCGAAGCGGCGGTCCGCGTCGGCCTCACCGACCGCGAGGCGCGCTCGACGATCGCGTCGGCGGCGCGGCTGACGGGACCTGCCGATCCGGGGTGAGCGGAGGCAGGCACCGCCGCCCCCGCGCCCCCGCACCCGCACCCGCACCCGCACCCGCACCCGCACCCGGACAGCGACCTTCACAGCCGCCGCGGCAGGCGGACGACGCGCACGCGCCCACGAATGACCTGGTGTTGATGCCTGAGCCGATGGTTCTCCTCAAGGAGCCTCAGCTGTTCGTCGGCCAACAGACGCGCCGTCCGCACCAGCTCGCGGGCGTACTCACAACTGCCGTCCAGCTGTTGCCACAGCAGACTTCGCGGACCTTCCCTTGCCATGAGGTCCGGCTGCCCGAAGCGGAAGCCCTCATGCCGCCGACGACCACGGCCGCACCCGCTCACGCGTGAAGGGGCACCCCCGAACAGATCGCCCCGAGGCGTGACCGATGCGGGACCGTCCTTCCGACCCCCGTGGCGGAAGGACGGTCCCCATGGCGGAAGGACGGTCCCCGTCCTTTCCGGTGGCCGCCCGGTCAGTACAGCTTGTTGACGGCCGTGGTCGTGGTCTTCTTGAAGGCGGCCACGGGCGCGTCCCCGAAGTCGCCCAGCTGTGCCCACTGCACGACGGTGACGGTCCTGCCGTCCCGCCCGACCGACAGCAGAGCGATGTCGGAAGCGCCCCCGGACGACTCGGTGTGCAGGCCGCGGACGCGGGCGCCCTCCTCGACCGGGAGCTTGCCGTAGTCCCGGCCCTCGGCCTCGACGTCGGGCGAGGCCTTCTCGATGCGGTCGGCGCAGGTGCGGATCAGGTCGTCGTAGTGCTTCGCCAGGGCCTTGGCCCGGGCGGCCGTGCCCGTGACGACGGTCAGCTGCACGGCGTTGGTGTCCAGATCGGTCCGGAACTCCCGGTGCCGGTAGTCGAAGTCGAGTACGCCCTCCGTGCTCACGCAGAAGCCGAGTGCCTCCGGGAACCCCTCGGTGACCGGACCGGCGGTCCAGGACGACGTCGGGTGCGGCGGCAGCTGGGACGCGGACAGGTGCTTGGGTGCGGCGGCCCTCGGAGCGGCGCCGGCGGCCGGTGCGGTGAGGACCGTGCCCGCCGCGAGGGCGGCGACGGCGAGTGCGGCGCAAGCGCTCGTTCGGATGCGCATGGACATGGGTGTTCCCCCGTGGATGAGTACGTGGACGTGGACGCCGCGGCGAGGTCGGCTGATCGGCCCGGTCCTGGTCGGTGCGGCACCAAGAGCATCAGCGGTCACGGCGGCCCGGCGCAACAACCTACGGCCGATCGGACGCGGTGGAACCATCCCAGCCCGTCTGACGTGCAGGTATATGGGGTGCCTGGGATACCGTCCCAGGCCGGGTGGGGTCGTACGAGGACGGGGGACCCGTGTCGGCACAGGACGACGGCGACGGCATCGACGAGGTGGCGGAGTTCGCGGCGCTGCTGCGGGCCCTGAAGGAGCGCACGGACCGGAGCTATGGCTCGCTGGCCCGCCGGCTGGGCATGAACACCTCGACGCTGCACCGCTACTGCGCGGGCGACGCGGTGCCGCTCGACTTCGCCCCCGTGGAACGCTTCGCGGCCCTCTGCGGGGCGACCCCGGAGCAACGCCTGGAACTCCACCGCCGTTGGCTCTTGGCGGTGGCGGCCCGCCGTCGGCCTCGTGCGGCGGGGGCGACGGAGAGCGCGCCCGGCGCCACGGCGGCGGAAGCCGCGAACGACGCCACGGCGGAAGCCGCGGGCGGCAAGGAAGCCGCAGACGTCACGGAAGCCACGGACGACACGGAAGCCAAAGACGACACGGCGGGCGACGCGGACACCGAGGTGGAAGCCGTCACCGAACCGGACACGGCGTCGAAGGCAGACGGCGACGCACTCCCGCCCCCACCCCTGCTCCCGCCCCCGCACCGCCCCTGGTACCGCCGCAGACGTCTCGTGCTCGGGCTGGCCTCCGCCTGTGCCGTGCTCGCGACGCTCGGCGCCTTCTCCGTGCTGCCGGACGGGCGGCGGGCGTCCGCCGACGGTTCTGACCGGGTCGTCGGTACGGCGGAGACCAGGGCGCCGGAACGACGGGGCGCCTCACCCGTCCCGAGCGGCACCCCCACCTCCGAGCGGCCTTCCGACTCCGCCACCCCGAAGAAGAAGAAAGAGCCGGACACCTCCCGCCCGCCCGGCGCGACATCCGCCCCGCCCCGCGGCGAACAGCCTGCCGGACGGCCGCTCACCTGGACCGTCAACTCCCAGGCCTGGATGCTCGGCTGCGATCACGACTACGTCGTCACCAAGCCGCCGAGCCAGGTCCCCCCTCCCCCTGTCCCGCAGGACGCGGCGCCCTGGGCGACGACGCAGGGCGCGGTGCACGGCGGCGAGACGCTCGTCCAACTGTCGGTGCAGGGCCGCAGCGACACGGCCGTCGTACTGGAGGCGCTGCGCGTGCGCGTGGTCGGCCGTACGGCGCCGGTCGAGGGCAACGTGTACGCCATGGACCGGGGTTGCGGCGGCGCGGTCACCCCCCGGTCCTTCGCCGTGGACCTGGACAAGGACCGTCCCATCGCCCGCGCGGTCGCCGGGAGCGACTCCGGCACACCGATCCCTGCGGTGCGCATGCCCTACCGCGTCTCGGCGAAGGACCCCGAGGTGCTGCTGGTCACGGCGGAGACCAGCTCGTGCGACTGCCGCTGGTACCTGGAGCTGGACTGGTCCTCCCAGGGCCGCAGGGGCACCGTGCGCATCGACGACGACGGCCGCCCGTTCCGCACCAGCGCCATCAAGGGCCTGCCCCGGTACATGTACAACACCCAGGAACGCCGGTGGGGGACCTGAGGCTGAGGACGGGACCTCTTGAGGCACACGCCTGAGTCACACGCCTGAGGCGCACGCCCCGGACAGCGATCAAAAAGAAGGGGCACCCCTGGGCGGGGGTGCCCCTTCTGATCAGCACAGATACCGATCTGCTGCGGTGGGTGTGGGATTTGAACCCACGGTGGCTCGCACCACGACGGTTTTCAAGACCGGTGTACCCGACTCCCTAAGACCCGCCTTGGCCTGCCGTGACTCGCTGCACGAGGCTGTTTTGGCTTCCTCCGGCCCACGTATGGCCCACAGCATCACCGTCTAAGCGGTTAGCACGCCACCTCAAGACTCGGCAGTTCGACGCCTCCGAGGCTTGGGTTGGTCGCCGGGGCGACCCAACAATCGGTCAAGTACCGCTAGCGCCGCGGACTGCCGGGCGGGACTGCGCGACCACACAGCAGGACAGATGACTAGAAAAAAGATCAACAAGCTGGCCGCGAACGTTGGTGCACCGGCGACAATCCCAGCGGTGTAGTCCTGACGCACCAAGCTGACGACCGGTGCTGCACTCAATCCCCCGCCGACCGCGATCGGCAGCGCCAAGCGGCGTGAAGCCTGCCCACTGCGGGCTGTATCACTTTCCCTCGCGAGGGAGTTCCCCGTACTCTCAGACATGAGAGTGCCTTCCTTCCTACTGGTTGGTCACTTTCGCGCAGACGGCTTCCTGTTCCCGCAGGGAGCCGTCGCCCGTTGGGGCGTTGGCTCGCAGCCGTCGTGGGAAACTCTGGCACGCACCCCGGAAACGCAGGCTGCGCAGAAAACTTCGCGGGACTACCGCGACGAGGCAGTTGCGCCGCCGGCACTGCAGGTGGGGGCCTGTTTCGCGACACCCAACCCCACCCCCCGGTGTGCCCCAGCTCACATTTTTTTGGGTGCGCAATGTGACGCACGCAACAGTCTTACTGCTCATGAAGGAGGCCCTGTGCCACGTCGAATGCAGCCCCTGGCCGGCGAAGGCCCCCTCATCGACTTTGCTCAGGCCCTCAGAGAGTTACAGACGCGCTCGGGAGGGTCGGTTGCCCACGCGGAGGCATTCGGCGCGTCCCGCACAGCTGTCTACGCTGCGCTAGCCGGCAAGCGGCTGCCAAGTGACGAAACTCTGACAGCGATCACCGCCGCGTGGGGCGGACCACCTCGCCGCTGGCGAGAACTACGACGCCAGACTGAAGCTGCCCTCGCTGAGGAGTCAAGGTTGAGGGGCGAGGTCACAGTCCGAATCACACCGGAGGAACAGCACTTCTTGCGAGCGCTCCTCGCACTATGGGAGACAGCCGGGAGCCCGTCTCGCAACGAGTGGGGCGACGAGGCCCGGTTGAGTCCGCGCACGATCGCCGCCTACCTGGACGGCAAAACGCTGCCCACGATCTTCAAGTTCGATCAGTTGATTGATGGCCTGGCAAGTCTGTGCCCTCGCAACGAGGAGGATCTCGGCGACTGGGTGAGGCAAGAGGGCGCGACGATGCGCGAAGAGCATCTGCACGTAGCCCGGATCGCCCGAAAAGCCGCTCGCAAGGAAGCACGTCTCCTCGCGCAGGCGCTGCCAGGTGGGCAGTCTGGTCCAGGAGACCACGGCCCGTAGGACCGTGGCCTCACTTGAAGACAAGCGCCCACAGCAACTCGCTTCCCCACCACGCTCAGTGATGCCGCGCCTAGCCCGCTATGAAGCTGTGTGCGGCGAGCCCCAAGCCGGTCGAGCCTGCGAAGACTGTCCCCGTGACTCCGAGGATCGTTGTCGGCTCAGCTCCGGCAACGAAGAAGAGAAGGCCAGCGCCCAGTGAAACGCTCAGGCTGGCGGTGAAGATGATCGCCAGCCACACGGCTCGCTGCGACGACGGACTCTCGTTCATCTAATCCCCCTCATGCTCTGGACGGACTCAGCCACGGTGTCCGTCACCGCCTCGTCGATGGGCGGTGCACTCAAGGTCGCAGACACAAAGTTGCAGGTCAAAAGCACTCTACGACTCTGGTAGAGGAGTTCACAGGCCACGCTGAAGGGCTCATAGCACGGTTTCGGAGTCAGCCTCTCAGTTTGGTGAAGTTGATCCCCAGCGTGCCCGAAGGCCGGTAAAAGGAGGTACCACCAATGAACACCCAGTACTCCATGAACCCCATGTACTCCCAGTCTCTCCTCCAAGAAGGTCGACGAGTTTGTTGAACCCCCTCTACCCCGAGCCAGTCAGACACCTCGGGAAGGCGACCAGCCGAGCCTCGCGCCGCGGCAACGTCCCCTTCCATCCGGCCTTCGTTCGATCGCAGATCGATGGCGTCACACCTCCTCTCGCCAGACTCATTCACGGCGGGCAAGGCGGGGAGGTCCGACTCAAGCTCTATCTGTGCATAACGATGATGGCCACAGCTGAGCCTTTCGACATTCGCCAGCCACCCGCCCCTCACACGTGGGCCCGCATGCTGAACCTGCCGCTGGACACCGGACCGCGCCGTATAACCAGCAATCTCAGATGGCTAGAAAAGGCTGGATTCATTGAATTAACGCCACGCCCCGGAAAGCCGCCGCTCATTAAGCTGCTCTCCGTCGAGGCGCCCGGAACTCCATACTTGCGCGCCAGCACACAAGGCCGCTACGTAGGGATTCATATAAACTTCTGGCGTCTTGGGTGGATACTCCATTTGAGTGCGACTGGAATCGCTCTACTCTTCGCGCTCATGGAGAGCCAGGGAGGATACGCACAAGCACGTTACATCTCACGGGAGCGGCGGGAGTCCTACGGACTCTCTCACAACACCTGGACTCGCGGCAGAAAAGAACTCGAAGCCAACGGATTTCTGACTGTGACTCGTGTCCCTCAGGGAGAAGACTTCGACTATCGAAGGATGCGCAATGCATACCGCATCGACGAAGGACGCTTCCTCGAACCGCCTGGATATCCGATTCGAAGCATAGATGTATAACGACCAGCGGATCCTGCCTACTTCAGCACGGCAGTGGATGCTCTTTCCCTGCGTACGTATAGCTCAGAGTGACACCTGTCCGCAGAGCAAACTCATCAGCCAAGGCGCGCGCAGACCTCCACGCCCACTCCGCACAGGCAGAACCCAAGGCGTGGTCAGGAAACCAGGGATTTCCGGAACCTGCCATGAGCGGATTATCCGAGAACTCACCCCTCAGTGCTTTCTCGTGACGATGCGGGTTGTCCGAAGTGCGATCATGGGGTTTGTAGTGGACTCCATAATTTCGCAAATCAATCAGCTTTTTGGCCGCCTGATAAGGAGCAGCACCCTTGGCGAGAATCTCATTTCCCGTGATCGCCAGCGCCATGTTGTACTTATCTAGAATGGGTGCTCGATTGCCCACACTCTCCCAGACCAGCTTCATCGCCTCGCGAAATTCTGGCGCCACACTCTCACTATACGAGCCCACCCCTTCTGCCACGTCTTGATAAATCTCATTAATGGCAGATTCGATTAATGCCACTGCCTCTGTGATTGCACCAAGAATGTAGGCGCGGTGACGCATGCCTATTACCGTGCCGACTGACGCCAGATCGACCTCGCTACGTTTCGCATCCTCAGTGAAGCAATAGGCGGCATAGAGGTGATTCGTCGACAGATAAGAGCGCAGGGTAATTTTTACATCCCACGCCACCGCCGACGCTCTAGCTGCCTCGCCTTCAGTCTTTTTATCACCTCGGCCATCCATCTGCATTCCCCAATTTGCCGGTCTGGACCGGAACAGTCATATGCAACTGCTGAGGCCCGTACATAGCGGCATGGAATGCTGCTCCGATCTCACGAGCCCTGCTCTCGGTTTTGATCGGCCACATGGAGATGTAATCAGCTCCGATGTTTGCTTGCTCCACCGTGCCGTCCAGGACCAGGGTTTCGGCTGCGGCTTCCAGGATCTTCATCGCTTGCTCAGGGACGTAGGGCTTACTGCTGGCCATGGCGTCTAGCTCCACTGACCAACGACGCCCGCGACGCGCAACGCACACAAAGATCACGTCTTCGTCCTTGGCTCTCTTGTAGGCCGCGCGGTGAGCCTTCAGTTCAGTGCAGTCGGGGATGGCTTCAGCATGGAGAGGCATTCGCCCCACATTTGCCCGAGTCGCGACTCAGAGCAATGTGCACCGAACTTTTCCGCGCCAGACCCCACCTTTCCTGAGGAGCGAAATGGCCCGCCCCCAGATGCTCAAGCTCGCCGCGGTCCTCGAAGAGATCGATATGAGTCGCGCCGCCTTCTACCGCATGCGGGCCCGCGGCGAAGCCCCTCGCCTCCGCAAGCTCCCCAACGGCCAGCTTCGCGTCAGCCGCGCCGATCTGGATGCCTGGTGGGAGACCTGCGAGCAGAACGCCGCCTGACCTGCCGTCGCCCCGAGCCCGCCCCTGGATCCTCAGGGGCGGGCTCTGTCCCGCTCTGGAGAGACATGCTCACGTACGACGTTGTCGTGTGGTCCATCCGCCGCCGCACCGGCCGCCCGAAGCCCTGGGAGCTTCGATGGCGCGTAGGTGAGGAGGGGCATTCGAAGAGTTTCGCGCTCAAGCCGCAGGCAGATGGCCGCCGCTCACAGCTCATGGAGGCTCTGCGCAGGGGCCAGCAGTTCGACGAGGAAACGGGTCTGCCCGAAGGGGAGTTGGCCGCACTGGCAATGCCGACCTGGTACGAGCACGCCAAGGTGTACGCCCTGATGAAGTGGCCAGCGGCGGCAGGAAAGCACCGGGCGAGCATCGCCGAGTCGCTGGCTGTCGTAACACCCGTCTTCGTGCGTACCACCGCCGGGCAGCCGGATCCCCGGACTCTGCGCGCGGCCCTCTACCAATGGGTGTTCAGAGCCGTAAAGCCTGAAGGCGGCGACTGGATGCCGCGCTGTGAGATCGAGGATCTGCCGGAGGACATGAGGAAGGCTCTCGACTGGGTCGCGGCCAACTCTCTGAAGGTCAGTGAGGCCGCCAAGCCGGAGCACATCCGTTCCGCGTTCGCCGCCCTGTCGAAGAAGCTCAACGGCACCCCGGCCGCCGAGAACACTGCCAACCGCAAGCGGATGGTGCTCAGCAACGCCTTTCGGTACGCGGTCGAGGAGCGAGCGCTCCTCAACCGGCATCCGTTCCTCGCCGTTGACTGGACGGCCCCTTCCACGTCCGACGAAGTCGACTTCAGGTTCGTCCCCGGCCCCCGCCTCGTGCGTCGGCTGCTCGGCGCCGTGGCGGAGCAGGGCCCGCGTGGCGAGCACTTGGAGACGTTCTTCGGCGCGATCTACTACGTGGCCACCCGTCCCGGCGAGGCTGTCTCGCTCCGAAAGGACGACTTCACGCTCCCACCCGAGAGCGAGCCGGACGCATGGGGAGAAGTACTGGTCTCGCAAAGCCACCCGGAAGTAGGGGCCGGCTGGACGGACGGCGGGAAGTCCCACGACGAGCGCGGGCTGAAGCACCGGGCCCGCAACGCTGTTCGCGCCGTTCCGATTCCGCCGGTATACGTCCGTATGGTCCGGGCGCACATCGCCCGCGGCGTGGCCTCGGACGGTCGGCTGTTCTGGGCCGCGCGCGGCGGACGGGTCACGTCAAACGAGTACTGCGCCGTCTGGGATGCGGCGCGCGAAGCCGTGCTCACTCGCTCCGAGCTGAAGTCCGAGATGGCCGACGTGCCTTACTGCCTGCGCCATGCCGCCGTATCCCTGTGGATCAAACAGGGCGTAGATCCGGTGGAGGTCGCCTACCGCGCCGGTCACAGCGTCGCGGTGCTCTACCGCTTCTACGCCAAGCTCCTTAAGGGAAGCTCCGCCCATGCCAACTCCCTCATCCAGAGGGGATTGGAGGAGGCCGAGAGCGCCTAGGGCGGTGTACGCCGTTGGGCAGGCTGGCTGGCAGCCTGCCCAACTAGCCCCCTCAGCAGCACGCGCCTCGACCTGGTGGCTTGCAAAACATCATGCAGTGCCGCATCGCCCCTGCCATAGTTGCAGAATGGCGATCCGATTCAGCAAAGAGGACCACGCGCTAATCGTCGATGGTACGCAAATATCCCCCTGCGGCCTTGGCACCATGTACGAGTATGACGAATGTACAGAAATTAGCTTGCCTGAACTTCGTCGCGCCATTGCGAACCTTGAGGGCAAGCAAATTCCTCCACTGAGGTCCACCCCAAGGCGAGATGGGCCTGTCGACATGTCAAGTCGCAGAGAATCCGCCTTGTTAGAGTCCGTGACAAATAACGTCGTTTTTTGCGTACGCGGCGACACCACGCCAGATTTCATCGCTATAGACGTCAGTGGCGAGGGTGACATGATTGCCTCATTCTTTGTCACCTCTGACATGGCCGATGTTAATTCAATGATCGACGCGATCTCGCCACACATGAAGTTCAGGGAAACTCATCTACTTGGATATGCCTATCTGGATGATCCAGGACCCAAGATCCCTCCGGGTTGGGAATTCGACATCCTGATTCCACCCCGAAGGCTAAAGATGTCAGCAGTTCGCCAACTGGCAGGAGTGATTGCCGAAGCTGTCCAGCGACGCTCTACCCCCATGAACCCTGGGACCGTCTTCGACCTCTGCCACGGCGGCGCGCCGGATTACCTCGTCGGTATGGAGGAATCAGATTGGCTAGAGGTCAAATCCCAGGGTTACTTCCTTGACAAACTCAGCGATCGCATTGAACTTGCTCAAGACGTTGCGCGATTCGCCAATAGCGAGGAGGGCGGGATCCTCGTCGTGGGGTATCGCACCAAGAAGAACCAACATGGCGAGCTAATTTCCAAATTCACTCCCACCAGAGAAGAATTGGCAGGAGCAAGCCGCTATCGGTCAGTTATCGACGCGCGCGTATTTCCACCTGTTGACGGACTCAGGGTTATGGCATCGCAACAAGGGGACGGATGGATATTGACGGTCTTGGTTCCGCCTCAATCCGAAGAGAACAAGCCGTTCCTAGTGCACGGGGCCATCGTTGACGGGAAGGTGGAAGGCGCCTTCATCTCGGTAGTTAGGAGGCGGGGCGAGGCATCAATTCCCATTACCGGCCCTGCTATTCACACTATGCTGGCAGCAGGGCGCGCATTACTCCGGGGAAGACACTCGGAAAATTAGGTACTGAAAAATAGCACCGTATCGACGAACCCTTACCTCGGTGCGCGGGCTTTACGGGTCCTGCTGCGGCCCGGTCGGCCTCTCACCCTTCAGTAAGCCTGCTCCGGGAGGGTCCGACGACGCCTGATCCTGGCCCATGTATGGCCCACACGCACTGGTCAGAGGCGGTACATCCCCGAATCAGGGTGAGACAGGCCAAGCGAAGAGGGCGTGCCCCCGAACCGGGTTCACGCCCTCTGACCAGCGCTAACGCTGACCCGCTGCGGTGGGTGTGGGATTTGAACCCACGGTGGCTCGCACCACGACGGTTTTCAAGACCGTTCCCTTAGGCCGCTCGGGCAACCCACCCCGCGCCACGCACCGGACAACCGGGCGGCGCGGGGACAAGAGTAGCGGGTCGGCGGGCCGGGGAGCGGGTCAGCTGTCGCCCTTGCGCGAGCCCAGGGTCACGTCGACCGTGCGCTCCTTGCCGCCCCGCTCGTATGTGATCTTGACCGTGTCGCCCGGCTTGTGGGTCCAGATCTGGCCGATCAGGGTCGGGCCGCTGTCGATCACCGAGTCGTCCAGCTTCGTGATGACGTCGCCGGGCTTGAGACCCGCCTTGTCCGCCGGGCCGTTCGGGGTGACCGCCTGCGAACCGCCCGCGCCCTCCTCGGAGATCGTCGCGCCGTTCGCGCCCTCCTGCTGGAGCGAGACGGAGGCACCGATCACCGGGTAGACCGGCTGGCCGGTCCTGATCAGCTGCTTGGCCACGTTCTGCGCCTGGTTGACCGGGATCGCGAAGCCCAGGCCGATGGAGCCGGACTGGCCCGAGCCGCCGAGGCCGCCGCTGTCGGCGGGCTTGATGGCGGAGTTGATGCCGATGACCGCGCCGCGTCCGTCCAGGAGCGGGCCGCCGGAGTTGCCGGGGTTGATCGACGCGTCGGTCTGCAGGGCGCTCATGTACGAGCTCTTGCCGCTCTGCCCGCCGTCGCTGGAGGTCACCGGGCGGTTCTTGGCGCTGATGATGCCGGTGGTGACCGTGTTGGAGAGGCCGAAGGGGGCGCCGATCGCGATCGTCGAGTCGCCGACGGCCACGCGGTCGGAGTTGCCGAGCTGGAGCGGCTTCAGGTTGTCCGGGGCGTTCTTGAGCTTGATGACCGCCACGTCGTAGCCCTCGGCGCGGCCGATGACCTCGGCGGCGTACTTCTTGCCGTTCGAGAACGTCGCCTGGAGCTTGCCGCCCTCGGCGGCCGACGCCACCACGTGGTTGTTGGTGAGGATGTGGCCCTGCTTGTCGTAGACGAAGCCGGTGCCCGTGCCGCCCTCGCCGCTGCCGCTCTGGGCCTCGATGGTGACGACGCTCGGCAGCGCGTCGTTCGCGATCTTGGCGACCGAGCCGGGCTCCCGCTTCAGGTCGGCGGGGGTGTCCGGGGCGGAGACCGTGGTCGAGTTGGTGTCGCTCTCGCGCTCCGCGGCCCAGTAGCCGATGCCGCCGCCGACACCGCCGGCGATCAGGGCGGCCGCGAGCACCGCGGCGACGAGCCCGCCGCGCCGGCCGCCGGGCTTCGGTTCCTGCGGGTGGTACGAGGCGCCCCAGCCCGAGCCGGAGCCACCGCCCGTGGCGTACGACGGAACGGCGGGCGGCGCCGGGGGCGGCCAGCCGCCGGCACCGGAGGCGGCCTGCGGGGCACCCACGGGGGCGTGCGCCGGAGCGGGGTGTCCCTGCCCCTCGGGTCCGGGCGGAGTGGAACCCTCCGGTCCTACCGGAACGCCACCTTCGGGCCCGGCCGGAGGAACGGCGGGAGCGGCAGCCGGAGGAGCAGAGGGAGCGGCAGCCGGGGGAGCCGTCGGCGGGACGGAAGGAGCCGCGCCGGAAGGAGCCGCAGCCGAGTCGGCGGGAACAGCGGGAGCGTCCACCGGCGCGGGGGGCACGGACGGGGCCTTGGGTACCTCGTTGCCCTCGTTCTCGGTGCTCACAGCTACTTCTCCTCGGTCCATGCTGTCGTGGCTGTCGTGGCGTGTACCCACGGCTGACGGCTGTCGTCGCTTGTGTTCTCGGTCACGGCCTGGCTGTGCCAACTGTGCATCTGTCTGCAGTCAGCTTTTCCCATGGGCTGTCAGGGCACCATAAGCCGATCCTGTGTGTCCGGCGCCCCGACGGACCCCCGTCCGGCGAGCCGTCGGGTACCCCGTGATGGCACGATGACGCGGTGACCCTCGCACGACAGCACCAGATCCAGGTCGTTGCCCACCGCGGAGCCTCCGAGGACGCCCCCGAGCACACGCTGGCGGCGTACAAGAAGGCCGTCGAGGACGGCGCCGACGCCCTTGAGTGCGATGTGCGGCTCACCGCGGACGGCCATCTCGTCTGTGTCCACGACCGCCGCGTCAACCGTACGTCGAACGGCCGCGGCGCCGTCTCCGCGCTCGAACTGGCCGACCTCGCCGCCCTGGACTTCGGCTCCTGGAAGAAGGACCACGACGAGGCCGAGGAGGGCGAGAGCCCGGACTGGGAGGGGTCCTCGGGCGAGGACACCTCCGTCCTGACGCTGGAGCGCCTCCTGGAGCTGGTGGCCGAGAACAACGCGTCGGGCCGTCCGGTCCGGCTGGCCATCGAGACCAAGCACCCCACCCGCTGGGCGGGTCAGGTGGAGGAGCGCCTGCTCCTGCTCCTGAAGCGGTTCGGCCTGGACGCGCCGCCCGCCGAGGGCCCCTCTCCGGTACGGATCATGAGTTTCTCGGCGCGCTCGCTGCACCGCGTGCGGGCCGCGTCGCCGACGCTGCCGACCGTCTACCTGATGCAGTTCGTCTCGCCGCGCCACCGCGACGGGCGCCTGCCCGAGGGCGTCCGCATCGCCGGTCCCGCCCTGCGGATCGTGCGCAACCACCCCGGCTACGTGGCCAAGCTGAAGCGCGCGGGCCATCAGGTGCACGTCTGGACGGTGAACGAGCCCGAGGACGTCGAACTCTGCGCCGAACTGGGCGTCGACGCGATCATCACCAACCGCCCCAAGCAGGTCCTGACCCAGCTGGACCGTCTGGGACTCCGTTAACTCCGGTTACAGGGTGTGCACCGGCGCGTTCTTTACGTATTCGATCGTTACGAGTGCGTCACCGGACGGGGATTGGCCGGTTTCCGGTCCAGTCCATTGGGGCATCCACACCGTGGCGTGGGACGAAGGAGGTCTCGGGGGTGGCGTTGGTGGTGGCACGGGAGGTGCCCACGTCGTCGAGCATGGCCGTACCCCATGGCCCTGCGGGCGTGGGGGAAGCAAGACACCGGATGCGCGATCAGCTGCGCAGGAGCGGGGTGTCCGAGTCGGTCGTCGACGACGCCGTACTGATCCTGTCGGAACTGCTCAGCAATGCCTGCCGGCACGGCAGGCCACTGGGTCGCGGCATGGTCGGCGACGGTGATGTGCGCGCGGCATGGCACGTCGACAAGACGGGCCGGCTGACGGTCGAAGTGACGGACGGCGGCGGTCCGACCCGCCCCATGCCCTCGACACCGTCGGTCACGGCGCACGGCGGCCGCGGGCTCAACATCATCACGGCGCTCTCCGACACCTGGGGCGTGCGCGACGACGTCCACGGCGAGGTCACCGTGTGGGTCGTCGTCCAGGCGGGGCACCGCCACGAGGATTTCGCTACGCGCGTCGCGGCCCCGTCGGCCGCCGCGATATCCGACCTGGGGTTCTCCGACCCCTTCGACGACTTGGACTGAATCCCCGAGCGGCTAGGCTCGCGCCCGTACGCAAGAGTGCAAGAGAGCCGCAGCCGGGAGACACCCAAGATGGCCAAGAAGCGCCCCCAGACCAAGGGCAAGCAGCCGCAGCTCAGGGACGGCGAGATCCCTGTCGTCGGCGCCCGCGAACCCTGCCCCTGCGGTTCGGGCCGCCGCTACAAGGCCTGTCACGGCCGGGCCGCCGCGCACGCGGTGACCGAGCTGGTGCAGCGCCCCTTCGACGGCCTGCCCGGCGAGTGCGACTGGGTCGCCCTGCGCGAGCTGGTCCCCGCCGCCACCGTCGAACTGACGCTCAAGGACGGGCTCCCCGACGGCGTGCCCTCGGTGTCGCTGGCCACGGTGCTTCCGATGGCCTGGCCCGCGCTGCGCCGCGACGACGGCTCGGTCCTGCTCGGCCTGCAGAACGACACCTCATCGGGCGACATCAGCCGCGACCTGGCCGACACCCTGCAGCGCGCCCTGGAGGCCGAGCCGGGTACGCCGGTGCAGGGCCGCCGCGCCCCGACCGAAGGCCCCCGGCTGCAGGACCTGCTCGACCCGGCCGGCCCCTTCGAGCCGGTCGTGCACGAGGGCTTCGAGTTCTGGGTGCCGGACTCGGAGAACTCCTCGCCGGAGGTCGCCGCCTCCCTGGAGCGGGCGAACGCCGCCGCCATCCCGACCGTGAAGCTCGCCGGCGTGGACGCCGCGTACTGGTGCGAGACCCCGGAGAAGAACCACCTGCGCTGGGTCATGCCGCACCCCGAGGAGCGCCTGCTCGACGCGCTGGCCCGGCTGCACGCGGCCGGCACGTCCTCGCTCGGCGAGGGCACGCGCCTGGTCGGCTCCTTCCGCGCGCACGGCCTGACCGTGCCGGTGTGGGACCTGCCGAGCGGGGTCGGCGCGGCGGACGTGGAGAAGCCTGCGGCGGAGTTCGCCGAGCGGCTCGCCGCGGCGCTCGCCTCGGACGCCCCGCTGACCGCGGAGGAGCGCCGGGCGCGCGGCGGTCTCACCAACCGCCAGGTCACCCTGAGCTGACCGGTGGGGCCGCGCGGCACGACGGCCCCGTCCGTGCTGCCGCGCGGCGGACCGGAGCGCGTGACTCCTGTCACAACTCCCCGTGACCGCAGGTAAATCCCTGTCCGGATAACTGAGATCGAATTTGCCAGGAGCCGATCTCTTGTTACCGTTCAGGTAGCCCGGTTGCTGGTGCATCCCCCGTCGCCAGCAACCGGGCCCTTCCATGTCCGGGACCGGTCCCGGTTCCCGCCGTCCCGTCGGGGCGGCTCTCAACTTCCCTGCGGGTGCGCCGAGTTGCTGCCCGACCGCAGCAGCAGCCCGCCGGACTCCCCCGCCGCGAACTCCGCCACCGCCGTGTACGCCCCGGCCGCGCCCGTCGACCGCTCGCGCGGGGTCTCGCACGCCCCCGGCTCGTCCTCCGCGCCCACGGCGCAGTGCATCTGTACGGTGCGCGCCCCCGGTCCCAGCACGCTCAGGACGGCGGTCAGCTCCTCGCCGGTGGCGTTGCGGTAGTAGGTGCGCGCCCAGGTGTCGCGGCCCTGGGTGAGGACGCAGGTCTGGGCCTCGATGCCGTCGGGCGAGGAGAGTTCGGGGCCGCAGTGGGCGGCGGTGGCCGGCCCGCCGAGGGCGCCGTCCGCGAGCAGCGAGCGGTCCGGGTGCCGGTCCGCCGGCGCGGGGGCGTCGCCCGGCTTCGCGGGGGCGTCCGCCGGGTCCGAAGGGGCGTTCGAGGGGGAGGGGAGGGTCGACTTCGCGTCACCGTCGCCCACGGGCCCCGCGAACGCGCCGGCGAGCGGCAGGAGAACCGTGACGGCCACGACGCCCAGGAGCACGATCAGGCGGGGTTGCATGGCCCGAAGATAACGACAGTCGGCGCGCGGCCCGTCCGCCGCGCGCCCATTTCCCCTACAACTCGGGCGCGCTCACACCCGTACGAGTGAGGGCGTCCACGACGGCGTCCACCACCGCCTCGACGTCCGGCACCCAGGGCGCGGCGGAGCCGGGCAGCGGCGCGCGCTCCCAGCCGACCTCGCCCTGGCCCGTCACGGAGGGAGGCAGCGCGATGTAGCCGCCCTCGCCGTGGAAGCGCAGGGAGCCGGGCACCCAGTCCTTGGCGTAGAGCAGTTCGCCCAACTGGGCCATGGAGTAGGGCGCGACGAGGAGATAGAGGCGGCTCGGCGTGGCGACCACCGGGCCGAGCCGGACACCCGTCTCGTCGAGCGCGGCGAGGGCGCGCGCGCCCGCTTCCGCGGGCAGGCTCACGGCGCACGGCGCGCGGCCTCCGGTGGCGAGCACGACGGGGGCGCCCGGCCGGTTGGTCCACCACCAGCGGACCATCCGTTCATCGGTGGTCGCGGCGAGGAGGCCGGGGTCGAGGGGATGCGCGCCCGGCACCGCGCAGTCGGGGTCGGGGCAGGCGCACCGGGTGCCGTCGCGCCGGTCGAGACCGACGCCCGGCAGGACGGGCCACCGCCATGCGGTCGCGAAGGTCAGTGCCGCGCCGAGCTGTCCGGCGCTCCGGCCGGGCTTCCTTCCCGTTCGCCAGGACAGGAGCCTGCGTCGCCTTCCGAGGATCTCGCGCATGAGCGCTCGTTCCTTTCCGTTGCACGCCGGCTTGCGCCGGGGAGACTGCGGGCCACATCACACCATGTGTGGATCTCTTCGCTGTACGTATGAGCTGGCACATCTGACCCCAGCCTGGGGCATGGGGAACCACTCTGAACCGAGCGTTGACGTGGCGTGGGGTGGCGGCGCCTGGCGTTTGCCGTCCCGCGGTACTTCTTGCCGCCTCCCCCACGGGAGGATGGGGCACGGTCGTCGTGAGTTAGGACGCCCGGGTCCTTCGCCAGGTTCCGGACGGATCCCAACTGCCCCTGGCCATCACTGAGTAGGTACCCAGCGCGACCGTCGCAACGCTCTACCGAACAACCTCAGTCGACCCTAATATGCCCTAACCTGGCGCTGTTTTCAGCCAAGTTCCCAAGATCTCTCAGCGCTCCCCGAATTCCCTCGGACACCAGGAATCCCAGCAGGACAATGCTGGACATCCCCTCATCAGTGCGTGTACATCTGGAGACATTGCTAGCGGCGCAGAACAACATGGGGGTTTGCGATGCTATCGAGCATTACGCACCGGCCGGAAAGCCGTCAGCCATGAACGCCCCGCACCTTCCGAAAGTGGCCGGAATCGACTCCACTGTTCCGCCACCGGCACACACTGTCGCGCCCACCGCGCAGACCCCTCCCGCCCCAGCGGCCCCGGAGGACACTCCCGTACCGAGCGCGCCCGGCGCCGTGATCCAGGACCGCCTCGCGCGCTGGGTCTCCGACCTCACCACCCTGCACGAACTCACCGAGCGGCTCGCCCGCACGGCCACCCTCGACGAGGCCCTGCGCGAGCTCCTGCGCGCCGGTGCCGCCCTGGTGGGCGCCCGGCGCGGCCTCGTCGTCGTCGAGCCCGCCGACGGCCGCGGCCCCGACACCACGGTCGGCCTCGGCCTGGCCCGCGCCGATCTGGGGCACATCGAGACGGTGCCGCGCGGCGCCACCTCGTACGGCAGGATCCTGGACTCCGCGACGGCCTCGCCCCCCGGGCCCGAGAGCGAGATCGTCCAGCCCGACCTGCTCGCCGACGACGCCCTGGACCCCCGCCACCGCGAGGTCGCCGCCCGGCTGGGCTACGCGGCGAGCTATGCCCTGCCGCTGGCCACCGAGGCGGCGGGCCGGATCGGCGCGGCGGTCTGGCTCTACGACGAGCCCGCCGAGCCGGTCGAGCGCCAACGCCACCTCGTCGGGCTCTACGCGCGCTACGCCACCGAGCACCTCGCACGCCTGATCGAACTGGACCGCACCCGCACCGCCGACGCGACCCTCCGCGAGGAGCTCATGCCCTCGCGGCTGCCCCGGGTCGCCGGGGTGCAGCTCGCCGCCCGGCACCGCACCGGGCCGCGCGGCGGCGGCGACTGGCACGACGCGCTGCCGCTGCCGGACGCGGCGCTGGGCCTCGCGGTCGGCTCGGTGACCGGTTCCGGGCCGAGCGCGGTCGCGGCGATGGGCCGCCTGCGGGCCTCCCTGCGGGCGTACGCGGTGATGGAGGGCGAGGACCCCGTCGCCGTCCTCTCCGATCTGGAGCTGCTGCTGCGGCTGACCGAGCCCGCGCGGTCGGCGACGGCGCTGTTCGCGTACTGCGAGCCCGCCCTGCGCAAGATCGTGCTGGCCGGGGCCGGGCACAGCCCGCCGCTGATCGTCGGGGAGCGGCGCACGGAGTTCGTCGAGACGACCCTGTCGGCGCCGCTCGGGATGCTCGCCTGCTGGGAGGCGCCGAGCGTGGAGATCTCCCCGGAGCCCGGAGAAACGGTGCTTCTCTACACCGACGGGCTGCTGCACCGCACCGGCGACCCGATGGACCGGGCCTTCGCGCGGCTGCACGCGGCGGCGGCGAGCGTGCCCAAGGGCATCCGCGACGACCCCGGCGCGATCGCCGACCACGTGCTGCGCACGGTCCTGCCCGACGGGCTCGACGCGGTGGACAGCGAGGAGGACGTGGTGCTGCTGGCGGCCCGCTTCGAGTGAGGCGCGGGTGCCTTCACGGGGGCCTTCACGGGGGCCTTCTCAGGTGCTTCACGGGCGCCCGAGGGCTGCCTGCGCGTGCTTCGAGGACTGCCTCCGCGCGCCGTCAGGACTGCCTCCGCGCGCCGGGAGGGCTGCCTCCACGTGCCGCGAGAGCTGCCTTCGCGTGAGGTTCCGGGCACGCGCTGTAAGTGGTCTTCCGGCCCTGGGACCCCTTCCGCACGCCCGTACGATGGAGGGTGGCCCAGTGTCGTACATAGGAGGCAGATCGTGTCGGACGCTCTCAACCCGGAGACCCCGGAAGAGACGGAAGAAGAGCCGATCAAGCAGCGCAAGAACGGGCTGTACCCGGGCGTTTCCGACGAGCTCGCCGAGAACATGAAGTCCGGTTGGGCCGACACCGAACTGCACGACCTGCAGCCGATCGCCCAGGCCGAGCACACCGCGGCCCGCCGTGCCGCGCTCTCCGCCCGCTTCCCGGGCGAGCGCCTCGTGATCCCCGCGGGCAACCTGAAGACCCGCTCGAACGACACCGAGTACGCCTTCCGCTCCTCCGTCGAGTACGCGTACCTCACCGGCAACCAGACCGAGGACGGCGTCCTGGTCCTGGAGCCGAAGGACGGCGGCCACGACGCGACGATCTACCTGCTGCCGCGCTCCGACCGGGAGAACGGCGAGTTCTGGCTGGACGGCCAGGGCGAGCTCTGGGTCGGCCGCCGCAACTCCCTCACCGAGGCCGAGAAGCTGTACGGCATCCCCGCCTCCGACGTGCGCGAGCTGACCGGCGCCCTGCGCGAGGCCACCGGCCCCGTCCGTGTCGTGCGCGGCTACGACGCCGGCGTCGAGGCGGCTCTGACCGACAAGGTCACCGCCGAGCGCGACGAGGAGCTGCGCGTCTTCCTGTCCGAGGCCCGCCTGGTCAAGGACGCCTTCGAGATCGGCGAGCTGCAGAAGGCCGTGGACTCCACGGCGCGCGGCTTCGAGGACGTCGTGAAGGTCCTCGACAAGGCCGAGGCCACCAGCGAGCGCTACATCGAGGGCACGTTCTTCCTGCGCGCCCGCGTCGAGGGCAACGACATCGGCTACGGCTCGATCTGCGCCGCGGGCCCCCACGCCACCACCCTGCACTGGGTGCGCAACGACGGCGCGGTCCGCTCCGGCGAGCTGCTCCTGCTCGACGCCGGCGTGGAGACGCACACGTACTACACGGCGGACATCACGCGCACGCTGCCGATCAACGGCCGCTTCAGCCCGCTCCAGAAGAAGATCTACGACGCGGTGTACGAGGCCCAGGAGGCCGGCATCGCCGCGGTGAAGCCGGGCGGTCAGTTCCGCGACTTCCACGACGCCGCGCAGCGCGTGCTCGCCACGCGGCTCGTCGAGTGGGGCCTGCTCGGCGACCTCGACGTGGACAAGGTCCTGGAGCTGGGTCTCCAGCGCCGCTGGACGCTGCACGGCACCGGTCACATGCTCGGCATGGACGTCCACGACTGCGCCGCCGCGCGCACCGACTCGTACGTGAACGGCACGCTGGAGCCCGGCATGTGCCTGACCGTCGAGCCCGGCCTGTACTTCCAGGCGGACGACCTGACCGTGCCGGAGGAGTACCGCGGCATCGGCGTCCGGATCGAGGACGACATCCTCGTGACCGAGGACGGCAACAAGAACCTGTCGGCCGCGCTGCCGCGTACGTCCGAGGACGTCGAGGCGTGGATGGCGGAGCTCAAGGGCTGAGCCGCGTATCGCTCACGCCGAAGGGCCGGCTCCCCTGGGGGACCGGCCCTTCGGCGTCGCCCGACGCCTCAGTGGGCCACCCGCTCGTCCTCGCCCGCGACCTTGGCGGTGCTCAGGGCGATGCGGTTCCAGGTGTTGATGGCGAAGATCAGGGCCAGGACACGGGCGAGTTCGGACTCGTCGAAGTGGCGGGCCGCCTCGGCGTAGACGTCGTCGGGGACGCCACCCCGGGAGACGAGGGTGACCGCCTCGGTCAGGGCGAGGGCCGCCTGCTCCTTCTCGGTGAAGAAGTTCCGGGCCTCGCGCCACACGCCGACCATGTGCAGCCGGGCCTCGTCCTCGCCGGCCTTGCGGGCGTCGGAGGTGTGCATGTGGAGGCAGTAGGCACAGCCGTTGAGGAGCGAGGCGCGGATCTGGACCAGCTCGACCAGCGCCGGGTCGAGGCCGTCGCGGGCGGCGGCGTCGAAGCCGATGAGGGCCTTGAAGGCCTTGGGGGCGGCCTTGGCGAAGTTCACCCGGGCGAGGGGGGCGGCCGTGGTGGCGGTGGCAGCCGTGACGGAGGCGGTGGGAGCCGTAGTGGCGGCGGCGGTGGCGGTCTGCGTGGTGGTCGCGTTGTTCGTCATGACCATGAATCTAGGGCGCGGAAAGACCTCGGGTAGGGTGCATTTCCATGCCGGAATCATGGGTCAATTTGGCGGAGCGGATCGGCAGTGACCTGCATGTGGACCTCTCCGGTCCCGGCAGCCGCCGCGCCGTCCTGATCCGCGCGCTGCGGGACGCCGTACGCGAGGGACGGCTCGCGCCGGGCACCAGGCTGCCGCCCTACCGCTCGCTCGCCGCCGACCTGGGCCTGGCCCGCAACACGGTCGCCGACGCCTACGCCGAACTGGTCGCCGAGGGCTGGCTCACCGCACGCCAGGGCTCGGGGACGCGGGTCGCCGAGCGGGCCGCGCCGCCCAAGCGCCCCCGCAGGCCCAAGCCCGCGCCGGGCCGCCCCGCCGCCCCCGCGTACGACCTGCGCCAGGGTGCCCCGGAGGCCGCCTCCTTCCCCCGTACCGCCTGGCTCGCCGCCGCCCGGCGCGCGCTGGCCGCCGCGCCCAACGAGGCCTTCGGACCGGGCGATCCGCGCGGGCGCGTCGAACTGCGCCGGGCGCTCACCGACTATCTGACGCGGGCCCGCGGGGTGCGCGTGGACCCCGAGCGGATCGTGGTGTGCTCCGGCTTCGCGCACGGGCTGCGGCTGCTGTTCGGGGGCTCGGACGGGGCGGGCGGCGCGGTGCTGCGCGGCCGGTTCGCCGTGGAGTCGTACGGGCTCGGCTTCCACCACCGGATCCTGGAGAGCGCGGGGGTGCGGACCGTGCCGCTGGGCCTGGACGAACAGGGGGCGCACGTCGAGGAGTTGACCGAGAGTCAGCGGGTGCGCGGAGTGCTGCTCACGCCCGCACACCAGTTCCCCACCGGCGGCCCGCTGCACCCGGCCCGGCGCGCGGCCGTCGTCGACTGGGCCCGCTCGCACGACGGCCTGGTCCTGGAGGACGACTACGACGGCGAGTTCCGCTACGACCGCGAGCCCGTCGGCGCGGTGCAGGGCCTGGATCCCGAGCGGGTCGTCTACCTCGGCTCGGTCAGCAAGAGCCTGTCCCCCGCGGTGCGGCTCGGCTGGATGGTGCTGCCCGAACAGCTCGTCGACGGCGTGCTCGCCGCCAAGGGGGAGCGCGAGGCGTGGGCGAGCGTCCTGGACCAGCTCACGCTCGCCGAGTTCATCGCCTCCGGGCAGTACGACCGGCACATCCGCCGGATGCGGCAGCGCTACCGCCACCGCCGCGACCAGCTCGTCGCCGCCCTCGCCGAACGCGCCCCGCACATCACGGCCACCGGCATCGCGGCCGGGCTGCACGCGGTGCTGCGGCTGCCGCCGGGCACGGAGGCGTCCGCGGTCAAGGCCGCGGCCTGGCAGGGGATCGCGCTCGACGGCCTCGCCGGGTTCCGCCACCCGCGGGCGACGATGCCGGCGACGGACGGCCTGGTCGTCGGGTATTCGACGCCGGCGGAACACGCGTACGGAGCGGCGGTCGAGGCGCTGCTGCGGGCGCTGCCGCCCGGCCCCGACCTTCCCCGGGGAAGGACCGATTCCACTTCTTGAAGGGGCAGAACCTGCCGTGAGCAGGGGAAATGCCGTGGACAGGGGAAATAAGGCCGACCAAGTGATCGTTGGGGGCGGGTACCAGTCAGCACGGGGAGGGCCCGACCATGAGCAGCACCAGCACACAGGACCGCACGCGGACGCAGGGCACGGAGTCTCGGGCCACGGAGTCGCGAGTCACGGAGACCTTCGCGCTCGGCGGTGACCTGCCGGTCGGCAGGATCGGCTACGGCGCCATGCGGCTGGCCGCGCCACCCGAGCCGGGCATCGATCCGGGCCCGGGGCACATCTGGAGACCGCCGACCGACCGCGCCGCGGCCGTCACCCTGCTGCGCCGCGCCGTCGAACTCGGCGTCGACCTGATCGGCACCGCGGACTCGTACGCGCTGGGCGGCGGCGAGGAGCTGCTCGCCGAGGCCCTCCATCCGTACGCCGACCAGGTCGTCGTCGCCACGAAGGTGGGCGTCGCGCGGCCCTCGCCGCTGGAGTGGGTGCCGCTGGGGCACCCCGCCTATCTGCGCCAGCAGGCCGAGCTGAGCCTGCGCCGGCTGCGCGTGGAGCGGATCGATCTGCTGCAACTGCACCGCATCGACCCGGACTTCCCGCTCGCCGACCAGATCGGCGCGCTCAAGCAGCTGCGCGACGAGGGCAAGGTGCGGCACATCGGTCTGTCGGAGGTGTCGGTGGAGCAGCTGCGCGCGGCCCGGGAGATCGTGCCGATCGCGAGCGTGCAGAACCTCTACAACCTCGCCGACCGGCAGCACGAGGCCGTCGTCGACTTCGCCGCCGAGCAGGGCATCGCCTTCCTGCCGTTCTTCCCGGTGGCGATGGGGGCGCACGCCGCTCCGGGCGGGGCGGTCGCCGAGGTGGCCGCCGAGGTCGGCGCGACCCCGGCCCAGACGGCCCTCGCCTGGCTCCTGCGCCGCTCGCCGACGGTGCTGCCCATCCCGGGCACGTCGTCGGTCGCGCACCTGGAGGAGAACGTGGGGGCGCGCGCGGTGGCCCTCTCGGACGAGCAGTTCGCCCGCCTTTCGGCGATCGGCGCGGACACCGCGGGCGGGGCGTCATGACCTCCGCCGACGGCGGGACCATCGACGACCGGATGACCGACGGCAGGACCACCGGCGACGGGATCAACAACGCCAACCCCTTCAACCGCCGTGTCATCGAGGAGTTCCGTTCGAACGGCGGGCGGGTCGGCGGGCCCTTCGAGGGCGTGACCCTGCTCCTGCTGACCACGCGCGGCGCCAGGAGCGGACTGCCGCGGACGACTCCCGCGGTCTATCTGCCGGACCCCCGGCCCGACGGGGACCGCCTGATCGTGTTCGCCTCGAACGGCGGCTCGCCGAAGGCTCCCGGCTGGTACCACAACCTCGCCCGGGATCCCTCGGTCGTCGTCGAGGTCGGCGCGGAGCGGTACGCGGCCCACGCCGCGCCCGTCGACCCGGCCGAGCACGACGAGCTGTGGCGCCGCCAGATCGAACGGGACCCGAACTTCGCGGAGTTCCGCGCCAAGGCACCGCGCACGATCCCGGTGATCGCGCTGACCCGCGCGGACCAGGGTTGATCAGGACTGAGCAGGACTGACCGGGGCCGAGCAGGGCGCGGAGGCCCCGCGGGGCCTCACGCCGTCATCAGCGGAGCGTCCTCACGCCACTTGAGGATCTTGTCGAAACTGATCACCGCGCCGCCCCGGTCCGGCTTGTCGCCGAGGTGGACGTGGTCGGCGAGTTCCCTGATCAGCCACAGGCCCCGGCCGTGCTCGTCCGTCTCGGCGGCGGGCGGCCGGGGCGTCGTACATTCGCGCGATGCCACGGGGAAACCGGGGCCGGAGTCGGCCACCTCGATGCGGCACTTCTCGCCGTCCAGATACGCCGTGACCCGGTACCCGCCCGGCGCGCCGCCGTGGGCGCGCCCGCCGTGCTCCACGGCGTTGGCGCAGGCCTCGCTGAGGGCGACCGACAGGTCGTAGGAGACGTCCGGGTCAACGCCCGCGGTCTCCATCGTGCCGATCAGCAAGCGGCGGGCGAGCGGCACACTCGCAGCCTCGCGCCGCAAATGGAGAGACCACCAGATGCTCATGCTCAGCCTCCTGGCTGCGGCTCGACATACCGATACGTATTGCCGCGAGCGGCCGTCCACAATCGCGTGGTTGACGTGATGCCGCCCATACGGCGGAAGCGCGGCACCCGCCACCCGGTGTAGAACGCGGGCGCGCACGGACCGCCCGCGACGGCCCACAGCGGCACCCATCGGCCGGAACAGGACCTTCCGGACCTGCCGTATGCGCCGGGTAAGTCCAGTGCGATGATGGCCCCGCCATGACTGCCCCCCACCAGCACTCGACGCGCGTCGGAGTCGATCTCCGGCTGTTCAGGGCCGCGATGTTCGCCGCGGTCTGTGTCGTGCTGTCCGCCGGGGGCCATGTGCTCGCCTCCTGCGTCGCCGTCCCGCTGTGGACGCTCGGCGTGGGCTTCCTGGCCGTCCTCGCGGTCGCGGTGCCGCTCGCCGGACGGGTGCGTTCGCTGCCCGGCATCGCCGGCCTGCTCGCCGCGGGCCAGCTCGGTCTGCACGCCCTGTTCAGCCTCGGCCAGCACGGCGGGGCGGCCGCCGTGCCGAGCGGTCAGCCCTCCCTCGTCGAGCGGGCCGCGCGCCTGGTCTGCGGGGCGGGCACCGCCACGATCAGCCCGGCGCAGGCCCGGCGCATCCTCAGCACCGCGGGGCTCTCCCCGGACGGCACGGGCGGCGCGGGCCAGGCCGCCGCGCACCACCACGGCCAGTCCGCCGCCGCTGCCGCGGACACCGCGGTGGACTCGATGGCCTCGGGATCCATGGGCTCGATGGGGTCGATGGGGTCCATGGGCGGCACGGGCGTCATGTCGCTGGTGCCCTCGCTGCCCATGCTGATCGCGCACGTCCTCGCGGCCCTCGCGGCCGGCTGGCTGCTGCGCCGCGGCGACCTCGCGCTGCTGCGGCTCGTCCGGCTCGCCCAGGGGGCGCACGGCGTGGCCGAAGGCGCGCTCGTCCGTTCCCTGCGCTCGGCCCTGACCCTCGTACGCGCCCTGCGGGCGGGCCTGCCCGGCGCGCCCGAGACCGCCGGACCGCGCGGCCCGCGCACCACTCCGCTCGACCCTCCGAAGCCGCGCACCGTCGCGCTGGAGGACTCGGTGATCAGGCGCGGCCCGCCGGCCGCCGCCCACGACGTAGAACTCGCTGCCTGACGCACCGCACTCCGCACTCAGCACGGAGGGGTGGCGTCGGCACGCACGCGCGCGTGCCCGCTCGGCCGCGCACACCCTCTTCGTACTGATCACCACCACTGAAAGTGGAGTGCCTCCATGAACGCCAAGACCCGCGTCGCCGCCGTCGGCACCGTCGCCGCCTCCGCCGTCCTCGTCCTGTCCGCGCCCGCCTTCGCGCACGTCAGCGTCTCGCCGGAGGGCGAGGCCGCCAAGGGCGGGTACGCGGTCGTCAACTTCAAGGTGCCGAACGAGATGGACGACGCCTCGACCACCAAGCTCGAGGTCTCCTTCCCGACCGACCACCCCCTCGCCTCCGTGATGACGGAGCCCGTCCCCGGCTGGAAGGCGAAGGTCACCAAGACCAAGCTCGACAAGCCGCTGGACATGCACGGCAAGAAGATCGACGAGGCGGTCTCCAAGGTCACCTGGACCGCCGACGGCAAGGGCATCGAGCCCGGCACCTTCCAGAAGTTCCCGGTCTCCATGGGCCAGCTGCCCGAGGACGCCGACCAGCTGGTCTTCAAGGCCGTCCAGACGTACGACAACAAGGAAGTCGTCCGCTGGATCGAGCCGCAGCAGAAGGGCCAGGAGGAGCCGGAGCACCCCGCGCCCGCCCTTGAGCTGAGCGCCGCGTCCGACGACCACCACGGCGGTGGCTCGGCCGACGCCGCGAAGGCGGACGCCAAGGGCTCCTCGTCCGAGAGCGCGTCCGCCGACTCGGACAGCAGTGACACCACAGCTCGCGTCCTCGGGATCGTCGGCATCGTCGTCGGTGCCGCGGGCGTCGCGTTCGGCGTGCTCGCGGGCCGCCGTCGCACCGCCGGCTGAACCGTCGGCGCAGGCCGTTCACGGGGTGCGCCGACACGGCGTACGCACGCCCCCGGTGCACCCCGGCACCCTCACATCTGGGACATTTTCGTATGCGCACGAAGACCACCAAGAAGCTCGCCGCCGCCGCTCTGCTGGCCGCGGCCGCCCTCACCCTGACCGCCTGCGGAAGCGGTGACGACAACAAGAAGCCCGTCGCCGACGTCTCCACCGAGGCCGACTCGGGCAAGGCCGCCACGGTCCTGGACAAGCCGTTCGAGAAGCCGAACCTCGTCCTGACCGACACGCACGGCAAGAAGTACGACCTGCGCGAGGAGACCAAGGGCAAGCCGACGCTGATCTACTTCGGCTACACGCACTGCCCGGACGTCTGCCCGCTGACGATGAACAACATCGCGGTCGCCAAGAAGGCCCTGCCCAAGGCGGACCAGGACAAGCTCAAGGTCGTCTTCGTGACGACCGACCCCAAGCGCGACACCTCGGCCGAGCTCGGCAAGTGGCTCAAGGGCGTGGACGCGGACTTCACCGGTCTCACCGGCGACTTCTCCACGATCCAGGCCGGCGCCCGCCAGCTCGGCATCAGCATCGAGCCGTCCAAGAAGGACAAGAACGGCAAGATCGTCTCGATGCACGGCACGCAGGTCATCGCCTTTTCACCGAAGAACGACGCGGGATACGTCCTGTACGGCGAGAGCGCCACCGCCGACGACTACACCAAGGACCTCCCCAAGCTCCTCAAGGGACAGACTCCGTGAACCACCGCACCACCACCCGCCGCCGGGCTCTCACCGGCGGCGCCCTGGCCCTGACCGCCGCGCTCACCCTCGCGGGCTGCGGCGACGATTCCGGCTCCGGCTCCGGCGACAAGGACGCCAAGCCCGAGCTGAAGGTCAGCGGGGCCTACGTCCCCGAACCCACCATGGACGACATGGCGGCCGGCTTCTTCACGCTCACGAACAAGGGCGCCGCCGACAAGCTGACCTCCGCCACCAGCGACATAGCGGGCTCCGTCACGCTGCACAGCACCAAGGGCGGCGTGATGAAGGAGGAGAAGTCCTTCGACGTGCCCGCGAACGGCCACCTCGACTTCGCCAGCGGCGGCAACCACCTGATGCTGGAGAAGCTCAAGCGCAAGCCGAAGCAGGGCGAGAAGGTCTCCCTGACGCTCCGCTTCCAGAAGTCGGACCCGATCACGGTCGAGGTTCCGGTGAAGGAAGCGACGTACAAGCCCGCGCAGCACGACACGTCACACAACTCGCACTGAGGGACGGACCGTTGATGCAGACCACCGCTTCCCGCTCCAGAGCCGTTCCCCGGACCGGCGTCGCTCCCCGCGTCTGGCGGCTGCTCCTGGTGCTCCTCGCCGCGACCGGTGCCTTCCTCGCCGGTGCCGCGCCGACGTCCGCGCACGCCGCGCTGACCGGCAGCGACCCGAAGCAGGGAGCGGTGGTCGGCAAGGCCCCCGCCCAGGTGAAGCTCACCTTCTCGGAGAAGGTCGCCATGGCGGACGGCTCCGTGCGGGTGCTCGACCCGTCCGGCAAGCGCGCCGACAGCAACAAGACCACCGACCTGGGCGCCAACACGTACGGCGTGAAACTCCGCCCCGGCCTGCCCGACGGCACCTTCACCGTCGCCTACCAGGTCGTCTCCGCCGACAGCCATCCGGTCGCCGGCGCCTTCACCTTCTCCATCGGCGCGCCCTCGGACACCAAGGTCGCACTGCCCGACCAGGAGGCCGGCGGCGGTCTGGTCGGCGTGCTCTACGACATCGCGCGCTATCTGTCCTACGCCGGATTCGTCGTCGTCGTCGGTGGCGCCGCGTTCGTGCTCGGCTGCTGGCCGCGCGGCGCGGGCGCCCGGCCCGTGCAGCGGCTCGTCAGCTACGGCTGGGTCACGCTCACCGCCGCCACGCTCGCCCTGCTGCTCCTGCGCGCCCCCTACACCGGCTCCGGAAAGCTCGCCGACGTCTTCGACATGGGCGCGCTCGGCGATGTGCTCAACACCAAGACGGGCGCGGCGCTGGTCTCCCGGCTGCTGCTGCTCGCCGCCGCCGCGCTGTTCATCGCGGTGCTCTTCGGCGCGTACGAGAAGCGCGAGGACCCCAAGGAGAAGAAGGACCTCACCTTCGGGCTCGCCATCGGCGGCACCGTCGTCGCCACCGGCATCGCGGCGACCTGGGCCATGGCCGAGCACGCGTCGGCCGGCCTCCAGGCGGGCATCGCCATGCCCGTCGACGTGCTGCACCTGCTGGCCGTCGCCGCCTGGCTCGGCGGGCTCGCGGCGCTGCTCGTCGCGCTGTTCCGCACGCCGTCGGTGGACGCGACGGCCGTGCGGCGCTTCTCGCGCACCGCGTTCATCAGCGTCGTCGTGCTCGTCGCGACCGGGATCTACCAGTCGTGGCGACAGGTCGGTTCGTGGTCGGCGCTCACCGGCACGTCGTACGGGCAGCTGCTCCTCGTCAAGATCGGCCTGGTCGTCGTCATGGTGGGCGTCGCCTCCGTCTCGCGCCGCTGGACCGGACGGATCACCGCCGAGGCGGGCGGTCTCGCGCCGGAGGCGGCGGCCGCCCAGGTCGTCGAACAGCGCGCGGAGAAGCGGGCGTCGGGCGTCTCCGCCAAACAGTCCGCGAAGCAGTCGTCCGTGCAGGCCGCCGAACAGTCATCCGTTCAGACCGCGAAGCCGTCGTCCGTGCAGGCCGCCAAGAAGGCGCAGAAGAAGACGGTCACGGTCCCGACCGGCACCGGGGACGCGGACGACGACCCCAAGCGCTCCGCCCAGCTCGCCCGCCAGCAGGCCGCCATGGCCACCGCCCGCGAGAAGCGCATCCGTGACGCCGACCCGCACCGCTCGGGCCTGCGCCGCTCGGTGCTCACCGAGGCCGGCGTCGCCGTCGTCCTCCTCGCCGTCACGACGGTCCTGACCACCACCGAGCCGGGCCGCACCGAGGAGGAGGCCGCCAAGGCCACCTCCGCCGCCGCGGCCGCGCAGCGCTCGGGCCCGCTCACCCTCAAGGTGCCCTTCGACACGGGCGCCCAGGACGGCAAGGGCACCGTGCAGCTGGACCTCGACCCGGGCCGCACCGGCAGCAACGACCTGCACCTCTATGTGAAGCGGCCCAACGGCAGCGCCTTCGACGTCCCCGAGGTGAAGGTGTCGTTCACCCTCAAGTCGAAGGACGTCGGCCCGCTGCCCGTCGCCCCCGACCACATCTCCACCGGACACTGGAGCGCGAGCGGCGTCCAGATCCCGATGGCGGGCAACTGGAAGATCGCGGTGACCGTGCGCACCTCGGACATCGACCAGGTCACCGTGAACAAGAACGCGCAGATCGGCTGAACGGAACCACCATGGCGGACAACGGCATTTCCAGGCGGCGGCTGCTCGGCACCGCCGGCGCGACCGGCCTCGCGCTCGGCGCGGCCGGCGGCGCGGTCGGGTACGCCGCGGCTCCCTCGTCGGGCGGCTCGGCCGGCGACGCGACGGTCCTGACGACCATCGGCGCGGACGCGGTGATGTTTCACGGGAAACATCAGTCCGGCATCACCACGCCCGGCCAGGCCCACGGCCATCTGATCGCCTTCGACCTGGCCGGGGGCGCGGGCCGCAAGGAGGCCACCGCCCTGCTGCGCCGCTGGTCGGCGGCGGCCGAGCGGCTGATGGCGGGCGAGCCGGTGGACGGCGACGACACCGCGGTCGCGCGGGACGCGGGCCCGTCCTCCCTGTCGGTCACCTTCGGCTTCGGCGCCTCCTTCTTCTCCCGCACGGGTCTGGAGAAGCAGCGCCCCGCCGCCCTCGAACCGCTGCCGGACTTCTCCTCGGACCACCTCGACAAGGCACGCAGCAACGGCGATCTGTGGGTGCAGATCGGCGCGAACGACGCACTCGTCGCCTTCCACGCGCTGCGCGCGATCCAGAAGGAGGCGGCGGGCACGGCGAAGGTCCGCTGGCAGATGAACGGCTTCAACCGGTCGCCGGGCGCCACCGAGCGGCCGATGACGACCCGCAACCTCATGGGCCAGGTCGACGGCACGAACAACCCGAAGCCGTCGGAGAAGGACTTCCAGAAGCGGATCTTCGTGCCCGCCGACGGCGATCCGGCCTGGATGGCGGGCGGTTCCTACGCCGTCGTGCGCCGCATCCGGATGCTCCTGGACGACTGGGAGAAGCTCGGTCTGAAGGCGCAGGAGGCGGTGATCGGGCGGCACAAGTCGGACGGCTCACCGCTGACCGGCGGCACGGAGACGACCGAGCCGAAGCTCGACAAGACGGGCCCGGACGGCAAGGTCGTCATCGCCCTCAACGCACACGCCCGCATCACCCGGCCCGACCAGAACGGCGGCGCCGCGATGCTGCGCCGGCCGTTCTCGTACCACGACGGCTTCGACGGGCACGGCGAGCCCGACGCGGGGCTGCTCTTCGTCTGCTGGCAGGCCGATCCGCTGCGCGGCTTCGTCCCCGTGCAGCGCAAGCTCGACCGGGGCGACGCCCTCTCGGAGTTCATCCGGCACGAGGCGAGCGGCCTGTTCGCGGTGCCGGGCGGCACGGCGAAGGGCGAGTACGTGGGGCAGCGGCTGCTGGAGGCGTAGGCCTTCCGGGAGGGCGGGCCCGGTCCGACGTGGGGCGGGCCTGGCCCCGTGCGGGGCGGGCCCGTGGGGCGGGGGTCGCTTGTTGAGACACGTGAGCCGTGCCACGTCCGGCCCATTAGGGTGACGGTATGTCGGCGACGCGCTATACGTACCTGGGCCCCGTAGGCACCTTCACCGAGGCCGCTCTCCGCACGCTGCCCGAGGCGGCCACGCGGGAGCTCGTGCCCATGGTCTCCGTACCGGCCGCGCTGGACGCGGTCCGCAGCGGCGAGGCGGCGGCCGCGCTCGTGCCGATCGAGAACTCGGTCGAGGGCGGTGTCACCACCACGGTCGACGAGCTGGCCAAGGGCGACCCGCTGATGATCTACCGCGAGGTCGTCCTGCCGATCACCTTCGCGCTGCTCGTGCGCCCCGGCACGAAGCTCAAGGACGTCAAGACGGTGACGGGCCACCCCGTGGCCCAGCCGCAGGTCCGCAACTGGCTGGCCGAGCATCTGCCGGACGCCGTGTGGGAGTCGGCGGCCTCGAACGCGGACGGCGCCCGCCTGGTCCAGGAGGGCCGGTTCGACGCGGCCTTCGCGGGCGAGTTCGCCGCGGCGACGTACGGCCTGGAGTCGCTGGTCCGCGACATCCACGACGCGGCGAACGCCGAGACCCGCTTCGTGCTGGTCGGCCGCCCGGCCCGGCCCGCCGCGCCGACGGGCGCGGACAAGACGTCCGTCGTCATCTGGCTGGGCGACGACCACCCCGGTGCCCTGCTCGAACTGCTCCAGGAGTTCGCCGCGCGCGGCGTCAACCTCATGCGGATCGAGTCGCGCCCGACGGGCAAGGGCATCGGCAATTACTGCTTCTCGGTGGACGCCGAGGGCCACATCACCGACCGCCGGGTCGGCGAGGCCCTGATGGGGCTCAAGCGGATCTGCCCGCAGGTGCGCTTCCTCGGGTCGTACCCGCGGGCCGGGATGACGCCGGAGGACGTCGGTCCGCTCCGGCCGGGCACGACGGACGAGGAGTTCATGGCCGCGTCGGACTGGCTGACGCGCTGCCAGGACGGCCGTTTCTAGCCAGCACGTCCCGCACCGCCCCACCGGACGCTTCCTGTCCTACCTGCAGATTTACGTTGTCCACAGAAGTTATCCACAGGGGTGGATCTCGACCTGGGGACAAGTCGACAACGAAGCGCTACATGGTCGACAAATCGGCCTACAGAGCCCAAGTCCGTCCACAGCCTCGCACGTCACCCCTCGTCCACTCTTTTCCATTGATCAACTCGTTGGAGCGAACCATTTCCACTCGAAAGTGGGGGTGGGGATGGTTTGGGAAGGGAAAGCTTCGTCACGCATGCGGCTTTCGGAACACCTCCTTCCGAAGTCCACAGATCTTTCGCACACCCTGTGGATAACTCACCGGAGGCTTCCATTCCTGTGGACAACCGCAGTGGACAACTGTCTCAAGTCCCGTCCCCCACAAGGAGTTCGGGTCAAGAGGCCGGGCACACTCTGCCCCATTTCGGGGAATGGTGTCCGCTTTATTGACCCGACGCCGGAGTCGGTGCGGCAGGAGTTTTCCGGCCGCGTCGATCTTGATTCGGCGTGATCGAATCCGGGAATTCCCATTCCGGCAAACCGGGCATAACGTACACAATGGAATATCGAGTCGTGGGCCGGAACCGCACGACGGTAGCCTTGAGGGGTGATTGACCTTCGCCTGCTCCGTGAGGACCCCGACCGTGTTCGCGCCTCCCAGCGCGCCCGTGGAGAGGACGTCGCGCTCGTCGACGCCCTGCTCTCCGCCGACGAGCGGCGCAGGTCGTCCGGCCTCCGCTTCGACGAGCTGCGCTCCGAGCAGAAGGCGCTCGGCAAGCTGATCCCCAAGGCCTCGCCGGAGGAGAAGCAGGAGCTCCTGAAGAAGGCGGGCGAGCTCTCCGCCGCGGTCAAGGCCGCCGACGCCGCGCAGGACGAGGCCGACGAGGAGACCAAGCGTCTCCTGCTCCAGCTGGGCAACATCGTCCACGAGGACGTCCCGGTCGGCGGCGAGGAGGACTTCGTCGTCCTCGACCGCGTCGGCACCCCGCGCGACTTCGCGGCCGAGGGCTTCGAGCCGAAGGACCACCTGGAGCTCGGCGAGGCGCTCGGCGCCATCGACGTCGAGCGCGGCGCGAAGGTCTCCGGCTCGCGCTTCTACTACCTCACCGGCGTCGGCGCCCTCCTGGAGCTGGCCCTGGTGAACGCGGCGATCGCGCAGGCGACGGAGGCCGGGTTCATCCCGATGCTCACGCCGTCGCTGGTCCGCCCGCGCGCCATGGAGGGCACGGGCTTCCTCGGCCAGGCCGCGGAGAACGTGTACCACCTGGAGAAGGACGACTACTACCTCGTCGGCACCTCCGAGGTCCCCCTCGCCGCGTACCACATGGACGAGATCATCGACGCCGACAAGCTGCCCCTGCGGTACGCCGGCTTCTCGCCCTGCTACCGCCGCGAGGCGGGCACGTACGGCAAGGACACCCGCGGCATCTTCCGCGTCCACCAGTTCGACAAGGTCGAGATGTTCTCGTACGTCGACCCGGTCGACGCGGAGAACGAGCACAAGCGCCTCCTGGAGTGGGAGAAGCAGTGGCTGACCGGCCTCGGACTGCCCTTCCAGGTGATCGACGTCGCCACCGGTGACCTCGGCTCCTCGGCCTCGCGCAAGTACGACTGCGAGGCGTGGATCCCCACCCAGGGCAAGTACCGCGAGCTCACCTCGGCCTCGAACTGCGACGGTTTCCAGGCCCGCCGCCTCTCCGTGCGCATGCGCGAGGGCAAGAAGGTGCAGCCGCTCGCGACGCTGAACGGCACGCTGTGCGCCGTCCCGCGCACGATCGTGGCCATCCTGGAGAATCACCAGCAGGCCGACGGCTCCGTGGTGGTGCCCGAGGTGCTGCGTCCGTACCTCGGGGGACGAGAGATTTTGGAGCCCATCGCCAAGTGAGCCACCCTGCTCCGGTCACGCCCTCCTTCCCGTACAAGCTGGTCGCGACCGACCTCGACGGGACGCTGCTGCGCCCCGACGACACGGTTTCGGAACGCACGCGCGAAGCGCTCACCGCGGCCACCGCGGCGGGCGCGGCGCACATCATCGTCACCGGCCGTGCGGTGCCCTGGACCCGCCACATCCTCGACGACCTCGGCTACGAGGGCATCGCGGTGTGCGGGCAGGGCGCGCAGGTCTACCACGCGGGGGAGCACCGGCTGCTGACGTCGGTGACGCTCGACCGTCAGCTGGCGGGCCTGGCGCTCGCGAAGATAGAGGCCGAGATCGGCCCGCTGGCGCTGGCCGCGAGCCGTGACGGCATCGACGGCGAGGTCCTGGTCGGCCCCGGGTACGCGGTCCAGGAGGGCCCCCTCCCGGTCATCCCGTTCACCGACATCTCCGACCTGTGGGCGGCCCCGCTGAACAAGGTCTACGTCCAGCACCCCGGCCTCGGCGACGACGCCCTGGCGGACGTGGCGCGGCGGGTGGCCGGCGATCTGGTCGGCGTGACCATGGCCGGCGAGGGCATCGTCGAGCTGCTGCCGCTGGGCCTCTCCAAGGCCACGGGCCTCTCCCTGGCGGCCCGCCGCCTCGGTGCGAAGGCCGCGGACACGATCGCGTTCGGCGACATGCCCAACGACATCCCGATGTTCGGCTGGTCGGCCCACGGCGTCGCCATGGCCAACGCCCACGAGGAACTGAAGGCGGTGGCGAACGAGGTGACGACGTCCAACGAGGACGACGGCATCGCGGTGGTGCTGGAGCGGTTGCTGGGCGCGGGCTGACGGAGCCCGTCCGGCGGCCGAGGACGGACTCGGCGAAGCCGGTGATCGACGGTGCACCAGGTGCCGGGCGCCGGGAAACCGCTCCGGCCCCGTGCAACGTCTCGCGGAGGATGCGCGGATCGAACGCGCGCAGGGCGTCAACCCTGACGACGGCTTAGCAAGCCGCTGCCTTACCACTCGGCCAATCCTCCGGGTGGGCGGCCCGCGCAGATGTGGGTTCTGCGCGCTCGAAGCGGCCGCCCCGGGCAACTCCCCCGCGGCGGGGCTCGACGGAGTGAGTAACTACTCCGGAGCCTGCCGCGGGCTGCCCCGCCGGGAGCTCGACGGACTACTGATGGACACGCCGGCTCCTCTCCCGGTAGGTGGGCGCGGCCGCTGATTCGGCCGTCGCGCTGACATCAACCACTCTGCCCGGCGCGGCAGTTCACCGCCACCGAATTAATCCGCGGCGCGGGGCGCCGGTGCGTTCCGCGGCCCTACTTACGCCGCCACCTGCGACGACGCGAGCGGCTGAAGAACCATCCCGCCGGCGGATCGTCCGAGCGCCAGGGCTGCGGCTCCGGCGCTCCGCTCCGCCGCCACCGCTCGGTCAGCATGCGCGCCCGCGCGGACGGCTCCTCCGTCTGCGCGGACCGTACGAAGTCCTCGTCCAGGACGACGTCGTCCCAGTCCTCCTTTGATGCCATCGCGGCACCTCCTCGGAATCAGCGCGCCCACTGGCGCACCCTCCCACCAGTGTGCTGATGGGAGGGTCAAGACACCGTCAAGACGGACGCGGGGTCATCGGCTACTCCTCCCCGGCCAGCGTCAGCGACCGCAGCTTCTGTCCCGCGTACCAGGTGGCGAGCACCGTGACGGCGACCAGCAGGACCGTCGCGAACGGCAGGCCCACGTCCGAGGTGATCAGGTCGCCGTCGCCGACCTTCTGGGCCACGGCGAGGGACCACTGCTGCACGCTGAGCGTGCGCGCCCCGGCGACCAGGGAGCCGAAGAGGGCCTCCCAGACCAGGGCGTAGACGAGGCCGAAGACCACGGCGTGCCGGGTGACCGTGCCCAGGAGCAGGAAGATCGCGGCGTAGGTGATGGAGGCGACCAGTGCCGCGATGGTGTAGGCGATGGCGATCTGCTGGCCGTTGCCGTTCAGGATCATCCCCGCGATGAAGGTGGGGATCGCGGAGAACGCCATGGTCACGGCGATGGCGACGGTCAGCTTGGTGATGATGATCGTGGGCCGCTTGACCGGCTTGGACAGGAGGTAGACGACGGAGCCGTCGTCGATCTCCGGGCCGATGGCGCCGGTGCCCGCGATGACGCCGATGATCGGCACCATGGTGGCGAGGGCGAAGCCGCCCAGGACGTCGACGGCGACCTGGTCGTCGGCGCCGCTGAACGCGCGGACCGCCGCGGCGATGACGATCAGCAGGACGGGCAGGGCGAAGAGGATCAGTGCCCGGCGGCGGCCGAGCAGGGCCCGGTAGGTGAGCCGGGCGACAGTGGGGTCGTACACGGTGGCTCCCTTCAGGCCGCGACGAGGTAGGAGAAGACCGACTCGAGGGACTCGTCCGAGGGCGAGACCGTCAGCAGCCGGATGCCGTGGTCACGGGCGACCCTGGGCAGCAGCGCGGTGAACCGGCCGAAGTCGACGGCCTGGATGCGCAGCGCGCCCTCCTTGAGGTCGACCTCGATGCCGGCGGTGGACGGGTCGGCGATGAGCGCGGCGGCCAGGGCGCGGTCGTCGCTGGAGCGGATCAGATAGCGGTGGGGCCGGTCGGTCATCAGCCGGCGGATCTTGCGGAAGTCGCCGCTGGCCGCGTGCCGTCCGGCGACGATCACCTCGATGTGCGAGGCCAGTTGCTCGACCTCTTCGAGGATGTGCGAGGAGAACAGGACCGTGCGGCCCTGGTCGCCCATGCTCCGCAGGAGGTCCATCAGCTGCATGCGCTGGCGCGGGTCCATGCCGTTGAACGGCTCGTCGAGCAGCAGCACCGAGGGGTCGTGGACCAGGGCGGAGGCCATCTTCACGCGCTGGCGCATGCCCTTGGAGTACGTGGAGATCTTGCGGTCCTGCGCGTACTCCATCTCGACCGTGGCGAGCGCCTGCTGGGCGGCGCGTTTGTCCAGGCCGTGCAACTCGGCGTTGGCGACGACGAATTCGCGGCCGGTGAGGAAGTCGTACATCGCCTCGCGCTCGGGGACGATGCCGATGTCCTTGTAGATCTTCTCGTTGCGCCAGATCGGCCTGCCGTCGAGCGTGACGCTGCCCGTGGAGGGGGCGAGGAAGCCGCCCATCATGTTGATGAGCGTGGACTTGCCCGCGCCGTTCGGACCGAGGAGTCCGGTGACTCCCGGGGCGATGTTCATGGTGATGTCGTTGACGGCCACCACGTTCCCGAACCAGCGGGAGGTGTGGTCGATGTTGATGGTGGTCACAGCCCGACCTTCCGGTAGCGGCGCATCATGGCTCCGTAGCAGCCGGCGATGAGGCCGAGGACGACGAGTACGTAGACGACGCCGACGCCGGCCGAGGGGCCTTCCCCTCCGGGGAAGGCGGAGGTCGCGCCGAGGAAGGCGGTCTGCACGCCGTCGATGAGCGTGATCGGCGAGAAGAGTCCGAGCCAGGCGATGGCGCCGGTGCTGCCCTGTTCGTAGGCGATCGCCTGGACCGTGGACACCGCTCCGTAGGTGATGGTCAGGACGGCGATGACGGCGGCGATGCCGAAGCCGCGCCGGGGTGTGATCGCCGAGATGACGAGCGCGATGCCGGAGAAGAGGAGCGAGAGGAGCGCCACGGAGACCAGGCCCTGTCCCAGTCCCTTGGTCTGGTCGGCGAAGTCGAGCTTGGCGAGCAGCGCCCCCACGTAGAGGACGAGGAGCGGCGCGGCGGTCAGCACGAAGAGGGCCGAGGTCAGGGCGGCGAACTTGGCCAGGACGTAGTCACCGCGCTCGATGGGGCGCGAGAAGTAGAGCGGCACGGTCTTGAAGCGCAGGTCGCGCGAGACGGTCTGCGGTGCCTGGGAGGCCAGGAAGAGGCTGATGACGGCCTGCAGCACGATGGCGTAGCGCGTGTAGTCGAGAGGGAGGTCGTTGGCCTTGGTGGCCACGGCGACCGCCACCATGATCGCCGCGGGCACGCACATCACCGCGAAGAGGATCATGGGCAGGACCTTGGACTTGGCCGAGCGTCCGAGGCCGTAGGCGCCGCGCAGGCTCTGGGAGAAGAGCGAGCGGCGGGCGTAGGCACGGCCGAGGCGGGGGCCGTCGTAGTCGCGGTACCCGATGTTGTGGATCCGGGTGGATTCGGTGCTCATCGCGTCCCGCCTCCCTTCTGTGCGGCGGGGACGGGCTCCTGGCGTGCCGCGTCCTGGTCCTTGAAGACCTCGGCGATGTGGTGCCTGCGCTGTTCCATCCGGACCAGGCCGAGGCCGAGGTCGGCGACGAGGTCGCGCACGAGGTCGTACGTCTCCTCGCCGTCGGCGGTGAGCAGGATGGTGTGTCCGGCGCCGGGCAGTTCGCCGCCGGTCTCGGTGCCGATGCCGCGGAGCCGCAGGGCGTCCCGCAGCGCGCGGGTGCCGTCGGGGTGTTCGTCGGTGTCGGTGACCTCGACGGCCAGCGTCGTGGTGGTCTGGGTGAAGTCGGTGGTGGAGCTGGACCGCAGGAGCTTGCCGCCGTCGATGACGACGACGTGGTCGCAGGTGCGCTCCAGCTCGCCCAGGAGGTGCGAGGTGACCAGGACCGAGATGCCGAAGTCGGTGTGGACGCGGCGGATCAGGCCGAGCATCTCGTCGCGCCCGACCGGGTCGAGGCCGTTCGTCGGCTCGTCCAGGAAGACCAGCTGGGGGTCGTGGACGAGGGCCTGCGCGAGCTTGACCCGCTGCTTCATGCCGGTCGAGTAGCCGCCGATGGGGCGGTACCGCTCCTCGTAGAGCCCGACGTGGCGCAGGGTGTCCGCGGTGCGCTCGCGGGCCGCGGTGGGCGGCAGGCCGGACATGCGCGCCATGTGGACGACGAACTCGGTGGCCGAGACGTCGGGCGGCAGACAGTCGTGCTCGGGCATGTACCCGACGCGCTCGCGGATCTGGCCGCCGCTGGTGGCGACGTCGAGGCCGAGCACGGCGGCGCGGCCCTCCGTGGCGGGGGACAGACCCAGCAGGATCTTGATCAGTGTGGACTTGCCGGCTCCATTGGCCCCGACGAGTCCGGTCACACCGGGCCCGATATCCATGGAGAGCCGGTCAAGCGCGGTCACCCTCGGGAACCGCTTGCTCAGGCTTTCGGTCGCGATCACAGTCACGATTCGACGGTAGTGGCGCAGGCCACACCGGTCGTCAGACCACGGGCTTGCCCTGCCCTCACTCTGGAGTATTACGGGCCCGTAGGGGTCGTTCCGAAGTCGACCCCTGGGGGTTCTTCCTGACCTGTCCCGCGGTGTTGCGCAGAACCCTTGACGCAGCCGCCGAGCATTGTCACATTCATCAGTGTCAAGTTACGGACGCGTACGGCGATGAGCCGGACACGGCGAGGACCGGACTCGGGACGGACGGTGGCATGACCGCAGCAGGTGCAGGCGAACTCTCCGCGGAGCTGCGGGGGTTCAGAGAAGTGCAGACCCTCGCGTACGCATGCGCGGAGGCGGTCGCGGCTCAGCTCAAGCCGGGTGTGACGGAGCGCGAGGCCGCGCGGATGCAGCGCGAGTGGCTGCGCGAGCGGGGCGTGCGGGACTGGTTCCACCTGCCCTTCGCCTGGTTCGGGGACCGCACGGCGTTCGTGAACTTCCGGATACCCCTGCAGTTCTTCCCGACCAACCGCAGGCTGGAGCCGGGGATGCCGTTCATCCTCGACATGGCGCCGGTGTACAAGGGCTTCACGGCCGACATCGGGTACTCCGGCTGCCTCGGCCTCAACCCCGTGCACGACAAGCTCCTCGCTGACCTGGAGGCGCACCGCGAGCTGATCCTGCGCGAGGTCCGCGAGCGCCGCCCGCTGCGCGAGATATACGAGGACGTGGACCGGCTCATGGTCCGCCAGGGCTATGCCAACCGCCACCGCGCCTATCCGTTCGGCGTCATCGCGCACAAGGTCGACCGGGTCAAGGAGCGCCGACTGACGCCGCACCTCTTCGGGTTCGGCACCCAGTCGCTGAAGGGCCTGGCGAGCGACGCGATCCACGGCCACCGGGACGGCTGGTCCCCGCTGTGGTCCCCCTACAAGTTCTCCGACCACCCGCCCCGGCCGGGGCTCTGGGCGGTCGAGCCGCACCTCGGATTCCGGGGTACGGGCGCGAAGTTCGAGGAGATCCTGGTCGTCACCGACTCCAAGGACCCCGAACAGAGCGCGTTCTGGCTGGACGACGATCTGCCGCATGTGCGGCGCTGGGCTGAGGAGAGGGCCGCCGCATGACGACCGGTGCAGTCGCCGAGAAGATGAAGGACGCGCGCGAGCGCTGGGTGCGCACGGGCGGGGTGGAGCTGTGCGTCGCCGAGCTGGGCGACCCGGACCGGCCCACGGTCCTGCTGGTGCACGGCTACCCGGACTCCAAGGAGGTGTGGACCGAGGTCGCCGAGCGCCTCGCGGACCGCTTCCACGTCGTGCTGTACGACGTGCGGGGGCACGGCAGGTCCACCGCCCCGCGCCCGCTGCGCGGCGGCTTCACCCTGGAGAAGCTGACCGACGACTTCCTGGCCGTCGCCGACGCGGTGAGCCCGGACCGGCCGGTGCACCTGGTCGGGCACGACTGGGGCTCGGTGCAGTCCTGGGAGTTCGTCACGGTCAAGCGGACGGAGGGCCGCATCGCGTCCTTCACGTCCATGTCGGGCCCCTCGCTCGACCACTTCGGGCACTGGATCAAGAAGCGCATGTCCCGGCCGACGCCCCGCAGGGTCGGCCAGCTGCTCGGCCAGGGCGCCAAGTCCTGGTACGTGTACATGCTGCACACCCCCGCGCTCCCCGAGCTCGCCTGGCGCGGCCCGCTCGGCAAGCGGTGGCCGAAGATCCTGGAGCGCGTCGAGAAGGTCCCGGCGGGCGACTATCCGACGCCGTCGCTGCCGCAGGACGCCGCGCACGGCGCCTGGCTCTACCGGGACAACGTCCGCGCGCGGCTGCGCAGGCCCCGCGCCGACGCGTACGCCCACGCGCCCGTGCAGCTCATCACGCCCTCCGGCGACATCTTCCTGTCCGAGCGGCTCTACGACGAGCTGGAGCTGTGGGCGCCGCAGTTGGTGCGCCGCACCCTGCCGGCCAAGCACTGGGTGCCCCGCACCCGCCCCGACCAGCTGGCCGCGTGGATCGGCGAGTTCGTGACGGCCAACGAGGACGGCATACCCGCCAAGGACACCCTGGCCACGGGCAAGCACGCGGACCGCTTCGGCGGCCAGCTCGTCCTCGTCACCGGCGCGGGCAGCGGCATCGGGCGGGCCACCGCCTTCGCGTTCGCCGAGGCGGGCGCCCGTGTGGTGGCCGTCGACCGGGACGCGGAGAGCGCGGCCCGCACCGCGGAGATGTCCCGCCTGATCGGCGCCCCCGAGGCGTGGGGCGAGACGGTCGACGTGAGTGACGAGCAGGCCATGGAGAAGCTCGCCGAGAAGGTCGCCAGGGAGTACGGCGTCGTGGACGTCCTGGTGAACAACGCGGGCATAGGCCTCTCCGGCTCCTTCCTGGAGACCAGCGCCGAGGACTGGAAGAAGGTCCTGGACGTCAATCTGTGGGGCGTCATCCACGGCTGCCGCCTCTTCGCCCGGCAGATGGCCGAGCGCGGCCAGGGCGGCCACATCGTCAACACCGCGTCGGCGGCGGCGTACCAGCCCTCCAAGGCCCTGCCCGCCTACAGCACCTCGAAGGCCGCCGTCCTGATGCTCAGCGAGTGCCTGCGCGCGGAGCTCGCGGACCAGGGCATCGGGGTCTCCGCGATCTGCCCCGGCTTCGTGAACACGAACATCACGGCGACGTCCCGCTTCGTCGGGGTCGACGCCGACGAGGAGAAGCGCCGCCAGAAGCGGACGTCCCGGCTGTACGGCCTGCGCAACTACCCGCCGGAGAAGGTCGCCGACGCCGTCCTGCGCGCCGTCGTCAGGAACCAGGCGGTCGTCCCGGTCACCCCCGAGGCCCGCGGCGCCCACCTCATGTCCCGCTTCACTCCCAAGGCCCTGCGCGCGATAGCCCGATTGGAGCCGCCGTTGTGAGCACGGACGAGAGCGCCGGACCGCACCCCGAGGAGCCCCCGCCGACACAGCACACGCCCGCAGAGGGCACAGCCGCCGAAGAGCACTACGCGATCGTCCCGCGCCGGGTCTCGTTCGACTGGGACGCGACCCCGCTGCACTGGATACCGGACGAGCCGACCGCCACCCACGTCATCAACGTCCTGCATCTGCTTCTCCCGGCGGGGGAGCGGTGGTTCGTGAAGGTCTTCAAGGAGGGCCTGCCGCTGATCACGGACCCGGTGCTGCGACAGGACGTGAAGGGGTTCATGGGACAGGAGGCCACGCACAGCGTGCAGCACGCGCACGTGCTCGACCACCTGGCGGCGCAGCACCTGGACACCACCGCGTTCACCAGGTACGTCGACTTCCTCTTCGAGAAACTCCTGGGCGAGCGGCCGCCGTTGGGCGCTCCGATACCGACGCAGGAGTGGCTGCGCTTCCGTCTGTCGGTCGTCGCCGCGATCGAGCAGTTCACGGCGGTCCTGGGGAACTGGGTGCTGGAGGCCGAGGGCCTCGACCGCGCGCGGGCCGACGAGGTCATGCTCGACCTGCTGCGCTGGCACGGCGCGGAGGAGGTCGAGCACCGCGCGGTGGCCTTCGACATGTACCGGCACTGCGGCGGCGAGGGCCTGCCCCGGTACGCCCGCAGGGTCGCCGGGATGACGGTCACGGCCCCCGTGATGCTGTACCTGTGGATCTGGGGATCGGCGTATCTGATCCGCCACGACCCCCAACTGGCGGGCCGCTTGCGGTACTCACTGACCGAGCACAACAAGGCGGTCGCGAAGGGCCTGCTCCCCACCTGGCGCGAGATCGGATCGGCGCTGCCCCGCTATCTGCGGCGGTCGTACCATCCCTCGCAGGAGGGCTCGCTGCGCAGGGCCGTCGCGTATCTGGCGCAGTCGCCCGCGGCGCGGGCGGCGGCGGGCGCGGTGGGCCGGGCGGCCATCGCCTGACGGGGAACGGTCCCGACGGCCACCACGCAGTACGGCAGCAGCACGAGGCAACACGGAGGACGGGCAGCGTGGAGTACCGCATCGAGGACCTGGCGCACCACAGCGGCGCGACGGTCCGCACGATCCGCGCCTATCAGGACCGCGGCCTGCTCCCCCGCCCGGAGCGGCGCGGCCGGTCCAATGTGTACGGGGAGGCGCATCTGGCGCGGCTCCGGCAGATCGCCGACCTCCTCGACCGCGGGTACACCCTGGCCTCCATCAAGGAGCTCCTGGAGGCCTGGGACGCCGGCCGTGGCCTCGGCGGGGTGCTCGGCCTGGCCGCGGAGGTGGACGGTCCGTGGACGGACGAGAAGGCCGACCGCATCACGCGCGCCGAGCTGGACGCGGCGTTCGGCGGCACCTCGGACGACGCGGCGGTGGCCGACGCGGTGGCGCTCGGCGTGCTCGAACCGATGGCGGGGCGCGAGGACGAGTTCCTGGTGCCGAGCCCCCAAGAGCTCTCCGTGGCGGTGGAGTTGCACGCGGCCGGAGTTCCGCTGTCGGCCATCTCGGGCCATTTGCGGGAGTTGAGGGGACAGGTGGAGCACATCGCTTCCCGTTTCCTGGAGTTCACGACGGAGCACGTCTTCGCCCGCTATCTCGGAAATCATCCGCCGACGGAGGCGGACGCGGCCGAGGCGGCGTCTCTCGTCCGCAGACTCAGGCCACTCGCCCAGCAGTCGGTGGACGCCGAACTGGCGCGCGCCATGCGTATGTTCGCCACCCAGCACCTCCGGCAGCACCTGGCCCCCGAAGAGCCCCGGCAGCGTGCGGAAGAGCCGCAGAGCGTGGTGCTTCCGGCGTCCACAATGCGGGCTGTGCAGGCCCTTGTTGGTGAGGGCAACGCGGCGGCGTTCATCGCGGCGGCCACGGAACGGGAAGTACAGACACGGACATTGGACTCACTTACGACAACTCACCGCAATAGCGAAACAGTTGACCAAATACCGCCAACCGCCTGAGAGTTGTCCACAGAATCGCCAATTAGCCTGTGGATAACTGGACTTGGCTGTGGATCAAACCTGTGGACCGAAATTCATGGATGAAAACTCGGTGGACGAAAATCGAGTGCGCGGAAAACGGAACACCGGGACGCTGGCGTCATGAAAGACCCTCATGAACAACGCACCGTGAAGGTGTCGAAGTACCTCTCGAAACACCTGCGCCATCAGCCCGAGCGGATCGGCCTCACCCTCGACGAGAACGGCTGGGTGGAAATCGACGCCCTCCTCGCCGCGGCCGCCGCGCACCGCTTCCCCCTCACCCGGTCCGAGCTCGACCACGTGGTCGCCACCAACGACAAGCGGCGCTTCGCCGTCGAGGGCGGGCGCATCCGGGCCCAGCAGGGGCACTCCGTCGACGTCGACCTCGGCCTGCCCCCGGCGACCCCGCCCGCGTACCTCTACCACGGCACCGTCGCCGACCGGCTGGCCGCGATCCGCGCCGAGGGGCTGCGGCCCATGAACCGGCACGCCGTGCACCTCTCGCCCGACCGCGAGACCGCGACGCGCGTCGGCGCCCGGCGCGGGCGGCCCGTCGTCCTGCCCGTCGACGCGGGCGCCCTGCACCGCGACGGCCACGTCTTTCGCGTCAGCGGCAACGGCGTCTGGCTCACGGACGCCGTCCCGCCCGCCTACCTGCGGTTCTCCTGACCGCGTCAAGCGACCTGGCCCGGCTTTCCCCACCTGCGCTGACCAGGCATGATCGGCCGCATGGAGCATCTGCACAGCACCGAGGCCGCCCTCACCGCCCTGCGCGAGCTCGCCCGTGAGTACGACCGGGAAATCACCGTCTCCCACGACATCGGCGCCGACCGGACCTCACGCCGCACCACCGCGGGTCTCGGCGTGACGACGGACCCCGACGGCTCGCTGCCGCACGAGGCGTACGTCGAGTTCGGCGGCTCGCCCCGGATCTCGGTGCGGCTCTACCCCGACGACAAAGACGCCGACGCCGACGCGCTGATCACCGTCGAGGGCGTCGAGTGCCACGACATCCCGCGCGACTCCGTGCCCGCCTTCGTGCGGTCGGTCCTCGGCGGCCTCGCGTACGTCAAGGGCAGGCGCTTCCCGCCCGGCTACCGGCTGGTCGTGCCGCTGCCCGGCGACGAGACGTACAAGGAGTACATCCCGATGGTCACGCTCACGCCCTGGCTCAGCGGCCGGGTGCGCTGAGGCGCGGGCGTCCCGGGCCTCAGCCCAGCTGCCCGAGCGCCTCCGTCGCGATCCGCTCGAAGACGCCCTGATCGGTGGCGAAATCGGAGTCCGGGATCGGGGCGTGCACGACGATCTCGGTGAAACCGAGCTCCGCGTGCCGGCCCGCGAAGTCGACGAAGGCGTCGACGGACTCCAGCGGACCGTTGCGGTCCGGGGTGAATCCGGTCAACAGGATCTTGTCCAACTCCGAGGGGTCACGGCCGATGTCCGCGCACGCCTTGCCGAGCTTCTCGACCTGCCCGCGGATGGCCTCGCGCGACTGCTCGGGCGTGCCGTTCTCGAAGAGCCTCGGGTCGCCGGTGGTCACCCACGCCTGCCCGTACCGCGCCGCCAGCTTCAGCCCGCGCGGGCCGGTCGCCGCGACGGCGAAGGGCAGCCTCGGCCGCTGCACGCAGCCGGGGATGTCGCGCGCCTCGGTCGCGGAGTAGAACGTCCCCTCGTACGTCACCGAGTCCTCGGTCAGCAGCCGGTCGAGCAGCGGCACGAACTCGCCGAACCGGTCGGCGCGCTCGCGCGGCGTCCAGGGCTCCTCGTCGGCCCGGAGCAGCGTCGTGGCGTCGAAGCCGTTGCCACCGGCGCCGATGCCGAGCGTGATCCGCCCGCCGGAGATGTCGTCGAGCGAGATGAGTTCCTTGGCGAGGGTCACGGGGTGCCGGAAGTTGGGCGAGGTCACGAGCGTGCCCAGCCGCAGCCGCGAGGTGGCCGCCGCCGCGGCGGTCAGCGTGGGCACCGCGCCGAACCACGGCCCGTCGCGGAAGGTGCGCCAGGACAGGTGGTCGTACGTGTACGCGGTGTGGAAGCCCAGCTCCTCGGCGCGCGACCACTGCTCACGGCCGCCCTCGTGCCAGCGACGGACGGGAAGAATCACGGTGCTCAGGCGCAGGCTCATGCCTCAGAGCTTACGGCGGGCACCAGGGGTCCCGCCGGTCGTGGGGGCGGGCGCGGACATGGCCGAACAGCGGCCGAGCACTGGCACGGATGAGGCTCAAAGGCACTCAGATGTGCGCCCCAGCGCACGGTCGTGCAGGCATATGCGGGACAATCGACGGCGTGACCTCAGCTACCCCAGGGCCCCGACCCCCGGCCGCCACCGACCCGGCTCCCCCCGCCCCGTCCGGCTCGCGCCCGCGGCCCCGGCTGATAGCGACGGACCTGGACGGCACGCTGCTGCGCGACGACAAGTCGGTCTCCGACCGCACGGTCGCCGCGCTCGCCGCCGCCGAGGAGGCCGGCATCGAGGTCTTCTTCGTGACGGGCCGGCCGGCCCGCTGGATGGACGTCGTCAGCGCCCACGTCCACGGTCACGGCCTCGCCATCTGCGGCAACGGCGCGGCGGTGGTCGACCTGCACGGCGGTCCCGGCACCCACCGCTTCGTCAAGGTCCGCGAGCTGACGCGGGAGTGCGCCCTCGACGTCGTCCACCGGCTGCGCGCCGCGGCTCCGGGCACGTCCTTCGCGATCGAGCGGACCGGGGGACTGCACCACGAAGAGACGTATCCGCCGCTGCACATGGAGCCCGGCGAGAGCGTCGCGCCCGCCGAGAAGCTCCTCGCCGAGGTCCCCTCGGACCCCGCCGTGGCCGAGCAGCCGGTCCTGAAGGTGCTCGCCTTCCACCCCGGCCTCGCGCCCGACGAGTTCCTGGTGCTGGCCCGCGCGGCCATCGGCGACCGGGCCACCGTCACGCGGTCGAGCCCCAGCGCCCTCCTGGAGATCAGCGGCCCCGGCATCTCCAAGGCGAGCACCCTGGAGCTGTGCTGCGCCGAGCGCGGCATCACTCCGGAGGAAGTCGTCGCCTTCGGGGACATGCCGAACGACATCGAGATGCTGACCTGGGCGGGTACGTCGTACGCGATGGGCAACGCCCACCCGGACGTCGTCGCCGCGGCCTCCGGCCGTACCGTCGCCAACAACGAGGACGGCGTCGCGGTCGTGATCGAACGGATCCTGGCGGAACGCGCGCAGGGCCGCTAGGGCGAGCGCAGGGCCCTCACAGCCTGACGCCCCGCTCGGCCAGCCACTTCCTGGGGTCCACGCCCGAGCCCAGATACGGCGTCAGCCGGGTCTCGAAGTGCAGGTGCGGACCGGTCGAGTTGCCGGTCGTGCCCGCCTGCCCGACCCACTGGCCGGTGCGCACCCGGTCGCCCTGGTCGACGGTGACGGCCGCGAGGTGCGCGTACTGCGTGAAGTACCCGCCCTTGTGCCGCACCACGACCTCGATGCCGAAGCCCCCGCCGCACGACACGCTCTCCACCCGGCCCGCCCCGACCGACCGCACGGGTGTCCCGATGCCGACCGCGAAGTCCTGCCCGGTGTGCCGGTGGGCCCAGCGCGCACCGGCGCTGTCGAAGCCCGCCGACAGTTCGTAGGTCTCCACCGGCGTGACCCACGCGCGCGTGGCGGCCGTCCTCGGCTGGTCCAGGCGGACGGCGCCCCGGCACTTGCCCGCGGCGACCGACGCGTCGGCCTCGCCCTGCAGGGACCAGCGCGCCGACTCCAGCTTCCGCTCGATGCCGCGCTTCAGCTCCTCCAGGCGTACGTTGCGCCGGTCCAGGGAGCGCTTGGCCCGTGCGGCCCTGCCCTGGGCCGTGGCGAGCCGGGCCGCGGCCCGCTGGGTCTTGGCGACGGCGCTGTTGACGGCGAGGTCCGCCTGCCACAGCACCTGCTTGCCGCGCATCAGGGCGTCGGGGCTCTCGGCGAGGAGGAGCTGCGCGGTGTAGGGGAGGCCGCCGCCGGTGCGGTACTGGGCGCGGGCCATCCGGCCCAGGTCGCCGTGGAGCACCGCCACCTCGTGCCGCTCCCTGGCGAGGAGTCGGTCCAGTTTCCGGACCTTCTTCTTCTGGATGCCGGCCGCCCGACGGCCCTCTTCGTAGCGTGCGGTCGCGGCGGAGGCCTCTTCGTAGAGCCGTGCCACGTCGGCGCTCGCGCTCGGCCCCTCGGAGGCGGTGGCCGGCGGCGTGGGGCCGAGCAGCGCGCACAGGAGCACCGACACACTGACGAGCGGGTGCGGACGGCGGAGGCTCAGGCACATGTCACGGATCGTTGCCCGCGACGGCGGTGGGGTTCCTGCGCGACTCGTGCACTCGGGGGGCACGGTGCCCCGTACGGACCATGGGCGTACCGCCGAACGGCGTCCCCTGGGGTCAGCCCGGCGCAGCGCCCGCCGAAGGCCTCAGTAAGGCGCCTCCCACACCACCGTCGTGCCGCCGCCCTCCTCGCCGATCCCGGGCCCGTACCAGCTGTCGCCGCCGAGCGACTCGGCCCGCCGCTTGAGGTTCTTCAGGCCGCTGCGCCGACCGCCCTCCGCGATGCCCACGCCGTCGTCGGCGACGGTCAGGCGCACGCCCTGCTGCCCGTCGGGGAGGACCACGGTCGAGTCGACGACGACGTCGATGCGGGCGGCCTGCGCGTGCCGGAACGCGTTGGACAGGGCCTCCCGGAGGGCCGCGATGAGGTTCTTTCCGGTCAGTTCGCCGACGACCGTGTCGACGGGGCCGACGAAGTGGTGCGTGGGCTTGAAGCCAAGAGGGACGGCGGCCATGTTGATCTCGCGCAGGACGCGGGTGCGCAGCCCCGAGGGCGCCTCGGCGGGGCCCTGTTGCAGCGCGAAGATCGCCGTACGGATCTCCTGGATCGTCACGTCCAGCTCGTCGACGGCCCTGCCGACGCCGACCTGCACCTCGGGCACCACCGACCGGCGCTGGGCGCTCTCCAGCATCATCCCGGTGGCGAAGAGCCGCTGGATGACGAGGTCGTGCAGGTCCCTGGCGATCCGGTCGCGGTCCTCGTACACCGCGAGCCGCTCCCGGTCCCGCTGCGCCTCGGCCATCATCAGCGCGAGCGCGGCCTGCGAGGCGAACTGCGTGGCGAGCGTCCGCTCGGCCTCGCTGAACGGCCGTGCGCCGCGCGCGCGTGGCGTCACCAGCGTCCCCAGGACCCGGCCGTCGCTCTGCAACGGCAGCATCATGACGGGGCCGTAGCCGCGCGCGAGGTCGGTCATGATGCGCGGGTCGGTGGCCGCGTCGTCGATGAAGACGGACTCCCCGTCGAGGAGGTCGGCGACGATGCGGCTCTCCGGAGGCACGATCACGCCGAGCGCGCCGCTGGGCTCGTCCGAGGAGACGGCCACGATCTCCATGCCGCCCTCCTTGTCGGGCAGCAGCACGATGCCGGCGGCCGAGTCCGCGAGGTGCCTGGCCTGCTCGGCGACGACCGCGAGCGCGTCCTCGGCGTCGCTGCCGGACAGCAGGGCGGTGGTGACCGCCACGGAGCCGTCGATCCAGCGCTCGCGCTGCTTGGCGGCCTCGTACAGGCGGGCGTTCCCGATGGCGATGCCCGCCTCCGTGGCGAGGACGCGCACCATGTGCACGTCGTAGTCGTTGAACTCGCCCCCGCCCCGCTTCTCGGTCAGATAGAGGTTGCCGAAGATCTCGCCCTGGACGCGGATCGGTACGCCGAGGAAGGTCCGCATCGGCGGGTGGTGGGGCGGGAAGCCGCACGAGCGCGGGTCGGCGGAGAGGTCGGCGAGGCGCAGCGTCCTCGGCTGGTGGATGAGGGCGCCGAGGAGCCCCTTGTGGCCGTCGGGCAGGCGTCCGATCCGCTCGGCGGACTCCTTGTCGATGCCGTGGTAGACGAAGTTGGAGAGCCCCTCGCCGTCCTCGGCGACGACGCCGATCGCGGCGTAGTGGGCGTCCGCCAGCTCGGCCGCGGTCTCGCAGATGCGGTCCAGGGTGGTGTGCAGTTCGAGTCCGGTGCCGACCGACCTCATGGCTTCGAGCAGTTGGGGCACCCGTGACGTCAGCTCGGGCGAGAGACCTTGGAGGCTGCGGGTCGCCCGCGCCGCCGCCTCCACCGAGTCCGGCGTGCCGTCGGGGAGCGGGGAATCGGCGGAGGCCGAGGGTGCTGACATGCCTTTGAGCCTAGTAAGTCCTATTTGCAGGGGAAAGTCGAGGCCACGACCGACCCGCCCGCGGGCCAGCGGCTTCGTGAGCAAACCGACCCGCCCGCGGGCCAGCGCCTTCGTGAGCAACCGGACCACGGCGGACTCGGTGGAAGCGGCGGCGCGGGCGGCCACGACCAGGCGCCGGCCGAGGCGGCCCCGCGTCACCCGGCGTCCACGGGGAGAACGGGGAGAACGGCCTCCCGCGACCCGGCGCCCGCCGACGCGGCCCGACACGGTTCAGCCCGCCGTCAGCAGGTCCGCCGCCCGCTCCACGTCCAGCATGCGCCGCAGCGGCCCCTCCTCCGCCGCGAGCCGCGCGTACGTGCCGCGCTGGACCACCCGGCCCGCGTCCAGGACGAGCACCTCGTCCACCGCGTCCAGACCGGCGAGCCGGTGCGTGATCAGCAGCGTCGTACGGCCCTCGGTCGCGGCCAGCAGATCCGTGGTGAGGGCGTCCGCGGTCGGCAGGTCGAGGTGCTCGGCGGGCTCGTCGAGGACGAGGACGGGGAAGTCCGCGAGCAGCGCGCGGGCCAGCGCGAGACGCTGTCGCTGGCCTCCGGAGAGCCGGGCGCCGTGCTCGCCGACGAGCGTGTCGAGCCCCTCGGGCAGCGAACCGACCCAGTCGTCCAGCCGCGCCCGCGCCAGGGCGTCCCGCAGCTCCCCGTCGGTGGCGTCCTTCCTGGCGAGCAGCAGGTTCTCGCGCACCGAGCTGTCGAAGATGTGCGCGTCCTGGGCGCACAGCCCGACCATGCCGCGCACGGTGTCGCCGTCCAGCGCGGCCGCGTCCGTGCCCCCGAGCGTGTACGTCCCTTCGTACGCGCCCAGGAACCGCAGCAGCACCTGCGCGAGCGTCGTCTTGCCGGACCCGGAGGGGCCGACCACGGCGATCCGCCGCCCCCGCTCCAGCGTCAGGCCGACACCGGCGAGCGCGTCGGCGGACTGGCCCTCGTGGCGGGCCCGCAGCCCCTCCACACGCAGCGGGAAGGGCGACTGCGGCGCCGGTGCGGGCTCGGCGGGCTCCGGGACGGGCTCGGCCGCGTCGAGGACCTCGAAGACGCGCTCGGCGCTCTTCTTGACCCGCTGGCGGTACTGCACGGCGAGCGGCAGACCCGTCACCGCCTCGAAGGCCGCGAGCGGTGTGAGGACGACAACGGCGAGAGCGACCCCGCTGAGCCGCCCGTCCTGGACCGCCTGCACGCCGACGACGGCCGCCGCGGCCACGGTGAGCCCGGTGACGAGGGCGCCGAGCCCGTCGCCGAGCGCGGTGGCGGTGGCGCCCCGGGAGGCGATCCGGGTCAGCTCGGCGTCGGCCTCGGCCGCCTTGGCCGTGCGCCGCCGCAGCGCGCCGGCGACGGTCAGCTCGGCGGTCCCGGTGAGGAGATCGGCCACGCGGGTGGCGAGCACCCCGCGCGCGGGGGCCAGCCTGCGCTCCGCGCGCCGGGCCACGGCCCCGCTCACCAGCGGCACGCCGAGGCCCGCGGCGAGCAGTCCGACGGCGAGCACGGCGCCCGCCTCGGGCAGCAGCCACGCGGTGAAGCCGACGGCTCCGGCGCTCACGACGGCCGCGGCGGACGCGGGCAGCAGCCAGCGCAGCCAGTAGTCCTGGAGGGCGTCGACGTCGGCGACCAGCCGGGACAGGAGGTCGCCGCGGCGGGTGCCGCGCAGGCCCGCGGGGGCGAACCGCTCCAGGCGCCGGTAGACGGCGACGCGGGTGTCGGCGAGCATCCGCAGCACGGCGTCGTGCGAGACGAGGCGCTCGGCGTAGCGGAAGACGGCACGGCCGATGCCGAAGGCGCGGGTCGCCGTCACGGCGATCATCAGGTACATCACGGGCGGCTGCTCCGACGCCCGGGAGATCAGCCACCCGGAGGTGGCCATCAGCCCCACGGCACTGGCGAGCGCGAGAGACCCGAGCAGCAGCGCGAGCGCCAACTGCCCGCGCCGGGCCCGAGCGGCAGCCCTGACCCGGGCCAACACCCCACCCCTGGGACGGGGCACCTGAACCGCCTCGCCGGGTGCGGCACCTGGACCGTCACCGTTGTGGGCCATCGTGCCGCCGGGCGGTACGGGTGTGCGCAACTCCCGTTGCCGGGCACGGGCATCGGAGGCGTCCAGTCGCACCACCCGGTCGGCGACAGCCAGAAGGGCCGGCCGGTGCACGACCAGCAGCACCGTCCGCCCGACGGCCAGCCGGCGCACCGCCTCCACGACCTCCGCCTCGGTCGTACCGTCCAACGCCGCCGTCGGCTCGTCGAGCAGCACCACGGGCCGGTCCGCGAGGAACGCCCGCGCCAGCGCCAGCCGTTGCCGCTGCCCGGCCGAGAGCCCGGCCCCGTCCTCCCCGAGGACGGTGGCGGCCCCGTCGGGCAGGGCGTCCACGAAGGACAGCGCCCCCGCCGAGCGCAGCGCACCCCGCACCGCCACGTCGTCCGCGTCCGGCCGCGCGAGCCGCACGTTCTCCGCGATGGTCCCGGCGAACAGGTGCGGCCGCTGCGGCACCCACGCGATCCGCTCGCGCCACCGCTCGGGGGAGACGTCCGCGAGGTCCACGCCGCCCGCCCGCACCCGGCCCGAGGTCGGCGCCACGAACCCCAGCACCACGTTCAGCAGGGTCGACTTGCCCACCCCGCTCGGCCCGACGAGCGCCACGGTCTCCCCGGGCGCCACTTCGAAGCTCGCCCCGGACACGGCGTCCGACTCCCGCCCCGGGTACCGGACCGTCACGTCCTCGAAGGCGATCGGCCCAAAGGGCACCGCCCCGTCCCCCGCGGCCGGCACCGGGGTCTCCAGGACCTCGAAGATCTCCTCGGCGGCCGAGAGTCCCTCGGCCGCCGCGTGGTACTGCGCACCGACCTGCCGCAGCGGCAGATAGGCCTCGGGCGCGAGGACGAGGACGACGAGACCGTCGTACAGATCCATCTCGCCGTGGACGAGCCGCATGCCGATGGTCACCGCGACCAGCGCGACCGAGATCGTCGCGAGCAGCTCCAGGGCGAACGACGACAGGAAGGCGATGCGCAGGGTCCGCATCGTCGCCTGGCGGTACTCGCCGGTGATCTTGCGGATCGACTCGGCCTGCGCCTTCGCGCGGCCGAACACCTTCAGCGTCGGCAGCCCCGCCACCACGTCGAGGAAGTGGCCCGACAGACGGGAGAGGAGCCGCCACTGACGGTCCATCCGGTTCTGCGTGGCCCAGCCGATCAGAATCATGAAGACCGGGATGAGCGGCAGCGTCACGACGATGATCGCCGCCGACACCCAGTCCTCGGTGACGATGCGGGCGAGCACCGCCACCGGTACCACCACCGCGAGCCCCAACTGCGGCAGATAGCGCGAGAAGTAGTCGTCGAGCGCGTCCACGCCCCGCGTCGCCAGCGAGACGAGCGAGCCGGTCCGCTGGCTGGTCAGCCATCCGGGACCGAGCTCCCCCGCCCGTTCGAGGAGCCGTCCCCGCAGCTCCGACTTGACCGCCGCGCTCGCCCGGTGCGCGGCGAGCTCGGTCAGCCAGGAGACCAGCCCCCGTCCCACCGCCACCAGGGCGAGCAGCACGACCGGAGTCCTCAACTCCCCGACGGAGAGCCCCTTCTGGAAGGAACCCACCACGATCTCGGCGATGAGCATCGCCTGACCGATGACCAGGCCCGCCCCGACGAGCCCCAGCACCACCACCGCGACGAGGAAGAAGCGGGTGGCGCGGGCGTACCGAAGCAGGCGCGGGTCGATCGGTTTCACGTGAAACACACCCTCCGAGAAACCAGCAGGAACATCGGGAGCTCGGTCAGGAACATCAGGGACATCAGGAGCTCAGTACGGACTCAGTGCGCGGCGTCGGCGATGTGCTGCGTGCCGATCCGCTTGCGGAACACCCAGTACGTCCACGACTGGTAGAGCAGCACCACGGGCGTGGCGACAGCCGCGCACCAGGTCATGATCTTCAGGGTGTACGGACTCGACGAGGCGTTGGTGACCGTGAGGCTCCACTCGTCATTGAGCGACGACGGCATGACGTTCGGGAAGAGCGTCAGGAAGAGCATCGCGACGGCCGCCGCGATCGTGATGCCCGACAGCGCGAACGACCAGCCCTCGCGCCCCGCCTTGATCGCCACGATCGCGCCGACCAGTGCGAGCACCGCCACGATCATCGCGACCAGGCTCTTGCCGTCGCCCTTGTCCGCCTGGGTCCAGATGAGGAACCCGAGCGCGAGCACGGCCGTGACGAGCCCGAGGCCCAGCGCCATCTTCCGCGCCCGCACCCGGATGTCGCCCACCGTCTTGAGCGAGGCGAACACCGCGCCGTGGAAGGTGAACAGCGTCAGGGTGACGAGCCCGCCGAGGATCGCGTACGGGTTGAGCAGGTCCCAGAAGTTGCCCACGTACTCCTTGTGGGCGTCGATCTTCACGCCGCGCACGATGTTGCCGAAGGCCACACCCCACAGCAGCGCCGGGATCAGCGAGGTCCAGAAGATCGCGTGCTCCCAGTTGGTCTGCCAGCGCTCCTCGGGCCGCTTGGCGCGGTACTCGAAGGCGACACCGCGCACGATCAGACAGATCAAGATGATCAGCAGCGGCAGGTAGAACCCGGAGAAGAGCGTCGCGTACCACTCGGGGAAGGCGGCGAACGTCGCGCCGCCCGCCGTGAGCAGCCACACTTCGTTGCCGTCCCAGACGGGACCGATGGTGTTGATCAGGACCCGCTTCTCGACCCGGTCACGGGCGAGCAGCTTGGTCAGGATGCCGATCCCGAAGTCGAAGCCCTCCAGGAAGAAGTAGCCGATCCACAGGACGGCAATCAGTACGAACCAGACGTCGTGAAGTTCCATGTCCTCGTCGCTCCTTCCTTCAGTACGAGAAGGCCATGGGCCGGTCGGCGTCGTCGGAATCGGAGTCGGAACCCTTGCCCGAGCCCGGTCCGCCGATCTTGGTGGGCGGGTTGAGATCCGCCTCGGTCAGCTCGGGCGGGCCCTTCCTGACGTACTTGAGCAGCAGCTTCACCTCGATCACGGCGAGGATCGCGTAGATCAGCGTGAACCCGATCAGGGAGGTGAGCACCTCGCCCTGCGAGACCCCGGGCGAGACCGCGTCCCTGGTGCGCAGCACTCCGTAGACCACCCAGGGCTGCCGCCCGGTCTCGGTGAAGATCCAGCCCCAGGCGGTGCCGATGAGGGGGAAGATCAGCGTCCACTGCGAGAGCCGCCACCACCAGTTGCCGAGCTTCGGGGTGAGCTCCTTGTTCTTGGTGAGCATCAGCTTCGGCACGTCGTCCGCGCCGGTGCGGTGCTCCGGCGCGAGCCAGAACTTCTTCCGCGTCAGCCAGAGTCCGGCGGTGCACAGGACCATCGAGACCCCGCCGAAGCCGATCATCCAGCGGTACGACCAGTAGGTGGTGGGGATGTTGGGGCGGTAGTCACCGGGCCCGAACTTCTCCTGCGCCTCCTTGTTGAGGTCGTTGATGCCGGGGATCTCGGCGCTGAAGTTGTTCTTGGCGAGGAAGGACAGTATCCCGGGGATCTCGATGGCGACGTCGTTGTGGCCCTTGGAGACGTCTCCGTACGCGAAGAGCGAGAACGGCGCCGGCTTCTCGGTCTCCCACAGCGCCTCGGCGGCCGACATCTTCATCGGCTGCTGCTCGTACATCACCTTGCCGAGGGTGTCGGCGCTGATGACGGTGAGCAGGGTGCCGACGAACGCGGTGACCAGGCCGAGCCGCATCGACATCCGCATGGTGCGGACGTGCTGCTTCTTGCGCAGGTGGAAGATGGCGATGCCGGTCATGAAGGCGCCGCCGACCAGGATGGCCGCCGAGATGACGTGGAAGAAGTTGACGAGCGTCGTCTCCTGGAAGAGCACCTTCGCGAAGTCGGTGAGCTCCGCGCGCTTGGTGCCGTCCCGCTCCACGATCTTGTAGCCGACCGGGTGCTGCATAAAGGCGTTCGCGGCGATGATGAAGTACGCCGACAGGATCGTGCCGATCGAGACGATCCAGATGGTGGCGCAGTGCAGCTTCTTCGGCAGCTTGTCCCAGCCGAAGATCCACAGACCGATGAAGGTCGACTCGAAGAAGAAGGCGATCAGCGCCTCGAAGGCGAGCGGCGCCCCGAAGATGTCACCGACGAAGCGCGAGTAGTCGGACCAGTTCATGCCGAACTGGAACTCTTGGACGATGCCGGTGACGACACCCATCGCGATGTTGATCAGGAACAGCTTTCCCCAGAACTTGGTGGCTCTGAGGTAGTGCTCCTTGCCGGTCCGCACCCACGCCGTCTCGAGGATCGCCGTGAGGGCGGCGAGAGAGATCGTCAGGGGAACGAACAGGAAGTGGTAGACGGTCGTGATGCCGAACTGCCATCGCGCCAGGGTTTCCGGCGCTAGAGCCAGGTCCACTGCGTCTTCTCCTTACTCGCCGTGGTCATAGCGGCAGTTTGCCCCTTTAATCCCACTGATCTCCGGAGGAACCGGGACACGCTTGTGAACGCGTTCACATTCACAAGCATTATGTCGTACTGGCTGTCGGAACGTTGACGCGGGGGTCCCCTTACCGCGAGGAACGTCCCGATCGCCCGCAGGGAACGCACGAAGGCCCCGGAGAGATGCTCTCCGGGGCCTTCCCAAGAACTTCAACATATTGTTGAATCCGCGCCATGCAGATACGGATCTCCTGGCCCGCAGGCCACCTCACCGCGACGCTCGACGAGACCCCGACCAGCCGGGCCCTCGCCCAGGTACTGCCGCTCTCCGCCTCCGCCGCCACATGGGGCGAGGAGGTCTACTTCGACACCGGCGTCAGCGTCCCGCGCGAGCCCGGCGCCCAGCAGGTCGTCGAGCCCGGCACGGTCGCCTTCTGGACCGACGGCGACGCCCTCGCCCTCCCCTACGGACCCACGCCCATCTCGCGGGGCGACGAGTGCCGCCTCGCGAGCCCGTGCAACCTGCTGGGGCGGATCGACGGCGACCCGAGGACACTGGCCACGGTGCGCGCCGGCGACCCGGTCCGCGTCGAACTCGCCGACGGCTAGAGCTCCTTGACCAGAGCTCCTTGCGGGACTAGAGCTCCTTGCGGAACGCCTCCGCCGCCTGGAGGAAGATGTCGTTGGCCTCGGTCTCGCCGATCGTGGCCCGCATCCCCTCGCCCGCGAACGGCCGCACGACGACGCCGGCCCGCTCGCACGCCGCCGCGAAGTCCGCCGTACGGTCCCCGAGCCGCAGCCACACGAAGTTCGCCTGCGTCTCGGGCACCGTCCAGCCCTGGCCGCGCAGCGCCTCCACCACACGGGTGCGCTCGGCGACCAACGAGCCGACGCGGCCCATCAGTTCGTCCTCGGCCCGCAGCGACGCCACCGCCGCGTCCTGCGCGAGCTGGCTCACGCCGAACGGCACCGCCGTCTTGCGCAGCGCGGCGGCCACCGGCTCGTGCGCGACCGCGAAGCCGACGCGGAGCCCCGCGAGGCCGTACGCCTTGGAGAACGTACGCAGGACGCAGACGTTCGGGCGGTCGCGGTAGATCTCGATGCCGTCCGGGACCTCGGGGTCGCGGATGAACTCGCGGTACGCCTCGTCGAGCACGACCAGGACGTCGCTCGGTACCCGGTCCAGGAAGCGCTCCAGCTCGGCCCTGCGGACCACGGTGCCCGTGGGGTTGTTGGGGTTGCAGACGAAGATGAGCCGGGTGCGGTCGGTGATGGCCGCGGCCATCGCGTCGAGGTCGTGCACCTCGCCGTCGGTCAGCGGCACCCGCACCGACGTCGCGCCGCTCACCTGCGTGATGATCGGGTACGCCTCGAAGGACCGCCACGCATAGATGACCTCGTCGCCCGGTCCCGACGTGGCCTGGAGCAGCTGCTGGGCGACGCCGACGGAACCGGTGCCGGTGGCGATGTGCGAGACGGGCACTCCGAAGCGCTCGGCCAGCTCGCCCATCAGGCCCGTGCACGCCATGTCGGGGTAGCGGTTGAAGGACCCGGCAGCGGCGAGCGCGCTCTCCATGACGCCGGGCAGCGGCGGATAGGGGTTCTCGTTGGAGGACAGCTTGTAGGCCACCGGTCCGTCGGCCGCGGCGGGCTTGCCCGGCTTGTAGGTGGGGATACCCTCCAGCTCGGCACGCAGCCTCGGGCTCGTCTCGCTCACCGCAGTCCTCCTCGTAGCCAGTCACAGACAGGTTCGAATACTGCTTACCTTATGAGGATTCGGCGCCGCTGCGAATGGCCCCGCATCGGTCGCCCCTGCGGCCCCGGCGCCGGCCCCCTCGCGAAGCCCCGCGCCGGCCTCCGGAACGATCTCCGCGCCGGTCCCCTCGGAGCGCGCTCCACAGAGCCCTGCGACGGAACTCCACAGGGACCCACAGACACCCCACAGGCACCCCCAGCCCCTGTACGGGACCCGGGGCACAGGCCCCGGCACAGGCCCCGGCACAGGCCTGCCGCAGGCCCCGCACAGCCCCCGAACCCCCGCCCGCCAAGGCGTGCGGGGAGGGGGGAGCGCCCCGTGCTCCCCCATGCGCCGGTGGCTCGCTCCGTGGCGCGCGTCCCCCGTGAAGGTGAGTTGAGACCTCTTCGAGACCTCGCGCATTTGGCAGGCCCGCGCGCGACGATCAGGGCCAGCTGCTCATTGATCTGCTCAACTCCCTTGAATTCCAAGGTCATTGCCCCACGCTCACCATGCAGAAACGTGCCTGTCAACGCGTGCATATGCGTCCCTACTACCCGCCCCCATGAGCCCTACTATCGGCTCGCCATGACAGCAGCAGGGAAGCACCAGGTGAGCCGAGCGGAGACCGCACGCCGGGGCAACCGGCAGAGCCGAGCGGGCATCAGAGACGTCGCCGCCGCCGCCGGTGTCTCCATCACGACTGTCTCCGACGCCCTCAACGGCAAGGGTCGGCTGCCCGACGCCACCCGACGCCATGTACGCGAGGTCGCCGAGCGGCTGGGCTATCGCCCGTCCGCCGCGGCCCGCACCCTCCGTACCGGCAAGTCAGGCCTCATCGGCCTGACCGTGACGACGTACGGGGATGAACCTTTCACCTTCACCGAGTTCGCGTACTTCGCCGAGATGGCCAGAGCCGCCACCTCGGCCGCGCTCGCCCGGGGCTACGCCCTGGTCATCCTGCCCGCCACCTCACGCCGCAGCCCGGTCGACGTGTGGTCGAACGTGGCGCTCGACGGCACCGTCGTCATCGATCCCTCCGACCACGACCCGGTGGTCAGCGAGCTGGTCCGCCAGGGCCTGCCGGTGGTCTCCGACGGCCGCCCGGCCGGCTCGCTCCCGGTCACGGCCTGGGTCGACAACGACCACGAGGCCGCCGTCCTGGAGATCCTCGACCACCTCGCCGCCGCGGGCGCCCGCCGCATCGGCCTCCTCACGGGCACCACCACGGACACGTACACCCATCTGTCCACCACCGCCTACCTGCGCTGGTGCGAGCGCGTGGGCCAGGACCCGGTCTACGAGTCCTATCCCGCCCACGACCCGTGCGCGGGCGCGGTCGCCGCCGACCGGTTGCTCGCCAGACCCGACCGGCCCGACGCCGTCTACGGCCTCTTCGACCCCAACGGCACCGACCTGCTCGCCGCCGCCCGGCGGTACGGCCTGCGCGTCCCCGACGACCTGCTGCTCGTCTGCTGCAGCGAGTCCACGGTGTACGCCACCACCGAACCGCCCATCACCACGCTCTCCCTCAAACCGCGCCGCATCGGCACCGCCGTCGTCCAGCTCCTGATCGACGCGATCGAGGGCCTCGACGCGGGCCGTCCCGTCGAGCAGGTGATACCGACCGAACTGATCGTGCGCACCTCGTCCGAGCGACGTCCGCCGCGCACGACGGTCAGCCCGCCCCGCTCGCCCGGCCACGGCTGATCGCTCCCGCTCCCGCCCGCGGCACCGGGCAGAGGCCGGTCACCTCCCCGCAACCAGTGGGGAAACCTCTGCCCAATTCGGGAGAAAACCGCGGTGAACAGGGGTCCGGCACCGATTCACCACCCCTGGTGCACCACACAGCGGGAGCCGCATTCCTATGATGGGCGGACGACACCGCGGGCCGCTGCGACCAGGCAGTCCGATCTCGGTGCAGATGCGGCGCAATGGTGGTGGAGGGGTCGATGACTCAGGGGGCCGGTCAGGGACCCGATGTGCGGACGGCGACGCTGCGCGACTTCCGCGTACCGGCGTACGTCCATGAGACGGCCGGTCCCGCCGAGGCGCACCCCGGGGCACCCGGTGAGGCGCCGGACGACGGCTACACCCCGACGCAGCGGGACCTGCCCGTGATCAATCGCGGTGACACCGTCCAGGTGCAGGTCATGCCGGAGCCCCCGCAGCCGCGGGCGAGCGAGGAACACGGCCCGCTGTACGTGGTGGGCGATGTGCACGGCTATCTCGCCGAGCTCGTCGCCGCCCTCCAGGAGCAGGGCCTCGTCGACGCCGAGGGCAGCTGGTCCGCGGGGAACGCGCGCCTGTGGTTCCTCGGCGACTTCACCGACCGCGGGCCCGACGGCATCGGCGTCATCGACCTGGTGATGCGGCTCTCCGCCGAGGCCGCGGCCGCCGGCGGCTACTGCAAGGCGCTCATGGGCAACCACGAGCTGCTCCTGCTCGGCGCCAAGCGCTTCGGCGACACCCCCGTCAACTCCGGCGCGGGCACCGCCACCTTCCAGGCCGCCTGGCTGCTGAACGGCGGCCAGAAGACCGACATGGAGCGCCTGGAGGACCACCACCTCCAGTGGATGGCCCGTCTGGACGCGATGGAGGAAGCCGACGGACATCTCCTCGTGCACTCCGACACGACCGCCTATCTGGATTACGGCGACTCGATCGAGGCGGTGAACGACACCATCCGGGAGACCCTCACGCGCAATGACGCCGACGAGTGCTGGGACCTCTTCCGGAAGTTCACCAAGCGCTTCGCCTTCCGCGACGAGTCGGGCCCGTCGGCCGTACGCGAACTCCTCGACATGTACGGCGGCACGCGCATCGTCCATGGTCACAGCCCCATCCCCTATCTCCTGGGCGACGTCGGCTCCGAGGACGACTCGGACGGCGGCGGTCCGGTCATCGAGGGCCCGCACGTCTATGCGGACGGCCTCGCCATCGCCATGGACGGCGGAGTGACCATGGCCGGAAAGCTACTGGTCTGCCAACTCCCCCTGGGTATCTGAGCGTTCTGCGGGCAGGCGCCCCTTTACAGGATCACGCTGGCCAGGGGGGCCAATTCTGGAAACCCCCTGTCACCGCGTGCCGTCACGGCTCTACCATCGGCTTATCCGTAGCAGGCTCCCCTCCGTTTCTGCCCGACGGCTCGTAGCCATGCGAGCCTTAGCCCTACGGAGCATCGGGGGATGCACATGAACAGCGCTCCACACCTGCTCAATGAGGACCGCCCCGAGTACGAGCGGATCCTCGATGAGGCGCTGCGCACCGCACCTGACCGTCCTGAACTCGCCGCAGTGGGCCAGCGGCTCAACACCGAACAACTGCGCACCATGGCCCTGAACGCGACAGCATTGATCACGGCCGCGGCCGCGGCCGAATACGCGCACTACGTGAAGGTCCGCGAGGAGTTGCGCGAACCTCGACCGTCGTCCACATCGATCCGCGAAGGGAGCGGACAGAGCGCCGCGGAGTCAGGTTCCGGCGGCGTCAGCCTCGCCACCACGATGGGCGAGGTCGCCGAACCGGCGGCCGCGGGAGCCGGGGCGATCGCCGTCGTCGCGGTCCTCGCACCTGTCCTCGCCGGGACGGCCGCCGCCATCTTCCTGCTCGTCGGCTACATCCTGAAGATGCTCGACCCCGAGCCCGCCTTCGCGGACACCCTGCTCACCGCGGGATGGCTGTTCGGCGCGCTCACCGCCGGGGGCATCCTGGTCGCCGCGGTCGGCCTGCTGCTGACCGCTCTGCGCAACGGCTCCACCTCGCTCCAGGCAGGACCGCACGGCGAACGACATCAGGAGGTGTCGCGGGCCAGGGAAGCCTGGGGCCGGGCGCTCCTGGAGCGGGGCGTCGTGCCGTTCCTGCGGGACGCGCTGATGGACCCGGGCGGAGCTCCCGCCGCTCGCAGGCCGTCGTCGGGATCCGCGGCGAGCAACAACCGCATGCCTCAACTCGGCTATCACAGGCCGGGGTTCAGCAGCCCGGACGGCGGCCCGACAGCGGGACCGCGCCCGAGCTTCTCGAGCCCCGACTTCTCCAGCCCGGACTTCGGCGGCCCCGACCACAAGCCGGAGTAGGCCGGAACAGGGGAGCCCCGGACCATGAGGTCCGGCCGAGCCGGAGCTCGGGCCAAAGCCCGAGCCCGGCCACGTGCCCGAGCACCACACCACCTCGACGCGCCGCCGCCGGCGAACGGCGGCGCGGGATCGAGGCCTCGTGGCCCCTACATACGCCGAAGTACCTGTGCCCCGGCCCTTTCGACCGTTGTGCGGCTGTAGACGTGCACCAACGCAAGGTGGAAGAGCGCCGGCGCAAGGGGTGCCCACCGGTGAATCCGATCGGCACGCAGCATGTACTTGACCACGGTTGCCGGGCGGAAAGGCACGCAGTCGATGGTCTGATGCTCCCATCTGTCCGCGACTCCTCTGCTCATACGCGCCTGCAGACCTTCGCGGGTCAAGTCCTTGAGCCTGGCGTAGAAGTGGGCGCTCCAGTGGCGCTTCTCGATGTCCAGCACGAAGGCAAGCAGGTCGAGTGAGTACTCGTTCGGTTCGAGGGAGAGTTCCTCCCTCATGCCGCGTCGCGCGACGGCATGCAGGTCAGGAGCGCTCCGGCCGGATGAATCGATATGCCGTGACATGCCCTCGTTCACGGAGGAGTTCCAGACCCCCGGGGCCATCCGGACCCGGTCACTGCGCTGGCTGACGACCAGCATGTCGTCAGCGGTCACCACCGCGATGTTCGTGGCGAAACTGCACTGCAGAAACGCAGGTGCCTCCAGTGGTTTGTCCGGGTCGAGATAGCGGGACCGAGGAGTCGTCCCATCGGCCAGCCGACGGTCGAGCTGCTGAGCCACGAGAAACGCGTGGTAGTCGGTCGGGCGCAGTCGCAGGTGGACTTCGGGCTGCTCGTCGAGGGCCGTGCGGGAGACGTCGAAGGAATCGACCGCGTAGCGAGGACCGTTCCACAGCGGTGTTCGGCCCTCCGCGCGTAAGAGTGCGCTTTCGGCCTCGATCTCGGCGCGCCACCCGGCCATCTGCGACGGCAGCTCGATCTCCTCGTCGAGGACCTGCACGTAGATGGCGTCGGCCGGTATGGACGACTCGCCGTCACCCTCCACGATCAGGGCGGACGTGTGGAGAGGGCCCAGCGAGAAGGTGCTCCACGCGGGGCTGGACTCCTCGCGCTGCCTCAGGCTGCGTACCGCTCTCGTGGAGCGAGTCCGCAGCCTGTACCAGGAGTTCTGCAACGGCTGTTGGAACAGCACCGCGAACAACATCCCCAGTACCGCGCCGACGACTCCGTTGGCCACATCGATCCCGCCCATGTCAGGCAGGGTAGGGACGCGGATCGTCCCGTGCGCGATCTTGGCTGTTCCGTTACGGCACGGAGCAGGGCCGGCCAGAGCCTGGCGGGCCCCGGGCATGGTGACCGGGGCCCTGACCAGGAACTCAGCCCATGGCGCAGGGTCAGTCGGCGATCGGCAGATAGACCCGGTTGCCCGACGCCGCGAATTCCTTCGACTTCTGTTCCATGCCCGCCTCGATGTCGTCGGCGGCCAGGTCGCCGCCGTGTTCGCGGCGGATGTCCTGGGAGATCTTCATCGAGCAGAACTTCGGCCCGCACATCGAGCAGAAGTGCGCCGTCTTCGCGGGCTCGGCCGGCAGCGTCTCGTCGTGGAACTCCCTTGCCGTGACCGGGTCGAGGGCCAGGTTGAACTGGTCCTCCCAGCGGAACTCGAAGCGGGCGTCCGAGAGCGCGTCGTCCCAGTCCTGCGCGCCCGGGTGCCCCTTGGCGAGGTCGGCGGCGTGCGCCGCGATCTTGTACGTGATGACACCGGTCTTCACGTCGTCGCGGTTGGGCAGACCCAGGTGCTCCTTGGGCGTGACGTAGCAGAGCATCGCCGTGCCCCACCAGCCGATCATCGCGGCGCCGATGCCGGAGGTGATGTGGTCGTAGGCGGGCGCGATGTCCGTGGTCAGCGGGCCGAGGGTGTAGAACGGCGCCTCCTCGCAGATCTCCTGCTGGAGGTCGATGTTCTCCTTGATCTTGTGCATCGGGACGTGACCGGGGCCCTCGATCATCGTCTGTACGTTGTGACGCTTGGCGATCGTGTTGAGTTCCCCGAGCGTGCGGAGCTCGGCGAACTGCGCCTCGTCGTTGGCGTCCGCGATCGAGCCGGGCCGCAGGCCGTCGCCGAGCGAGTACGTCACGTCGTACGCCGCGAGGATCTCGCAGAGCTCCTCGAAGTGCTCGTAGAGGAAGCTCTCCTTGTGGTGCGCGAGGCACCAGGCCGCCATGATCGAACCGCCGCGCGAGACGATGCCGGTCTTGCGGCGCGCGGTGAGCGGGACATACGGAAGGCGCACGCCCGCGTGCACCGTCATGTAGTCCACGCCCTGTTCGGCCTGCTCGATGACCGTGTCCTTGTAGATCTCCCAGGTCAGCTCCTCGGCGCGGCCGTCGACCTTCTCCAGGGCCTGGTAGAGGGGAACGGTGCCGATCGGGACGGGGGAGTTGCGCAGGACCCACTCGCGGGTGGTGTGGATGTTGCGGCCGGTGGACAGGTCCATGACCGTGTCGGCGCCCCACTTGGTCGCCCACGTCATCTTGTCCACCTCCTCCTCGATGGAGGAAGTGACGGCGGAATTGCCGATGTTGGCGTTCACCTTCACCAGGAACCTCTTGCCGATGATCATCGGCTCGATCTCCGGGTGGTTCACGTTGGCCGGGATCACGGCGCGCCCCGCGGCGACCTCGGCGCGCACGATCTCGGGGTCCAGGTTCTCGCGGATCCCGATGAACTCCATCTCGGGCGTGATCTCGCCGCGACGGGCGTACGCGAGCTGCGTCACCGCCTGTCCCTGGCGGGCGCGGCGCGGCTGGCGGGGGCGGCCGGGGAAGACCGCGTCGAGGTTCTTGAGCCCGCCGCGCGGCGAGGTGTGCTTGATGCCGTCGTCCTCGGGACGGGGCGGACGGCCCGCATACTCCTCGGTGTCGCCGCGGGCGATGATCCAGTTCTCCCGCAGCGGCGGCAGACCGCGGCGGACGTCGGTCTCGGCCGACGGGTCGGTGTACGGACCGGAAGTGTCGTACAGGGTCACGGCCTTGCCGTTGGTGAGGTGCACCTGGCGGACCGGCACGCGCAGGTCGGGGCGCGAGCCCTCGACGTACGCCTTGTGCCAGCCGATGGACTTCCCGGCCTCGTCGCTCTCGTGCTGCGTCGAGGCAGGCGTGCGTGCGTCCGATGTGGTCATGAGACCTACTCCCTACGCCGGCATTACCCGGTAACAGGTTCGGCGGTCGACGCAGCGGATCCCGTACGGTCCGCACCACCACTGGTGCCTTTCGTACGGAGGTCAGCGCCCTCTCAGCCCGGTGCTCCGAGCTCCCGCGATTGCAAAGGTGCCTCCACGCTAGCGTCATGTCGGGCGCGCTGAACAGAGGGCCCCCTCCGTTCTTGCGATGATCGGTCAGTGACCACCACACCGCCGCCGTCCCCGCCGCCGTCGCAACCGCCCGTCCCGGGACCGCCTCCGGAGGGTCCGGGCCAGCCTCCCGGGCAGGGGCGTTCCCCTGGACAGTCCCCCGGACATGGGCACGGAGGGCACTCCCACAGTCACAGTCACGGCCCGGCCGCGCCGGTCTCCCAGCATCTGCGCAAGGTCATCGCCGCGGTGCTGATTCCTTTCGCCACCGCGGTCGTCGTGGGGCTCGTGGTGCTCTGGCCGGGCGGTGCGCCGTCGCACGAGCGGACCGGCGTCGGCTTCGACCGGCAGATGCAGTCGGCCAAGGTCACGAAGGTGCTGGAGCTGCCCTGCAAGGAACTCAGCCCCTCGCAGCCCACGCCGAACGGCGACACGTCCACCGCCGAGGGCCAGTCCGCGCAGTCCAACGCCCAGGGCATCTGCAAGAAGGCGACGATCGAGGTGACCAGCGGCAAGGACAAGGGCCGCACCTTCATCGAGATCATCCAGCCGGATTCGCCCCGGCAACTCGGCACGGGCCAGGAGGTGGTGGTCGCCTACGAACCCAAGGCACCCGAGGGGCTCCAGTACTCGGTCACCGATGTGAACCGCAAGATCCCGATGGCCCTGCTCGCCGGCATCTTCGCGCTCGCCGTCGTCGTGGTGGGACGGATGCGCGGTGTGATGGCCCTGGTCGCGCTCGCCATCAGCTTCATGGTGCTGACCCTCTTCATCCTGCCGGCGATCCTGCAGGGCTCGAACCCGCTGGTCGTCGCGGTGATCGGGGCGAGCGCCATCATGCTGATCGCGCTCTATCTCTGTCACGGCCTCACGGCCCGCACCTCCGTCGCGGTACTCGGCACGCTGATCTCCCTGCTGCTCATCGGCCTCCTCGGCTCGCTCTTCATCGGCTGGGCGGCGCTGACCGGCAACACGGACGACAACACCGGCCTCATCCATGGCCTGTACCCGTCCATCGACATGAGCGGCCTGCTGCTCGCGGGCGTCATCATCGGCTCGCTCGGCGTGCTCGACGACGTGACCGTCACGCAGACCTCCGCGGTCTGGGAACTCCACCAGGCCAACCCCTCGATGGGCTGGCGCGGCCTCTACCGCGCGGGCATCCGCATCGGCCGCGACCACATCGCCTCGGTCGTCAACACCCTCGTACTCGCCTACGCGGGCGCCGCGCTGCCCCTCCTGCTGCTCTTCTCCATCGCCCAGTCCAGCATGGGCACCGTGGCCAACAGCGAGTTGGTCGCCGAGGAGATCGTGCGCACCCTCATCGGGTCGATCGGCCTGGTCGCCTCGGTGCCGGTGACGACCGCGCTGGCCGCCCTGGTCGTCTCCGCCGACCGCTCCTCCGGTGCGGGTGCGGGGGCCGGTGCGGGGCGCGGCGGTGCCGGCTCCCATGCCGGTGCCGCGGCTTCGGCGTCCGGCGTCCCCGCCGCCCGCCCCTCACGCGGTGGACGGGGGCGGCGCCGCAAGACGTGACGCCGGGGCGGATGCAAAATGCAGCAATCTGCCATTCGTGTCGGCCCGTTGCCCCCAAAAGCTCAGCCCGCGTTCTGCTCCTCCGCGAGGATCCGGTCCAGCGCCTCGTCGAGATGCGTGTCGAAGTCGGCGAGCGCCCGCTCCTGCCCGAACGGCACCACCTTGTCCGTACGGTCGAGGAAGGCGAGCAGCGGCGGAATGCCGACCCTGAACAGCGCCTGGTCACCGCCGACCTGAAGCCTGATCAGCGCCTCGTCGAGCAGGTCGGGATCGGTGGGCTCGATGCGCACGTCCCCGTCCCCGCACGGCCTGCTCACGCCGTCGATCAGCAGCTCCCGCCCGAAGGTCCACGACACCGGGGCATCACCGGGCAGATGGAACGTCAGCCGCACGGCATAGGGATCGTTGATCTCATAGCGCAGCTCCACCGGGATGCGAAACGAGAGCTCCTCGGAAACAAGGAAGCTCATCATGACCTCTGCCTGCACCGACTCGCCCATCGCCGCCCTACCCCGTCATATAGCCCGCACATGGCCAGGAACCAACTCCCTGACACTCCTGGCATCTTGCTTAACGTACACACCAGATCACAAGGAGTGAGTTTTCAGATGCTGATAGAGAAGGCGAGTGTCCCTAGTAGCTTTCCGATCTCCCGCTGCAACCTCTGCGCCGCGGGCAGCAGCCGGTCCGCGTGAGCGGCCGGAACCGAGATGGCCATGGTCGCCGCGGTGTCCCCCGCCGTGATCGGAATCGCCGCGCAGACGGTCCCGAGCGCGTACTCCTGGCGCTCCACGACAGGTCGCATCCGCTCCATCGCATCGAGCCGCCGCATGAAGGTGCGGTCGTCCCGAACCGAGTAGCGAGTGATCGACTGAACCGGATAGCGGGCGAGGTGGTCCTGCCGCCCCCGCTCGTCGAGCTGGCCGAGCAGGCACTGCCCGATCGCGTGGGCGTGCCCCGTCTCACGGAAGTCCGCCCACTCCTCGACGGCGGGGTTGTTCGGGGTGTCGGCCACGGCCACGAGATCGATCTCGCCCTCGCGGTAGACCGCGAAGTACACGGGGACGCCGATGGTGTCGCGCCAGTGCGCCAGCGACTCGTCGATCGTGCCGCGACGATTCTGCTGCGCCCCGCTGCTGCTCAGTCGCTCGGCGGCCTCGCCGAGCACGAACACGCCCTTCTCACGGCGCAGATAGCCCTCGTGGGTCAGGGTGCGCAGCAGGTGGTACGCGGTGGGCAGCGCGAGGCCCGCCTCGCGGGCCAGCTGCTTGGCCGGCGCCCCGTCCTGGTGCGAGGCGGCGGCCTCCAGGAGCCGCATGGCCCGCTGCACGGAGCCGATGAGAGTGGGTGCGACAGCGGCTGCCTCGCCCAGAGGGACTGTGGTGGTCGGGGAGAGTGCGGTGGTCTCGGAGGTCGGATCCGTCAGGCGGCCCGCGTCCGTCGCGGACACCCCGTCCGTTGCGGAGGCCATATCCCTCGCGGACACCACCTCCGTCGCGGAGGCCATGCCCGTCCCGGAAACCACGTCCGCCGCGGAAACCACGTCCGTCGCGGATACCTCGGCGGCCGGTGAAGTGCCGACTGGCGAAGGGGCGTCAACCGGTGAAGTGGTGATGTCGACCGCGGCCAAGGTTCGCTCCCGAAACGCGTGGGGGTCTCCGCCCTTGCCCGGATCACCGCGGGAAGGGGCAGTGCGCCCGTCCGCGGGGATCGCCCCCGCGTCGGCCTTTCGGACTCTAACCCTTGGCCACCGCTCTACGGAGTCCTGCCGGGGAAACTTCCCCCGCGCGAGGGAACCGTTGCGAAAAGTCACCAGTCGGTGGTCATGGAACAACGGTCGAACAGCGGTCACGGAACAGCATTCACCGATCAGCAGTCACCGCGCGGGAGTTACCGAACAGCAGTACCGAGCGGACGTCACCAGTCGCTGCGGGAAGAAGACGAGCCGGATATGAACTTCCGTACGACGTAGATGAGTCCACCGACCAGTGCGACGAAAAGCAGCGCCTTGAAGAGCAGGGCGACCACGAATCCGACAACGCTCGCTATCAGGCTGCCGAACACGACGAGCGCGATGACCGGCACGGCCACCCACTTCACCCACCACGGCATTCCCGCAAAGATCTCCTTCGCCGCCATCGCCCTTACCTCTCTCCGTGTCTGCGCACGTTCGTTCTTCTTGCATTCGATGCTAGGGCGCCGAAGAGCCGAACGGGGGCCCCGGATCCCCCGTACTCCCCTGATCCGACCCTGAGGGAACCCCGAGGTCGGAGCCCTGAACGAGTCAGCCTTCAGGAGGGGAGAAGACGACGAGTACGCGCAGGTCCTCGCTGATGTGGTGGAACTTGTGGGCGACCCCGGCCGGCACGTAGACGACACTTCCTCGTGCCACCTGCGTGGTCTCCATGCCGACCGTGATCGAGGCCCGGCCGCTGACGACCATGTACACCTCGTCCTGCCCGTGCGGCTGCTGCGGGTCGCTGTCCCCGGCGTTGAGCGCGTACAGCCCGACCGACATGTTCCGCTCCCGCAGAAACTGCAGATACGCGCCGTCGTTCGCGGCCCGCTCCGCCTCCAGCTCGTCCAGTCGGAATGCCTTCATCGCCCTCTTACGCCCCTTGCCGCTGCTCATGTCGTGTGCCGCAGCCGCTGCTCGCCACTGCTGCCGCTCGTCGCCGCTCATCCTGCCGCCGCACGTCGCGCCGGCGCCCGCCGTCCCTGGCGAGCCGACTGTTCGCGGCCCGCGTCTGCCACGATCAGACACATGAAGAATTTTGTAGTCAAGACGATCGCCAACGCCGCGGCCCTGGCCGTCGCCGTGTGGCTGCTCGACAAGATCACCCTGACCGGCGACAGCACGGGCAAGAAGGCGGGCACGCTCATCATCGTCGCCCTGCTCTTCGGGCTGGTGAACTTCCTGGTCAAGCCGGTGGTGAAGGTCCTCACCTTCCCGCTGTTCATCCTGACCCTCGGCCTGATCACCCTCGTGGTGAACGCGCTGATGCTGCTGCTCACCTCGTGGCTGGCCGACAAGCTCGACGTCAGTTTCCACGTCGAGGGCTTCTGGACCGCCGTCCTGGGCGGCCTGATCATCTCGGTCGTGTCCTGGGCCATGAACGTCGTGCTCCCCGACGAGGACTGATCCCGCCCCATGCCCTTCTCCGTGTGTTTCGTCTGCACCGGCAACATCTGCCGGTCCCCGATGGCCGAGTCCGTCTTCCGTGCCCGCGTCGAAGAGGCCGGTCTCGGCGACCTGGTCACGGTCGACAGCGCGGGCACCGACGGCTGGCACGAGGGGGACGGTGCCGACCCCCGCACCGTCTCCGTCCTGCGGGCGGCCGGCTACGAGAGCGACCACGTGGCCCGTCGGTTCCGTGCCGACCGGTTCGCGGGGCTCGACCTCGTCATCGCGCTGGACGCCGGGCATCTGCGGGCGCTGCGCCGCCTCGCGCCGACCGAGGCCGACGCGGACAAGGTGCGGCTGCTGCGCTCGTACGACCCGGCCGCCGACGACCTGGACGTGCCCGACCCCTACTACGGGGACTTCGAGGGGTTCGAGGAGTGCCTGAGAATGGTGGAGGCGGCGAGCGAAGGCCTGCTCGACGCGGTACGTGAAGCGGTGGAAAGGCGGGCGGCATGACGACGGAATCGGAGCCCACGGGTCCCATAGGCGACGGCACGCGCGCGGTGCGGGCCGGTCTCCCCGAGCCGGTGAAACACGAACCGACTCTTCCCGGCCCGGTGTTCGCGGCCCACTTCCACCTGCCGGGCGACCCCACGGGCGGATACGCCTACGGACGGGACGAGAACCCCACCTGGACGCATCTGGAGCGCGCCATCGGCCAGCTGGAGGCTCCGGACGCGGGCTCTTCGGAGGGCGTCGAGACGCTGGTCTTCGCCTCCGGCATGGCCGCGATCTCTGCGGTGCTGTTCTCGCAGCTGCGCGCCGGGGACACGGTGGTCCTGCCGGACGACGGCTATCAGGTGCTCCCGCTGGTCCGCGAGCAGCTCACGGCCTACGGCATCGAGGTGCGCACCGCCCCGACCGGCGGTGACGCCCAGCTCGACGTGCTGGACGGCGCCAAGCTGCTGTGGATCGAGACGCCGTCCAACCCGGGGCTCGACGTGTGCGACGTGCGCCGGCTCGTGGAGGCGGCACACGCGCGGGGCGCCCTGGTCGCGGTCGACAACACCCTGGCCACACCGCTGGGCCAGCGTCCTCTGGAGCTCGGCGCCGACTTCTCGGTGGCCAGCGGCACCAAGATGCTCACCGGGCACGGCGACATCCTTCTGGGGTACGTCGCCTGTCGCGACGCGGAGCTGACCGCGTCCGTGCGGCGCTGGCGCAAGATCGTCGGGGCGATCCCGGGGCCGATGGAGGCCTGGCTCGCGCACCGCTCGCTCGCCACGCTCCAGCTGCGGGCCGACCGGCAGAACGCGAACGCCCTGGCCCTCGCCGAGGCGCTGCGCGACCGTCCCGAGGTGTCGGGGCTGCGCTATCCCGGACTGCCCGACGACCCCTCGCACAAGATCGCCTCGCAGCAGATGCGGCGCTTCGGGTGCGTGGTCTCCTTCACGCTGCCCACGCGCGCGCGTGCCGAGCGTTTCCTCGAGGCGCTGCGCCTTGTCGACGACGCGACGAGCTTCGGCGGGGTGCGGTCCACGGCCGAGCGCCGTCGGCGCTGGGGCGGCGACGCCGTATCGGAGGGCTTCATCCGCTTCTCCGCGGGCGCCGAGGACCCCGCCGACCTGGTGGCGGACGTGCTGCGCGCGCTGGACGAGTCGGGCGATTCGACGGGTTGACCGCTTCCGGCGGGCCGCACGCAGCTGTTCTACGCACAACGAACGGTCCGAGCCTCCCCCCTCGTGGCTCGGACCGTTCCGGTTCTGCGCGCGAAGAACCGCGCGAACAAGGCTAGTTGACTCTGTGTCAGTGTCCAATCACAGTAGCGACAGAGACCTATCGACATATTTATAGTTGGGCGCGCCCTGAGGGCAGGGAGGGGAGGGACGCCGCCATGGATCTGGCCCTGCTGCGCACCTTCGTGACGGTGCACCGGGCCGGCTCCTTCACGCGCGCGGCAGCACTGCTGGGACTCTCCCAGCCCGCCGTGACCTCGCAGATCCGCACGCTGGAGCGGCAGCTGGGCCGCCCGCTGTTCCTGCGCCAGGCCCGTGGCGTGACGCCCACGACCATCGGCGACGAGCTCGCCCACAAGGCCGCCCCGCATCTGGACGCCCTGGTGGAGATCGCCGAGTCCGGGCTCGACGAGGACTCGGCGGTGCGCACGCTCCACCTCGCGGGCCCTCCGGAGTTCACCGCGGAACGCGCCCTGCCCGCCCTTGCCACGCTGACCGGCCAGGACGGCCACGGCTACGCCCTGCGCGCCTCGTTCGGCACCGCCGACGAGGTCCTCGACGGGCTCGCCGCCGGACACCACGACCTGGCCATCACCACGGCCCGGCCACGCGGCGCGCTGCTCACCGCGACACCTCTCTGCGACGAGGAGCACGTCCTGGTCGCGGGAAAGCGCTGGGCCGCCCACGTCGGTCCGGGCACACCGCGCCGCAGGGGAGCTCCGTCACTGGAGAACCTTCCGCTGATCGAGGTGCACGAGTCGCTGCCGTTCGTCTCGCGCTACTGGGCGGCGGTCTTCGACGCCCGCCCCACGGCGTCCGGCGCCGTCATCGTGCCGGATCTGCGCGCGGTCCTCGCCTGCGCGGCCGCGGGCGCCGGCCTGGCCGTACTGCCCCGCTATCTGTGCGCCGAGGCTCTCAGGAGCGGCGACGTCGTCGCGCTGCTCGACCCCACGGTGCCGCCGCTGCGCACGTACTTTCTGGTGGTGCGCGCGGGCACGCTCGCGATGCCGCACATCGCGCGGGCGCACGAGTGGCTGCTGCGTGCCGCCGTCCACTGGGCTTGATGGAGGTCGCCGATGGTTCGCGATGTTTCACGTGGAACAGTCCGGGCCACATTTCACCCATGACCGTCCGACCCGTGGTCAAGCGCACCGCACGTGCCGTCCTGCTGGACGGAGACGACCTGATCCTGATCAAGCGGACCAAGCCCGGCGTCGATCCGTACTGGGTCACCCCGGGCGGTGGAGTGGAGCCCGAGGACGCCACCGTCGTCGACGCGCTGCACCGCGAGGTCCACGAGGAGCTCGGCGCCAAGGTCACCGACGTCGTGCCCTGTTTCGTCGACACCGTGGAGCACATCGGTGAGGACGGCGGGGCCACCGGTGTGAAGGTGCAGCACTTCTTCGTCTGCCGCCTGGAGTCCATGAACACCGGCCTGCGGCACGGCCCCGAGATCGAGGAGCCGTGCGGCGAGTACGAGATCGTGCACGTGCCCTTCACCCGGGTCGGCATCGCCTCGGTCCATCTCGTACCGCTGTCGCTGCGGCACTACCTCGACGGCAACATCGAGGGCGTACGCGCGATGCACGCCCCCGACCTGGGCTGAGCTCTCCTCACGGAGCCTGCCCTCGTCTCGCTTCGTCAGCTTCCGTGCGCCACCAGGTCCTCGACGGAGTCGTGGCGAATCCTTCCCTCAGGGATGCCGACGTCGCGCAGGGCGTCCACGCCACTGCGGATCATGCCGGGCGGTCCCGATAGGTACGCGTCGTACTCGTTCCAGGGGCCGTACTCGCGCACGGCGTCCGGCAGTTGGGCCTGCTGGTCGACGATCGGGCGGACGGCGAGCCAGGGGTGGCTCTGCTGGAGCCGCAGCATCGTGTCGATGTCGTACAGGTCGTGATCGGTGCGAGCGCCGTAGAACACCTCGACGGGGCGCCGTCTGCCGTGCTCGGCGACGTCCTCGACCAGGGCCTTGATGGGTGCGATGCCGGTGCCGCCGCCCAGACAGAGCAGGCCGCTGTCGGTGGTGTGGTCGACGGTCATCGAACCGGAGGGTGGGCCGAGCCGCAGGACGTCGCCGGGACGGGCGTGGTGCACCAGGGCATTGGAGACCCAGCCGGCCGGCACGGCCTTGACGTGGAAGGACAGCAGCCCGTCGGAGCGGGGTGCCGACGCGAAGGAGTAGTGCCGCCATATCCGCGGCCACCAGGGCGTCTCCAGGCTGGTGTACTGCCCGGCGAGGAACGGGTACGGCTGATCGGGACGGACCGTGACGACGGCTATGTCCGGGGTCCTGAGGTCGTGCGAGACGACCTCGGCGTACCACCAGGCGGGGGCACGCAGTTCGTCCTCGGCGGCCGCGTCGATCATGACCTGGGAGATGGTGGTGTACGTCCGGACCCAGGCGGCCTCGGTCTCCTCGTCCCAGACGGCGCTCGCGTACCGGCTCAAGGAGCCGATCAGGCACTCACCGACGGCCGGATAGTGCTCGGGCCGAGTGCCGTACTTGCGGTGTCCGCGGCCGAGGTTCTTCAGGTACGAGACGAGCACGGCGGTGTCGTCGATGTGCTCGGCCGCGGTCAGCAGAGCCTTGAGGAGCCGGTCCCGCTGGGTGTCCATCGCCGCGGGGAACAGGGCGCGCAGATCGGGATGGCGGGTGAAGAGCAGCGCGTAGAAGTACGAGGTGACCTTGTCGGCCACAGGGCCGACCTCGGCCATCGTGCGCTGCACCAGGACGGCGTCGGGGGAGGCCTTCGCCGACGGCTCCGCTTGCGGGACGGGCGCGGGCGACGGGGCCGGTGCCGGTGCCGGGGCAGTCTCGGTGGGCACCGCGGGCGGTGCGCTCCTCGCGGTCGCGGCGCTCGGTGCGGGCCCCTCGGCGGTCACGGTCGGCGCGGTCGCCGGGGCGGCTATTCGCTCGCCGGCGCGCTCGTGTGCGGGTGCGGGCTCGGGGCCGGGCCTGGATGCGCCGGACTGCCGCGGAACGCCCTCCTCCTGCCGCTGGGACGGCCTGCGCGGGGTGAACCAGCCGCCCCCGTCACCGGCAGTGCCGTCGTCCGCCGACGTGGTGGTCGGAGCCTCCATGCTGTGCCTCGCCTCGAACATCTCTCGGTCGGTCTGCGCACTTCCGGTCGGAAGCTGCCTGCTTTCCTCGCTCTGCCTCGATGGCCGATACGGCCACATTGAACCTCGGGTTCCGGGACCCTACGGACAAGTAGGTAGAGAATGTGACATTGGCCGCAGTCCCTCACTGCAGCATCCCATTCACCGCCGACGCGCCGGTCGTATTACGAGAAGTACGGGTTCTGGATCTCTTGGGCCCGTTAGGCTTCATTGACCTGCGTTGTGCCCCCCAGAGTGCGAAGAAGCGCACCCGGCTCGAATCGGAGTCGACCATACCGGCAGGCGCCGGGCACACAAGCCCCCCTTCCCTTCACCCTGAATTCAATGCGCCGGACTGCCCATTGCCTCAATTACCGGGCGTGCCGCACCAATTCGTACGCCTTACGCAGATCCCGCCCGACATAGGAGTGGGTGGCCACTCCCACCAGCCGTTGGTCCGCATTGACGGCCACGGAAACCGGCACGGCACCGAACAAGTCGAGGTCGGAAAACGAGTCGCCGTACGCGACGCAATCGCCCAGGCCCACCCCGAACTCTTCACAGAGCCGGTTCGCGATCTTCACCTTGGCCGCCGGGTCGAGGATGCCCGTCGGATCGACGGGCTCGGTGAACGGCACGGCCGGGAAGAGCGACCCGTGCGCGGCATGCGCGCCCCACCCGAGGAGCCGCTCCACGAAGAAGGACGGAGACAGGGACACCACCGCGCAATAGTCACCGCCCTCACGGATCTCGGCCCAGGTGTCCCGGATGCCGGACAGCCAGGGCGCCCCCTCGAAGGCCGCCGTCACCTGCGCGTCCGTGAGGTCCGCCCACAGCGCATGCACCCGCACCGCATACGTCGGCGAGTCGATGTGCCCCGCCACGAAGTCCCGCTCCAGCTCGGCGATCTCCTGGTCCAGGCCGAGCTGCCGGGAGATCTCCACGGGCGCCGCAGTGCCGTGCAGCAGCGTTCCGTCCATGTCGAAGAGATGTAGGCGTGCCATGTACGCCGAGGCTAGTACCCGCGGTTACTCCCGCTGTCAGACGCCCCTGTCGACTCTGCTTGGCACCGTGTTTCACGTGAAACTAAGCCGCCCCGCACGTCGGGCCACCCTGGTTGTCCATGTCGTCGGCGCAGCCGGCTGGCTCGGGCTCACGCTCGGGCTGCTCGCTCTCGCCCTGCCCGCGGTCACGACGGAATCCCCCGGGAGCATCGAGGCCTCCGTCCGCTCGATGAAGGTCTTCACGGACTGGCTGGTACTCCCCCTAGCTCTGCTCACCCTGCTGAGCGGACTGCTGCTGTCCCTGGGCACGCCCTGGGGGCTGGCCAGGCATCGCTGGGTCTATGCGAAGTTCTGGCTGACGCTGGCCACCACCGTCGCGTCTGCCTTCTCGCTGCGCCCAGGCGTCGACGCCACGGCCGCGACCGTGGCGGCAGGCGACCCCCTGACGGATCCGAGCGGCCTGATCGCAGGCCCCATCGTCTCGCTCAGCGCCTATCTCTTCATGACGGTCATCTCGGTGCTCAAGCCCTGGGGGCTCACCCGGCGCGGGCGGAAGCAACGCGGCGAAAAGCAACGTGCTTCTGCCCACAAACGGGTGGACGCCGAGGACGTACGTCAGACAGCCTGACCCGGGTGTCGACACCTTCCCTCTCCGCACTGCCCATCCGCCGGCTCACCCCCCGCGATCTGAAGGCCTGCGCCGACCTGTCCGATGACCGGGACTGGCCCCGCGAGGAACACAAGTGGGGCCTGCTGCTCTCGGCCGGAACGGGCTACGGCATCGACGACCCCGACGGCAACGGCCTGATCGGTGCCTATGTCGTGACCCGGTACGGCCCTCAGGAACGCCCCGGTCTGGCGGCGATCGGCATGGTCCTCGTCGCCGAGCGATACGCCCGCCGGGGCATCGGCCGCCGCCTGATGCAGCACGCCGTCGAAGAGTCGGCCACCACCCCGCTCACGCTCCACGCCACCCCGAACGGCCGCCCGCTCTACGAGCAGCTCGGCTTCAAGACGATCGGCCGCGCCGAGATGGTCCGGGGCCGCTTCGCCCCGACCGGCCCGCTGCCCGATGTCGCCACCCGGGCCGCCACCGCGGAGGACCTGACCGGCATCCTCCGGCTCGACACCGAGGTCTTCGGCCAGGACCGCACGCACGTGATCGCCCGGCTGCCCGCCTTCACCGACCAGCTCCGGGTCGCGGAGGCCGGCGGCGAGATCATCGGCTACGCGGGCGCCTGGCCGAACATGGAGACCCATGTCGTGGGCCCGCTCATCGCCCGCGACACCGAGACCGCGAAGGCCCTCGTCGCCTCGCTCGCCGCCCACACCCACCGTCCGCTGCGCACGGACATCGACGTACGGCACGAAGAGCTCCTGGCATGGGTGAAGGAGAACGGTCTCGAGTCCGTCGCCTTCAACTCCGTGATGGCGTACGGCACTCCGGAGCTGCCCGGCGACTGGACCCGCCGCTTCGCACCGCTCACGGTCGCGGCCGGCTGACCCCGCCGCCGCACCTCGAAAGGCCCGCCCCCCGAAGGGAGCGGGCCTTTCGCATGCGTCGCCGGTGCGCCTTTCGCAGGCGTTACGCGAGAGCCTCCACGGCCGCCGTCGCGAAGCCGTGGTCCTGCTCCGGAGCACCGCCACCGACGCCGATCGCACCGATCAGACGGCCGTCGCGGTGGACCGGTATGCCGCCCGCGATGAAGAGCAGCGGCCGGTCGAGGGCGGTGGGCAGGGTGTGGAAGAGACCGCCGGGCTGTACCGCGTCGACGAGGTCGGCGGTCGGGGCGTTCAGCTGGAGGGCGGTGTAGGCCTTGCGCGTGCTGGTCTCGCCGGAGATCAGCACGGCCCGGTCGTCGCGCCGGAAGGCGAGGAGGTGGCCGCCCGCGTCGAGGACGGTGACGCTGACCGTGACACCGGCTTCCTCGGCCGCGCGACGGGCAGTGGTGACCAGTGCCTCGGCGTCCTCGATGGTCAGTGGGGCGACGGCAGCGGTGGTGGTGCTCATGAGGGGTTTCTCCTTGAGGGGTGGTGCTGTGGTGGAACGGAGGTGATTCAGGAGGTCAGTGGGGGCCAGGAGCCCGGTGCGGGGGAGCCGGGAGGTCAGTGGTGGACCGGGGTGGCCCGCTCGACGGGCGCCGCACCGGTCACGACCAGGCTCGAAGCGCTGGAGTGGCGCTCCAGGGCGGCCGAGACGAGGGCCAGGACGAGGGCGGAGGCGGCGAGGACCGCGCCGACCCAGTTCGGGGCGGTGTAGCCGAGGCCTGCGGAGATGACGAGCCCGCCCAGCCAGGCCGACAGCGCGTTGCCCAGGTTGAAGGCGCCGATGTTGACCGCGGAGGCGAGCGTCGGGGCGCCCGAGGCGTAGTCCAGGACCCGCTTCTGCAGCGGCGGCACGGTCGCGAAGCCCAGGGCCCCGATCAGCATGACCGTGACGGCGGCGGCGATCTTGTTGTGCGCGGTGAGGGTGAACAGGGCGAGCACCAGGGCGAGGGAGCCCAGTGACACGTACAGCATCGGCATCAGGGCGCGGTCCGCGAACCGGCCGCCGACGAGGTTGCCGCCGACCATGCCGAGGCCGAAGAGGACGAGCAGCCAGGTGACGGAGGAGTCCGCGTAGCCGGCGACGTCGGTCATCATCGGCGTGATGTAGGTGATGGCCGCGAAGACACCGCCGAAGCCGAGGACCGTCATCGCCATGGCGAGCAACACCTGTACGTTGCGGAAGGCGCCGATCTCGTCGCGCAGCCGTACGCCTTCGGGCTTGGGCAGGTCCGGCACGAGCTTGGCGACACCGGCGAGGCCGAGGACGCCGAGGGCGGCGACGATCACGAAGGTGATCCGCCAGCCGATGGCCTGGCCGACGAAGGTGCCGAGCGGCACACCGATGACGTTGGCGACCGTGAGGCCCGAGAACATCATGGCGATGGCCCCCGCCTTCTTCTCCGGTGCCACCAGTTCGGCCGCGACGACCGAGCCGATGCCGAAGAAGGCGCCGTGGGCGAGCGAGGCGACGATGCGGCCCGCCAGCATCACGCCGAAGGCCGGGGCCACGGCGGAGAGCAGGTTGCCGACGATGAAGAGTCCCATCAGCAGCATCAGCATCCGCTTGCGGGAGACGCGCGTGCCGAGGGCGGTCATCAGGGGGGCGCCGAGCACGACGCCGAGGGCATAGCCGGTCACGAGGAAGCCGGCCGTGGGGATGGAGACGCCGAAGTCACCCGCGACCTCGGGGAGCAGTCCCATGATCACGAACTCGGTGGTTCCGATTCCGAAAGCCCCGATCGCGAGGGCCAGAAGCGCGAGAGGCATGGATCTACCTTCCAGACGGTTGCAGGTGCGCTTAGCGTGCGTCCACAATAGTTGCACGCGCTGGTTAATTGCAAGCGCCGGATATTGCACCGGTGGATTACTCTGGGTGCAGCCGCTCCGGGACGGAGGAACAACAGCCATGACAGCGACAGACCCCGCGCTGACCGCGCTCGCACAGAGCTGGTGCGCGCTCTCCCTGCTCCACGGGAAGATCGAGGCCCATGTAGAGCGCGCTCTCCAGGCCAAGCACGGCCTGAGCGTGCGCGAGTACAGCCTCCTCGACGTCCTCAACCGTCAGCACGACGGAGAGGGCGGCCACCTGCAGATGAAGCAGGTCGCCGACGCCGTGGTGCTCAGCCAGAGCGCGACCACGCGCCTGGTCACCCGCCTCGAGGAGCGCGGACTGCTGTCCCGCTACCTGTGCCCGACCGACCGGCGCGGCATCTACACGGACGTGAGCGCGGCCGGCACCGCACTGCTCGACCAGGCCCGCCCCACCAACGACGCCGCCCTGCGCGAGGCCCTCGACGAGGCCGCGCAGAACCCGGAGCTCGCGCCGCTGGTCAAGGCCGTCGAGACACTGCGCGTGCCCGCCTAGGAATGCCCACGGGCACCTGCCCTCGGAGCGGCCGGTCCGCATAAGCTGCGGCCATGGGAGATCTTGAAATACGTCCTGCCGTCACCGAGGATCTGCCCGCCATCGTGGGCATGCTCGCCGACGACCCGCTGGGCGCCGCACGTGAGTCGCCGGACGACCTCACTCCGTACGTCACCGCGTTCGAGCGGCTGGCCGGCGACCCGAACCAGCATCTGGTCGTCGCCGTACGCGAGGGCCGTGTCGTCGGCACGCTCCAGCTCACGATCGTTCCGGGGCTCTCCCGGAAGGGCTCCACGCGGTCGATCATCGAGGGCGTGCGCGTCCACGCCGATGAGCGCGGCAGCGGGCTCGGCACGCGGTTCATCGAGTGGGCCGTCGAGGAATCCCGTCGCCAGAACTGCCAGTTGGTGCAGCTGACCTCCGACGCCACCCGCACCGACGCCCACCGCTTCTACGAGCGGCTCGGGTTCGAGGCGTCGCACGTGGGCTTCAAGCTGCAGCTCTGAGAGGGCGGTGCGCGGCGCTTCCGTGGCCGCGGTTGATGGGCTCGGCCGATGTGGTGGAGGGGCTGTTTCACGTGAAACAGCCCCTCCAGGTAGATCCCTCCAGGTAGACCCCTCCAGCGAAACCGCTCTGGCGAGCCCCCTCCAGTGGGATCCCGTTCCGCCGCTAGAAGCCGCGCCACCCCTGCGGGTCCACCCCGCCCGGAACCGGCGCCCCCGCGTCGTACGGCTCGCGGGTGAAGACGAACGACCCCAGGTCGAGGTGGCTCACCGAACCGTCCGGCCGCCGTACCGCCCGCAACAGCTCGCCCGCGTAGTAGCCGTTGAGCCCCGTCCACGTACCGTCGCCATTGGACCGGAACCGGGCCTGGCGTCCCGCACCGGAGAGCGGGCCGAGCTCGACTCCGCCGTCGGCCGTCAGCCGGAGCGCGAGCACCTGGGTCCCCCAGTACCAGGGACCCGTCAACTCCAGTACCTTCTCGTCGACTTCGGGCAGCGGGCGCCACGGCTCCGGGATACGGGGTTCGGCCTCGGCAACGATCTTCACCAGGTCCGCGGCCAGCGTCCCCATCAGCGGCCCGGACGTGCAGTTGGCGAGGGCCACCGCGGCGACGCCTTCCTGCTCGCTCACCCACAGCGAAGCCAGGAAGCCCGGCAGCGAGCCGGTGTGCCCGGCCAGCCCGATCCCCTCCCAGCGCAGCAGGTCCATGCCCAGGCCGTACGACCTGTCCCATTCCCCCGGCTGCGAGGGTCCCGCGGGCGTCCGCATCTCCCGCACGGACTCCGCGCCGAGGACCCGGTCGTCGCCCTTCACCAGGAACCATGCGAAGCGCGCCAGGTCCGCCGTCGTGGACCACAACTGACCGGCCGGAGCCATCAGGCCCAGGTCCTCGACGGGCTCCGGCATCATCACGTCCGCCCAGGGATGCACGGCCCAGCCGCCCGCGTGCGGGGCCTCGGGCTGCGCGCTCGTACGGCTCAGCCCCAGCGGCTCCAGGATCTCCCGGCGCAGCACGTCCTCCCACGGGGCGCCCCGCAGGGCCTCCACCAGCGATCCGAGCAACGTATAGCCGGGGTTGGAGTAGTGGTGGCGGCGGCCGACGGGGTGCTTGAAGGGGTGCTCGCCGAGGACGTCGGCGAGCTCGGGGCGCGTCGTGCCGGGGGTGCGCTCCCACCACTCGCCCGGCGTCTCGGCCGCCAACCCACCCGTGTGCGCGAGGAGTTCGGCGATGGTGGCCTCGCCCGCGCCGGTCCCCGGCAGATGCTTCTCCAGCGGATCACCCAGGTCCAGCACCCCCTCGTCCCGCAGCCGCATCACCAGCACGGCGGTGAAGGTCTTGGTGATCGAACCGATGCGGTACTGGACGTTCTCGTCCGGCTCGTGCCCGTCCACCATGCTGCGGCCGCCGCTCCACACCAGCTCACCGTCGCGGGCCACCGAGGCGACCACCGAGGGGGCCCGGCCCTCCGTCTGCGCGGTGGCGATGCGGTGCAGCAGGGCTCGGCGGGTGGTGGGGAGCAGCTCTTCATGGGGTGTCGTCATGGGACCAGTTCACCTGGGAGACGTCGGTTGGTCGAGCGAATTCGACGGCGATCCCGACACCGGCGCCCACAGTCCGGCGGCCGTGCCGTCACGCACGTGCTGTTCGTAGACGGCGACCTTCCCCTGGATGACGTCCAGGCAGGCGCTGAGGTCGTCGATCCTGGCGCGTACGTCGCGTTCGTGCTCCTGGAGCAGCGCGAGCCGTTCACGCTCATTGCCGGGCCCCGAGCGGACGAGCGCCGCGAACCTCTTGACCGTGGCGATCGGCATCCCCGAGTCGCGCAGCCGCCCGCACAGCAACAGCCAGTCCACATCCGCCTGTTCATAGACCCGCTGGCCGCCGCCGGAGCGCGGGATGTCGCGCAGGAAGAGCCCCTCGCGCTCGAAGAACCGCAGCGCGTGCACGCTCAGACCGGTCGCCTCGGCGACCTTGCCTATGGGCAGACCGCCCTCGCCCGCTCTTCCACCGGCAGGACCGGCCGCATTGTCACTCATGCCACGACCGTACGGCCGTGCCGATCCCTTGACCTAGCGCGCGGTCTAGGTCCTAGCGTCGCGGACATGATCACAGCACAGCGGAAGCTCGGCACCGGTTTCGGCGCCCGCAGCACGGCCGACGACGTCCTCGCCGGCATCGACCTGACGGGCACCACCGCCCTGGTCACCGGCGGATACTCCGGCCTCGGGCTGGCGACCACCCGCGCGCTCGTCCGCGCCGGTGCGCACGTCGTCGTACCGGCGCGCCGCCCCGACACCGCCGAAGAGGCCCTGCGCGGCATACCGCGGACCGAGGTGCACGCCCTCGACCTGGCCGACCTGGACAGCGTCCGTACCTTCTCCGGACGCTTCCTGGAGACCGGCCGCTCCCTCGACGTCCTCATCAACGGCGCGGGCGTGATGGCCTGCCCCGAGTCCCGTCTCGGTCCGGGCTGGGAGGCGCACTTCGCGATCAACCACCTCGGGCACTTCGCGCTCACCCAGCACCTGCGGCCGGCCTTCACCCCCGGCAGGGCCCGGGTGGTGGCCGTCGCGTCCTCCGGACACTTCCTGTCGGACATCCGCTGGGACGACCTCCACTTCCGTACCGGCTACGACCGATGGCTGGCGTACGCCCAGTCCAAGACCGCCAACGCCCTCTTCGCCCGCCACCTCGACCGACTCGGCGCCGCGCAGGGCCTGCATGCCTTCGCCGTGCACCCCGGCAGCATCCTCACGCCGCTGCAGCGCCACATTCCCCGCGAGGAGTGGCACGCCCAGGGCTGGGTGACCGAGGACGGCACCCCCGCCGACGGGTTCAAGACCCCTGAGCAGGGCGCGGCGACGGCTGTGTGGGCGGCGACGTCGCCACTCCTCGACGGCCACGGAGGGGCGTACTGCCAGGACTGCGACATCGCCGAACCGGCCGCCACCGACGACATGCTCATCGGCGGCGTCAAGCCGTGGGCCGTCGATCCCGACGCCGCGTCCCGCCTCTGGGACCTCTCCTGCGAACTCACCGGACTCAGCGCGTTCTGAGCCGCTGCACCCGCTTCCCGGGCCCGCGTCAGATTTCCTGGAGCCGCGCCACGCGCGTGGTTCAGTCCTGCTCCGCCGCGCCGTCCGCCGAGTGGGGCAGCAGGGGGAACAGGCGGGTGATGAGAGCGACCGGCAGAGCCCCGTCGGGCCGGGCCAGCGGGCGCTGTTCGCGGTCCTGGTAGGGCGCGAGCGCCCGCCGGACGGCGTCCGCGACCCGGCTCATCTCGTCGGGGGTCAGATAGGCGATGGCGCTGAAGGCCTCGTCGTGACGCCACTCGGCCGGTGCCGCGTCCCGCTGGGCCAGCCACCGCTGCCAGCTCTCGTCCTCGAGTCCGCGGGCCAGGTCGCCGAACCCGGCCTCCGCCGCGGCCTCGCCGTCGGCGGGAGTGTGCCGCTTCAGCCGCCAGGGCCGTACGCGGCCGCCGCTGTGGGGCGCCTCCTCGATGAACCCGTGGCGCGCGAGCTGCCGCAGATGGAAGGAGCAGAGGCCAGAGCTGTGGCCCAGCCGGGAGGCGGCTTCGGTCGCTGTGACGGTGCCGACTTCGGCGAGCAGACCCAGGAGGGCGGTGCGGACTTCGTGCTCGCGCAGCTCGCCGTCTCCGGTGCCACCAGTGCCGCTGGAGTCCGGGCGGTGGTTGACATCATCTTCAGTCACTTTGCAAACTCTGCTACTTTGCAAAGCTCTTGGCAAGCACGACGAAGGGGAGGCAGTCATGTCTGTTCAGCACGAGGGATCCCGTCCGGTCGACCGGCGAGTCCGCGTCCAGGGCAGCCCCGTCGACAGCTTCCCGACCCTGCCGCCCGAGGCGGAACGGGGCTCGGTCCGCAGGATCACCGTGGTGGGCGAGGACGTGCTGGGCCGCCCCTGCCGGGACGTGACGGAGTTCGGTACCGCGGAGCTGTCGACGCTGATCGACGACATGTTCCTGACCATGTACGTGGCCGACGGCGCCGGTCTCGCCGCCAACCAGGTCGGCGTCGATCTGCGCCTGTTCGTCTACGACTGCCCGGACGACCAGGGCATCCGGCACGTCGGCCACATCGCCAACCCCGTTCTGGAGCTGCCCGATCCGGCCGACCGGCGGCTCTTGGACGACTTCGAGGGCTGCCTGTCCGTCCCCGGCGCCACCATGGAGGTCCCCCGCACCGACCGTGCCGTCGTCCGCGGCTCCGACAAGGACGGCAAACCCGTGGTCGTCGAGGGAACGGGCTACTTCGCCCGATGCCTGCAACACGAGTTCGACCACCTCGTCGGCCACACCTACCTCGACCGGCTCTCCAAGCGGGACCGCAAGGACGCCCTGCGACAGATGGACAGCCGCCAGGACGACGTCTTCGCCCAGCGCGCGAGCAGGGCAGCCGAACTGGCCGGCTAGGCATCCGCCGCCGGGGCAGCCGTCCGGCCCCGGATCAGGTCTGCGCCATGTCCACGAAGCGCGAGTAGTGGCCCTGGAAGGCGACGGTGATCGTCGCCGTCGGGCCGTTACGGTGCTTGCCCACGATGATGTCCGCCTCGCCCGCGCGGGGCGACTCCTTCTCGTAGGCGTCCTCGCGGTGCAGCAGGATCACCATGTCCGCGTCCTGCTCGATCGAGCCGGATTCACGCAGGTCGGAGACCATCGGCTTCTTGTCCGTACGCTGCTCGGGGCCACGGTTCAGCTGGGACAGCGCGATCACCGGGAGCTCCAGCTCCTTGGCCAGCAGCTTGAGGTTTCGCGACATGTCGGAGACCTCCTGCTGGCGGCTCTCGGACCGCTTGCCGCCCGACTGCATCAGCTGCAGATAGTCGATGACGACGAGCTTCAGGTCGTTGCGCTGCTTGAGCCGACGGCACTTGGCGCGGATCTCCATCATCGACAGGTTCGGGGAGTCGTCGATGTAGAGCGGCGCGGCCGAGACGTCCGGCATGCGCCGGGCGAGCCGGGTCCAGTCCTCGTCGGTCATCGTGCCGGAGCGCATGTGGTGCAGCGCCACCCGGGCCTCGGCGGAGAGCAGACGCATCGCGATCTCGTTGCGCCCCATTTCGAGCGAGAAGATCACGCTCGGCATGTTGTGCTTGATCGAACAGGCGCGCGCGAAGTCGAGGGCCAGTGTCGACTTACCCATGGCGGGACGGGCCGCGATGATGATCATCTGGCCCGGGTGCAGACCGTTGGTGAGCTGGTCGAGGTCGGTGAAGCCGGTCGGCACGCCGGTCATCTCCCCCGACCGCGAGCCGATCGCCTCGATCTCGTCGAGGGCGCCCTCCATGATGTCGCCGAGCGGCAGGTAGTCCTCGGCGGTGCGCTGCTCGGTGACCGCGTAGATCTCGGCCTGGGCGCTGTTGACGATCTCGTCGACGTCGCCGTCGGCCGCGTATCCCATCTGCGTGATGCGGGTACCGGCCTCGACGAGACGGCGCAGGACCGCGCGCTCGTGGACGATCTCCGCGTAGTACTCGGCGTTCGCCGCGGTCGGGACCGTCTGGACCAGGGTGTGCAGATACGATGCGCCGCCGACCTTGGTGATCTCACCGCGCTTGGTCAGCTCGGCCGCCACGGTGATCGGGTCGGCCGGCTCGCCCTTCGCGTACAGGTCGAGGATCGAGGCGTAGATCGTCTCGTGCGCGGGGCGGTAGAAGTCGTGGCCCTTGAGGACCTCCACGACATCGGCGATGGCGTCCTTGGACAGCAGCATGCCGCCGAGCACCGACTGCTCCGCGTCGAGATCCTGCGGGGGAACGCGCTCGAAGGACGAACCTCCGCCGTCCCACCCGCCCTCGCGGCCGCGCTCGTGCTGCTCGTCGCGGCCGCCCCGGCCACCGTCGCGGCGCTGGCGGGAGACGGGCAGACGATCACTGGGACCGCTGTCGGCCCAGGGGTCGTCCAAAGGCTCGGAGATACTCACCGGGCCACCTCCTCCCGTCCGCCGAGCGGACCTCGCCGTGCCCCTCTTTCCTATGGCACGACACTGACAAATAAGGGGGCCCAACTCCGGTTCTGACGCGTCGGTTTTGCTGGGTTTCCGAGGTCGTACGACGAGGCGGGCGCCGGACCACGTTAGGCCTGTGGGCACCGTCAGCCAATCTGGTTATCCACAGGCGGTGTGGATGACGGGCCCGATGCTGTGGAGAACCCCGCCAAACCTGTGCACGGCCCGGTGGACAGCCCTGTGAACAAGCCCTCAGGCAGTCCGAGAAATCCCCTCTGACCTGCGACTTTCCCATCCACCGGCTGTGCAGAAGAAAAACTTTCCCAGTCGGACCAAGATCGACGCAAACGGCGCGCCGCGGAGCATCCGGCGAGAGCTCTGGTAAGGGTCCAAAGAACATTGCATCTCTTACCTGTGGAAGATTAGATTGGTGCCCATGACACAGGCTCCCGCGGCGCCCAAGGCCGCCCGGCGAAGACACGACCGAGAGATCATCGCGCTCGCCGTCCCCGCTTTCGGCGCACTCGTCGCCGAGCCCCTCTTCGTCATGGCGGACAGCGCCATCGTCGGCCACCTCGGCACCGCCCAACTGGCCGGCCTCGGTGTCGCCTCGGCCCTCCTCACCACCGCGGTGAGCGTCTTCGTCTTCCTGGCCTACGCCACCACGGCCGCCGTCGCCCGCAGAGTGGGCGCCGACGACCTCCAGGCCGCCATCCGCCAGGGCATGGACGGCATCTGGCTCGCCCTGCTGCTCGGCGCCGCCGTCATCGCCGTCGTCCTGCCCACCGCGCCGGCGCTCGTGGAACTCTTCGGCGCCTCGGACACCGCTGCCCCCTACGCCGTCACGTATCTGCGGATCTCCTCCCTCGGTATCCCCGCCATGCTCGTGGTGCTCGCCGCCACCGGAGTACTGCGCGGCCTCCAGGACACCAGGACCCCGCTGTACGTCGCGATCGGCGGCTTCGTCGCCAACGGCGTCCTCAACGTGGGCCTCGTCTACGGCGCGGACCTCGGCATCGCCGGCTCCGCCTGGGGCACCGTCATCGCCCAGTTCGGCATGGCCGCCGTGTACCTCTTCGTCGTCGTACGCGGCGCCCGGCGGCACGGCGCCTCGCTGCGCCCCGATGCCGCCGGCATCCGGGCCTCCGCCCAGGCCGGGGTTCCCCTTCTGGTCCGTACGCTCTCGCTGCGGGCCATCCTGATGATCGCGACCGCCGTCGCCGCCCGCCTCGGCGACGCCGACGTGGCCGCCCACCAGATCATCCTGTCCCTGTGGAGCCTGCTGGCCTTCGCCCTGGACGCCATCGCCATCGCCGGGCAGGCGATCATCGGGCGCTATCTGGGCGCCGACGATCCGGACGGCGCACGCGCCGTCTGCCGGCGGATGGTGCAGTGGGGCGTCGCCTCGGGCGTCGTCCTCGGTCTGCTGGTCGTCCTCGCCAGGCCGCTGTTCATCCCGCTCTTCACGAGTGATGCCGCCGTCCAGGACGCGGCACTGCCCGCCCTCGTGGTGGTGGCGCTCGCCCAGCCGGTCTGCGGCGTCGTCTTCGTCCTCGACGGCGTCCTGATGGGCGCGGGCGACGGTCCGTATCTCGCCTGGGCCATGCTCGCCACCCTGGCGGTCTTCACGCCGGTCGCCCTGCTCGTACCGAGCCTCGGCGGGGGTCTGACGGCCGTGTGGGGGGCGATGACGCTGATGATGGCGGTCCGGATGCTGACCCTGTGGCTGCGCTCCCGCTCCGGCCGCTGGATCGTCACGGGCGCCACGCGCTGAGCGTTTCACGCTGTTTCACGTGAAACAGCGTGAAACGGCGGCGGAAACCACAGCAGAAGTTCTCACGAGGAAGGGGCCGCACCCATTGGGTGCGGCCCCTTCACTCAGTCCTGCCAAGCGCAGTGCTTAGGCGGAGACAACCTCGACGTTGACCTTGGCGGCAACCTCGGGGTGCAGACGCACGGACGTCGCGTGGGCGCCCAGGGTCTTGATCGGCGCACCCAGCTCGACGCGGCGCTTGTCGATCTTCGGGCCACCGGCAGCCTCGATCGCCGTGGCGACGTCGGCCGGGGTGACGGAACCGAAGAGACGACCGGCGTCGCCGGAGCGGACGGCCAGGCGGACCTTGACGGCCTCGAGCTGGGCCTTGATCTCGTTGGCCTGCTCGATCGTCGCGATCTCGTGGATCTTGCGAGCACGACGGATCTGCTCGACGTCCTTCTCGCCACCCTTGGTCCAGCGGATCGCGAAGTTCCGCGGGATCAGGTAGTTGCGGGCGTAGCCGTCCTTGACGTCTACGACCTCGCCGGCGGCGCCGAGGCCGGAGACCTCGTGGGTGAGGATGATCTTCATTAGTCGGTCACCCTTCCCTTATCGCGCGGTGGACGTGTAGGGCAGCAGCGCCATCTCACGGCTGTTCTTCACGGCCGTGGCGACGTCACGCTGGTGCTGCGTGCAGTTGCCGGTCACGCGGCGGGCACGGATCTTGCCGCGGTCGGAAATGAACTTCCGCAGCATGTTCGTGTCCTTGTAGTCCACGTACGTGACCTTGTCCTTGCAGAACGCGCAGACCTTCTTCTTAGGCTTGCGCACAGGCGGCTTCGCCATGGTGTTTCTCCTGTGTGATCAAGAAGTGTGGGTACGGCCCCACCCCTGGCCCGAGGGCCACAAAGCCCTGAGGGCTTAGAAGGGGGGCTCGTCCGAGTAGCCGCCACCGGAGCCGCCGGAGCTTCCGCCCCAGCCGCCACCGCCGCCGCCCTGCTGGCCGCCGCCGGCGGGCGCACCGGTCGCCCAGGGGTCGTCGGCGGGAGCACCGCCGCCACCCTGCTGCTGACCGCCGCCGGAGCCACCGCCCCAGCCGCCGCCCTGCTGGCCGCCGCCACCGCCGCCGCCGTAACCACCCTGGCCACCGCGACCGGTGGTCTTGGTGACCTTGGCCGTGGCGTTCTTCAGGCTGGCGCCGACTTCCTCGACGTCCAGCTCGTAGACCGTGCGCTTGATGCCCTCACGGTCCTCGTAGGACCGCTGCTTCAGCCGGCCCTGCACGATGACGCGCATGCCTCGCTGGAGCGACTCCGCGACGTTCTCCGCCGCCTGACGCCAGACCGAGCAGGTCAGGAACAGGCTCTCGCCGTCCTTCCACTCGTTCGTCTGACGGTCGAAGGTGCGGGGGGTGGACGCGACACGGAACTTCGCGACCGCCGCACCGGAGGGGGTGAAGCGCAGCTCGGGGTCGTCGACAAGATTGCCGACGACCGTGATGACGGTCTCGCCTGCCATGGGGGAACCTCTCGGCGGGTTTGCTGCTGGCTGCTTGCTGCTACTCGAATCCCGAGTGCCGCTGAGCTAGGAAGCTCAGTGGGTCTCGGGACGGAGGACCTTGGTCCGGAGGACCGACTCGTTCAGGTTCATCTGGCGGTCGAGCTCCTTGACGACCGCAGGCTCGGCCTGCAGGTCGATGACCGAGTAGATGCCCTCGGGCTTCTTCTTGATCTCGTACGAGAGACGACGACGGCCCCAGGTGTCGACCTTCTCGACCTTTCCGTTGCCCTCACGGACGACGGAGAGGAAGTTCTCGATCAGCGGGGAGACAGCGCGCTCCTCGAGATCGGGGTCGAGGATGACCATCACCTCGTAGTGACGCATGTGGAACCCACCTCCTTTGGACTCAGCGGCCACGGTCGTTCCGTGGCAGGAGGGTCGTGATGCGTACGCAACGGTATCGGCCGCCACTGACAATCGGCTCCCGCGAGCGGGGGCTCTTGCTGTGGCCTGGGCAGACACCGGTGCAGACGGTACAGAGTACCCGCACCGAGGCTTCCGGTTGAAATCCGGCGGCGGGCGGGCAGAATCTGTACACATCGGGTGTGTATGGCGCTACGATCCGCCGCCTTCCGTAGGAGGTGCCTCACATGGCACAGGCAATGCGACCGAACACCGCCACTTCCCTCTTCGCCACGGACGGCAAGCCCCATCCGCTCCAGGACACGCTGGTCGGCGTGACGCTGGTGCTCGGTGCGATCGCCTTCGTGACCGCGATGTTCCACAACCTCCATCTGCTCAGCTCGTGGGCGGGCCTGGTCGGGATCGCCACCGGGGCGTACGGCCAGTTCATCTCCGTGACGACCAGGGAGCGCTTCGGACTGATCCTGGGGCTCGGCGCCTCCGCGGTCGGCTTCTTCCTCGGCATGGCGCACGGCGGGCTCTTCGGCGGAGTCGTCGGCTGAGTCACCGGGGCTGAGGGCCTCACGGCACCCCGGTCGCGCGGTCGGCCGGGGGCCCGGGTCCCATACGCCCAGACGGGTCGCTCGCAGGGCGCAGTAGGCTTCGGCGCGAGAGCCGGAGCCCCTGTACCCATGGGGACACACCAGCCCGAGGAGCGCCCCGAATGAGTCTGACCCTGAGGACCATCAGTCGCGAGCAGCATCTGGCATATATCCAGACCCTGCCGTCGGCGAGTCATTGCCAGGTCCCGGCATGGGCTGACGTGAAGAGCGAATGGCGCTCGGAGAACCTGGGCTGGTTCGACGACAGGACCGGTGAGCTGGTCGGTGTGGGCCTGGTGCTCTACCGGCAGCTGCCCAAGCTGAAGCGGTATCTCGCGTACCTCCCCGAGGGCCCGGTCATCAACTGGTACGCCCCGAACCTGGACGAGTGGCTGCAGCCGATGCTCGCGCATCTGAAGCAGCAGGGCGCCTTCTCCGTGAAGATGGGTCCGCCGGTCGTGATCCGCCGCTGGGACGCTCCGGCGATCAAGGCGGGCATCCAGAACCCCGATGTGAAGCGCCTGCGCGACACCGAGGCGACGCACATCGAGCCGCGTGCCTTCGAGGTCTCCGACCGGCTGCGCCGCATGGGCTGGCAGCAGGGCGAGGACGGCGGCGCCGGCTTCGGCGACGTGCAGCCCCGCTTCGTCTTCCAGGTGCCGCTGGCCAACCGCTCCCTGGACGAGGTCCAGAAGGGCTTCAACCAGCTGTGGCGCCGCAACATCAAGAAGGCCGAGAAGGCCGGCGTCGAGGTCGTCCAGGGCGGTTACCAGGACCTCGCCGAGTGGCAGCGGCTCTACGAGATCACCGCGATCCGCGACAAGTTCCGCCCGCGTCCCCTCGCCTACTTCGAGCAGATGTGGCGGGCCCTCAACTCCGAGGACCCCAACCGCATGCGCCTGTACTTCGCGCGGCACAACGGCGTGAACCTTTCGGCCGCGACGATGCTGGTCGTCGGCGGGCACGTCTGGTACTCCTACGGCGCGTCGGACAACATCGGGCGCGAGGTCAGGCCCTCGAACGCGATGCAGTGGCGGATGCTGCGCGATGCGTACGCCATGGGCGCCACCGTCTATGACCTGCGCGGCATCTCCGACTCGCTGGACGAGACCGACCACCTCTTCGGTCTGATCCAGTTCAAGGTCGGCACCGGAGGCGAGGCCGCCGAGTACATCGGCGAGTGGGACTTCCCGCTCAACAAGCTGCTGCACAAGGCTCTCGACATCTACATGTCGCGCCGCTGATCCCGCACAATTTCCTTCCATAACTCTGATACACCGCAGACACGAGAAAGGTTCCGGGATCCAGCCATGGCGCTCACGCTCTATGTCGACACCGCGCGCTGGCGGGCACACCAGAAGCACATGCTGGAGCAGTTCCCGGGCATCGTCCCGGTCTGCAAGGGCAACGGCTACGGCTTCGGTCATGAGCGCCTGGCGGAGGAAGCCACGCGCTTCGGCTCCGACATCCTCGCCGTGGGCACCACCTACGAAGCCGCCAGGATCAAGGACTGGTTCGGCGGCGACCTGCTCGTCCTGACCCCGTTCCGGCGGGGCGAGGAGCCGGTGCCGCTGCCCGACCGCGTCATCCGCTCCGTGTCGTCGCTCGACGGCGTGCACGGCCTCGTGGGCGCCCGCGTCGTCATCGAGGTCATGTCCTCGATGAAGCGCCACGGCGTCAGCGAGCAGGAGCTCCCGCAGCTGCACCAGGCCATCGAGGACGTGCGCCTCGAGGGCTTCGCGATCCACCTGCCGCTGGACCGCACCGACGGCTCGGACGCCGTCGAGGAGGTCATCGGCTGGATGGACCGCCTGCGCGCGGCCCGCCTGCCCCTGCACACGATGTTCGTCAGCCACCTCAAGGCCGCCGAACTCGCCCGCCTCCAGCAGCAGTTCCCGCAGACCCGTTTCCGGGCGCGCATCGGCACGAACCTCTGGCTGGGCGACCACGAGGCCACCGAGTACCGCGGTGCCGTCCTCGACGTCACCGCCGTCGCGAAGGGCGACCGCTTCGGCTACCGCCAGCAGAAGGCCGCCTCCGACGGCTGGCTGGTCGTGGTCGCCGGCGGCACCTCGCACGGCGTCGGCCTGGAGGCCCCGAAGGCGCTGCACGGCATGATGCCGCGGGCCAAGGGCGTCGCCCGCGCCGGTCTGGCGACCGTCAACCGCAACCTCTCGCCGTTCGTCTGGGCGGGCAAGCAGCGCTGGTTCGCGGAGCCGCCGCACATGCAGGTCTCCATCCTCTTCGTGCCCTCCGACGCGCAGGAGCCGAAGGTCGGCGAGGAGCTGGTGGCCCACCTGCGGCACACCACCACGCAGTTCGACCGGCTCGTCGACCGCTGAGGTCACCGAAGCGGCTCAGGCCACCGAGGCCGCTGGGCGCGGACCGCGTCAGCATTGCGGAAGGGCCGGTACGACACACGTCGTACCGGCCCTTCCGCATGAGCCGTGCGCCTTCGTCGGCGCCGCCCTTCGTTCGCTCAGGGTGAAACCCCAGGAGCCTCAGCGCGGCCATCGGTCGCCGAGCCCCACTTCACGCACGGGCTGGCGCCGGAGAGCGCCTCGCCCCGTGCCGGACGGCCGAGGTCCCCCAGGACGAACACGTCCTCCGCACCGTCCAGAACGCCCCCTGAGGGGTCGTCGTCCCCGGATCTGCGCACCACGTCCCGCTCCGGCATCAGGATGTCGCGCACGACCACGGCGCAGAGATACAGCGTCCCCAGCAGATGCACGACGATGGCCAGTTGGTAGCCCTCGGTCGGCAGTCCCTTGTGGGCGTCTCCGCTCGTCGTGTAGGCCAGGTACAGCCAGATCCCCAGGAAGTACGCGACCTCGCACGCCTGCCAGATCAGGAAGTCGCGCCAGCGCGGCCTCGCGAGCGCGGCGAGGGGGATCAGCCACAGGACGTACTGCGGCGAGTAGACCTTGTTGGTGAGGATGAAGGCGGCGACCACCAGGAAGGCCAGCTGCACGAAGCGCGGACGGCGCGGTGCGGTGAGCCCGAGTGCGCCGATGCCCAGGCAGGCGAGCAGCATCAGGGCCGCCGCCAGGGTGTTGACGGTGTCGGTGGTCAGCGGGGAGTCCATGCGCTGGGAGAGGATCAGCCAGAAGGAGCCGAAGTCGACGCCGCGCTCCTGGCTGAAGGTGTAGAACTTCGCCCAGCCGTCGCTCGCGAGCAGCATCACCGGAAGGTTGACGACCAGCCAGGCGGCCACCGTGCCGAGCAGGGCGGTCCCGTACTCCCGCCATCTGCCCGCGCGCCAGCACAGGATCAGCAGCGGTCCGAGCAGCAGCACGGGGTAGAGCTTGGCGGCCGTCGCCAGCCCGAGGAGCACACCGAAGGCCAGGGGACGCGCGCGGGCCCACATCAGCATCGCGGCGGCCGTGAGAGCGACGGCGAGCAGGTCCCAGTTGATGGTGGCCGTCAGCGCGAAGGCGGGCGCCAGGGCGACGAGCAGAGCGTCCCAGGGACGGCGCCGGTGGGTGCGTGCGACGCAGACGGCGATGGCCGCCGTGCAGGCCATCAGTATCCCGGCGTTGACCATCCAGTAGATCTTCTCCTGGTGCTGGATGGAGCCGCCGCCTGGCGTCACCCAGGAGGCCGCCTCCATGAACACCCCGGTGAGGACCGGATATTCGAGGTACTCCATGTCGCCGGGCAGCTTGTCGAAGTACGGCACGAGGCCGTCGGCGAAGCCGCGCCCCTGGTAGAGGTGCGGGATGTCGGAGTAGCACGCGTGCGTGTACTGCGAGCTCGCCCCGAAGAACCATGCGCCGTTGTAGCAGGGCATCTTCTGGACCATGCCGAGCGCGAACATCCCGAGTGCAACGAGCATGATGACGCGGACGGGAGTCCACCAGGTCGCCGCGTAGAGCACTCTTCGGCCGATGGGGCCGCCGATCAGCTCGCTGCCGGCCCGGGCGACCTCGTCCTCCTTCGTGGGCCGTACCGGCTCCGGCTCCTGCGGGCTCACAGGCTCGTACACACTCGCGTGCGGCGTCTGTGCGCTGGGGTCTGCGCTGCGGTCTGCACTGGGCATGCCCGCCATCCTGCCGTACGCGACTGAGAACACGGAGAGGGCCGCCGCACCGATGGGTGCGACGGCCCTCGTTTCACGTGAAACATGAGCGGGGGAGTCCCCGGCGTTCCGCCGGCCCGGCGCCCTACGGTCTCGGCTCAGCTGTCCGGCCCGGCGATGAAGCCGCCTCCGTTGCCATTGCCGTTGCCGTTGTTCGCGCCACCACCGGCCGGGTCCTCGGTGGCCGGTGGCGACTCGCCGCCGGGTCCGCCGTTGGCGCCGCCGTCGGCACCGCCGTTCTGCCCGCCACCGTCGTGGTTGCAGTCCCAGTCGAACGGATCGCAGGACTCACTGGGGTCGGGTGACTCCGACGGCGGCTTCGACGGCTCGGTCTCCGTCGGCGTCGGCGTCGGGCTCTCCTCCGGCTCCTCGGTCTCCGTCGGGGACGGCGGCGGGGGCGGGGTCTCGCCGACGACCTTGCCGATCGGTTCCGGCACCGGGAAGTTGATCACCTTCGCGTTCTTGAGCGCCTCCGACATGTAGTCCTGCCAGATCTGCGCGGGGAACGAGGCGCCGTGGATCTTCTCCTCGCCACCCGTGCCGAACATCTCCAGGAACTCGCGCTTCTTGTTGGTCTCGTCGTCGTCGAGGCGGTACATGCTGACCGCCGTCGAGAGCTGCGGCGTGTAGCCGACGAACCAGGCGGACTTGTTGCCGTCGGTCGTACCGGTCTTGCCCGCCACCTGGCGGCCCGGCAGCTGCGCCGAGGTGCCGGTGCCCTTCTCCACGACGGTCCTCAGCACGTCGGTGACGTTGTCGGCCACCTGGTCCGTGAAGACCTGCTGGGTCTTCTTCTCGTGCTGGTAGACGGTGTTGCCCTCGTGCTTGACCTCGGTGACCGAGTACGGATCGTTCTGCTTGCCGCTGGCCGCGAAGGTGGAGTACGCCCCGGCCATCCGGATCGCGCTGGGCGAGGAGGTGCCGAGCGAGAAGGACGGGTAGTTGGCGCTGGCCATGGAGCTGTCGTCCTTGAGACCGGCCTCCATGGCCGTCTCCTTCACCTTGTCCAGGCCGACGTCCATGCCGAGCTGCACATAGGCGGAGTTGACCGACTCCCTCATCGCCTCACGGAGGTCGATCTGGTAGGTCGGCTCGTTGTAGGACCGGTCACCGTCGTTCCGCTGGTTCCACTGCTGGCCCTCGCGGTCGGTCCAGACGTCGCCGTTGTACTTCTGGATCTTGAGCTTGTTCTTGCCGCTGTACAGGCTCTTCGGGTTGACGATGCTGCGTTCGGCCTCGGACTGGACCTCCGGGCCGTCCGGGTCACGCACGCCGTACTTGAAGGCGGCGGCCAGCACGAACGGCTTGTACGTCGAACCGACCTGGGCACCGGTCTGGTCGGCATTGTTGGTGAAGTGCTTCGTCGCGTCCTCACCGCCGTAGATGGCCTTGATCGCGCCGTCCTTCGGGTCCACCGAGGCGCCACCGAACTGGACGTGCGTGTCCTTCTCCGGCCTCAGCTTCGGCTTGATCTTCGCCTTCTGGACCTTCTTCACGGCCTTCTCGAGTTCCTTGACCTTCTTCCGGTCGAAGGTCGTGTGGATCTCGTAGCCACCCTGCTGGAGCTTCTCGGCGGTGATGTCGGTGTTCCTGATGACATACGCCTTGGCCAGGTCCACCAGGTAACCGGTCTGGCCGGCCAGCTGGGCGTTGGACCGCGGGTTCTGCAGCTTGGGGAACTTCCTGTACTTGTCCCGCCGCTCGGCGGTCAGACGGCCGTCCTTGACCTCCTCGTCGAGGATCCAGGCCCAGCGCTTCTTGGCGCGCGCGGTGTTGTCCTGCCGGTTCGCCGCGGGGTCGATCTCGGGGGAGCCGGCGGGGTCGTAGTACGTGGCGCCCTTGAGCACCGTGGCGAGGAGCGCGCACTCGCTCGGGTCGAGCTCGCGGGCCTCCTTGTCGAAGTACGCCCGCGCGGCCGCCTGGATGCCGTAGGCACCACGCCCGTAATAGGCGGTATTGAGGTACCCGGCCATGATGTCTTCCTTGGAGACCGTCCGGCCGACCTTTATCGAGATGAAGAGCTCTTTGAACTTACGGGTGAACGTCTGCGACTGGTCGCCCAGGCGCGCGTTCTTCACGTACTGCTGGGTGATGGTGGAGCCACCCTGGGTCTGCCCGCCCTTGGCCATGTTGACCAGGGCGCGCGTGATGCCCATCGGGTCGATGCCCTTGTCGTCCTCGAAGGTCTTGTTCTCCGCCGACATGACGGCGAAGCGCATCTCCTCCGGGATGTCGTCGTAGTCGATGATCTGACGGTTGCGCTCACCGCCGGTGGCGACCATCTGCTTGCCGTCGGCCCAGTAGTAGACGTTGTTCTGGGCCTTCGCCGCCTTGTCGACCTCGGGCACCTCCACCAAGGCGTACGAGATGCCGGCGACCGCCATGAGGCTGCCGAGGAAGCCGATGAACAGTCCCGTGACCAGACGCCACGACGGGATCCAGCGCTTCAGGCCGTCCCGGTTCGCGCGCGGATAGTCGATGAACCTCTTCTTGCGGGGCGGCTCGGCACCGCGGCCCCTGCCGCGCCCGGGTCCACCCGGACCTCCGGAACCGCCACCGCCCCGACGGCCACCACCACCGGAACGTCCGCCGCCGGCACCCTCGGATGCCCTGCGGCGACCGCCTCCCGCGCCGGTCGAGCCGCTGCGCTGCGCGGCACGCCGGGCCTCGGCCCGGCCGCCGTAGGGACGGTCCCCGTCCTCGGGGGCCTCCGAGCCGTGCGACCCGTATGAGGAAGAGGGCGATCCAGTGGCGCCCCGCGGTGCCGCGCGGCGGCCCGACGGCGCTCCTTGGGCGCCGCGCCTGGCCGCGGCGCGTCCGCCGCCCTGAGGCTGCGGCGGTTTGCGACGGTGCTCGCTCATCGAACGATTACTCCTCGGGCAGGCGCAGCTGTCCACGCCTGGAAACGGCGGCTGGTTTCCGGTCCCCCCGACGTGCGGATGCGCCCGTTCCGGCGCCCACCCGCACTACACCGGGGACGACGACGCTCCCTGGCGTCACATGGTTCCCGGCGGCATGCATGGCGCACAGACTACGCACCGTCAAAACCCTCTTAGAGCCGAAGTTCACCCCAAATCAGGCAAGTTACTTCCTACGAATCGGTGATGTGACGCCGTTCACCGTGCCCCCTCTTGTTTCAGCCGGGTCACCGTTCTATCGTCTCGATGTATCGAGTCGATACATCAGCTCGGCATAAAGGTCGTACTGAGAGACCGCGGCAGACGGGAGGCGACGATGAGCAGGCGCTCCGGCATCCTGGAATTCGCTGTGCTCGGTCTGCTCCGCGAGTCCCCGATGCACGGCTATGAGCTGCGGAAACGACTCAATACGTCGCTGGGAGTGTTCCGCGCCTTCAGCTACGGGACCCTCTATCCGTGCCTCAAGACGCTGGTCGCCAACGGCTGGTTGATCGAGGAGTCGGGCAGCACCTCCGAGGACGCCCTCGCAGCTCCACTCGCAGGGCGTCGCGCCAAGATCGTGTACCGGTTGACGGCGGAAGGTAAGGAGCACTTCGAGGACCTGCTCTCGCAGACCGGCCCCGACGCGTACGAGGACGAGCACTTCGCCGCCCGCTTCGCCTTCTTCGGGCAGACCTCGCGAGACGTACGCATGCGGGTGCTCGAGGGCCGCCGCAGCCGCCTCGAAGAGCGCCTGGAGAAGATGCGCGCCTCCCTGGCCCGTACCCGGGAGCGCCTGGACGACTACACGCTTGAGCTGCAGCGGCACGGCATGGAGTCCGTGGAGCGCGAAGTGCGCTGGCTGAACGAGCTCATCGAGAGCGAGCGAGCGGGACGCGACCAGCAACGGTCCGCCCCCGAAAGCTCCGCTCAGCAGAACAGCACATCAGGGGAGTCGACGGTCCTGCCCCGGCGGCGGGAGAACGACCCGCCGCCGGATCCGTCCGACGACCCCGCCAAGTGAGACCCAGCGTTCCGCGGGGTTTCATCCGGAATACCGAGATCACACAGGGAGCAACCGGAATGGGTTCGGTTCGCGTAGCCATCGTCGGCGTGGGCAACTGCGCCGCCTCGCTGGTCCAGGGCGTCGAGTACTACAAGGACGCAGACCCGGACACCAAGGTCCCGGGCCTGATGCACGTCCAGTTCGGCGACTACCACGTCGGTGACGTCGAGTTCGTCGCCGCGTTCGACGTCGACGCGAAGAAGGTCGGCCTCGACCTCTCGGACGCCATCGGCGCCAGCGAGAACAACACCATCAAGATCTGCGACGTGCCGAACTCGGGCGTGCAGGTCCAGCGTGGCCACACCCACGACGGCCTGGGCAAGTACTACCGCCAGACCATCGAGGAGTCCGCCGAGGCCCCGGTCGACGTCGTCCAGGTCCTCAAGGACAAGCAGGTCGACGTTCTCGTCTGCTACCTGCCGGTCGGTTCCGAGGACGCCGCGAAGTTCTACGCGCAGTGCGCCATCGACGCCAAGGTCGCCTTCGTCAACGCCCTCCCGGTCTTCATCGCCGGCACCAAGGAGTGGGCGGACAAGTTCACCGAGGCCGGTGTCCCGATCGTCGGCGACGACATCAAGTCGCAGGTCGGCGCGACCATCACGCACCGCGTGATGGCGAAGCTGTTCGAGGACCGCGGTGTCCGTCTCGAGCGCACCATGCAGCTCAACGTCGGCGGCAACATGGACTTCAAGAACATGCTCGAGCGCGACCGCCTCGAGTCGAAGAAGATCTCGAAGACGCAGGCCGTCACCTCGCAGATCCCCGACCGCGAGCTGGGCGAGAAGAACGTCCACATCGGCCCGTCGGACTACGTGGCGTGGCTCGACGACCGCAAGTGGGCGTACGTCCGCCTCGAGGGCCGCGCCTTCGGTGACGTCCCGCTGAACCTGGAGTACAAGCTCGAGGTCTGGGACTCCCCGAACTCGGCCGGTGTCATCATCGACGCCCTGCGCGCCGCGAAGATCGCCAAGGACCGGGGCATCGGTGGCCCGATCCTCTCCGCGTCCTCGTACTTCATGAAGTCCCCGCCGGTGCAGTACTTCGACGACGAGGCCTTCGCGAACGTCGAGAAGTTCATCAAGGGCGAGGTCGAGCGCTAAACAGCTCTCCTTGTCACCGTCGAGGGTCCCCGGGCATGACGCCCGGGGACCCTCGACGTATGTGAGGCTTGGCTCATGGCTGTCGTCGGTGATCTGCGGATACTGCTGCGACTGCGGGACTTCCGACGACTGCTCGCCGTACGGCTGATCTCCCAGGGCGCGGACGGGGTCTATCAGGTCGCGCTCGCCACGTACGTCGTGTTCTCCCCGGAGAAGCAGACCTCGCCCGGAGCGATCGCGTCCGCCATGGCCGTGCTGCTGCTCCCCTACTCCCTGATCGGCCCCTTCGCCGGCGTCCTGCTGGACCGCTGGCAGCGCCGCCAGGTCTTCCTCCACGGCAATCTCCTGCGGGCCGGGCTGGCGACGCTGACCGCGGTGCTGATGTTCAGCGACGTGCCCGACTGGCTCTTCTACGCCTCCGCGCTCTGCGTCACGGCCGTCAACCGCTTCGTCCTGGCCGGTCTCTCTGCCGCCCTGCCCCGGGTCGTCGACGCCGACCGCCTGGTCATCGCCAACTCCCTCTCGCCGACCGCCGGGACGCTCGCGGCGACCGTGGGCGGCGGCCTCGCCTTCGTCGTCCGCCTGGTGGGGTCGGACTCGGACGCGGCGGTGGTCCTGCTCGGCGCCGCCCTCTACCTCTGCGCGGCGCTCGCCTCGCTCCGTATGGCCCGGGAACTGCTCGGCCCGGATCCGGAGTTGGTGCAGCCGCGGCTCGCGGCCGCGCTGGCCGGGACGGCACGGGGGCTGCGGGCGGGGGTGCGGCACCTGGCCGAGCGCCCCTCGGCGGCCCGCGCGCTGGCCGCGATGACGGTGATGCGGTTCTGCTACGGCGCCCTCACGGTCATGTTCCTGATGCTGTGCCGGTACGCGTGGTCGTCGACCGAGTCCGACGGGCTCGCGCTGCTCGGTCTGGCCGTGGGCATCTCCGGCGCGGGCTTCTTCGCGGCCGCCGTGGTGACGCCTTCCGCGGTGGCGCGGCTGGGCGCGGGCGGCTGGATCGTGGCCTGCGCGGGAGCGGCGGCGGTCCTGGAGCCGGCACTCGGCCTCGCCTTCGAACCGGCCCCCCTGCTGATCGCAGCCTTCATCCTCGGCTTCACGACCCAGGGCGCGAAGATCGCCACGGACACGGTGGTGCAGTCCTCGGTGGACGACGGCTTCCGCGGCCGCATCTTCTCCGTCTACGACGTGCTCTTCAACGTCGCCTTCGTCGGCGCGGCAGCGGTGGCCGCGCTGGTCCTGCCTCCTGACGGCAGATCGGTTCCGCTGGTCGTGGGGGTGGCGCTTTTGTACGCGGCAATTGCTGCGGCTATGGCCCGTTTTGACGCGCAGTAAGTGTCACATCAGTGACACAGAGCCCCTCTGGGCTTCAGAGATGTCAGTCCTCCCGGATAACTTACGGGCGTCTTATTCGCGCCATCGCGCTCTCGTTCGAGGGGGACCCCCAAAGTGACCACTCCGCCGCCCCAGGGCCAGACTCCGTACCCGCCCCAGGGCCAGAACCCCTATGGCCAGCCCCAGGGCGGCGCTCCGTACGGCCAGCAGGCCCCGACGGCCCCGTACCCGCAGCAGGGCCAGCCGGGCATGCCCCAGCAGCCATATCCGGCCTTCAACCAGGGCGCGCCCGTTCCGCCGCCGGCCGCTCCCAGGCGCGGTGGCCGGAAGCTGCTCCTGCGCATAGGTGGCTTCATCCTGGTCGCCATCCTCATCGGCGTCGGCAAGTGGTACCTCGGCAAGAGCGACGCCGAATCCACCACGGTCGGCAGCTGCATGCACAACAAGGGCACCGAGTTCCGGCCGGACCTGGAGGAAGTCGACTGCTCCTCCAGCGACTCCCAGTACAAGGTCGTCGAGAAGTTCGACAACACCAGTGACGCCGACAAGTGCGAGGCCGTGAAGACCTCCGAGATCGCCTACTACCAGCAGGGCAAGGGCCACAACGTCGTGCTCTGCCTGAAGAAGACCAAGTAGGAGACAGCCGAGGGGCGCTGTTTCACGTGAAACCGTGAAACAGCGCCCCTCGGCATATCCAGCTATGTCGCACTCTGTCCCAGCAGTGCGGTGTGTTTCACGTGAAACACACCGCTCGTGCCCGGCTCGGAGAGCCTCAGTTCTGCTCGGCCCACCACTCCTTGAGCGCCGCCACGGCCGCGTCCCGTTCCATCGGGCCGTTCTCCAGCCGCAGCTCCAGCAGGAACTTGTAGGCCTGGCCGATCACCGGGCCGGGGCGCACGCCCAGGACCTCCATGATGTCGTTGCCGTCGAGGTCAGGACGGATCGCGTCCAGCTCCTCCTGCTCCTGGAGGCGGGCGACGCGCTCCTCCAGGCCGTCGTACGCACGCGACAGGGCATTCGCCTTGCGCTTGTTGCGCGTCGTGCAGTCGGAGCGGGTCAGCTTGTGCAGACGCTCCAGGAGCGGGCCCGCGTCGCGTACGTAGCGTCGTACGGCCGAATCGGTCCACTCACCCGTGCCGTAGCCGTGGAAGCGGAGATGGAGCTCGACGAGGCGCGAGACGTCCTTCACGAGCTCGTTGGAGTACTTGAGCGCGGTCATACGTTTTTTGGTCATCTTCGCGCCCACCACCTCGTGGTGGTGGAAGGAGACGCGGCCGTCGCCCTCGAAGCGCCGCGTCTTCGGCTTGCCGATGTCGTGCAGCAACGCCGCGAGGCGCAGCGTGAGGTCCGGGCCGTCCGTCTCCAGCGCCATCGCCTGCTCAAGGACGATCAGCGAGTGGTCGTAGACGTCCTTGTGCCGGTGGTGCTCGTCCCGCTCCAGACGCAGCGCCGGCAGCTCGGGCAGGACGCGGTCGGCGAGCCCCGTCTCCACGAGCAGCGCCAGCCCCTTGCGGGGGTGCGCGGAGAGGATCAGCTTGTTCAGCTCGTCCCGCACGCGCTCCGCGGAGACGATCTCGATGCGCTCGGCCATCGCCTTCATCGCGGCGACGACGTCGGGGGCGACCTCGAAGTCCAGCTGCGCGGCGAAGCGCGCGGCCCGCATCATCCGCAGCGGGTCGTCGGAGAAGGACTCCTCGGGGGTGCCGGGGGTGCGCAGGACACGCTCCGCGAGGTCCTCAAGCCCGCCGTGCGGGTCGACGAACTCCTTCTCGGGGAGTGCCACGGCCATCGCGTTGACGGTGAAGTCACGGCGCACGAGGTCTTCCTCGATCGAGTCGCCGTAGGACACCTCGGGCTTGCGCGAGGTCCTGTCGTACGCCTCGGAGCGGTACGTCGTGACCTCGATCTGATAGCCGTCCTTCTGGCTGCCGACCGTGCCGAAGGCGATCCCGACCTCCCACACCGCGTCGGCCCAGGGACGGACGATCTTCAGGACGTCCTCGGGGCGCGCGTCCGTCGTGAAGTCCAGGTCGTTGCCGAGCCGCCCCAGCAGGGCGTCCCTGACCGAGCCACCGACCAGGGCGAGGGAGAACCCGGCCTCCTGGAAACGGCGGGCGAGATCGTCCGCGACAGGGGACACACGCAGCAGTTCGCTGACCGCGCGGCGCTGCACCTGGCTCAGTGCGCTGGGATTGTCTTCATTGGCGTTCGGCACAACAGAAAAGGGTACGTGGCCCCGGCCCCCGGGGCCGACCCGATTCCCGCCGGGCCGCGCAAGCCCCACACCTGCTGATCCGGCCAGGTCTTCCGATCATGTGGAGCAGTCCGCGGCACTTCGCCACAGCGCGCATCGTTACCATGCGTGGACGCACAACCGACGACCACTGACGACGACGAGGGACGGGCGAACGCGTGGCCGAGGCGGCAGACTTCCCGGGGACCAGTCCCTCACCTGCCCGCCGGTGGCTGCGGCGCACCGCAGCACTGCTGGCGGGCACCCCCTTGCTGGCCGGCCTCCTCCAGGTGCCGGCCTTCCCCGTGGCGCAGGCCGACGCGCCGAGCGCGATGGCCGACGCCACCGGTTCCCGCTCCGTCGACGTCTCGCTGGACAAGCTCACCCCCACCACGCCGGGTGAGGGCGACACACTCGTCGTGTCCGGCACGGTCACCAACAACACCAAGCAGACGGTGACGGACGCCAAGGTCGGCCTGCGCGTGGGGCCGGTCCTCAACAGCCGCAGCGAGATCGACGCCGCCGCCAAGCGCACGGGCTTCCAGCCGGGCGCCGAGGGCACGGAGGTCGACGGAAAGTACGTCGACAAGTTCTCCAAGCTGGTCCCCGGTGTGCGTCAGGACTTCAGCATCTCCGTACCGGTCAAGGCGCTGGACCTCGGCGCCGACGGCGTCTACCAGCTGGGCGTCTCCCTCACCGGCCAGAGCAGCGCCCAGCCCTACCCGCAGGTACTCGGCGCCGAGCGCACCTTCCTGCCGTGGCAGACGGACGCCCCGGACACGAAGACGAAGACGACCTATCTGTGGCCGCTCATCTCCGCCACGCACCTCACGGCGAAGACCGAGTCCGACGAGCAGCAGACGCCCGTCTTCAAGAACGACGACCTGGCCGACGAGCTCGCCTCGGGCGGGCGCCTGGAACAGCTCCTGTCCCTCGGCAGTGGGCTCGACGTCACCTGGGTCATCGATCCGGACCTGCTCGCCTCGGTCGAGGCGATGACGAAGAACTACCGGATCGAGAACCCCGACGGGAGCACCACCAGGGCCGGCCGGCACCAGGCGGTGGCCAACCAGTGGCTCAACGACCTGGAGAGCGCCGTCAAGGGCAAGAAGGTCGTCGCCCTGCCCTTCGCCGACCCCGACCTCGCCTCGCTCGCGCACAACGGCAAGGCCGTCAGCGGCTCCCTGGGCCACCTCAAGGAGGCCACCGAAGTCGGTGCCGAGGCCGTGGACACGATCCTCCACGTGAAGCCGAGCACGGACTTCGCCTGGCCCGCCGACGGAGCCGTCGACCCGTCGATCGTCGACGTCGCGACCTCCGCGGGCGCCCACACCGTGATCGCCCGCGGCGACAGCATGCGCGAGACGAACCTGCAGTACGCGCCGACCGCGGCGCGGCCCATCGGCGGCGGCACGACCGCCGTGGTGGCCGACACGCGCCTCTCGACGGCCTTCGAGGGCGACATGACGGAGGCCGAGAACTCCACGCTCGCCGTCCAGGAGTTCCTCGCCCAGAGCCTGATGGTCAACCTCCAGGACCCCGAGAAGCAGCGCAGCATCGTCGTGGCCCCGCAGCGCATGCCCTCGGCGAGCCAGGCCCAGGCCATGGCGAAGGCGCTCACCGGCCTCGCCGACGGCCGGTGGTCGCAGCCGGAGGACCTGACGGCCGCGGCGAAGGCGAAGCCGGACCCGCAGGCCACCACCCGGGTGCCGTCGGCCTCGGCGTACCCCTCCTCGCTGCGCAAGCAGGAGCTGCCGCAGCAGGCCTTCGAGAAGATTCAGAACACCCAGAAGCGGCTCGAGCGCTTCCAGGTGATCCTCACCGAGAAGGACCGCGTGGTCACCCCCTTCGGGAGGGCCATAGACCGTGAGATGTCGACGTCCTGGCGCGGACGCCCGGCGGACGCGCGCGCCTACCAGTCGAGCGTGTGGAACTACCTGAACGAGCTCACCGAGCAGGTGGCGCTGATCCCGAGGTCCGGCGCGAAGCTCTCCGGGCGCAGCGCGACCATCCCGGTCTCGGTGCAGAACAACCTGGTGCAGGGTGTCGACCACCTGATCCTGCGGCTCTGCTCGCGCAACCCCACCCGCCTCAAGATCGGCGACGAGCGGTGCGAGGAGAAGCCGATCAAGATCTCGGGCGGCCACTCGCAGTCGGTGAAGTTCACGACCACGGCCAACGCCAACGGTCCGGTCCCGGTGTACGCCCAGCTCTACACGGAGGACAACGAGCCCTACGGCGACGCCGTGCCCTTCGAGGTCAACGTCACCGAGGTCACCCTCACGGTGATGCTCGTCATCGCGGGCGGCCTCCTGCTGCTCGTGCTCGCCGGATTCCGGATGTACACCCAGCGCAAGCGCGCGGCCCGCAAACGCGCCCAGGAAGGCCCCGACACGGGCTCCGACGGCGATTCCGGCGACGAGCCGGGGGCAGGCGACCCCGAGCAGCCGAGTGACCCGACACCAAACACCGCTCCGGAAAGCACCGACCCGTCGGACACGGGTGAGAGAGTGGACCGTTGAGCGATGTCGTGGCCGGTGGGCCCGGGGACGATGAGGTGGGGTAACCATGAACGCGCCGTACGACGGTGACCGTGGCCAGGGCGCGGGCGGTTCCGCCTCGCCCGGGGGCCCGCCGCCCGGCTCCCCCGAGCACGGGCAGGTGCCGCCGCCGCAGCCTGCGCCGGACATGTATCTCCAGGACGCCTACGACCAGGACCCCTACCGGGCGCAGGACCTCTCCGCCCAGGACCCGGTGACGGAGGCGCTCTACGACCGCGCGGCACACCCTCCGCCGCCGCCCGGCACCTATCAGCAGCAGCAACCGCTCTACGGACAGCCGCCCGCCTCGCAGCACGCCCCGGACCCCCGCGTGTGGGCCCAGACCCCGGCCCCCGAGCCGGAGGGCCCGACCCGGCACCTCCCGTACGGCGACGACGCCCGCACGACGCAGTTCGTGGGCGTCGACGACCTGGTCACCCAGGCCGGCGAGGAGCACCACGAGCCGGACGCCTTCGCCCACCTCTTCCGCGACCAGCAGCCCGGCGGCTACCGCAGCCAGCAGCACGGCTACCAGGGCCAGCAGCAACAGAGCGGCTACCCCCAGAACAACGGCTATCAGCAGGGCGACGGGTACCAGCAGGGCACCGCGTACCCCCAGGACAACGGCTACCAGCAGCCCGGCGCCTACCAGCAGCAGCCCGTCGACGGCGGCTACCCGCAGGCGGAGCAGCCGGTCGTGCCCGCCCCCGCGGCGCCCCCGGCGCCCGCTCCCGCGCCTGCCCCCGCCCCCAAGTCGGGCGGCCGCGCGTCGAGCCTGCTGAAGTCGAGCGCCGTCATGGCGGCCGGCACGCTCGTCTCGCGTCTCACCGGCTTCATCCGCTCCGCCCTGATCGTCTCGGCGCTCGGCGTCGGCCTCCTGGGTGACACCTTCCAGGTCGTCTACCAGATCCCGACGATGATCTACATCCTCACCGTCGGCGGCGGCCTCAACTCCGTGTTCGTACCGCAGCTGGTGCGCTCCATGAAGGAGGACGAGGACGGCGGCGAGGCCTATGCCAACCGCCTGCTGACGCTCGTGATGGTGGCGCTCGGTGTGCTCACCGTCCTGGGCATCGTCCTGGCCCCGCAACTGGTCAAGGTGATGTCCGTACCGGTCGCGAACGACCCGGCGGCCACCGAGGTCGGCACCACGCTGCTCCGCTACTTCCTGCCCTCGATCTTCTTCATGGGCGTCCACGTGGTGATGGGGCAGATCCTCAACGCGCGCGGCAGGTTCGGCGCCATGATGTGGACGCCGGTCCTGAACAACATCGTCATCATCTTCACGCTCGGCATGTTCATCTGGGTGTACGGGTCGTCGGCCGAGTCCGGCATGACCGTGAACAGCATCCCGCCGCAGGCCGAGAAGCTCCTCGGCGTCGGCATCCTGCTGGGCCTGGTCGTCCAGGCGCTGGCGATGATCCCGTACCTGCGCGAGACCGGGTTCCGGCTGCGTCCCCGCTTCGACTGGAAGGGCCACGGCCTGGGGAAGGCCGCCAAGCTCGCCAAGTGGACCATCCTCTTCGTCCTGGCCAACCAGGCGGGCGCGCTCGTCGTCACCCAGCTGGCCACCGCGGCCACCACCGACCTGCCCTCAACCAGCGGCATCGGCTTCGCCGCCTACGCGAACGCCCAGCTCATCTGGGGCCTGCCGCAGGCCATCATCACGGTCTCCCTCATGGCGGCCCTGCTGCCCCGGCTGTCCCGGTCCGCGCACGACGGGGACACCGGCGCGGTCCGCGACGACATCTCGCAGGGCCTGCGCACCACGGCCGTGGCGATCGTCCCGATCGCCTTCGGGTTCGTCGCGCTCGGCATCCCGATGTGCACCCTGATCTTCGGCTCCTCGGGCAGCGCCCAGGCCACGAACATGGGCTTCATGCTGATGGCCTTCGGCCTCGGCCTGATCCCCTACTCCGTGCAGTACGTCGTGCTGCGCGCGTTCTACGCCTACGAGGACACCCGGACGCCCTTCTACAACACGGTCATCGTCGCCGCCGTCAACGCGGCCGCATCGGCGGCCTGCTACATGGTGCTGCCGACCCGCTGGGCGGTCACCGGCATGGCGGCCGTGTACGGCCTCGCGTACGCCATCGGCGTGGGCGTCGCCTGGCGCCGGCTGCGCAAGCGCCTCGGCGGCGATCTGGACGGCGTCCACGTGCTGCGCACCTACGCCCGTCTCGGTATCGCCGCGGTGCCCGCGGCGCTGCTCGGCGGCGGCGCCGCGTACGCGGTCACCCAGGGCCTCGGACAGGGGGTCCTCGGGTCCTTGGCCGCACTGATCGCCGGTGGTGCCGTACTGCTCGGAGTTTTCTTCGTCGCGGCGAAGCGCATGCGCATCGCGGAGCTCAACTCGATGGTCGGCATGGTCCGCGGGCGTCTCGGCCGCTGAGACGAACGGGGTTCGCACAACCATCGTGGGCCACCGCGTGTCGTGCATAGCGCCGGACTGTGGGCACAATTGGCTTTGGCGTCTGACGAAGCGCAATGGATGGGGAGGCAGGAACGACGGTGGCGGAACGGAGCACGTCTGCCGTCGACGTGGCAGACAACAGCGGTGACGAGCCGCTGACCGCCAAGGCGGAGCAGGCCACGGCCGACGGGGTGGCCCAGACCCGGGAGCGGGACACGGCAGCAGACGAAGACGCGGCGGAGAAGAAGACCGACACGCCCACGGGCCGCGGGGCCTCCTCACCCCCGGAACTGCACAGTGGCCACAAGCTCGCCAGACGCTATCGCCTGGAGGAGTGCGTCACCCGTCTGGACGGTTTCAGTAGCTGGCGCGCGGTGGACGAGAAGCTCCGCCGAGCCGTCGGCGTGCATCTCCTGCCCGCGGATCATCCCCGGGCCCGCTCGGTGCTCGCCGCGGCCCGTTCCTCGGCGCTGCTCGGCGACCCGCGGTTCGTCCAGGTCCTGGACGCGGTCGAGGAGAACGACCTCGTCTACGTGGTGCACGAGTGGCTCCCGGACGCCACGGAGCTGACCACGCTCCTCGCCGCGGCCCCGCTCGAGGCCCACGACGCGTACCAGCTCGTCAGCCAGGTCTCCCAGGCCATGGCCGCCGCGCACCGCGAGGGCCTCGCGCATCTGCGGCTGACGCCGAGCGCCGTCCTGCGCACGTCCACCGGCCAGTACCGCATCCGCGGCCTCGCCGTGAACGCCGCGCTGCGCGGCATCAGCTCCGACACCCCCCAGCGCACGGACACCGAGGCGATCGGCGCACTTCTGTACGCCTCGCTGACCCAGCGCTGGCCCTACGAGGACGACGCGTACGGCCTCTCCGGGCTTCCCAAGGGCGTCGGGCTCATCGCCCCCGACCAGGTGCGCGCGGGCGTCCATCGCGGCCTCTCCGAGCTCGCCATGCGCGCGCTCGTCAACGACGGCGCGACCGCGTCCCGCCAGGACCCGCCGTGCACGACGCCGGAGGAGCTGGTGAAGGCCATCGGCGAGATGCCTCGCATCCGCCCGCCGGAGCCCGCCTTCACCGCGCCGCCGGAGTACCAGCGCACCACCTACCAGCAGGGCACGTACGGCCGCACCGCGCCTCCGGGTGCCACGCAGCCCGTACAGGCCCCGCCGCCCCCGCTGCAGAGCCGTACGGGCCGGGCCCTGAAGTGGGCCGTGTCCGCACTCCTCATCGCCGCGCTCGGTCTGGGCAGCTGGCAGCTGGCGGACGCCCTGATGGACCGCGAGAACTCCGATGACCCCGGCACGTCCCACACCAATGACGGCGGCGACAAGGGCCAGCCCCGGCCCAAGAAGCCGATCGCCGTCAAGGGTGCCGAGGAGTTCTCACTGGATGGCCGCGTCCAGAGCTCGGAGACCGTCGGCAACACCTACGACAATGACCCGGCCACGCTCTGGCGCACCAAGACGTTCAACGACGGCCCGAAGCTCGCGCCGTACAAGCCCGGTGTCGGTATCGTCTACGACCTCGGTTCCGAACAGAACGTCTCCGAGGCGTCGATAGGCCTTCGCTACGGCGGCAACCGCACCACGGCCGCGCTGTACGCGACGGATTCGCTGACGCCTTCCGCGGGCATCGAGTCCATGAAGAAGATCGCTAACGCCACCACATCGGGCAAGAATCTGAAGATCGCGGCCAAGAAGCCCGTGAAGGCGCGGTACGTGCTCCTGTGGATGACCGAGGTGCCGAACTCCGGCACGGACGGGTACTACGGGGCGGGATTCAAGCAAGGCATCACGGACGTGAAGTTCAAGGGCTGAGCGACCGGCTCGACGAGGCTCACAGGGGGAGGAGGGGGTTCGGTGGACGGCACCGCGCACGGTGACATGAGCGACCAGGACCTCCTCGCCTGCCATGTGGCCGGCGACAAGGACGCCTTCGGTGAGCTGGTGCGGCGCCACCGCGACCGGCTGTGGGCCGTCGCCCTGCGCACGCTGGGGGACCGCGAGGAAGCGGCCGACGCGGTGCAGGACGCGCTGGTCTCCGCCTACCGCGCGGCGCACACGTTCCGCGGCCAGTCGGCCGTGACGACGTGGCTGCACCGGATCACCGTGAACGCCTGTCTCGACCGGGCCCGCAAGGCGGCCTCGCGCAAGACCTCCCCGATCGACGACACCGAACGGCTGGAGCAGCTCCTGGAGCCGGAGGAGTCGGCGGCCGCTCCGGTCGAGCGGGGCGATGTGCACCGAGAGCTCGTGGAGGCGCTGGGCACGCTCCCGCACGATCAGCGTGCCGCCCTCGTCCTGGTCGACATGCAGGGCTACCCGGTGGCCGAGGCGGCCCGGGTCCTCGACGTCCCCACCGGCACGGTCAAGAGCCGCTGCGCACGCGGCAGAGCCAGACTGCTGCCGCTGCTCACACACCTGCGCACGGAAGCACCCACGCGGAACAGGGACAGCGGCGACGACAACGGAAGCAAGAAGCCCGGCTCAGGAAGGAACCGGACGCAGGGGACATCCGTCCCACCGGCAGCAGGGCCACGGGATACAGGACCAAGCGATTCAGCTGCCGTGAAGGGCGGAGGTGGGCGAGCGTGACAACCACGACCGACTCGGCCGGGCACCCGGAAGTCACTGAGATCTCCGATCTGACCGAAGGTCTGCTCTCTCCGTCGCGTACGAGCGACGTGCGACAGCACCTGGACAGCTGCGAGCTCTGCGCCGACGTCTACGCCTCGCTGGAGGAGATCCGCGGCATGCTCGGCACCTTGCCGGGCCCGCCGCGCATGCCCGCCGATGTCGCGGGGCGCATCGACGCCGCGCTGGCCGCCGAAGCACTACTGGACTCCACCGCTTCCGACGGCCTTCTCACGGCGGAAGTGACGTCCGGTGCACCGTCCGAATCGATGTCCGAGCCCGCAGCCGAGGCGGCGACCGTAAGGGCGTCCGGCTCTTCGTCGTCGACCGCCAGTCGTGTTTCACGTGAAACATCGCCCGCTTCCTCGTCCTCCACGTCCTCCGGCACCGTCGATCGGCCGGCCGGACACCCCCGTGCGGCCACCACCGGCCCGGGACGCGGCGGCCGACTGCGCAGGACGCGTCGGCGTACCGCCGTGCTCGGCGCTGTCTTCACCGCGGCCGCGATCGGCCTCGGCTCCTTGCTGATCCAGACCCTGGGCAGCGACTCAGGGACGACCGGAGAGACACCGGGACGCCAGAACTCCGCGAACTCCTTCTCCGAGGGCAAGCTCAAGGGACAAGTCGCCGACCTCCTGGCCAAGACCCCCGTCAAGGGCTCCAAGGACGTCGGAGGGAAGGTCGAAGAGTCGACACCGTCCTTCGACACGCGCTCCAGCCCGGAGTCACCCAAGTCGAAGGACCCGGTGCACGAGCAGTCCTCGGTCCAGGTGCCGGAGTGCATTCAGCGCGGCATCGGCGACAAGACGCCTCTCGCCGCCGAAGAGGGCTCCTACGAAGACAAGCGGGCCTACCTCGTCGTGGTGCCCCATGAATCGGACAGCACCAAGGTCTCCGCGTACGTCGTCGACGCCGCCTGTGTCGGCAAGTCTTCGCCGTCGACGGGCAAGGTCCTCGAGACGCACTCGTACCCCCGGAGCTGACGTCGCGGGCACCACCAGCCCGGATTTTCACGGCGCTCTTTACGTGCGCTCGACGCTGCGGCCAGCAGTCTTGTGGTGCATGGCACCCTCCCGCCCTGACACGCTTCCGTGCGCTCGGACACGTCGGGGAATGCAAGCCCCGTAGGATCCGTTGGGTGGGGTGAGAGTCCTGAGACAGGCACCCCCGCGCAGTACGCAGCAGTCCCCAGAGACGAGGAATCAAGCCGTGACCGACGTCCGTAACGTGATCATCATCGGCTCCGGGCCCGCCGGCTACACGGCGGCGCTCTACACCGCGCGCGCGTCGCTGAAGCCGCTGGTGTTCGAGGGCGCCGTCACCGCCGGCGGTGCGCTGATGAACACCACCGAGGTGGAGAACTTCCCCGGCTTCCAGGACGGCGTCATGGGCCCCGAGCTCATGGACAACATGCGGGCCCAGGCCGAGCGCTTCGGCGCCGAGCTCGTCCCCGACGATGTCGTCGCCGTCGACCTCAGCGGCGAGATCAAGACCGTGACGGACACCGCGGGCACCGTGCACCGCGCGAAGGCAGTCATCGTCACGACCGGCTCGCAGCACCGCAAGCTCGGCCTCCCGAACGAGGACGCTCTCTCCGGACGCGGTGTCTCCTGGTGCGCCACGTGCGACGGGTTCTTCTTCAAGGACCAGGACATCGCCGTGATCGGCGGCGGCGACACCGCGATGGAGGAGGCCACCTTCCTCTCGCGCTTCGCCAAGTCCGTGACCATCGTGCACCGCCGCGACAGCCTGCGCGCCTCCAAGGCGATGCAGGAGCGCGCCTTCGCCGACCCGAAGATCAAGTTCATCTGGGACAGCGAGGTCGCCGAGGTCAAGGGCGAGCAGAAGCTCTCCGGTCTGACGCTGCGCAACCTCAAGACCGGCGAGACGTCCGAGCTGCCGGTGACCGGCCTGTTCATCGCGATCGGCCACGACCCGCGCACGGAGCTCTTCAAGGGCCAGCTGGAGCTGGACGACGAGGGCTACCTGAAGGTCGAGGCGCCCTCGACCCGGACGAACCTGACCGGTGTCTTCGGCGCCGGTGACGTCGTCGACCACACGTACCGCCAGGCGATCACGGCGGCCGGCACCGGCTGCTCCGCCGCCCTCGACGCCGAGCGTTTCCTCGCTGCTCTCGCCGACAGCGAGACCGCGGCTGCCACCGTCTGACCCCCCGCTTCTTCCCCACCGCACCAAGTTAAGGAGACTGCCGTGGCCGGCACCCTGAAGAACGTGACCGACGCCTCCTTCGAGGAGGACGTCCTCAAGAACGACAAGCCCGTACTGGTGGACTTCTGGGCCGCCTGGTGCGGTCCGTGCCGCCAGATCGCCCCGTCCCTCGAGGCGATCGCGGCCGAGCACGGCGACAAGATCGAGATCGTCAAGCTCAACATCGACGAGAACCCCGGCACGGCCGCCAAGTACGGCGTCATGTCCATCCCGACCCTGAACGTGTACCAGGGTGGCGAGGTGGCCAAGACGATCGTCGGCGCCAAGCCGAAGGCCGCGATCGAGAGGGACCTCGCGGACTTCATCGCCGAGTAACTCGGCGGCGATGTTTCACGTGAAACACGAATGGACCAGTCCCTGCGGGGGCTGGTCCATTCGCCGTTCAAGGGCCGGGCGCGGGCGTCACAGCGGCCGCAACGCAGGCTCCTTCTGTACGGCTCCCAGCAGACGGTCGAGCGCCAGCTCGACGTCCTCCTTCCAGGAGATCGTCGTACGCAGCTCGAGCCGCAGCCGCGGATAGGCGGGGTGCGGCCGGACCGTCTTGAAGCCCACCGCCAGAAGATGCTCCGCGGGCAGGACACACGCCGGCTTCTCCCACCGTGCGTCGCCGAAGGCCTCGATCGCCTTGAACCCTCGGCGCAGGAGATCCTTCGCGACCGTCTGGACGATCACTCTGCCCAACCCCTGCCCCTGATAGCCGGGCATGATCCAGGCCGTCATCAGTTGCACGGCGTCGGGCGAGACAGGGCTCGTGGGAAACGCGGTGGAGCGCGGGACATACGCCGGCGGTGCGTAGAGCACGAAGCCCACCGGCACGTCGTCGACGTAGACGACCCGGCCGCAGGATCCCCACTCCAGCAGGACCGCGGAGATCCAGGCTTCCTTCTCCAGCTCCGGGGTGCCGGCCTTTACCGCGGCCTGGCCGCTGACCGGGTCCAGCTCCCAGAAGACGCACGCGCGGCAGCGGTTGGGGAGGTCCGGGAGATTGTCCAGCGTGAGCGGTACGAGCCGACGCCCCATGACGGCAGTTCCTCATTTCCTTCGCCCGCCGCGCTGCGAGCGGCTGTCAGAGCACTGCGTTCCCTGAGCAGGCTGCCGACGAAGCCGCCGACCGCTCCCAGGCCGAGGCTCGCGGTCATCAGTCCGGTGCGGCTCATCGCTCGCATGGCCCCCGCCTCCCCAATGAGGTGCCGTCAGGTGGATGCGCCATACCCGACGGCATCGTATCCACGATGTGATTGCATCGATACCGTAAGAAAGCAAAGAGCGGGCCGTGTTCCGGTACAGACCGGACACGGCCCGCTCTCGCGGTGCCGAGCTCTGAGGATCAGGCCTTGCCGTCCTCGTTGTCCTCGTCGGAGGCGTCCTCGGCGAGGCCGTTCTTCAGGACGGGCCCCTCTCCCGGAGCCAGCGTGCTGAGGATGCGCTCCAGGTCCTCCAGAGAGGCGAAGTCGACGACGATCTTGCCCTTCTTCTGGCCCAGGTCCACCCGCACCCGGGTCTCGAACCGGTCCGAAAGTCGGGTGGCGAGACCGCTCAGCGCCGGGGAGAGCCGAGTGCCGGCCCGGGGCCCCTTGGACTTCGGAGCGCTCTGCGGCCGGGACCCCATGAGGGTCACGATCTCCTCGACGGCACGCACCGAGAGGCCTTCGGCCACGATCCGGTGGGCGAGCCTGTCCTGCTCCTCCGAGTCCTCGACGGAGAGCAGCGCACGGGCGTGTCCTGCGGAGAGGACCCCGGCGGCGACCCTGCGCTGCACCGCCGGCGACAGCTTCAGCAGCCGCAGCGTGTTGGAGACCTGCGGACGGGACCGGCCGATGCGGTCCGCCAGCTGGTCGTGCGTGCAGTTGAAGTCCTTCAGCAACTGGTCGTAGGCCGCGGCCTCTTCCAGCGGGTTCAGCTGAGCGCGGTGCAGGTTCTCCAGCAGCGCGTCCAGGAGGAGCTTCTCGTCCTCGGTGGCCCGCACGATCGCGGGGATGCGCTCCAGTCCCGCCTCACGGCAGGCCCGCCAGCGCCGCTCACCCATGATGAGCTCATAGCGCGCCGGGCCCAACTGCCGCACGACGACCGGCTGGAGGAGCCCGACCTCCTTGATGGAGGTCACCAGCTCCGCGAGGGCGTCCTCGTCGAAGACCTCACGCGGCTGCCGCGGGTTGGGCTTGATGGAGTCCAGCGGAAGCTCGGCGAAGTGCGCACCGGCCACGGTCGCGGTCTCCGGCGCCTCCGCCGCCCGCTGGGGCGGCTCCGCCGTTTCATGTGAAACGGGGCTCTGTGGAAGCGCCGTCACCTTCGCGGCCGCCACACCGCGCTCGGCCGTGAGCACGGGCACGGCCGTGGGGGAGGTCGAGGCCCCGCTCACGGTCTGCGGGGGCTGCTTCTCCGTCGGGGCTGCAGGGATCAAGGCGCCGAGGCCTCGCCCCAGCCCTCTCCGTCGCTCGCTCACTGCATCCCCTCCGTCATGCTCTGCTGGTCGTTCTGAGCGCCCGAGTGGGCGTGCTGGACGTCGTAGCGCACCCCGACTCCGCGCAGCGCGATCTCACGTGCCGCTTCGAAGTAGGAGAGAGCGCCGCTCGATCCGGGATCGTAGGTGAGCACCGTCTGGCCGTAGCTCGGCGCCTCGGAGATGCGCACCGAGCGCGGGATGCTCGTCCTCAGGACCTCGTCGCCGAAGTGGTTGCGCACCTCGTCCGCCACCTGGGAGGCGAGACGGGTCCTGCCGTCGTACATGGTGAGCAGGATCGTCGACACATGCAGGTTCGGGTTGAGGTGACCCCGCACCAGATCGACGTTGCGCAGCAGCTGGCCGAGGCCTTCCAGCGCGTAGTACTCGCACTGGATCGGGATCAGCACCTCTGCGCCGGCCACCAGGGCGTTGACCGTCAGGAGGCCCAGCGACGGCGGGCAGTCGATGAGGATGTAGTCCAACGGCTGCTCGTACGCCTGGATCGCTCGCTGCAGCCGGCTCTCCCGCGCCACCAGAGACACCAGCTCGATCTCCGCACCGGCGAGATCGATGGTGGCGGGGGCACAGAAGAGACCCTCGACGTCGGGAACCGGCTGGACGACCTCGGCCAGCGGCTTGCTCTCGACCAAGACGTCGTAGATGGAGGGGACTTCGGCGTGGTGATCGATACCGAGAGCCGTGGAGGCATTGCCCTGCGGGTCGAGGTCGATCACCAGGACCCGTGCGCCGTGCAGAGCGAGCGAGGCAGCGAGATTGACGGTCGTCGTCGTCTTGCCCACCCCGCCCTTCTGGTTGGCGACCACCATGACGCGGGTCTGCTCGGGGCGGGGCAGGCCCTCGCCTGCGCGGCCGAGTGCTTCCACCGCCAGTTGGGCAGCACGACCGATGGGTGTGTCGTCCATCGGGGTCGGTGTTTCACGTGAAACATCCTCCCCCGCCGACTCGGTACGGGGACCGGGGACCGGATCGGTCATCGGTCCCGCGATGTTGGCGTCGGACCGCAAGGATTCACTCTCCTCGACATCAGGCTCGCAATGAACAGAGCCTCCCATGCTTTCGGGTTCGTGAACCAGCGAGGCCCTGGCTTCTGTGGACGAATCCACCTCTGTGGACAACTCCGTGCCCTTATCGAGGGAACCGAGTGGTCGACGGTCGCGGGGTTCCGCAGCGCGGCCGCGACTGATGATGCCATGCAGCAGTGAGCGACGTTTCACGTGAAACACGATGCACGGCAGCCGGGGTGCCGCTGGTGCGACACCCCGGTATGTATACGTTTGACAGCTTTTGTGGAGTACGGCTCGTCGTCAGGACGGATCAGAGGCACTGGGTCACGACGAGCGGAATGGGGTTCGGTCAGCCGCGTCGGCGCCGAGCGCGCCCTGCGCGAGCGGCCTTCGCCCGCTTGGCGGCGAAGCGCACACCGCCGGGGCTCTCCCCGACCTCGACGCGCACGACCGTGGACTGCGGATCCACCACGCCCTCACCGACCTGGAGGACGGAAGTGTCCACCGCGCCGAGCTTGCTCAGGGCGGCTCCCGCTGCCTTGACCTCTTCCTCGGCGGTGTCGCCCTTGAGGAGCAGCATCTCCCCGTACGGACGGAGCAGCGGAACGCCCCAGGCCGCCAGACGGTCCAGCGGCGCGACGGCGCGCGCGGTCACTACGTGGACCGGAGGCAGCTTGCCGAGGACTTCCTCGGCGCGGCCCCGCACGACCGTCACATGGTCGAGGCCGAGCAGTTCGACGACCTCGGTGAGGAAGTTCGTGCGCCGCAGCAGCGGCTCAAGGAGCGTGATCTTGAGGTCCGGACGGACCAGGGCCAGCGGGATGCCGGGAAGGCCGGCGCCGGAGCCGACGTCGCAGACTGTGACTCCCTCGGGCACGACCTCCGAGAGCACCGCGCAGTTCAGCAGGTGCCGCTCCCACAGACGGGGCACTTCGCGAGGGCCGATGAGGCCTCTCTGCACTCCCGCATCGGCGAGCAGCTCCGCGTACCTGACCGCGTCCGGGAAGCGATCACCGAATACTGTCCGGGCCTCTTCCGGCGCCGGGGGGAGCTCCGCTGCCTCCGTCACGGGGACCGTCCTTCCGTACCGCACTGGGGTGGCTGACTAACAGGCTGACAAAGATCGGCCCCGCCTGCGAACAGACGGGGCCGGGAATGCGCTGGGCCGATCAGGCGGGCAGCACGACGACGAAGCGCTGCGGCTCCTCGCCCTCGGACTCGCTGCGCAGGCCGGCGGCCTTGACCGCATCATGCACGACCTTGCGCTCGAACGGCGTCATCGGCTTGAGCTTGACCGGCTCGCCCGAGCTCTTCACCTCGGCCGCGGCCTTGGCGCCCAGCTCGGACAGCTCCTCGCGCTTCTTGGCGCGATAGCCCGCGATGTCCAGCATCAGGCGGCTGCGGTCGCCGGTCTCGCGGTGCACGGCGAGACGCGTGAGCTCCTGGAGCGCCTCCAGGACCTCGCCGTCACGGCCGACCAGCTTCTGCAGGTCGCGGCTGCCGGAGTCGCTGATGATCGACACAGCGGCCCGGTCGGCCTCGACGTCCATGTCGATGTCGCCGTCGAGGTCGGCGATGTCCAGCAGACCCTCGAGGTAGTCCGCCGCGATCTCGCCCTCCTGCTCGAGGCGGGAGAGGGTGTCGCCGGCCTCAGCTGCGGCGGAGGTGGTGGTGCCTTCCGTCACGGGATGGGCTCCTTCTACTTCTTGGAGGACGGGTGCTTGGGCCGCTGCTGGCCCTTGCGCTGCTGTCCCGACTTGGCTCGGCTGCGCTGACCGGCGCCGGGCTTGTCGCCCGTCGTGCTGCCGCCGGCCTGCTTGGTCTTGGGGGCGTCGCCCTGGGGCTTGTCGGCCTTGTCCAGGGAGGGCTTCGTCTCGGCGGGCTCGTCCGCGGGGGCGTCCGTCTTGGCGCCCGCCTGCGTGGTGCTGCCGGACTGGCGCTTGGCCTTGCTCTGGCGCTTGGGCTGCTGACGCTTTGGCGTACCGGCGGCGGGCGAGCCGTCCTCGGTCTCCGTGGCGACGGCCGCCTCGCTCTGGACGATGGTGCCGTCGGCCTGGGCGGAGAGTCCGGCCTTGCTCAGGCCGTTGATGAACTTCCGCTCGAACTCGTTGCGGTCCCGGCCCTTGGCGACGATCGCCTTGATGACGTTGGTCTTGCCGCGGCCCCGCACCTTCTGGGTGTGCTCGATCTGCTTCCCGAGACGCTCCAGGAAGGCGGCCTGGGCCTTGGAGCCCGGCGTCGGGTTCTGGCGGATCACGTACATCTGCTGGCCCATGGTCCACACGTTGGTGGTCAGCCAGTAGACGAGGACACCGACGGGGAAGTTGATGCCGAACACGGCGAACATGATCGGGAAGACGTACATCAGCAGCTTCTGCTGCTGCATGAACGGCGTCTTGACCGTCGTGTCCACGTTCTTCGTCATCAGCTGGCGCTGCGTGAAGAACTGCGACGCCGACATCAGGATGATCATGATCGCGGTGACGACGCGGACGTCCGTCAGCGTGGCACCCAGCGAGGCGACCTTGTCCGCGCTGTCGGTGAACTTCGCGGCCAGCGGGGCGCCGACGATGTGCGCCTTACGCGCGCTCTCCAGGAGCTGGTCGTCGATGACACCGATCGTCTTGCCCGTGGCGATGCCGTTGAGCACGTGGTACAGGGCGAAGAAGAACGGCGACTGCGCCAGGATGGGAAGGCACGAGGAGAGCGGGTTGGTACCCGACTCCTTGTACAGCTTCATCATCTCTTCGGACTGGCGCTGCTTGTCGCTCTTGTAGCGCTCCTGGATCTTCTTCATCTCGGGCTGCAGCGTCTGCATCGCCCGAGTGGCCTTGATCTGCTTCACGAAGAGCGGGATCAGGCAGATCCGGATCAGGATCACCAGGGACACGATGGACAGGCCCCAGGCCCAGCCCGTGTCGGGACCGAAGATCTTCCCGTACACCGAGTGGAACTGGACGATGACCCACGAGACTGGTGTCGTGATAAAGCTGAAGAGACTGGCAATCGTGTCCACTAATCAGGCTCCTTGAGCATGGGACGGGGTCTCGGTCTCGGCGGCCGTCGCTCGGGTCTCTCGGGGGAGATCTCCGGTCGGCACGCCTGCGGCGGAGGGCCCGCCCTTGCGTTCGCGCCAGGCAGCGCGCAGCATCTCGTGCCACCGCGGACGCTTGCGCGGCGGAACATGATCGACACCGCCGAGCGACCACGGATTGCACCGCAGAATGCGCCAGGCGGTGAGCGCCGTTCCCTTGATCGCACCGTGCCGGTCGATGGCCAGGTAGCCGTAGCGGGAACACGACGGGTAGTACTTGCACACTGGGCCCAGCAGTGGACTGATCGTCCACTGGTACAGCTTGATCAGAGCCAGCAGCGGGTACTTCATCGCGCGCCCCCTCCGAGCAACCGCTGCAAGGCGGTGTCCAGGTCTCGGGCCAGCTGTGCGTGGTCGGCGTCGCCCGCTCCGGGCAGCGCTCGTACGACTACCAGGCTACCGGGGGGCACCAGGGCCAACCGGTCGCGCATCAGGTGGCGAAGCCTGCGCTTCACGCTGTTGCGTACGACCGCTCCGCCCACGGCCTTGCTGACGACGAAACCCGCACGTGTCGGAGGAGAGCTCTCCCCCGGCACGTGCGGGTCCGTTGCACCGCTACGTAGATGTACGACGAGGAGCGGGCGTCCGGCCCGGCGCCCTCGGCGTACAGCGGTCGCGAAGTCTTCGCGCCGCCTCAGCCGATGCTCGGTAGGCAGCACGACGTCATGACCTGACTGGGATCAGGCGGACAGGCGGGCGCGACCCTTGCCACGGCGGGACGCGAGAATCGCGCGGCCGGCACGGGTGCGCATGCGCAGCCGGAAGCCGTGGGTCTTGGCGCGACGACGGTTGTTCGGCTGGAAGGTGCGCTTGCTCACTCGGGGGCTCCAGAAATGATTCGTTGATGGCGGGACATCGCCTGGCTGTCACCGTGCGCCCACGAGAAGCTCGCGAATACGCACCGAGTGCACCGCTTCACAATCACTGATCGTGATCTTTGCCCATCGGAGGCAGGCGGCAGCAGCCATCGACAACTCGACCTGGTTACGGTACGCGGGGCTACGCCATCCGGTCAAACCGGCCCCCTTGGAGAGACACTGTGCACAGCCTGTGGACAACAACTTGAACCGCAGCCGTCGCCCTGACTACCGTGGCTGAACTCCGATTCGTTCCCTTCCCCCTGCCGATCCCGATTTCCGTCCCATGAACCACACCTTCGTGGGACCCCGTGAGAGAGCGTGCCCTGTGGCTGACGTACCTGCCGATCTTGCCGCAGTGTGGCCACGAGTTCTGGAACATCTGCTGGGTGAGGGCCGCGGGCAGGGCGTCGAGGCGAAGGACGAGCGCTGGCTCAGGAGCTGCCAGCCGCTGGCGCTGGTCGCCGACACCGCGCTGCTCGCCGTGCCGAACGAATTCGCGAAGGGCGTACTGGAGGGCCGTCTCGCGCCCGTCGTCAGCGAGACCCTGAGCCGGGAGTGCGGCCGCCCGATCCGCATCGCCATCACGGTCGACGACTCCGTGGGCGAGCCCGTGGGTCCGCCGGCGCCGCCGATCCAGCAGCAGCCCCCTCAGCAACAGCAGCATCACCAGCAGCGCTACGAAGAGCCCGAGCTGCCGCCCGTCTCCGGGCAGGGGCGCGAGTCGTACGAGAGCTACGGACACCGCCCCTCCGACGAGCACCAGGGCGGCGGCCGGCCCGACCAGCTGCCGACCGCGCGGCCCGCCTACCCGGACTACCAGCGCCCGACCCCCGGCGCCTGGCCGCAGCAGCCCGCGCCGCAGGACGACTACGGCTGGCAGCAGCCGCGGCTCGGCTTCCCCGACCGCGACCCGTACGCGAACCCGGTCCAGCCGCCGCAGCGCGACTACCGCTCGCAGCCGCCGCAGGAGCGCCCGCCGTACGAGCAGCAGCGCCACGAGCCGCAGGACCGGCGCGAGCGCCACGACCTGCCCGAGCCGTCCGGCGACCACCGGGGCAACGGCCACGGCGTGCACCGGGGAGGCCCGGTCGGTCCCACCTCGTCGAGCGGCGCCCCCGGCCCGCTGGCCGCGCAGCCGGCGCCCGCGACGGGGCCGGGCGAGCCCACCGCGCGCCTCAACCCGAAGTACCTCTTCGACACCTTCGTCATCGGCGCGTCGAACCGCTTCGCGCACGCGGCCGCGGTCGCCGTCGCCGAGGCGCCGGCGAAGGCGTACAACCCGCTCTTCATCTACGGGGAGTCGGGACTCGGCAAAACGCATCTTCTGCACGCGATCGGGCACTACGCCCGGAGCCTCTATCCCGGGACGCGCGTGCGCTACGTGAGCTCCGAGGAGTTCACCAACGAGTTCATCAACTCCATCCGCGACGGCAAGGGCGACAGCTTCCGCAAGCGCTACCGCGAGATGGACATCCTGCTCGTCGACGACATCCAGTTCCTCGCGGACAAGGAGTCGACGCAGGAGGAGTTCTTCCACACCTTCAACACGCTCCACAACGCGAACAAGCAGATCGTCCTCTCCAGCGACCGGCCGCCCAAGCAGCTGGTGACCCTGGAGGACCGGCTGCGCAACCGCTTCGAGTGGGGACTGATCACCGACGTCCAGCCGCCGGAGCTGGAGACACGTATCGCGATCCTCCGTAAGAAGGCGGTGCAGGAGCAGCTCAACGCCCCGCCGGAGGTCCTGGAGTTCATCGCGTCGCGGATCTCGCGGAACATCCGTGAGCTGGAGGGCGCGCTGATCCGGGTCACCGCGTTCGCGTCGCTGAACCGGCAGCCCGTGGACCTCGGGCTCACCGAGATCGTCCTCAAGGACCTCATCCCGGGCGGTGAGGACGCGGCTCCGGAGATCACCGCGACGGCCATCATGGCCGCGACCGCCGACTACTTCGGCCTGACGGTGGACGACCTGTGCGGATCCTCGCGCAGCCGCGTGCTGGTGACGGCACGCCAGATCGCGATGTACCTGTGCCGCGAGCTGACGGACCTCTCCCTGCCGAAGATCGGCGCGCAGTTCGGCGGCCGCGACCACACGACCGTCATGCACGCGGACCGCAAGATCCGCGCGCTGATGGCCGAGCGGCGCTCCATCTACAACCAGGTCACCGAGCTCACCAACCGCATCAAGAACGGCTGACAGCCGCCGAGAAGGCCTCCGAGGGCGCTCCAGGACATCTCCTGGGGCGCCCTTTTGGTGTGTGCGGACGTGTTCCGGTGGCTCCGGCACGCGCGCGTGGAGGGCGGAGCTGTTCGATTTCCCCTGCTCAGACGGGGGTTCTCCACAGATGTGCGAACTTTTTCGCGTCCACACCCTGGGGACCGGGAAGTTGTCCAGACGCTGTCCACAGGGGACCCTGCTGAGAGATCATCAGGCCAGGTCAGGTGGCTGTGGATTCGTGGACGAAGACTGTCCACAGATTGTGGATCAAAACTTCATCCACAGGCTGTGCATGAAGTTGTCCACCGGCTGCCCACAGGCTCGGACGCGTTGTCCCCAGCCGTCCCCAGCTTCTCCACACGGCTGTCCACTGTTCGGCAACGCAACGCGCCCTCTCACCGGGTCGAGTGAAAGGCGTCACACCAATGTGGTCGGTTGGCCTGTGGGGAAGCTGGGTAAAGCTGGGGACAGCGCTGGGGAGAAGTGGCCCCTCCCTGTGCATCGGGTGTGCAGAACTTTCGCCCGTCCACAGAAACCCCTGGTTGTCCACCGCCTCCGCCCACAGGCGCAGTGGATAAAAAACCGGCCCTGACCAGCGCATTCGCGGTTATCCACGGTTTCCACAGGCCCTACTACTACTCCCAACTAGAGAGTCCGGGGAATTCGTTTGGAAGGGGGGCCTGTGCACAACTCGCTCTCCGGAGCTCCGGTGCGGCTCGGCACGACTTGACCCCGACGGGCACCGACTGTCAGTGCGGTGCGTCAGACTGGTCCCCGGTGTCCTTCCCACGGCATGGCTGAGAGACACCGAGTCAGACGACGAGGGCCACAGGCCCAGCGGGCGAGAGCAGCCAGCAACAGCAGGAGGGCGGCTTAGGTGAAGATCCGGGTGGAACGCGACGTACTCGCGGAGGCAGTGGCGTGGGCGGCACGCAGCCTCCCGGCACGGCCGCCAGCGCCCGTCCTCGCGGGCCTGCTGCTGAAGGCCGAAGAGGGCGCGCTGAGCCTGTCGAGCTTCGACTACGAGGTCTCGGCACGTGTCTCGGTGGACGCCGAGGTGGACGAAGAGGGCACGGTCCTCGTGTCGGGCCGACTGCTCGCGGACATCTGCCGCGCGCTCCCCAACCGCCCGGTGGAGATCTCCACAGACGGTGTACGGGCGACGGTGGTCTGCGGCTCCTCGCGATTCACACTCCACACCCTTCCTGTGGAGGAGTACCCGGCGCTGCCGCAGATGCCCACCGCCACGGGCACCGTCCCCGGTGAGGTCTTCGCCTCCGCCGCCTCCCAGGTCGCCATCGCCGCGGGCCGCGACGACACGCTGCCCGTCCTGACCGGTGTCCGCATCGAGATCGAGGGCGACACGGTCACCCTGGCCTCCACCGACCGCTACCGCTTCGCGGTCCGCGAGTTCCTGTGGAAGCCGGAGAACCCCGAGGCGTCCGCGGTCGCCCTGGTCCCCGCCAAGACGCTCCTGGACACCGCCAAGGCGCTCACGAGCGGCGACACGGTCACCCTGGCGCTCTCCGGCTCGGGTGCGGGCGAGGGCCTGATCGGTTTCGAGGGCGCCGGCCGGCGTACGACCACGCGTCTCCTCGAGGGCGACCTGCCGAAGTACCGCACGCTGTTCCCGACCGAGTTCAACTCGGTCGCCGTCATCGAGACCGCCCCCTTCGTGGAGGCCGTCAAGCGTGTGGCCCTGGTCGCCGAGCGGAACACCCCGGTGCGGCTCAGCTTCGAGCAGGGCGTGCTGATCCTGGAGGCGGGCTCCAGCGACGACGCACAGGCTGTGGAGAGGGTCGACGCCCAGCTGGAGGGCGACGACATCTCGATCGCCTTCAACCCGACGTTCCTGCTCGACGGCCTGAGCGCGATCGACTCCCCGGTCGCCCAGCTGTCGTTCACGACCTCGACGAAGCCCGCGCTGCTGAGCGGCAAGCCGGCCCTGGACGCCGAGGCGGACGAGGCCTACAAGTACCTGATCATGCCGGTACGTCTGAGCGGCTGAGCCCACAGGTGTGTGCGTGCGTCCGGGCGTAGGCTCGGACGCAGGTACGAAAGTGCCGTAACGCCACGTCGCTAGTGAAGGAACCTCTGATGGAGCTCGGTCTCGTCGGCCTCGGCAAGATGGGCGGCAACATGCGCGAGCGCATCCGCCGCGCAGGTCACACCGTCATCGGATACGACCGCAACCCGGACCTCGCGGATGTCCACAGCCTCGAAGAGCTTGTGGGCAAGCTCAAGGGCCCGCGAGTGGTGTGGGTGATGGTCCCGGCCGGTGCCGCGACCCAGTCCACCATCGACGAGCTCGCCGAGCTCCTCCAGCCCGGCGACATCGTCGTCGACGGCGGCAACTCCCGCTGGACGGACGACGAGAAGCACGCGGAGGAGCTCGCCGCCAAGGGCATCGGCTTCGTCGACTGCGGCGTCTCCGGCGGCGTCTGGGGCCTGGAGAACGGCTACGCGCTGATGTACGGCGGCGACAAGGAGAACGTCGCCAAGGTGCAGCCGATCTTCGACGCGCTCAAGCCCGAGGGCGACTTCGGCTCGGTGCACGCCGGCAAGGTCGGCGCGGGCCACTTCGCCAAGATGGTCCACAACGGCATCGAGTACGCGATGATGCAGGCCTACGCCGAGGGCTGGGAGCTCCTGGAGAAGGTCGACTCGGTCACCGACGTCCGCGAGGTCTTCCGCTCCTGGCAGGAGGGCACGGTCATCCGTTCCTGGCTGCTCGACCTCGCGGTCAACGCCCTGGACGACGACGAGCACCTGGAGAACCTGCGCGGCTTCGCGGCCGACTCCGGAGAGGGCCGCTGGACCGTCGAGGCCGCCATCGACAACGCCGTCCCGCTGCCGGCGATCACCGCGTCGCTCTTCGCGCGCTTCGCCTCGCGTCAGGACGACTCGCCGCAGATGAAGATGATCGCCGCGCTGCGCAACCAGTTCGGCGGCCACGCGGTGGAGAAGAAGTAATCCACAGCCTGTGCGCTGAGCACGGGTCAGCCGGGGGAGGTCGGCGCACACCATGCACGTCACGCATCTGTCGCTGGCCGACTTCCGCTCGTACGCCCGGGTCGAGGTCCCTCTCGATCCGGGCGTCACCGCGTTCGTGGGGCCCAACGGCCAGGGGAAGACCAATCTCGTCGAGGCCGTCGGCTACCTCGCCACGCTCGGCAGCCACCGGGTCTCCTCGGACGCGCCGCTCGTGCGCATGGGCGCGGAGCGCGCCGTCGTCAGGGCCGCGGTCCGGCAGGGCGAGCGCCAGCAGCTGATCGAGCTCGAACTCAATCCCGGCAAGGCCAATCGCGCCCGCATCAACAGGTCCTCGCAGGTCAGACCGCGTGATGTGCTGGGGATCGTGCGGACCGTGCTGTTCGCTCCCGAGGACCTCGCGCTGATCAAGGGCGACCCCGGGGAGCGGCGGCGCTTCCTCGACGAGCTGATCACCGCCCGCTCCCCGCGCATGGCGGGCGTCCGGTCCGACTACGACCGTGTCCTCAAGCAGCGCAACACCCTCCTGAAGTCCGCCGCGCTCGCGCGCCGGCACGGCGGGCGTTCCATGGACCTGTCCACCCTCGACGTCTGGGACCAGCACCTCGCGCGCGCGGGCGCCGAGCTGCTCGCGCAGCGGCTCGACCTGATCTCGACGCTTCAGCCGCTGGCCGACAAGGCCTACGAACAGCTGGCGCCCGGCGGCGGACCGATCTCCCTGGAGTACAAGCCGTCGGCCCCCGGTGAGGCCCACACGCGCGAGGCGCTCTACGAACAGCTGATCGCCGCCCTCGAAGAAGCCCGCAAGCAGGAGATCGAGCGGGGCGTCACCCTCGTCGGCCCGCACCGCGACGACCTGGTGCTCAAGCTGGGCCAGCTCCCCGCGAAGGGGTACGCGAGCCACGGCGAGTCCTGGTCGTACGCGCTGGCGCTGCGCCTGGCCTCGTACGACCTGCTCAGGGCCGAGGGCAATGAGCCGGTGCTCGTCCTCGACGACGTCTTCGCGGAGCTGGACGCCCGCCGCAGGGAACGGCTCGCGGAGCTGGTCGCCCCGGGCGAGCAGGTGCTGGTCACCGCCGCGGTGGACGACGACGTCCCGGAGGTGCTCACCGGCACGCGGTATGCGGTGTCCGACGGCGCGGTGGAGCGCGTATGAGCGGCGAAGAGCCTGCCAAGGACGCGGCCGGGGACACCCCGGGACCCGCTCCGAAGACCCCCGAGCCCTCCGGCGTCGACCTCGCCCGGGTCGCCCTGCGCGCCGCGAAGGAGCAGGCACGCGCGCGTGGCGATGCCGCACAGCAGAAGAAGCAGGCCCGGCGCGGCGGCCTGCGCTCCGGTGCGCGCGCGGACGGGCGTGATCCGCTGCCGCTGGGCTCCGCCATCAACCGTCTGATCACCGAGCGCGGCTGGGAGACGCCGGCCGCGGTGGGCGGTGTGATGGGCCGCTGGCCGCAGATCGTCGGCGACGATCTGGCCAAGCACTGCGTCCCGCAGAAGTACGACGAGGACGAGCGCGTCCTGACCGTGCAGTGCGACTCGACGGCCTGGGCGACGAACCTGCGCCTGCTCGCCCCACAGCTGGTCGCGCGCCTCAACGAGGACCTCGGCCACGGCACCGTACGCCTCATCAAAGTCCTGGGTCCCGGGGGTCCCGCGCGTCGCTTCGGACCCTTGCGCGCACCGGGCAGCACGGGCCCCGGTGACACCTACGGCTGAGGCCGTTCCCGGCGGTAGCTCGTGGTTGACGTCCCGAAGCGCTGAGTGCCGCTGTGAGCGTTCTGGAGCCCTGGGCCCCATATGGGGAGTCGGCCGAGGCCGGTTCAGGGCGGCACATGAGGACTCAGGTACCGGCAAACCCCCATCACTGTCGGCGCTACCGGTAGACTGGAAGCTAATCCCGCCCCACTTGTGGGACGCACCGAGCAACGCTGACTAGGGCTTACCGAACAAACACGCCGCAGCCGCTCCGGCCACCGCCGGGTGCTTGGCTTGTGCTGTGCCAGAAAGGGCGCTTCGTGGCCGATTCCGGCAACCCCAACGAGAACATCCCGTCCACCGACGCTGAGGCGCACGCGAACGTAGGGGCCACAGACGCCTCCTACGACGCGAGCGCGATCACCGTCCTCGAAGGACTGGACGCAGTTCGCAAGCGACCCGGCATGTACATCGGCTCGACCGGTGAGCGTGGCCTGCACCACATGGTGCAGGAGGTCGTGGACAACTCCGTCGACGAGGCACTGGCCGGCCACGCGGACACGATCGACGTGACGATCCTGCCCGACGGCGGCGTCCGCGTCATCGACAACGGCCGCGGCATCCCGGTCGGCATCATCCCCTCCGAGGGGAAGCCGGCCGTCGAGGTCGTGCTCACCGTCCTGCACGCGGGCGGAAAGTTCGGCGGCGGCGGCTACGCCGTCTCCGGTGGTCTGCACGGCGTCGGTGTCTCCGTCGTGAACGCGCTGTCCACGAAGGTCTCCGTCGAGATCAAGACCGACGGCCACCGCTGGACCCAGGACTACAAGGCGGGCGTGCCGACCGCGCCGCTCGCCCAGCACGAGGCCACCGACGAGACCGGTACGTCGGTCACCTTCTGGGCCGACGGCGACATCTTCGAGACCACCGAGTACTCCTTCGAGACGCTGTCGCGGCGCTTCCAGGAGATGGCCTTCCTCAACAAGGGCCTGACGATCAAGCTCACCGACGAGCGCGAGTCGGCCAAGGCCGTCGCCGGTGCCGACAGCGCCGAGGGCGCCGACGACGACGTGGCCCGCTCGGTGACGTACCACTACGAAGGCGGCATCGTCGACTTCGTGAAGTACCTCAACTCCCGCAAGGGCGAGGTCGTCCACCCGACCGTCATCGACGTCGAGGCCGAGGACAAGGAGCGTCTCCTCTCGGCCGAGATCGCGATGCAGTGGAACTCGCAGTACAGCGAGGGCGTGTACTCCTTCGCGAACACGATCCACACGCATGAGGGCGGTACGCACGAAGAGGGCTTCAGGGCCGCGCTGACGGGCCTGGTCAACCGCTACGCGCGCGACAAGAAGCTGCTCCGCGAGAAGGACGACAACCTCACGGGCGAGGACATCCGCGAGGGTCTGACCGCGATCATCTCGGTCAAGCTGGGCGAGCCCCAGTTCGAGGGCCAGACCAAGACCAAGCTGGGCAACACCGAGGCGAAGACCTTCGTCCAGAAGGTCGTCCACGAGCACCTCACGGACTGGTTCGACCGGAACCCGAACGAGGCCGCGGACATCATCCGCAAGGGCATCCAGGCCGCCACGGCCCGCGTCGCCGCCCGCAAGGCGCGCGACCTGACCCGCCGCAAGGGCCTCCTGGAGACCGCCTCCCTGCCGGGCAAGCTCTCCGACTGCCAGTCGAACGACCCGACGAAGTGCGAGATCTTCATCGTCGAGGGTGACTCCGCCGGTGGCTCGGCGAAGTCCGGCCGCGACCCGATGTACCAGGCGATCCTGCCCATCCGAGGCAAGATCCTTAACGTCGAGAAGGCGCGCGTCGACAAGATCCTGCACAACCAGGAGGTCCAGGCGCTGATCTCGGCGTTCGGCACCGGTGTGCACGAGGACTTCGACATCGAGAAGCTCCGCTATCACAAGATCATCCTGATGGCGGACGCCGACGTCGACGGTCAGCACATCAACACGCTGCTCCTGACCTTCCTCTTCCGCTTCATGCGGCCGCTGGTCGAGGCCGGGCACGTCTACCTGTCGCGCCCGCCGCTGTACAAGATCAAGTGGACCCGGGACGACTTCCAGTACGCGTACTCGGACCGCGAGCGCGACGCCCTGGTGGAGCTCGGCCGGCAGGCCGGCAAGCGCATCAAGGACGACTCGGTCCAGCGCTTCAAGGGTCTCGGCGAGATGAACGCCGAGGAGCTGCGCGTCACGACGATGGACCAGGAACACCGCGTTCTCGGCCAGGTGACCCTGGACGACGCGGCGCAGGCCGACGACCTGTTCTCGGTGCTGATGGGCGAGGACGTCGAGGCGCGTCGTTCGTTCATCCAGCGCAATGCCAAGGACGTCCGCTTCCTCGACATCTGAGTCGGCCGTACAAGCCGCACCTCGAAAGGACTTTGACCAGCAATGGCCGACGAGAACACCCCTGTGACGCCCGAAGAGGAACCCGTCGTTCCTGGCGTGGGCATGCGTGTCGAGCCCGTCGGGCTCGAGACGGAGATGCAGCGCTCCTATCTCGACTACGCGATGTCCGTCATCGTGTCCCGCGCGCTGCCCGACGTGCGCGACGGTCTGAAGCCCGTCCACCGCCGCGTCCTGTACGCGATGTACGACGGCGGCTACCGCCCCGAGAAGGGCTTCTACAAGTGCGCCCGCGTCGTCGGCGACGTCATGGGCACCTACCACCCGCACGGCGACTCCTCCATCTACGACGCCCTGGTGCGCCTCGCCCAGCCGTGGTCGATGCGGATGCCGCTGGTGGACTCCAACGGCAACTTCGGCTCCCCGGGCAACGACCCGGCCGCCGCCATGCGCTACACCGAGTGCAAGATGGCGCCGCTGGCCATGGAGATGGTCCGTGACATCGACGAGGACACCGTCGACTTCACGGACAACTACGACGGCCGCAACCAGGAGCCGACGGTCCTGCCGGCGCGCTTCCCGAACCTGCTGATCAACGGCTCCGCGGGCATCGCGGTCGGCATGGCCACCAACATCCCGCCGCACAACCTCCGCGAGGTCGCGGCGGGCGCCCAGTGGGCGCTGGAGCACCCCGACGCCTCCCACGAGGAGCTCCTGGACGCGCTCATCGAGCGCATCAAGGGCCCCGACTTCCCGACCGGCGCGCTCGTCGTGGGCCGCAAGGGCATCGAGGAGGCCTACCGCACGGGCCGCGGCTCCATCACGATGCGCGCGGTCGTCGCGGTCGAGGAGATCCAGAACCGCCAGTGCCTGGTGGTCACCGAACTCCCGTACCAGACCAACCCCGACAACCTCGCGCAGAAGATCGCCGACCTGGTGAAGGACGGCAAGGTCGGCGGCATCGCCGACGTCCGCGACGAGTCGTCCTCGCGCACCGGCCAGCGCCTGGTCATCGTCCTGAAGCGGGACGCGGTCGCCAAGGTCGTCCTGAACAACCTCTACAAGCACACCGACCTGCAGTCGAACTTCAGCGCCAACATGCTGGCCCTGGTCGACGGTGTGCCGCGCACCCTCTCGCTGGACGCGTTCATCCGCCACTGGGTGACGCACCAGATCGAGGTCATCGTCCGGCGTACGAAGTTCCGCCTGCGCAAGGCCGAGGAGCGGGCCCACATCCTGCGCGGCCTGCTCAAGGCGCTCGACGCCATCGACGAGGTCATCGCCCTCATCCGCGGCAGCCAGACCGTCGACATCGCGCGCGAGGGCCTGATGGGCCTCCTCTCGATCGACGAGATCCAGGCCAACGCCATCCTCGAGATGCAGCTGCGCCGGCTCGCCGCCCTGGAGCGCCAGAAGATCGTCGCCGAGCACGACGAGCTCCAGGCGAAGATCAACGAGTACAACGCGATCCTGGCCTCGCCCGAGAAGCAGCGCCAGATCATCAGCGAGGAGCTCGCGGCGATCGTCGAGAAGTTCGGCGAGGACCGTCGCTCGGCGCTCGTGCCCTTCGACGGCGACATGTCCATGGAGGACCTGATCGCCGAAGAGGACATCGTCGTCACCATCACGCGCGGTGGCTACATCAAGCGCACCAAGACCGAGGACTACCGCTCGCAGAAGCGCGGCGGCAAGGGCGTGCGCGGCACCAAGCTGAAGCAGGACGACATCGTCGACCACTTCTTCGTGTCGACGACGCACCACTGGCTGCTGTTCTTCACCAACAAGGGCCGCGTCTACCGCGCGAAGGCGTACGAACTGCCCGATGCCGGACGCGATGCCCGCGGCCAGCACGTGGCGAACCTCCTCGCCTTCCAGCCGGACGAGCAGATCGCCGAGATCCTCGCGATCCGTGACTACGAAGCGGTGCCCTATCTGATCCTCGCGACCAAGGGCGGCCTCGTAAAGAAGACCCCGCTCAAGGACTACGACTCACCCCGGTCGGGCGGCGTCATCGCCATCAACCTCCGCGAGACCGAGGACGGTTCGGACGACGAGCTGATCGGCGCCGAGCTCGTCTCGGCCGAGGACGACCTGCTGCTCATCAGCAAGAAGGCCCAGTCGATCAGGTTCACCGCAACGGACGACGCGCTGCGCCCGATGGGCCGCGCCACCTCGGGCGTCAAGGGCATGAGCTTCCGCGACGGCGACGAGCTGCTCTCGATGAATGTCGTGCGTCCGGGTACGTTCGTCTTCACCGCCACCGACGGTGGGTACGCGAAGCGGACTGCCGTCGACGAGTACCGCGTTCAGGGTCGCGGTGGCCTCGGCATCAAGGCCGCCAAGATCGTGGAGGACCGGGGTTCCCTCGTCGGCGCGCTGGTGGTCGAGGAGACGGACGAGATCCTCGCCATCACGCTGTCCGGCGGTGTGATTCGTACGCGAGTCAACGAGGTCAGGGAGACGGGCCGTGACACCATGGGCGTCCAACTGATCAACCTGGGCAAGCGCGATGCCGTGGTCGGTATCGCTCGTAACGCCGAGGCCGGACGCGAGGCCGAGGAAGTCGATGGCGATGTCGTCGTCGACGAGTCGGACGCCGCCGAGCCGGTCGTCGGTACGGACGAGGGAACGGACTCCTCGGCCGAGTAGCGCGAGGAGTGAGTCATCGTGAGTGGAGCCACGGGCGCCGGGGCGAATCGGACCGGCACTACCGGCACGGACGGTGCCCGTGGCTCCGCCACAGATGCACACGACTCAGATGAGTCTCATGGATCCCAGGGGGGGACTGTGACGGACACCCGAGGGCCAGGGACCGCTGGTCAGGCTTCTGGCCAGTACGACGCCTCGTACGGGGGCGCCAAGGGCGCGACGGGGGGCGGGGCACTGCCCGGTGAGCGCCAGCCCCAGCAGCAGGCGTCCCAGCCGTACCACCCGCCGCAGGCGTATCAGCAGGGCGGCCAGACGGGCGCGCGCCGGCCGCGGACCGGGGCGCGCACGACCCCGCGCACGCGCAAGGCGCGGCTGCGGGTGGCCAAGGCCGACCCGTGGTCGGTGATGAAGGTCAGCTTCCTGCTCTCCATCGCGCTCGGTATCTGCACGATCGTGGCGGCGGCCGTCCTGTGGATGGTCATGGACGCGATGGGCGTCTTCTCCACGGTCGGCGGCACGATCTCCGAGGCGACGGGCTCGAACGAGTCCAACGGCTTCGACCTGCAGTCCTTCCTGTCGCTGCCGCGCGTCCTGATGTTCACGTCGATCATCGCGGTCATCGACGTCGTCCTGGCGACGGCCCTGGCGACGCTCGGCGCCTTCATCTACAACCTCTCCGCGGGCTTCGTGGGCGGCGTCGAGCTGACGCTGGCGGAGGACGAGTAGGACGCAGGCGCGGCGGTGAGCCGGGCGTAGCGGGGCGGGTGCGGGGAGCGGGGAGTCGGTCCCAGAGGGACGCAGCCGGGCGGGACGGTGCCGTGCGGGACTGCTCGGTCTGGCTGGTTCGGCTCTTGAGGCGCTTCCGCTCTTCTCCTGTTGCCTTCCGTCCCATGGCTTGAGCGTGGTTCCTGTACTGCTGAAGCCCGGCTTCTGCCTGCCGCGCGGTCCCCGTCCCGTCGCTGCGCGGGTATCGATTTTGGGACTGGCCACCAGGTGCGCTAATCTTCAGAGGTCAGCGCGCGGGACACACACCGAAGCGCGGCGGGGCTATAGCTCAGTTGGTTAGAGCGCATCCCTGATAAGGATGAGGCCACAGGTTCAAATCCTGTTAGCCCCACCAGCACGAAACCCCCAACCATTGCGGTTGGGGGTTTTGGCGTTTCCGAGGGGGTTGCCGGGGCGCCCCTTCGGCAACGGGACACCTCCTCCCGGCGGCAGGGCCGCAAGAAACCCCCAGCCCGGGCGGTGGCTGGGGGTCTGCTGAGGCTTTGGGGGTCTCTGCTGAGGCTTGGGGAGGGCGTGGGCCCTGTCCGGGCCGGTCAGAAAGGCCCGGTGAGCCGGGCGGGCCGGATTACGGCTCCGCGGCGAGGCCGGGCTCCTGGGCGGTGTTCTCAGTCTCGGCTTCCGTGTCCGTCGGGGACAGGTGCCGGCAACTGGGCGACGAACCGTGGGCCTCGGCGCGGATGCGCTGCTTCATCGTCGGGGGCAAGGACCGTTCGTGCGCCGCCGACCAGAAGGCCGTGGCCGGCGCGGGCGCGCTCGCCGTGGCGTGGCGTGCGTTCGTGGTCTCCTGTACCGCCGTGGCCGCGGTGGCCGTCGTGGTGAGCCCCAGCGCGGCGAACAGCGCGAGGAAGGCGGTGACGATCGTGGTCCACAGGTTCTTGGCCGTGTTGCCGGTCATGACCCCTCAATTCAGGTTGGGCGATTTGCGTACTTTCCTCATGATGTGTATGCGGGGCCGAGAGTGGTGGACCGACGCTCGCGCCGCGTCGATGTTCAGATGAACACCACCCGGATGGCCCCAAGAGGCCAGGTAAAGGGGCAAGAGCGGCGAAAATCACAGTGGACGGTATCGAAGCGGAGTATTCGAGTCCGGTTCGATTGCTGTGCAGGGGGCGGGAGTTGGGGGTGGATCCAGGTCACCGATCGATATCGATCGGTGTGTATAGTCGGGCGCCAGAAGTCCCCTACGTCAAGGAAAGACGAGGTCGCGCGGTGAAGAAGCTTCTCCTGGTCGCACTGGCCGCCATCGGCGGGCTCCTCGTGTACCGCCAGATCCAGGCGGATCGCGCCGAGCAGGATCTGTGGACGGAGGCGACTGACTCCGTGCCCACGGGTTCGTGAGTATCAGCAGTCACTTCACAAGCCCCGGTCGCTTTTGCGGCCGGGGCTTTGTGCTGTCCCGGGGCTGGTGTGGGGGCAGGGGCGGACGTGACCGCAGGGGTTCGCTTGCGTGAATCGAATGGTTGCTTAAGCGAATTTGTGCGGAGTGTGGTCACGCCGTGGCTCGGTTGCGGCGTCGGCCGGGCCGTGGTGGTGTCCGCGCGGTGCCCGGCGGGCAGGACGGTCGGGACGGGTGGGACGGCTGTGTTCACGACGAGGGGTGGCGCGTGATGGGGCGGCGGCTGGGCGGGTGCCGGGGAGCGGCGGGGCGGGTCCGTGGCCGAGCGGTGCCGGCCGCGGTCGTCGCCGCCGCACTGTGCGCGGTGGCGGCGCTTCCGGGGCAGGCGGGGGCTGCGGGGACGCCCGGACCGTACGCGTTCGCTGAGGGCGCCGAGACGGTCGAGGGCGCGACGAGCAACGTCGCGGGGCACCGGCTCAGCCCCGGTAGGACGTACAAAAGCACCCTCCCGCGCGTGGGACAGCGTTTTTACCGCCTGGAGCTCGACGCGAAGGAGAGCGCGTACGTCGCGGTCACCGCGGTCCCGGAGCCCGGCGCCAAGGTGTCGTACGCCGACGGGGTCGAGGTGTCCGTGCAGGACGCGGACGGCAACAACTGCAGTCCCCTGGAGGCGGAGGAGGCGCGGTTCGGCTCTTCGGAGAGCCCGCGGCCCATCACGGCCACGGCGTCGCGCAGGGTCGGCCCTGACGAGAGGAGCTGCGCGGAAGCCGGTACGTACTACGTGCTCGTCGAGCGGACCAGGTCCTCCGGGACCGCCCAGGGGGACTGGGACCTGGAGATTCACGTCGCGTCAGAACCCGCGCTGAAGGCGGGAGATGGGGCGGCGGGCGAGAAGGAGCCGCCGGGGTCGTGGGACTCCTCGACGCCTGTGCCGCCTGCCGGTGAGCGGCGCTCGCGCGAGGGCGGCACGAGTTTCAACAGGGCGCGCGGGCTGGAGGCAGGGGTCTGGGGCGCCGAGATCGAGCCCGGAGAGACCCTCTTCTACCGCGTGCCGGTGGACTGGGGACAGCGGCTCTCCGCCACGGCGGAGCTCGGCAGTGTGCGGGGGGACGGTCCGGGCGGGGCCGGTTCCGACGGGAGCGGTGAGCAGGACGGCGTGGGGCGGCGCGGGACGGCGCGCGGCAGCGGGTACGTCTCGTCCGCTCTGGTCATGTCGCTGTACAACCCCGTGCGCGCCCAGGTGGACGACGCACGCACGGCCTACGACGGCAGGCAGAAGGCGGCGGCTCTGGACCCGCTGCCGCCGATCGCCTACGAGAATCGTTTCGCCCCCGCCGACGAGGTGGCGGCGATGAGGTTCGCGGGCTGGTACTACCTGGCGGTCCACCTCGGCTCCGATGTCGCGGAGAAGTTCGGTGACGGGCCGTTGGACCTGACGCTGCGTGTGGATGTGGCAGGGGCGCCGAAGCCGGGTCCCGCGTACGCGGGCTCGCCACGGCCCGCCGATGAGTTCCGGGTGACCGAGCGGGACACGGCGGCGGCGAGGCGGGGGGAGACGGCCGCCGGGGGCGAGGGCGGGGGCGGTCGCGACGAGGTGATGGTGGTGGTCGCCGCCGGGGGGATCGGGACCGGGGTCGTGCTGCTGGGGATTCTGGGGGTGTGGACGCTGGTGGCGCGGCGGAGGGCGGCCGTGGCGGCAGCGGCGGCAGCGGACGCGGCGGCCGCTGTGGCGGCTTCGGTTGGTGCTGGTGCTGGTGCTGGTGCTGGTGCTGGTGGCGGGGCTGGTGCCGGTGGCGGTGGCGTGCCGGGTGCCGGGTCTGGTGGCGGGGCCGGGCAGCCGGCGCGGTTCGGGCCGCCTCAGGGGTGGTGAGGGCCGCCGGCCGACTGCTGTGGGGCCGTCAGATCCGGGTCAGCGCCCAGGTGCCGACCGTGAGGCAGAGCAGGGCGAGGAGCAGCATCGGGACCGCGACCTTCGCGGGCGGTCCGGGGCGCCGCGGCGGGGTGGGGAACGCCATGGCGTAGGGCTGCGGGACCGTCGGATTCAGCGGGATCCGAGGTGGAACCTCAGCGGCTTGAGCGGTGTATGGATAAGTAGAGGCGTGGGCGCGGGGCACCGACGACGTCACGGCTTGTGCGGGGTCGTGGCGCGCGGCTTGGTGGGGGGAGGGCACAGCTGTGGGGCCGGGCGTGGGCGCCTGTGGCGGCACGGGAGTCGGCGTGGGGGGAGTCGAAGGCTGAGGTGGCTGCACCGGCGGCGGGAGGTGGAAGCTGCCCGTCTCCGAGGCGGAGGGGGAGGGAGCGGGTGCGAAGGGCTCGGGTGGGAAGAGGGCTGGTGCGAAGGGAGCGGATGGCGTAGGCACGGATGGGGCCGGAGCGGGCGGGGTGAGGCCTGATGGGGCGGGCAGGTACGGCGTGGGGCCGGACGAGGTGCCGGTCGACGCATGGGCGGCGGGCGCTCCGGGGCCCGGGGCGGAGTGGGTGTGGCCTGGGTACGTCTGGCCAGACGGCGTTTGGACTGGATGCCCGTGACCAGAGGGCGCGTGGCCGGGATGCCCGTGGGCAGAGGTCCCGGGACCGGACAGCGGGGCCGGCCGGGGCGCTGTCGTCAGCGGGCCATCGGGGCCGAACCCCGTCGGTAGCGGGGCGAGTTGGTCGAATATCTCGATGAGCTCGTCGTCCGGGCCCGGCTCGGGCAGCATCTCGGCGGCGGAGGCAAGCGCCTTGCGCGCGCCTGTGGCGGTGCGGAAGCGCGTCTGGGGGTCCGGCTGGAGCAGGGTCGCGATGACCTGCCAGAGGGGCTCAGGCATGCCGCGTGGGGCGCGTGGAGTGCCGTGCTCGGCGAAGTGTTCGATCAGGGCCCTGGCATCGGGCTTGGCGCCCTCCAGGAGATACAGGGCGACCAGGCCGACGGCGAAGAGGTCGGCGGTGAAGTCCGGTTCCGCGCCCAGCATTTGCTCGGGGGCGAAGTAGCCGGGCGTCCCCACCACGTAGTCGGTCTCGGTCAGCCGGGGCTCGCCCTTGCGCATCGAGATGCCGAAGTCGGAGACGCGCAGATGCGGTCGACCCGCGCCGGTGGCCTCCAGCAGGATGTTGGCCGGCTTGATGTCCCGGTGGACGACGCCTTCGGCGTGGACGGCGGCGAGGCCGGAGAGGAGCTGGTCGAGGAGGACGCAGGTGAAGCGGGGCGGCAGCGGGCCGTAGTCCCCGATGACATGCGCCAATGAGCCGCCGCCGACCAGGTCCATGGTGAACAGGACCTTGTCGTCGTCGGCGGCCCAGCTGGCGGGCGCGAGCACATGGGGGTGGTCGATGCGCAGCGCCTGCTCCCGCACGAACCTCAACAAGGAATGTGCGTCGCTCTGTTGAAGGACCTTGGCGGCCACATATCTGTGCCGCCGGTGGTCCCAGGCGCGCCAGACCGCTCCGACTCCCCCGTGGCCGATCGGGTCGACCAGTTCGTACCGGCCGGCGAAGACCTCACCCATGGTCGCGCTCCGCTCCCCTTCCGGGCCGCGCGGCGGCCCGGTCGACGGCTCAGCTCTGGTGCGCCTCGTAGTGGGCGACCGCGTCCGCGGTGCGCCCGGCGCCGTACACCCGGAGGAACTCTGCCAGTTCCGGGTGGGTGGGGGCGAGGGAGTCCGCGGCATCGATGATGTCGCCGGCCGCCGCGACGGAGCGCAGCAGGGACTGGATCTCGCGCACCACGCGCTTGACGGTGGGCGCGCCCGAACTGGTCGCCGTCTGCGAGGTGTTGGTCAGGACGGAGCCGCCCTGGGACTTCTTGATCTCGTCCATGCGGTCGGTGGCCTCGGCGGCGCTGACGCTGCCGTCGGCGACCTGGCCCGCCAGTTCCTGGAGGAGCTGGACGCGCTGGACGACGGCGGGGTTGCCGATCTTGGCCCGCTGACCGCTCATCAGCTGGGAGAGCATGGGCGCGGAAAGGCCGAGGACTCCGGCGAGGCGGGCCTGGTTCAGGCCCAGATCATCGATGAGGCGACGGAAGAGCGCCCCCAGCGGCTCTCCGTACCAGTTCCGCTGGAGCTCCCGTGCTCTCGCGGTGGTGTCCTGCTGTGCGGCGTCCATTGCGTCTCCCCATCGCTTCCCCTAAGACCGCGGTTCGCTGCCGCGAACCACGTCGAGCATCTTACGGAGCGTGGTCGTGGACCGGGACCCCCAATCCTTTTGCGAGATCCGGGGGGAGACCCGGTACTCTGGTCTGCGATGCACGCCGGGAGGTGATTCTTCCGGTCCGACGCATCGTTCACGGGGCCTTAGCTCAGTTGGTAGAGCGCTGTCTTTGCATGGCAGATGTCAGGGGTTCGACTCCCCTAGGCTCCACAGCACAAAAGCTCCTCCAACCTGCGGAAACGTAGGGCGGAGGAGCTTTTTTGTGTCCCGGGGAGGGGCCGTCGTTTCACGTGAAACGACGTGGGGCGGAGGACCAGAAGGTCCTCCGCCCCACGTCGTCGTGCTGTGCGGGCCTGTCCGGGCTCGGGTCAGTGTTCGTCGCGGTCGGCGGCCTCGGCCTCGGCCTGCTTGGCCTGGACCTCGGGGTCGAGGGACGACTGGCCGCTGCCGTCGACGGAGGTCAGCGGCGTGCGGTCCGGGACCTCCGTGGCCGCGGGCGGCTCGACCAGCCAGTCCGGGTTGGCCTGCTTGTCCCACCACTTCCAGGCGGCGATGGCGCCCGCGGCGAGGATGCCGGCCACGGCGAGTCCCTTGGCGAGGCGGGCCGCCCTGGCCCGGCGTTCGTGCTTGCGGGCCAGCCGCTGGATCTCCTTCGGCGAGACCTGACCGCGCAGCGCGGCGAGGGCCGCCGTGCCACGGGAAGCGGCCTCCTCGCGGACGGGCTGCGCGGCGGCGACCGCGTGCTCGATGCGGGGCCTGGAGTACTCGGCGGCCTGGCGAGCGGCCTTACGGGTACGGACAGCGGCCTCGTGCGCGGCGTGGTCGACCTTCGGCGGCACGTGGGTGCGCGCCTGCTCGACGCGGGGGGCGACATGCGCGCCGTACTGGACACGGGCCTGCTCGGCGGCCTGGTGCGCGGCCTGCGACACCTTGGGCGCCAGACGCGCGCGCATCTCGTGCGCGTAGTGCGTTGCCTGGTCCTTGGCCGTGCCGGCATAGGGGGCCACCGCCTCCGCGGCGTGCCGGACGCTGTCCTTCGCCGAGCCGGTCGCGGCGCGCACGCTGTCGATGCGGGTCACGGGATCCTCCTCCTCGGTGGCGTATAGGTATGTCACCTTTCCACCCTTTCAGGGATCATGCCTTCCGGATCGCTCCGAGGCATGCGCGGGCGGGCATCCGGGTCACGAGAACACGGACTCCGGCCGTTCTGTGATCACGGCTTGTCTTTGCTCAGCCCGATGGATCGCCTGCCCCCGTTCAATGCGATCGAATCGGTGCAAGAAGCGCTCTTGGCCGACAATGCCACGGATCCCTTCGGCGCGCGCCCACTCGGTGGCTACTCGTCCCAATCCGGTCCGTGCGAGGATCGGGGGGTCACAGAAGACAACGGAAGGCAGATCGTGGCTGAGCAGCTTTACGCCACCCTGAAGACCAACCAGGGCGACATCGTGGTCCGGCTCCTGCCGAACCACGCGCCCAAGACGGTCAAGAACTTTGTTGAGCTCGCTCAGGGCGAGCGCGAGTGGGTCCACCCCGCGACCGGCAAGAAGACCTCGGACCGCCTGTACGACGGCACCGTCTTCCACCGCGTGATCAGTGGCTTCATGATCCAGGGCGGCGACCCGCTGGGCAACGGCACCGGTGGTCCGGGCTACGAGTTCGAGGACGAGTTCCACCCGGACCTCGCCTTTGACAAGCCCTACCTGCTGGCCATGGCCAACGCAGGTCCGGGCACGAACGGCTCGCAGTTCTTCGTGACTGTGTCGCCGACCGCGTGGCTGACCCGTAAGCACACCATCTTCGGCGAGGTCACCGACGCGGCCAGCCAGAAGGTCGTGGACGCCATCGCGACCACCCAGACCAACCCGCGCACCGACCGTCCGGTCAACGACGTGGTCATCGAGTCCGTGGTCATCGAGACCCGCGACGCCTGACCTGCGTATTCGCGAGGGAACAAAACCGCCCCGCCCGTCCGTAAGGAAGGGCGGGGCGGTGCGTTGCCACGTGTGCCGTCACTGTGCCTTCGTACGGAGATTGAGGGGACCCCATGGACCAGGTGCCAGGCAGCCCGCAGGAGCCGCAGGGTGCATCGGGCCTGCCCGGCTGCTACCGGCATCCGGACCGTGAGACCGGCATCACCTGTACGCGCTGCGAGCGGCCCATCTGCCCCGAGTGCATGATCAGCGCCTCGGTCGGCTTCCAGTGCCCGGACTGCGTCCGCGGCGGCTCGGGCACCGGTCACGCGCCGGCGGCCAACCAGCCGCGCACGATGGCGGGCGGCGCGATCACCGCCGACCCGCGGCTGGTCACGAAGATCCTTGTCGGGCTGAACCTCGCCCTGTTCCTGGTGCAGCTGACGGTCGGGGACCGCTTCACCGATCAGTACGACATGCTCGGGCGGGCCTTCGTGCCGGAGCTCGGTTCGGTCGAAGGCGTCGCCGAGGGGCAGTGGTATCGCCTGGTGACGGCGATGTTCCTGCACAGCAGCATCATGCACATCGCCCTCAACATGCTCAGCCTGTGGTGGATCGGCGGTCCGCTCGAAGCGGCGCTCGGCCGTGCCCGCTTCCTGGCGCTGTACATGGCGTCGGGGCTCGCCGGCAGTGCGCTGACGTATCTCCTCGCGGAGCCGAACCAGCCCTCGCTCGGTGCCTCCGGCGCGATCTTCGGTCTGTTCGGCGCGACCGCCATCCTGATGCGGCGGCTGAACTACGACATGCGGCCGGTCATCGCACTCCTGGCGATCAACCTGGTGATCACGGCCTTCTGGCCCAACATCTCGTGGCAGGCCCACATCGGCGGCCTCGTCGGCGGCATCATCGTCGGCTACGCGATGGTGCACGCGCCCCGCGAGCGGCGGAGTCTCATCCAGTTCGGCAGTTGTGCACTGGTGCTCGTCGCGGCTGTGGTCATGGTCGTCATCAGGACCGGGCAGCTCACCTGACGTACCCACGTTGTCCACAGCGTGTGGTGGATCTTGTGCATCCTGTGGGGAACAACCGTGCCCCTTGTCCCTGACCTGGGTTTCCCCAGGAAGGACAAGGGGCGTGGCACGAACAGAGATCCGGTGGGTCAGTCACACCGGCGTCAACCGGCTGAGAGTTATCCACAGATCTTCAGACCTTTTCCCCATGTGGATAGCGCTGTGGATAACTCAGGGCAAGGCTTGCGCGTGGCGGTGCCGGTACTCCGGTGGACACTCCCGTGGAACGGGGGCTACTTCCACTGGGTGGAGACGCCGAAGCCCGCCGCGATGAAGCCGAAGCCGACCACGATGTTCCAGTTGCCCAGCGGGTCGATCGGCAGCTTGCCGTCCGTGACGTAGAAGACGACGATCCAGGCGAGCCCGATGATGAACATCGCCAGCATCACCGGGGCCACCCAGCTGCGGTTCGTCAGCTTGATGTTCGTCGCCTTCTTCGAGGGCGGCGGCGTGTAGTCGTCTGCCTTCTTGCGGATACGTGACTTCGGCACGAGGGTCTCTCCTGTCGATGCGCTGCGTGGCCGCGCAGGTAACTGTGGTCTGGCGCCGGGCGGACGCTGCGGGGAGCTGAGGCCTCCCCCGGGCGTCCGTTAGCGTAGTGCTTCCGCGGCGCTGAAGGAGATAAGGGTACGTTGAGCAATTCTGCCGACTCCCACAAAGGTGCCGGTCGTCGCCCCCGATGGCGTCCGGTTCGGGTGCTTACGGGTGCGGTTTTCGCGCTCGCCGGGTTGATCTTCTTCACGAGTTTCAACACGGCCAAGGGCACCAACATCCGTACGGATGCCTCCCTGCTGAAGCTCTCCGACCTCATCCAAGAGCGCAGCCACAAGAACGGCGAGCTCGACGAGTCCAACGGCTCGCTCCGGGACGACGTCGAATCGCTCGCCCAGCGCGACAACGGCAGCACCAAGGCGGACGACGCCCGGCTCAAGGCGCTGGAGAAGAACGCCGGCACCAAGAAGCTCAGCGGCAAGGCGGTCACGGTCACCCTCGCGGACGCCCCGCCCGACGCCAGTGCCAAGCTCCCCGGCTACCCCGAGCCCCAGCCGAACGACCTGGTCATCCACCAGCAGGACCTCCAGGCCGTGGTCAACGCCCTCTGGCAGGGCGGCGCCAAGGGGATCAAGGTCATGGACCAGCGCCTGATCTCCACCAGCGCCGTGCGCTGCGTCGGCAACACCCTGATCCTCCAGGGCCGCGTCTACTCCCCGCCGTACAAGGTGACCGCGGTCGGCGACCCCGACCAGCTCAAGAGCGCCCTCGCCGCCTCTCCCGAGATCCAGAACTACATGCTGTACGTCAACGCCTACGGGCTCGGCTGGAAAGTCGACGACGACGGGGCGGTGACTCTTCCCGGCTACTCGGGCACAGTGGATCTCCACTACGCGAAGCCCGTGGAGTAGCACCCAGGGAGGGGCCGTCCTGTGTCGGTGCGTGTGCTCGTCAGGACGTTCAGCGAACTGTGCATCACCGTCGGCACGTTGATCGTGCTCTTCGTGGTGTACGTCCTGTTCTGGACCGGCGTGAAGGCCGACAGCGCCATGGACAGCCAGATCGACGAGCTCCAGGACCGCTGGGCGCAGGGCTCCGTGCCCGCGGGGACGAACGGTGGCGGTGACGCCGTCGACGAATCCCCGGACAAGCCCGCCCCCTACAAGGACGGCAAGCCCTTCGCCGTCATGTACATCCCGCGGTTCGGTTTCACGTGGAACAAGCCCGTGCTCCAGGGCACCGGCGCCGAGGTGCTCAAGAAGGGCCTCGGCCACTACGCCTCCACCGCCCAGCTCGGGCAGAAGGGCAACTTCTCCGTGGCCGGCCACCGGCGCACCTACGGCGACCCCTTCAAGGACTTCCCCGAGCTGCGCCCCGGCGACCCCGTCGTCCTGACCGACGGCGCGACCTGGTTCACGTACCGCATCGACAAGAAGCCCTACAAGACGCTCCCCGGCGACATCGGTGTCATTGATCCCGTGCCGCGCAAATCCGGCTATGACGGCCCGGGGCGTTACCTCACCCTTACGACCTGTGAACCAGAGTGGGGCCACAGTCACCGGCTGATCGTCTGGGCGCATTTGGATGCCACGCAGCCTGTGGAGGCCGGGAAACCGGAGGCACTGCGCCGTTAGTCTGGTGCCGTACGGCGCGGGAGGCCTGGCCGTACGCGACGGAAGGGACGGCATGTACGGCTGGATCTGGCGGCATCTGCCGGGAAACGCATGGGTGAGGGCGCTGATTTCGCTGCTGCTCATCCTCGCGGTGGTCTACGTGCTCTTCCAGTACGTGTTTCCGTGGGCCGAGCCGCTGCTGCCCTTCAACGACGTCACCGTGGACGGCCAGTGAGCACCGCGAGCGGCGGCGGCCGCACCCGCGTCCTGGTCGTGGACAACTACGACAGCTTCGTCTTCAACCTCGTCCAGTACCTCTACCAGCTGGGCGCCGAGTGCGAGGTCGTGCGCAACGACGAGGTCGAGCTCCGGCACGCCCAGGACGGCTTCGACGGCGTCCTGCTCTCGCCGGGCCCCGGCACCCCGGAGCAGGCGGGCGTCTGCGTCGAGATGGTGCGCCACTGCGCCGCCACCGGTGTGCCCGTCTTCGGCGTCTGCCTCGGCATGCAGTCGATGGCGGTGGCGTACGGCGGTGTGGTGGACCGCGCCCCGGAGCTGCTGCACGGCAAGACCTCCCTCGTACGCCACGAGGGCAAGGGCGTCTTCGCGGGGCTGCCGTCGCCGTTCACCGCGACCCGCTACCACTCGCTGGCCGCCGAGCCCGCCACCGTCCCGGCGGACCTCGAGGTCACCGCGCGCACGGAGGACGGCATCATCATGGGCCTGCGACACCGTGAACTTCCGGTCGAGGGCGTCCAGTTCCACCCCGAGTCGGTGCTGACCGAGCACGGCCATCTGATGCTCGCCAACTGGCTGGTGGAGTGCGGCGACAAGGGGGCCGTGGCACGGTCGAGCGGGCTCGCCCCGGTGGTGGGCAGGGCCACGGCGTGACCGCCCTGCGCCCCGAGCGCGACTCCTCCGGAGCTCCGTACGACGCGAGTGACGCGTACGGGGACGGTGGTGGCGTCGCCTCCGGGGGCGCCGGAGCACCGGGGAACGGCGCGTCGGAGGGCGGCGGGCTGCAGGGCGGCGCGCTGGAGGCGGCCGTCGATGACCTGGCCGACCCGCTGACCGATCCCCTGCCGGGGCAGCATCCTTCGCCGTGGTTCCGCAGCGGTCCCGCGGAGCCGCCGCAAGCCACGGCTTCGGAGCCGCGGCAGGCCGTGCCTCAGGGGTCTCAGGGGCTTCCCGTGCCTGAGGCGCCTCGGGTGCCTGAAGGGCCCGCGGTGCCTGCGGCACTTCAGGAAGAGGAGTGGTACGACCCCGCGGGGTATGCCCGGGACTGGTACGGGGATCAATCCCAGCCGCAGCCGCAGCCGCAGCCGCAGCCGCAGCCGCAGCCGCAGCCGCAGCCGCAGTCCCAGCCGCAGTCCCAGGAGACTGCCGAGCCCACGTACGAGCAGCTGTACGGCGCGTACGCCCCCGAACGGCCCGCGCCCGAGCCGATACCCGACGACGAGACCGTGGCGCTGCGGACCGAGGACACCCGCCGCATAGCCGAGCCGGCCCCCGACCGGCCCACGGAGGGCCGCGCGGCGCGCCGCAAGGCCGCCAAGAAGGGCGGCGCGCGCCCCACGGAGTCGACGCGCCCCACGGAGTCGCATCCCACGGAGCCCCGGCAGGGTGCGCCCCTCTCCCGCCTTGAGGCCCGTCGCGCGGAGCGTGCCCGCAGGCCGTCGCCCGGCGCGGTCATCAGCAGGGGGCTCGGCGAAGTCTTCATCACCGTCGGCGTCCTGATGCTTCTGTTCGTCACCTACCAGCTGTGGTGGACGAACATCCGGGCCCAGCAGCAGGCGGACGGCGCCGCCCACGACCTCCAGGAGAGCTGGGCGAAGGGCAAGGGCAAGCCCGGCGCCTTCGAGCCCGGCCAGGGATTCGCGCTGCTGCACATCCCGCGCCTCGACGTGGTCGTGCCGGTCGCCGAGGGCATCGACAAGCAGAAGGTCCTCGACCGCGGCATGGTCGGCCACTACAACGAGGGCGCCACCAAGACCCCGATGCCGGACGCCAAGCAGGGGAACTTCGCGGTCGCGGGCCACCGCAACACCCACGGCGAGCCGTTCCGGTACATCAACCGTCTGGAGCCGGGCGACCCGATCGTCGTAGAGACGCAGGACAAGTACTTCGTCTACAAGATGGCGAGCATCCTGCCGCAGACGAGCCCCGGCAACACCCGTGTGATCGGCCCCGTTCCGCCCGGTTCCGGCTTCACGAAACCCGGTCGGTACATCACACTGACCACCTGCACCCCGGAATTCACGAGTAAGTATCGAATGATCGTCTGGGGCAAGATGGTCGAGGAACGGCCGCGCAGCAAGGGAAAGCCGAGCGCGCTCGTCAACTAGAAGTGTGAGAACGGGGCAGATCCAGTGGCAGCCACCACCGACCACGACGAGAAGCAGGCCGACGCGTCGCCCGCGTCCGAGCCTGCGCCACGGAGGCGGGGCCGCGGTCCCGTCGCCACGGCCGTCAGCGTCTTCGGCGAACTCCTCATCACCGCGGGCCTGGTGCTCGGCCTGTTCGTCGTCTACTCGCTCTGGTGGACCAACGTCATAGCGGACCGCGAGGCGCACCGGCAGGGCGACCGCGTGCGCGACCGCTGGGCGGGCGGCCCCGGCAGCATCGACACCAAGGACGGCATCGGCTTCCTGCACGTACCCGCGATGGGCAACGGTGAGGTCCTGGTCAAGGAGGGCACCAGCAGCAAGGTCCTCAACGACGGTGTCGCCGGCTACTACAAGGACCCGATCAAGTCGGCCCTTCCCCAGGACAAGGAAGGCAACTTCACGCTGGCCGCGCACCGCGACGGGCACGGCGCGAAGTTCCACAAGATCGACAAGCTCAAGAAGGGCGACGCGATCGTCTACGAGTCCCGGGACAAGTGGTACGTCTACAAGGTGTACGCGACGCTGCCCGAGACCTCGAAGTTCAACGTGAAGGTCCTGGACCCCGTCCCCAAGGAATCGGGCGCGAAGAAGCCGGGCCGCTACATCACGCTGACGACCTGCACGCCGGTCTACACCTCGAACTATCGCTACATCGTCTGGGGCGAGCTGGAGCGCGTGGAGAAGGTCGACAACAAGCGGACGCCGCCGGCGGAGCTGAAGTAAGCGGCAGGACGTCCGCTCGAAGCAACCGTACGAACGGGAGAGCCCCGGTACCGCTCAGCGGTACCGGGGCTCTCCCATGATCGGGCGGGGTGGGGCGCGTCAGTCGTCGTTGTGGCGGCCCCAGCCGCCGGCACCCTCGATGAAGCCGCCGCCTCCGCCGTCTTCACCGCCGTTTCCGCCGTTGCCGTTGCCGCCTCCGCCGCCCGCGGTGGTCAGGTTGACCGCCGAGCCGGGCGCGACCTTCTCGCCGGTGTTGGGCTGCGGCAGGACCACGAGGGCGTCGTCGTCCTGCGGGCCGGTGATGGTGCCGACCGTCAGACCGGCGTCCTCGATGGCCTTGCGGGCGTCCTTGAGCTTCTGTCCGGCCAGCGGCGGGACAGTGGCTTCTTCGGCCTTCTTGGCGACCTGGACGGTGACCGTGGAGCCGGGGTCGGCCGGGCTGCCGGCCGTGGGCGTGGTCTGGATGACCTTGCCCTCCTCGACGTCCTCGCTGGCCACGTCCTCGCGCTGCGCGACGAGGTCGTTGGCCTCGATCTGCTGCTTGGCCTCTTCCCAGGTCTTGCCGGCCACGCTGGGGACGGTGCTCTGGGCCTTCTTCTTGGCGACGGTGAGCGTGATGGTCGCGCTCTTCTCCGCCTTGGTGTCGCCCTCCGGGTCCTGGGCGATGACCTTGCCCGCGGTCCGGTCGGACTCCTCGGTCTTCTGCTCGATGTTCGAGAAGCCCTTGTCGTTGAGCAGCTTCTCGGCCTCGTCGAAGCTCAGACCCTGGACGTCCGGGACCATGATCTTCGGTGAGCCGGTCGACACCGTCACCGTGACGGTCTCGCCCTTCTTGATCTCGGAGTCGGCCGCCGGGTCCTGGTCGCAGACCACACCCTTCGGGTACTTCGCGCACGGCTCGCGCTTGCCGATCTCCAGCTTGAGGCCGACGTTCTCGGCCGACTCCTTGGCCCGATCGAGCTTCTCGCCCACGAAGTTCGGCGCCTTGGTGGAGTCGTCCCCGCCACCGCCGCTGAACGCCCACTTGCCGATGAGGATCGCGCCCACCAGGACCAGCACGCCCGCGAGGACCAGCAGCCAGGTCGACGCGTTGCTCTTCTTCTGGCGGCGGCCGCGGCCCTCGTCGTAGCCGTAGCCGTCGTCCGGGTTGACCGGCGGCATCATCGACGTCTGGCCGCCGTTCTGCGGGCGCAGCATCGCCGTCTGCTGGTCGTCCGGGCCGCCGTAGCCGACCGCGCCCATGGCGGCGGTGGCCGCGACGGGCTGGCCGTCCAGGCACGCCTCGATGTCGGCGCGCATCTCGTCGGCCGACTGGTAGCGGTAGTCCGGGTCCTTCGTGAGCGCCTTGAGGACGATCGCGTCCATCTCGGGCGTGATCTCGCCGTCGAAGACGCTCGGGGCCTGGGGCTCTTCCCGTACGTGCTGGTAGGCGACCGCCACCGGGGAGTCGCCGACGAACGGCGGGCGGACCGTCAGGAGCTCGTAGAGCAGACAGCCCGTGGAGTAGAGGTCGGAGCGGGCGTCGACCTGCTCGCCCTTGGCCTGCTCCGGCGAGAGGTACTGCGCCGTGCCGATGACCGCGGCCGTCTGCGTCATCGTCATGCCGGACTCGCCCATCGCGCGCGCGATGCCGAAGTCCATGACCTTGACCTGGCCGTTGCGCGTCAGCATGACGTTCGCCGGCTTGATGTCGCGGTGGACGATGCCGTTGCGGTGCGAGTACTCCAGGGCCTGGAGGATGCCGATCGTCATCTCCATGGCCCGCTCCGGCAGCAGCTTGCGGCCGGAGTGCAGGAGCTCGCGCAGCGTGGAGCCGTCGACGTACTCCATCACGATGTACGGGATGGAGACCCCGTCGACGTAGTCCTCGCCGGTGTCGTAGACCGCGACGATCGCCGGGTGGTTGAGCGAGGCGGCCGACTGGGCCTCACGGCGGAACCGGGCCTGGAAGGACGGGTCGCGTGCGAGGTCCACCCGCAGCGTCTTCACCGCCACGGTGCGGCCGAGCCGGGTGTCGTGCGCGAGGTACACCTCGGCCATGCCACCACGGCCGAGCACCTGGCCCAGCTCGTACCGGCCGCCGAGGCGACGCGGCTCTTCCATAGCTAATCCAGCCCTCTCCGTCGGTCCCGACCGCACCGTTGTGTGGTCCGGCGGTGTGCTGTCCGGGCATACCGTACCCGGCTCGACTTGCGTGACCCGGACGCGACCGTCACCCGATACCGGACCGGTACCGCAACGTGCACCGATGTGGAGGGAGCGTGATGGGGGTCACTTCTTGCTTTCGATGACTGCCTTCATCACGTCCCGGGCGATGGGCGCCGCGAGTCCGCCACCGGAGATGTCACCTCGGTCGGCATCGCTGTCCTCGACGACCACGGCGACGGCGACCGGCGAACCGGAGTCCGTCTTGGCGTACGAGATGAACCAGGCGTACGGGTTCTTGCTGTTGGCGACGCCGTGCTGCGCCGTACCCGTCTTTCCTCCGACAGTGACGCCGGGGATCTTGGCGTTGGTTCCGGTTCCCTCGTTGACGACCGTCTCCATCATCTGCTGGAGCTTCTGGGCGTTCTCCTTCGAGAGCGGCTCGCTCATCTCCTTCGGCGAGTGCTTCTCGATGACGTCGAGGTTGCGGGCCTGGAGCTCGCTCACCATGTACGGCTCCATGAGCGTGCCGTCATTGGCGATCGCGGAGGCGACCATGGCCATCTGGAGCGGGGTCGTGGCCGTCTCGAACTGACCGATGGAGGACAGCGCGGTCTGCGGCTTGTCCATGTCCTCGGGGAAGTTGGAGGCGTTGGAGCGGACGGGGATGAACTGCTCGGAGTTGAAGCCGAACTTCTTCGCCGTCTCCAGCATCTTGTCCTTGCCGAGATCGGAGCCGATCTTGCCGAAGACGGTGTTGCAGGAGATGCGCAGCGCCTCACGCAGCGAGACGTTCTTGCAGGGGATGTTGTTCTCGTTCTTCAGCGGGGTCTGCGTGTTCGGCAGCGTCCACGGCAGCGGCGACTTCGTCTTCTCGTCGATGCTGCTGTAGAGGCCGTGCTCCAGGGCGGCCGCCGCCGTGACCACCTTGAAGGTGGAGCCGGGCGGGTAGGTCTCGCGCAGCGCGCGGTTGACCAGCGGCTTGTCCTTGTCCTTGTCCAGGTCGAGGAAGTGCTGGGCTTCCTTGTCGGTGTTGCCCGCGAAGGTCCCCGGGTCGTACGACGGCGTGGAGGCCAGCGCGAGGATCGCGCCGGTCGACGGGTCGATCGCGGCGACGGCGCCCTTGCCCTTGCTCTTCAGGCCGTCGTACGCGGCCTTCTGCGCGGCGGAGTTGAGGGTGGTGACGACATTGCCGCCCTCCTTCTTCTCGCCGGTCAGCATGTCGAGCGTGCGGCGGAAGAAGAGCCGGTCGTCGTTGCCGGTGAGGATGCCGTCGTCGATGTTCTCCAGCTGGCTGGCGCCGATGCGCTGCGAGGAGTAACCCGTGACGGGGGCCCACATGTCCCCGTTCTTCCAGGTGCGCTTGTACTTCAGGTCGCTGCCCGGGGTGGCCTTCGAGCCGGTGATGGGCTTGCCGTCGACGATGATGTCGCCGCGCGGCTGGGCGTAGCGCTCGATGGTGACGCGGCGGTTCTTCTCGTGCTTGGCGAGGGTGTCCGCCTGGACGTACTGGAGCCAGTTGTCCCGGGCGAGCAGGGCGAGGACGAGCAGCCCGCAGAAGATCGCGATCCGGCGCAGGGGCTTGTTCACGGTCGGACCACCTGGGTCATTTCGGCGTCGGGGTTCGGGGCGGGCGACGGGGCCGGGCGGCGCGCGGTGTCGCTGATCCGGATCAGGATGCCGACCAGGGCCCAGTTGGCGATGACGGAGGAACCGCCGTACGCCAGGAAGGGCATGGTCATACCCGTGAGCGGGATCAGGCCCATGACGCCGCCCGCGACGACGAAGACCTGGATGGCGAAGGCTCCGGAGAGGCCGATCGCGAGGAGCTTGCCGAACGGGTCGCGGGCGGCGAGAGCCGTGCGCACGCCGCGCTCCACGATCAGGCCGTAGATGAGCAGGATCGCCATGACGCCGGCCAGACCCATCTCCTCGCCGAAGGTGGCGAGGATGAAGTCGGAGTTGGCGGCGAAGCCGATGAGGTCGGAGTTGCCCTGGCCGAGGCCGGTGCCGAGGACGCCGCCGGAGCCGAACGCCATCAGGGACTGGGCGATCTGGTCGGTCTGGGCGAGCGTCTCCGGGGCGAACGGGTTCAGCCAGGCGTCCACACGCTGCTGCACGTGGGGCTCGAACGAGGCCACACCGACCGCGCCGACGGCGGACATCAGCAGACCGAACACGATCCAGCTGGTGCGCTCCGTGGCGACGTACAGCATCACGACGAACATGCCGAAGAACAGCAGCGACGTACCGAGGTCGGTCTCGAAGACCAGGATCAGGATCGAGATCGCCCAGACGACGATGATCGGGCCGAGGTCGCGGCCGCGCGGCAGGTAAAGGCCCATGAAGCGGCGGCTCGCCAGGGCGAGCGCGTCCCGCTTCACCATCAGATATCCGGCGAAGAAGATCGCGATGACGATCTTCGCGAACTCACCGGGCTGGATGGAGAAACCACCGACCCGGATCCAGATCTTGGCGCCGAACACGTTCATGCCGAGGCCCGGCACGAGCGGGAGGAGCAGCAGGACGATGGCGCCGACCATGGAGATGTACGTGTAGCGCTGCAGGACGCGGTGGTCCTTGAGCAGGAGCAGTACACCGACGAAGAGGGCGACACCGATCGCGGAGTACATCAGCTGGTTCGGCGCCGACGGGCTGAACGCGCCGAACTGCGCCTCGGCGCGCTGCTGGAGCTTCTCCGACTGGTCGAGTCGCCAGACGACGACCAGGCCGAGGCCGTTGAGCAGCGTCGCGAGCGGCAGCAGCAACGGATCCGCGTACGCGGCGAACTTGCGTACGACGATGTGGCCGACGCCGGCCAGCATGCCGAGGCCGAGGCCGTACCCGAGCATGCCCGTGGGCAGCTCACCGGTGAGGGCCAGCCCCACGTTCATGTAGGCGAACAGCGGGATGACGACTGCGAACGCGAGCAGCGCGAGCTCGGTGTTGCGCCGGCTCGGCGCACCGATCGCGCCGATCGTCGACGTGTGTGTAGTACTACTGCTCATGGCGTGCAAGGGCCCCCAACGGCTGCTTACTGCTTACCGCACAGCGGGACCAGCTTCTGCTCATCCTCGGAGAGGCTGGGGCCGGGTGTGGGAGTCGGTGCGGTCTCGGACTTGTTCTTGTCGGTCTTGTCGTTCGCGTCGTTCTTGCCGGACGGCGAGGTGGTCGGGTTCGGGTTCGGCGCCTCGCGCAGCCCGGTCGTGCCGCCCGCCTCGCCCTCGCCGGTCTTGGCGTTGTTCTCGCGCTCGACCTTGCGGCGCTCGGCGTCCTTCTTGCAGGCGGAGGCCTGCAGACCGAGCTCGTCGATCTTGCCCTTGGCCTCGTCGAGGTTGCCCTCGGCGATGGTGGCCTCGACCTGCTTGCGCTGGTACGGCGGCAGGTACTTGAGTTCGATCTCGGGGTGGTCCTTCTCGACCTTCGACAGGCTGACCCACGCCAGGTCCTGGTCGATGCCGCGGAAGAGGGCGACGTGCTCGTCCTTCGTGCCCACGTAGTACTGCGTCTGCGTCCAGCGGTAGCCCCCGTAGAGACCGCCGCCGATGACGGCGAGCGCCAGCACGGAGTAGAGCGATCTCTTGAGCCACTTGCGGCCGCCGCGGGGCTTGACGAAGTCCTCGTCGTCGTACGCCCCGAAGCTGCCCTCGGGGACATAGCCCGCGGTGTCGCCGCTCCCGGGCGGCCCGAAGCCGCCTCCGGAGGGCTGCGGCGGCACTGGACGGCCGAGCCCGGACGCGCGGCCCGCGGGCGTCTGCATGGCGCCGTCGTCCTGGGCCTGGAGCTGGTTCTCGGCGACCGCGCCGACCACCACGGGGGTGTCGGACAGCTGGCCCGCGAGGGTGTCGCCGCTGTCGATGTCCAGGACGTCGGCGACGATCACGGTGATGTTGTCGGGGCCGCCGCCGCGCAGCGCGAGCTGGATCAGCTCCTGCACGGTCTCCTGCGGGCCCTGGTAGGAGGCGAGGGTGTCCTCCATGGTCTGGTGCGAGACGACTCCGGAGAGGCCGTCCGAGCAGATCAAGTACCGGTCGCCGGCGCGGACTTCGCGGATGGAGAGGTCCGGCTCGACGTGGTCGCCGCTGCCCAGCGCACGCATGAGGAGGGACCTCTGCGGGTGCGTGGTGGCCTCTTCCTCGGTGATGCGGCCCTCGTCGACCAGGCGCTGCACCCAGGTGTGGTCCTGCGTGATCTGCGTCAGGACGCCGTCCCGCAGGAGGTACGCGCGGGAGTCGCCGACGTGCACCAGGCCGAGGCGCTGGCCGGTCCACAGCAGGGCGGTGAGCGTGGTGCCCATGCCCTCCAGCTGGGGGTCCTCCTCGACCATCAGCCGAAGCTGGTCGTTGGCCCGCTGCACGGCCGTGCCGAGCGACGTGAGGATGTCCGAGCCCGGGACGTCGTCGTCGAGCGTGACGAGCGTCGAGATGACCTCGGAGCTCGCCACCTCGCCCGCGGCCTGGCCCCCCATGCCGTCGGCGATCGCGAGGAGACGCGGTCCGGCGTAACCGGAGTCCTCGTTCCCCTCCCGGATCATGCCTTTGTGCGATCCGGCGGCGAAGCGCAAAGACAGACTCATGCGCACCTCGCCCGTCGGCTCCGGGTACATCCGCACGGTGCCCACCCTCCGGTCGGGAGCGCGCCGGCGTCCAGTGCCTGGACAGCCGCTTCGGCTCGCTCGCTCCGCTCGCTCATTGTCGTACTACTTCCGCAGCTCGATGACGGTCTTGCCGATGCGGATCGGCGCGCCCAGCGGAACGGGCGTCGGGGTGGTGAGTCGGGTCCGGTCGAGATACGTGCCGTTGGTGGACCCGAGATCCTCGACGATCCACTGGCCGTCACGGTCCGGGTAGATCCTGGCATGCCTGCTGGAGGCGTAGTCGTCGTCCAGCACGATCGTGGAGTCGTGCGCGCGGCCCAGCGTGATGGTCTGCCCCTGCAGGGCGACCGTCGTCCCGGCGAGGATGCCCTCGGAGACGACCAGCTTGGTGGGGGCGCCGCGACGCTGGCGGCCACCGCCCTGCTGCTGGCGCTGCTGCGGCGGCGCCGCCTGCTGCTGGCGGCCGGCCTGCTGCGGCCGCGCCTCACGGCGCGAACCACGCTGGGTGACGCGCGTACCGAACAGGTCGCTGCGGATGACCTGGACGGCCACGATCACGAACAGCCACAGAACGGCCAGGAAACCCAGCCGCATGACCGTCAGGGTCAGCTCTGACATTGCCCCCGCTTCACCCTTCGGCTTGCCGGTAAATGATGGTGGTGCTGCCCACGACGATCCGCGAGCCGTCGCGGAGCGTAGCGCGGGTGGTGTGCTGCCCGTCTACCACGATGCCGTTGGTAGACCCGAGATCCTGGATCGTCGAGGGCGTTCCGGTCCGGATCTCACAGTGCCGGCGCGATACGCCGGGGTCGTCGATCCGCACATCGGCGTCGGTGCTGCGACCCAGCACCAGCGTCGGGCGGGAGATCTGATGGCGATTGCCGTTGATCTCGATCCAGCGCCGCACCTGGGCGCCCGGAAGGGCTCCGGAGCCGGAGCCCGGAGGTCTGCTCGGTGCCGCGGCCGGGCCGCCGGGGCGGCCCGCTCCGGGCGGTGGTGAGGCGGGCATGGGAGGCGCTCCGGCGCCGGACGCACCGGTGGGCGGATAGCCGTAGCCACCGCCTCCCGTGGCGCGGCCGGGGCTCGCGGAGCCACCGGCACCGGGGCCCGCGGGGGCGCGCTCGGGCGTCTGGGAGGTGCTGGACGCGAGCGTGCGGCTGCGGACGCGGTACAGGCCGGTGTCGAGGTCCTCGGCCTTCTCCAGGTGGACCTTGATGGGGCCCATGAAGCTGTAGCGCTGCTGCTTGGCGTAGTCGCGCACCATGCCGGAGAGCTCGTCGCCGAGCTGGCCCGAGTACGGGCTCAGCCGCTCGAAGTCGGGGGCGCTGAGCTCCACGATGAAGTCATTGGGGACGACGGTCCGCTCGCGGTTCCAGATCGTCGCGTTGTTGTCGCACTCGCGCTGGAGGGCGCCGGCGATCTCGACGGGCTGGACCTCGGACTTGAACACCTTGGCGAAGGTGCCGTTGACCAGACCTTCGAGCCGTTGCTCGAACTTCTTCAGGACTCCCATGGGGCACCTCCTCCGTCGTAGTCATCCTGGTACTGCTTACTGATCGTATCCACGCGCCGGGAAATCGGCTGGTTCCCCCTGTCCGCCCAGTCGACGAGTGTCGCCTCTCACAAGGCATGCCCGCGCGAGGGTCCGTGGATCCTCCCAGGAGTCCCTGATGGAGCCCTGATCCTCGACTCCGGAACCCCTTACGGGCAGCTGCTCGGGGCGCCTGCTCGAGCCTCCTTTTACGAGGGATCGTAGAGGGGGCTCCAAGCCAGTGTCCCGCACCTGGCTGTGGAGCTCGGTGAGCTTGGTCGAGGGCGGGGGCCGGGGCTGGGGGCCCGGGGCGGTGTCGGGCGGGTGGTCCGGTGGAGCTCAGCTGGAGCTCAGGGAGGGGTCGGGGACGAGGTCGGGGTGACTGCGGGGTGAGGGCGGGCCGGGTCCGGGCTCCAGAGCAGGTGCCCGCCAATACGGATGTGAATCCACCCTCCGCAGCGTGCTAATCTTCTGGATGTCGGCAGGCGCTCGCACCACACGGTGGGAAGCCCGAAGACACACCCAATGCGCGGGTGGCGGAATAGGCAGACGCGCTGGATTCAGGTTCCAGTGCCCGCAAGGGCGTGGGGGTTCAACTCCCCCCTCGCGCACCACGAGGAAGCGGTCCTCCTCCGGATGAAAGTCCGGAAGGGGGCCGCTTCTTTTTGTGCTGTCCCGTGGCGTCTCCTGCTCTCTCCTGCCGCCCCTTGCTGCCCCCTGCCGTCTCCTGTCGCCTCCTGCCGTTTCCCGACGTCTTGTGCCGGCTTCCGCCGTGTCCTCCCCGGATTCCGCGCGCAGTGATGTATGTCACCGAAGTTATCCACAGGCTCTGACGGGGGTCGGCGAGCGGCGGTACCTTCGAGGCCGGATCCGGCGTCGGTTCGGGTCCGGGTTCGGACGGTCTGCGGGGGCGAGGGGCATGGCGGAGCTTGGCGGGGCGGTTCCCGGGCAGCGGGGGCGGCCGGCGAAGAGGTCGGGGAAGCGGCCGGGCGGGCGAGGGCCGGTCGACGGGCGGCTTCCGCAGGTGGCGGGGTTCGCCGAGTGGCCCGCGCAGGGGTCGCCCAAAGGGGAGGGCAAGGCGCTGCGGGGGCGGGTGCCCCGGGCCGCGCACGCGGAGTTCTCGGTGGACGACGCCCGGCCCGACCCCGTGGCCGCGGTCGAGGCGGTCAACCACGGCCGGATCACCGAGCTCACGCCGATACGGGTCGGCAGGATGGCCGCCTCCCCCTTCGCGTTCCTGCGGGGCTCCGCGGGACTGATGGGGTACGACCTCGCGCGCACTCCGGTGACCGGTATCGGTGCGCAGATCTGCGGGGACGCGCACGCGGCGAACTTCGGGCTCTACGCGGACGCGCGCGGTGGTCTCGTCATCGACCTGAACGACTTCGACGAGACGGTGCACGGCCCCTGGGAGTGGGACCTCAAGCGGCTGGCGGCGTCCCTGGTGCTCGCGGGGCGCGAGGCGGGCGCGGGCGAGGCGGTCTGCGCGGAGGCGGCGAGGGACGCCGTCGGGGCCTACCGGCGCACGATGCGGCTGCTGGCGAAGCTCCCCGCGCTCGACGCGTGGAACGCCATCGCGGACGAGGAGTTGGTCTCGTACACGGACGCACGCGACCTCCTGGGCACCCTGGAGCGGGTCTCCGAGAAGGCGCGGCACAACACGAGCGCCCGGTTCGCGGCGAAGGCGACCGAGCGCGTCGAGGGGCCCGACGGTGCCGAGGGGCGGCGCTTCGTGGACGCGCCGCCCGTGCTGCGGCGCGTGCCGGACGCGGAGGCGGTCCCGGTGGCCGCCGCCCTCGGGGACTACTTGGGCACGCTGTCCGAGGACCGCCTGCCGCTGCTCGCGCGGTACGCGATCCAGGACGTGGCGTTCCGCGTCGTCGGCACGGGCAGCGTCGGACTGCGGTCGTACGTGGTGCTGCTGCTCGACCACCGGGGCGAGCCGCTGGTGCTCCAGGTCAAGGAGGCGCGGCCCTCCGTGCTGCTGCCGCATCTGCCAGCGGCCGGGTTCGAGGTGCCGAGGACGGCGCACGAAGGCCACCGGGTGGTGCTCGGGCAGAAGCGGATGCAGGTCGTGAGCGACATCCTGCTCGGGTGGACGACGGTCGACGGACGGCCCTTCCAGGTACGGCAGTTCAGGAACCGCAAGGGCAGCGTGGACCCGGCGGCGCTGGCCGCCGACCAGATCGACGACTACGGCCGCATGACCGGGGCGCTGCTGGCGCGCGCCCACGCACACAGCGCCGACCCGCGCCTGATCGCGGGGTACTGCGGCAAGAACGACGAGCTGGACGAGGCGATGGCACGGTTCGCGACGGCGTACGCGGACCGTACGGAGGCGGATCACGCGCTGCTGGTGCGTGCGGTCAAGGAGGGACGGGTGGCGGCTGAGGCGGGCGTGTGACCGGGCGCTCCTGACGGGTGACACGGGAGGGTGGCCTACGCTGGGCGGGTGACGACCCCGGAAGCCGAGCCGACGCAGCCCGAGACGCCCGCGAGCACCGAGTCCAGGGGGGCCCAGGCGGCCTCCGGGACTGCTGAGACCGCCGGGGCTTCCGGTCGGGGGAACGGGGCCGAGGGGGCCGGGGAGCGGCCCGAGGAGCGCCTTGAGCGGGCCGTGCGCGCCGCCGAACAGGCGTTGATCGAGTACGAGATCGCGCTGGAGACCTTCCGCGTCGAAGTGGAGAACTTCTCCCGGCTGCACCACCAGAAGCTCGGTCCGATGTACGCCAGGCTCGACGAGCTGGACGCGCAGATCGCCGAGGCCACCGCGGCCCGTACGGGCGACCCCGAGGACCGGCGCAAGGCCGAGGAGGCGCGGGCGCGGGTCATGCCGATGCCGGGCATCGAGGAGCTGTTCCACGGCTGGATGGACGGCGACGGCCTCTACCCCGAGGCCGCCGCAATGCTGACCGAGCAGTCGGTGCGTCCGCCGCAGCGGGTGCGCCCCGGCGAGGAGGCCCGCAAGCTCTACCGCGAGCTGGTCCGCAAGGCGCATCCGGACCTGGCGCAGGAGGAGAGCGAGCGGCAGCGGCGCGAGGAGTTCATCACGCGGGTGAACGCCGCGTACGCCCGTGGCGACGAGGCGCTCCTGCGGGAGCTGTCCGAGGAGTGGGCCGCGGGCCCCGTGCCCGCGGAGCACCGGCTCACGCGCAGCGAGGAGCTGTACGCCAGGCTCGAATGGCTCTCCCAGCGCAAGGAGCTGCTCTCGGTGCTCGCCAAGGAGCTGGAGGAGAGCGCGATCGGCGGGATGCTGCGGCTGGCGCCGGACGACCCGGACGCGCTGCTCGACGAGATCGCCGAGCAACTGCTCGCGCAGGTCTCCGAGCGCGAGGCGGAGCTGGAGCGATTGACCGCGTAGCCCGTCCGGTAGCGTCGGGGGCATGGTTTTCGGTTCTCATGTGCCCACGGTCGGCGTCGACGACCTCGCGAGCGGCGACTTTCTGCTGGACGTCCGGGAGGACGACGAGTGGCAGGCGGGTCATGCCGCGGAGGCTCTGCACATTCCGATGAGTGAGTTCGTCGCGCGGTTCGGCGAGCTGACCGAGGCGGCGCCGCAGGACGGCAGGGTCAATGTGATCTGCCGGTCCGGCGGCCGTTCCGCCCAGGTCACCATGTACCTCGGTCAGCAGGGCATCGACGCGGTGAACGTCGCGGGCGGGATGGAGGCCTGGGCGGCCGCCGGGCGTCCCGTCGTGGACGACAAGGGTCAGCCGGGCGCCGTCGTCTAGGGAACGGGCTCGGCCGGCCGGAGCCGGAGCCGGGGCTCAGGGCATCGGGCGCGGGCCTCAGCCGAGGGCGTGGGCGGCCAGCAGGTCGCCGAGGGTCTCCTCGTGCGCCGCTGCGGGGCCGAGGGAGAGCTCCAGCTGCTTGGCCCAGGCGTGATAGCGGTGCAGGGGGTAGTCGGTGTCGGCGCCGAAGCCGCCGTGCAGGTGCTGTGCGGTCTGCACCACCCTGCGTACGCCGTCGGACGCCCAGATCTTGGCGACGGCCACGTCTCCCGCGGTGGGCAGGGCGCCGTCCGCGGCGGTGCTGATGCGCCAGGCGGCCTGCCAGAGGGTGACCTCCATCGCGCGCAGGTCGATGTAGCGGTCGGCGGCCTGCACCGCCACGGCCTGGAACGTGGCGACGGGGAATCCGAACTGCTCGCGCTTGCCGGTGTATTCGCCGGTCATGCCGAGGACGGCCTCGCCGAGGCCGAGGGCGAGCGCGCAGGTGCCGGTGGCGAGCAGATCGCGCAGCCGGTCCCAGGCGCCGTCGGCCTCGATCACGTCGGACGCGGCGACGCGGACGGATGACAGACGGAGTTCACCGAGCCGCTCACCGCTGGTGGAGAACTGCTCGGCGATCGTGAGGCCCTCGTGGCCGCGGGGGACGAGTGCGAGGACCGCGTGGCCCTCGGGGGTGTGGGCGGGGACGACGGTCAGGTCGGCGTTCTGCGCCCAGGGCACGGCCGACTGGAGGCCGTCCAGGACCCAGCTGTCGCCGTCGCGCTGGGCGGTGACCGCCAGTTCGGCCGGGTCGTGGCCGGTGCGGCCGTTCGCCGCGACGGTGAGGACGAGCTCGCCGCGGGCGGCCCGGGGCAGGACCCGCCGCTTCAACTCCGCGCCGCCATGGGCCTGTACGGCCCAGGAGGCGGCGCTGCTCTCCAGGAGCGGCACCCGGGCGAGCACCTTCGCGGATTCGCGCAGCACCAGGCACAGGGCGATGGCGTCGAGGCCCACGCCGCCGTGTTCGGGGTCGACGAGCACGCCCAGCAGGTCGGAGCCGGCGAGCCGGGACCACAGGGCGCGGTCGAAGTCCTCGGCGACGGCCTTGGGGGTGAGGGCGGGGCTCGGCACTCCGTCCGGCGCGACACCGGCGAAGAGTGCCTTCGCCGCCTCGACCACGGCCTGCTGTTCCTCGGTGAAGGTGAAGTCCACTGCCTGTCCTCCCGCGCACCGGCCGACCGACGTCTCCGCCGTCTCTTCCGCCTCTTCGCATCTGACGGTCCGTCAAGATAGAACAGGTTCTACGGGAAGGGAACAGGAAGGCGCGGCCGGTCCTCGGGAGGGGGGCCACCGGCGGGGCGCAGGGGTACAGGGGCGAACAGTCAGCGGTCGAAGTCCAACTCCACGGTGTCCGTGGCCGGATGGGACTGGCACGCCAGCACATAACCGGCCTCCGTCTCCTCCGGCTCCAGCGCGAAGTTGCGGTCCATCCGCACCTCGCCCGAGACCCGGAAGGCCCGGCAGGTGCCGCACACCCCGCCCTTGCAGGCGTAGGGCGCGTCGGCGCGGTTGCGCAGCACCGTCTCCAGAAGCGTCTCGCCGTCCTGGACGGGCCAGGTGCCCGAGCGGCCGTCGAGGGTCACCGTCACCGTGCTGTGCGCGGGCGCGGGAGCCGACGACGGGGCCGCGGGGGCCGTGGTGGCCTCGTCCACGTGGAAGATCTCCTCGTGCACGCGGCGGCGGTCCACGCCGAGCCCGCGCAGCGTGCGCTCCGCGCCCTGCACCAGGCCGAACGGCCCGCACAGGAACCAGCCCGCGATCTCGTCCACCGGCAGCAGCGCCGGCAGGAGCCGCGCGAGCCGCTCCTCGTCGAGCCGCCCGGAGTCGAGGCCCGCCTGCTGCTCCTCCCGGGAGAGCACGGTCACCAGCTGGAACCGGTCCGGCCAGCGGTCCTTGAGGTCGGCCACCTCCTCCAGGAACATCGTGGAGGCGGCGGTGCGGTCGCTGCGTATGAGGCAGAAGTCCGCCTGGGGCTCGCGCTCCAGGAGGGTCGTGACGATGGAGAGCACCGGGGTGATGCCGCTGCCGCCGACGATCGCGGCGTAACGCCCGGGGGCCGGGTCCAGCGTGAAGCGGCCGGCCGGTGTCATCACCTCCAGCTCGTCGCCGACGGCGACTTCCTTGAAGGCGTACGTCGAGAAGGCGCCGCCCTCGACGAGGCGCACGCCGACCCGGAGCGTCCCGGGTTCTCCCGGGGCGTCCGGGCGGGGTGCCGGGGAGCAGATCGAGTAGGTGCGCCGGATCTCGGTGCCGTCGGCGAAGCGGCGGACGGCGAGGTGCTGGCCCGGGGTGAACCGGAACTCCTCGCGCAGCGGGGGCGGCACGTCGAAGGTCAGCGTCACGGAGTCGTCGGTGAGCCGGTCGACCGCCGCTACCCGGAGCGGGTGGAAGCGGGCCATCACAACTCCTTGAAGTGGTCGAAGGGTTCACGGCAGGAGGCGCAGCGGCGCAGCGCCTTGCAGGCCGTGGACGAGAAGCGGCTGAGCAGTTCGGTGTCGGTCGAGCCGCAGTGCGGGCAGCGGATCGACAGGCTGAGCGGGACGGGCCCTTCCGCCGGGTGGGAGCGCGGGGGCGCGATGCCGAACTCGGCCAGTTTGCGGCGGCCTTCGGCGCTGATGTCGTCCGTCGACCAGGCGGGGGAGAGGACCGTGCGCACCGAGACCTCGGCCATGCCGCGGTCGTGCAGCACCTGCTCGATGTCGGCCGTCATGGCCTCGATCGCGGGACAGCCGGTGTACGTGGGGGTCAGCTCGACGTCGACCCTGCCGGGGGCGAGGACCCGCACGCCGCGCACCACGCCGAGGTCGGCCAGGGTCAGCACGGGCAGCTCGGGGTCGGGCACCGAGCCCGCGAGGGCCAGGAGCTCCGCCTCCAGGGTGGTGGGCGCGGTCGTCACCATGACGCCCCCGGGTGGCTGCGGTGCAGGTGCTGCATCTCGGCGAGCATCCGGCCGAACGACTCGGTGTGCAGGCCCTGTCGGCCCGCACCCGCCGTCCAGGCGCCGGTCTGCGGCCCGGTGGGGACGGTCAGCGTGGCGCGCTCGACGACCTGGGTGACGGAGGCCGTCCAGCTCTCCCGCAGCTCCTGCCAGTCCACGTCGAGACCGGTCACCGGCTGGAACATCTCGCCGGTGAAGCGCCACAGCGCGTCCAGACCGCGCTGTATCCGCTCGTGGCTCTCGGCGGTGCCGTCGCCGAGGCGCAGGGTCCACTGCTCGGCGTGGTCCTGGTGGTAGGCGACCTCCTTGACGGCCTTCGCCGCCAAGGGGGCGAAGGTGCCGTCGCCGGCCGCCAGCCGCGCGTACAACAGGGACTGGTAGGTGGAGAAGTAGAGCTGGCGGGCGATGGTGTGGGCGAAGTCGCCGTTCGGCTGCTCGGCCAGCTGGAGGTTGCGAAAGGCGCGCTCCTCGCGGAGGTACGCCAGCTCGTCCTCGTCGCCCGCCATGGAGAGCAGGACGCGGGCCTGGCCGAGGAGGTCGAGGGCGATGTTCGCCAGGGCGACCTCCTCTTCGAGGACCGGGGCGTGTCCCGCCCACTCGCCCAGGCGGTGGGAGAGCACCAGGGCGTCGTCGCCGAGGGCCAGGGCGGGCAGGGCGGGGGCGTCGGGCGCGGTGGAGGCGGTCACAGGTGCTTCACTCCCTCCGGGATGTCGTAGAACGTCGGGTGGCGGTAGGGCTTGTCGCCGGCCGGTTCGAAGAAGGAGTCCTTCTCGTCCGGCGAGGAGGCGGTGATCGCGGCGGACGGCACGACCCAGAGGGAGACGCCCTCGCTCCTGCGGGTGTACAGATCGCGGGCGTTGCGCAGGGCCATCTCCGCGTCCGGGGCGTGCAGGCTGCCCGCGTGGGTGTGGGAGAGCCCGCGACGGGAGCGGACGAACACCTCCCACAGCGGCCATTCGGTCGAGCTGCTCATGCTGTCGCCTCTCCGTGCTTCTCGCCGTGCTTCGTCGCGTACGCCGCCGCGGCGTCTCTGACCCAGGCGCCTTCCTCGTGGGCGCGGCGGCGCTGGGTGATGCGCTGGTCGTTGCAGGGGCCGTTGCCCTTGAGGACGTCCCGGAACTCGGTCCAGTCGATCGGGCCGAAGTCGTGGTGCCCCCGGGACTCGTTCCACACGAGGTCCGGGTCGGGGAGCGTCAGGCCGAGCGACTCCGCCTGGGGGACGCAGATGTCGACGAAGCGCTGGCGCAGCTCGTCGTTCGAATGGCGCTTGATCTTCCACGTCATGGACTGCTCGGAGTGCGCGGACTCGGCGTCGGGCGGGCCGAACATCATCAGGGAGGGCCACCACCAGCGGTTCACCGCGTCCTGCGCCATGTCGTGCTGGGCCTGGGTGCCGCGGCTGAGGGCGAGCAGTGACTCGTACCCCTGGCGCTGGTGGAAGGACTCCTCCTTGCAGACGCGGATCATCGCGCGGGCGTACGGACCGTACGAACAGCGGCACAGGGGGACCTGATTGGTGATCGCGGCGCCGTCCACCAGCCAGCCGATCGCGCCGACGTCCGCCCAGGTCAGCGTGGGGTAGTTGAAGATCGAGGAGTACTTCTGGCGGCCGGAGTGCAGCTTGTCGAGCAGCTCGTCGCGGCTGGCGCCGAGGGTCTCGGCCGCGCTGTAGAGATACAGGCCGTGGCCCGCCTCGTCCTGCACCTTCGCCATGAGGATCGCCTTGCGCCGCAGGGAGGGCGCGCGCGTGATCCAGTTGGCCTCCGGCTGCATGCCGATGATCTCGGAGTGCGCGTGCTGGGCGATCTGGCGGACCAGGGACGCGCGATAGGCGTCCGGCATCCAGTCGCGCGGTTCGATGCGCTCGTCGGCGGCGACCGCCGCGTCGAAGGCGGCCTGGTGCTCCGCCGTGCGCGCGGCCATGGACGCGGCCTCGTCCGGCTCCGTCACCGCCGCCTGGTGTGCGGCTGCTGTCGCCATCTCGGTCCCCCTCGACCCTGGGCTCGACACCGAACCTGCCGACCGACCGATCGTTCGGTTCGTGGAATTCAATGGTGCGGCGCGTCGCCATAAGGTGTCAACCCTGTGGATAACTTCACGGACGCTGTGCGCGGCGGGCGGGCCTGAGTACCGTTCCGGCGGCAGGGTTCGGCGCGGGAACGGTGAACGGGGCGGAATGGGCGGGTACGAGAAGGACTCCGGCGGCGGACCCGCCGGACCTGACGAGCCCGGCCCGGCGGCCGAGCCCGGTGCGGCGGTCGGGCCCGGCCCGAGCGAAGAGCCGGAGGCGTCCGTCGAACCGGCCCCCGCTTCCGCCCCTGCCCTCACCCCCGCCACCGCCACCGAACCGGCTCCCGCTCCCGCCTCCGAGCCCGCTTCCGCCACCGAGCCGGCTCCCGCCTCCGCCCCCGCCACCGAGCCGGAAGCCCGCCTGGGGATCGCCGGGCTGAAGCTCGGGCCGCAGATCGTGGCGGCGTGCGCCCTCGCGGTCGTCGCCGCGGCCGCCTGCATCCACCTGGCGATGCTCTTCCTCCACGTCGCGCCCTCGAACACCCTGACCAAGCAGCACGGCGACGTGGTCGACGAGTGGATCTACCCCGAGTTCGAGCAGAACTGGAAGCTCTTCGCGCCCAACCCGCTCCAGCAGAACGTCGCGGTGCAGGCGCGCGCGGAACTCCGCACGGCCGCAGGGGGCGTACGGACCACGGACTGGTACGACTTCTCCGCGCAGGACGGCGCGGGGATCGACGGCAACCTCCTGCCCAGCCACACGCAGCAGAACGAACTGCGCAGGGCCTGGGACTTCTACGTCGGGTCGCACGACGCGCAGAATCGTCCCGTCGGACTGCGGGGCCAGCTCTCCGAGGAGTACATGCGGCGCATCGCGTACATGCGGCTGGAGCGGGAGGCGCCGGGCGGGAAGGGCGACGGGATCGCGCGCGTGCAGCTGCGTTCGAAGACCACGAACGTGCGGCCGCCGAAGTGGAGCGAGGAGAAGGTCTCCGCCAAGCCGGTCTACCGGCTGCTCCCCTGGTGGTCGGTGACGCCCGACGACCTGCCGCTCGCGGACGCGAAGGGGAGTGACCGGTGAGCCGGTTCGAACGTCCGCTGGCGCAGGGGCTGCGCAAGGTCACCGGATACGCCCTCGGCCCGTACCAGACCGCGGTGATCCGCATCGGCTTCGCCGCCACCTGGCTCTTCTTCCTGCTGCGCGAGTTCCCGCACCGCCATGAGCTGTACGGGCCCGACGGCCCCTGGAACTGGGACATGGCGCAGCAGCTCATCTCGAGCAACGAGGCCTTCACCGCCCTGATGTGGTCCGACGGGCGGATCTGGTTCGAGGTCGTCTACGCGCTGGCGATGCTGAGCAGCGCGCTGCTGCTGCTCGGCTGGCACACGCGCGCGATGTCCGTGCTGTTCATGATCGGCGTGCTGTCGCTGCAGAACCGCAGCATCTTCATCGGCGACGGCGGCGACAACGTCATCCACCTGATGTCGACCTACCTGGTCTTCATCCGGTGCGGCCAGGTCTGGTCGCTGGACGCGCGGCGGGCGGCACGCGCGCGCGTGCAGGATCCGCCGGACCGGGCGGGGCCCGTCCTGTGGTGGGTGCTCGGGCTCGGACTGTCCGTCGTGACGTTCATGGGGGAGCTCAGCGGCGGCTGGCTGCTGTTCTTCTGGGGGCTGTGGCTGGTGCACGGCCTGTGGTGGATCGCCGGGCGGCGCGCGCCGCGGGGCGAGCTGCGCAAGCTCCTCGACGTCGTGGCCAACCTCGCCCACAACGCGGGACTGCTCGTGGTCATGGCCGAGGCCTGTCTGATCTACGCGACGGCCGGCTGGTACAAGATCCAGGGCAGCCGGTGGCAGGACGGCACGGCCGTCTACTACCCGCTCAACCTCGACTACTTCTCCCCGTGGCCCGCCCTCTCCGACCTGCTCTCGTCCCACGGCATCATGGTGATGCTGGTGACCTACGGGACGGTCGTCGTGCAGGTGGCCTTCCCCTTCACGCTCTTCAACCGCCGGGTCAAGAACGTCCTGCTGGCCGCGATGATGGTCGAGCACGCCGTGATCGCGGTGATCCTGGGGCTGCCGTTCTTCTCGCTCGCGATGATCGCGGCCGACGCGGTGTTCCTGCCGACGTCGTTCCTGCGGCGGCTGGGCGGTTGGGCGGCACGCGCGCGTGGAGGGGTGGTTTCGCGTCTGCCGCACTTCGGGGTGCCGCTCCCCCGCGCCGGCCGTCCCACCGGTGCGGACGCCGTACCGGATCAGCGCGCGGAGGGCGTGGACGAGGGCGCCGCGGGTGCGCATGAGCGCGCCGACGAGGACTTCGGTGAAGGCTCCGGTCAGGGCGCCGGAGAGGACTCCGACGCGGGCCGGAGCGGTGGCGGGAATCCGGGCCCGGAGCCCACTGAGCAGGCGCGCGTAGGCTTCACTCCATGAACAGGACGGACGGGGCGGACCAGGCGGATCCCGAGGGCGCCCTGCGCGTCTGGCGCGGGCTCGCCGATGCCTCCGTGCTGCTCGACGGCTTCCACGCGATCAAGCACGCCCTGCGGTTCGGGGCGCGGGTGCCGGTGGCGCTGACCAGCGACCGGGCCGGTGTGCTGGCGCTCGCCGACGACCTCGCGCCGGATGTGCGGGACGCGCTCGACGGTCTCGTGGCGCAGGTCCCGGACGAGTGGCTGCGCGCCCTGGTGCCACGGCTGCACCCCACGGCGGTGGCCGCCCTTGCGGTGCGCCCCTCGCGCGCTGCCAACCTGGAGGAGCTGGGGCGTCTGCCGAGGACCGCGCCCGTCGTCGTGCTCGACGACCCGCGCAATCTCGGCAACGCCGGGGCGGTGATCCGGCTCGCCGCCGGCTTCGGGGCGACCGGGGTCGTCACGACCGGCACGCTCGATCCCTGGCATCCCACGGTCGTACGTGGCGGGGCGGGCCTGCACTTCGCGACGGCCGTGGAGCGCATGGACGTCGCCGAGCTGCCGCCCGGCCCGGTCTTCGCGCTCGACGCGGAGGGCGAGGACATCCGGGGGCTGAAGCTCCCGGACGACGCGGTGCTCGCCTTCGGGTCCGAGCGCAGCGGCCTGTCGGCGGCGCTGCGGGAGCGCGCCGACCATCTGGTGTCCCTGCCGATGCGTCCGCAGGTCTCCAGCTACAACCTGGCGACGAGCGTCGGCATGACGCTGTTCCACTGGTCTGCGGGCAGGCCTCCGGGGCCGGAGGCCTGAACCCGCGCGCGTGCTCAGGCGTCCCGGCGGATCTCCACCACACGGAAGCGGTTGGCCACGAACGCGCCGTCGCACAGCGCGGCGTTCGCCGCCGGGTTGCCGCCGGAGCCGTGGAAGTCCGAGAACGCCGCCGTCTGGTTCACATAGACGCCGCCCGTGAGGTTCAGGGACAGCTGGGCGCACTCCTCCAGGCAGGTCTCCTCCACGGCTTCGGAGATCTCCTGTGACGTCGTGTACGCCCCGACGGTCATCGCTCCCTTGTCGCGCACCGTGCGGCGCAGCAGCTCCACCGCGTCGGCCGCCGAGTCGACGGCGACGGCGAAGGAGACCGGGCCGAAGCACTCGCTCAGGTAGGCCGCCTCGGCGTCCGGCTTCGCGCCGTCCAGCTTGACGATCACCGGGGTGTGGACCACGGCGTCCGGGAACTCGGGGTTGGTGATCTCCCGTGAGGCGAGGGCGACTTCGCCGAGTCCGGCGGCGGCCTCCAGGCGAGCCTTCACGTCGGGGTTGACCAGGGCGCCGAGGATGCCGTTCGCCCGTGCGTCGTCGCCGAGCAGGCCGCTCACGGAGGCCGCGAGGTCGGACACCACGTCGTCGTACGACTTGGGGCCCGCGTCCGTGCGGATGCCGTCGCGCGGGATCAGCAGGTTCTGCGGGGTGGTGCACATCTGGCCGCTGTAGAGAGACAGGGAGAAGGCGAGGTTGGCCAGCATTCCCTTGTAGTTGTCCGTCGACTCCACGACGACGGTGTTGACCCCGGCCTTCTCCGTGTAGACCTGCGCCTGGCGGGCGTTGGCCTCCAGCCAGTCGCCGAACGCCGTCGATCCTGTGTAGTCGATCAGCTTGATCTCGGGGCGCACGGCGAGGGTCTTGGCGATGCCCTCACCGGGCCTCTCGGCCGCCAGGCACACGAGGTTCGGGTCGAAGCCCGCCTCGGCGAGGACCTCGCGGGCGATGCGGACCGTGAGCGCGAGGGGCAGCACCGCGCGCGGGTGGGGCTTGACCAGGACCGGGTTGCCGGTCGCGAGCGAGGCGAACAGTCCGGGGTAGCCGTTCCACGTCGGGAAGGTGTTGCAGCCGATCAGGAGCGAGATGCCGCGCGCCACCGGCGTGAACCGCTTGTTCATCGCGAGCGGGTCGCGCTTGCCCTGGGGCTTGGTCCACTCGGCGTGGTCGGGGGTGCGGACCTGCTCCACGTACGCGTACGCGACGGCTTCCAGGCCGCGGTCCTGGGCGTGCGGGCCGCCCGCCTGGAAGGCCATCATGAAGGCCTGGCCGCTGGTGTGCATGACCGCGTGCGCGAACTCGTGGGTGCGGGCGCTGATGCGGGACAGGATCTCCAGACAGACCATCGCGCGCACCTCGGCGCCCGCGTCGCGCCAGGCGCGCATGCCGGCGCGCATCGCCGGCAGCAGGGTGTCGATGTCCGCGTGGGGATACGTGATCCCCGACTCGGGTCCGAACGGCGAGACTTCGCCGCCCACCCAGTCGTCCGTGCCGGGCTGGTCGAGGTCGAAGCGGGTGCCCTGGAGGGCGTCGAAGGCGGCCTTGCCCTCGGGCAGGCTCAGACTGCCGCCCTCGCCGTACGCCTTGGGGTGCTCGGGGTGCGGGGACCAGTACGCGCGCGTGCGGATGGTCTCCAGAGCCTGGTCCAGGGTGGGCCGGTGCTTGGCGATCAGGTCGTGAGCGGTGAGTTCGGCGGCCATGAGGGACCAACTCCTCGTCGGTCAGCTCTTCGTCGAGCTGGCGAACTGGGCGGGGACGGTGGGCAGGGACGTACAGACAGAGCTAGAGTAACCGAACGATCGGTCGGGACAAGGGGGTCCGCCAAACCTGTGGACAACTTCTCCACGGCCACCCCCGAACCCCCGGCCGCCGGGCCGTGCGGGAGGATCGCGAGCATGACAGCACTCGAGCTCACCAGCGCCGTTGCCGTGGTCGGCACCGGGACCATGGGGCAGGGCATCGCCCAGGTCGCCCTGGTCGCGGGCCACCCCGTGCGGCTCTACGACGCCGCGCCCGAGCGCGCGCGTGCGGCGGCCGACGCGATCGGCGCCCGCCTGGACCGGCTCGTCGAGAAGGGCAGGCTCACCCCCGAGGACCGCGCCGCCGCGGCCGGCCGGCTCACGGCGGCCGAGAGCCTCACGGAGCTCGCCGGCTGCGGCCTGGTCGTCGAGGCGGTCCTGGAGCAACTGGACGTCAAACAGCGCCTGTTCCAGGAGCTGGAGGAGATCGTCGACGAGAGCTGTCTGCTGGCCACCAACACCTCGTCCCTGTCCGTGACCGCCGTCGCGGGCGGCCTGCGCGCACCGGGTCGGTTCGTCGGGCTGCACTTCTTCAACCCCGCGCCGCTGCTGCCCCTCGTCGAGGTCGTCAGCGGCTTCGCGACGGACGAGGCGACGGCCACGCGCGCGTACGAGACCGCCAAGGCCTGGGGCAAGACCCCGGTGCGCTGCGCGGACACCCCCGGCTTCGTCGTCAACCGCGTCGCGCGGCCCTTCTACGCGGAGGCGCTGCGCCTGTACGAGGAGCGCGTCGCCGACCCCGCCACGATCGACGCCGTCCTGCGCGAGTGCGGCGGCTTCAGGATGGGCCCCTTCGAGCTCACCGACCTCATCGGCCAGGACGTCAACGAAGCCGTCACGCGCTCCGTGTGGGACTCCTTCTTCCAGGACCCCAAGTTCACGCCCTCGCTCGCCCAGCGGCGCCTGGTCGAGTCGCGCCGCCTCGGCCGCAAGTCCGGACAGGGCTGGTACGCGTACGGGGACGACGCCCCGCGCGCGGAGCCGCACACCGCGGAGCCCGCGAAGGCCCCGGAGTCCGTCGCCGTCCACGGAGACCTCTTCCCGGCGGACGCGCTGCCGGAGCTGATCGGGCGGGCGGGCATCCGCGTCACGCGCGGGGAGGGCGTGCCGAGCTGCCCCGGCTCCATCGAACTGCCCAGCGGCACCCGGCTCGCCCTCGCCGACGGCACCGCCCCCGACGCCGCCGCCGAACCCACGGTCCACTTCGACCTCGCGCTGGACTACGGGACGGCCACCCGGATCGCCCTCTCGCCGTCGAGCAGGGTGGGCGAGCAGGGCCTTACGGAGGCGATCGGTCTCTTCCAGGCGCTCGGCAAGAAGGTCAGCGTCATCGGGCACGCACCGGGGATGATCGTGGCCCGTACGGTGTGGATGCTCGTCGACTTCGCCCTCGACGCCGTGGGACGCGAGGTGGCGGCCGCCGAGGACGTCGACACCGCCATGCGGCTCGGCGTCAACTACCCGCTCGGCCCCGTCGCCTGGGGCCGCCGCCTCACCGCGTACCGGGTGGCCGAGGCACTGGACCTGCTCGACGACGAGTACCCCACAGGGCGCTACGCGCCCTCCCAGGCCCTGCGGCGCCAGGCCGTGCGAGAGGAGTACGCATGACCACCGCCCGGCGGGACACGTACACCCCGGAGACGCTGCTGAGCGTCGCCGTCCGGGTCTTCAACGAGCGTGGCTACGACGGCACCTCCATGGAGCACCTCTCCAAGGCGGCCGGCATCTCCAAGTCCTCGATCTACCACCACGTGGCGGGCAAGGAGGAGCTGCTGCGCCGGGCCGTGAGCCGGGCGCTCGACGGGCTCTTCGGGATCCTCGCCGAGGAGCACGCGCGCGTGGGGAGCGCGATGGAACGCCTGGAGTACGTCACGCGCCGCACCGTTGAGGTGCTGGTCGCCGAACTGCCCTATGTGACGCTGCTGCTGCGGGTGCGCGGAAACACGGACACCGAGCGCTGGGCCATGGAGCGGCGCAGGGACTTCGACCAGCAGGTCGCCCAGCTGCTCAAGGAGGCCGCCGCGGACGGCGACCTGCGCTCCGACGTCGAGCTGCGCCTGGCCACCCGGCTGCTCTTCGGAATGATCAACTCCATCGTCGAGTGGTACCGGCCGGAGAGCCGGGGCGCCGCCAACGGCCAGCAGATCGCCGACGCCGTGGTGCAGTTGGCCTTCGCGGGGCTGCGCACCGACCACTGAGCCGTGTCCCCGGCCCCGTGCCGTCCGCCGGGCCGGGGCGTCAGTTCTCCGGCTCCAGGTCGTCCTCCTCGAAGACCAGCAACGTCCGCGTGCTGAGTACTTCGGGGATGGACTGCAGCCGGGTGAGGACCAGTTCGCGCAGGGCGCGGTTGTCCGGCGTATGCACCAGGAGAAGTACGTCGAAGTCGCCGCTGACCAGGGCGATGTGGGAGGCGCCGGGGAGCGTGCGCAGATGCTCGCGCACCGTGCGCCAGGTGTTCTGCACGATCTTGAGCGTGATGTACGCGGACGCGCCCTGACCGGCGCGCTCGTGGTTGATCCGCGCCCCGAACCCCCGGATGACGCCGTCGTCGATGAGGCGGTTGATGCGCGCGTACGCGTTGGCCCGTGACACATGGACGCGTTCGGCCACGGAGCGTATCGACGCGCGACCGTCCGTGTGCAGGATCTGCAGGATGTCGCGGTCGATGGCGTCCAGCGGCCTCGGTTCGGGCCGGGACTCGGAGCGCAGCTCGGGGCGGGGCTCGGGACGGGGGACCGGGCGGTGTTCGGGGCGGGGCTCCGGACGGGGTTCCGGACGGTCGCTGTCGCGTCGGTCGGCCATTCGTTCAGATGCCATGTCCCCCCGCCTCCCTACCATGGACGTACTGCATCCATCCCAAGCTGTGCAGAACCGTTTGTCCACAGCCTGGAGGTGCCTGTAGCCAAAATGTGCCGACGACCGAACAATCGGTTGGTGAGGCGCATCACATCTCCGCGCCTCTTCTGCCGCTCCCACGAGGAGACCGCTTCCCCCAGGAGGTGCCGTCATGACGGTCATGGAGCAGCGGGGCGCCTACCGGCCGACCCCGCCTCCCGCTTGGCAGCCCAGGACCGACCCCGCGCCGCTCCTGCCGGACGCGGAGCCGTACCGCGTCCTCGGCACCGAGGCGGCGGAGAAGGCCGATCCGGAGCTGCTGCGCCGGCTGTACGCGGAGCTGGTCCGCGGCCGTCGGTACAACACGCAGGCGACGGCCCTCACGAAGCAGGGCAGGCTCGCGGTCTACCCCTCCAGCACCGGGCAGGAGGCGTGCGAGGTCGCCGCGGCGCTCGCCCTGCGGGAGCAGGACTGGCTCTTCCCCAGTTACCGGGACACCCTCGCCGTGCTCGCCCGCGGCCTCGACCCCGTGGGCGCCCTGACACTGCTGCGCGGCGACTGGCACACCGGGTACGACCCCCGTGAGCACCGCATCGCGCCGCTGTCCACGCCCCTCGCGACCCAGCTCCCGCACGCCGTGGGCCTCGCGCACGCCGCCCGCCTCAAGGGCGACGACGTGGTCGCGCTCGCCATGGTCGGCGACGGCGGCACCAGCGAGGGCGACTTCCACGAGGCGCTCAACTTCGCCGCCGTGTGGCAGGCGCCCGTCGTCTTCCTCGTGCAGAACAACGGCTTCGCGATCTCCGTGCCGCTCGCCAAGCAGACCGCCGCCCCGTCCCTGGCCCACAAGGCCGTCGGGTACGGCATGCCGGGACGCCTGGTGGACGGCAACGACGCGGTCGCGATGCACGAGGTCCTCGCCGACGCGGTCTCCCGCGCGCGGGAGGGCGGTGGCCCGACCCTCGTCGAGGCCGTCACGTACCGCATGGAAGCCCACACGAACGCCGACGACGCCACGCGCTACCGCCACGACGCCGAGGTCACGGCCTGGCGCGACCACGACCCGATCCTCCTCATGGAGCGGGAGCTGACGGAGCGCGGACTCCTGGACGACGACATGAAGCGGCAGGTGGGCGACGACGCGGAGGCCATGGCGGCCGACCTGCGCGAGGCGATGAACCAGGACCCCGTGCTCGACCCCATGGACCTCTTCACCCACGTGTACGCCGAGCAGACCTCCCAACTGCGGGAGCAGGCGGCGCAGTTGCAGGCCGAGCTGGAGGCCTCGCAGGAGGCGGAGGAGGAAGCGCGATGACCACGGTCGCGGCGAAGCCGGCCACCAAACCGGCCACCATGGCGCAGGCCCTCGGGCGCGCGCTGCGCGACGAGATGGCCGCGGACCCGTCCGTGCACGTCCTCGGCGAGGACGTCGGCACGCTCGGCGGGGTCTTCCGGGTCACCGACGGGCTCGCCGAGGAGTTCGGCGAGACCCGCTGCACGGACACGCCGCTGGCCGAGGCGGGCATCCTCGGGACGGCCGTCGGCATGGCGATGTACGGCCTGCGGCCCGTCGTCGAGATGCAGTTCGACGCGTTCGCCTATCCCGCGTTCGAGCAGCTGATCTCGCACGTGGCGAAGATGCGCAACCGCACGCGCGGCAAGCTGCCGCTGCCCCTCACCGTCCGTGTGCCCTACGGCGGCGGCATCGGCGGCGTCGAGCACCACAGCGACTCCTCCGAGGCGTACTACATGGCGACCCCGGGCCTCCATGTCGTCACGCCCGCCACGGTCGCCGACGCCTACGGCCTGCTGCGGGCGTCCATCGCCTCCGACGACCCGGTCGTCTTCCTGGAGCCCAAGCGCCTGTACTGGTCCAAGGCCGCCTGGAACCCGGACGCGCCCGAGACCGTTGAACCGATAGGCCGCGCGGTGGTGCGGCGTGCCGGGCGCAGCGCCACGCTCATCACGTACGGCCCGTCCGTGCCCGTCTGCCTGGAGGCCGCCGAGGCCGCGCGGGCGGAGGGCTGGGACCTCGAAGTGGTCGACCTGCGCTCGCTGGTGCCCTTCGACGACGAGACGGTCGCCGCGTCCGTGCGGCGGACGGGGCGCGCGGTCGTCGTGCACGAGTCGGGAGGCTTCGGCGGCCCCGGCGGCGAGATCGCCGCGCGGGTCACCGAGCGGTGCTTCCACCACCTGGAGGCGCCGGTGCTGCGGGTCGCGGGCTTCGACATCCCGTATCCGCCGCCGATGCTGGAGAAGCACCACCTGCCGGGCGTCGACCGGATCCTGGACGCGGTCGCGCGGTTGCAGTGGGAGGCGGAGAGCTGATGGCCCAGGTGCTCGAATTCAAGCTGCCCGACCTCGGGGAGGGCCTGACGGAGGCCGAGATCGTCCGCTGGCTCGTCGAGGTCGGCGACGTGGTCGCCGTGGACCAGCCGGTCGTCGAGGTCGAGACGGCCAAGGCGATGGTCGAGGTGCCGTGTCCCTACGGAGGCGTGGTGACGGCCCGCTTCGGCGACGAGGGCACGGAACTGCCCGTGGGCTCGCCGCTGTTGACGGTGGCGGTGGGCGCGTCGGGCGAGGCCTCTTCCGGGACCGCCGTGCCCTCGTCAGGGACCGCCGCGTCCGCCTCCGGGCTCGCCGCGTCCTCCGGGAGCACCGGGTCTTCCGCCGGGGCCAGGGCGCCGGAGGAGCCCGCCGAGCGGGCCCTGCAGGCGGCCGAGGAGGAGTCCTCGGGGAACGTCCTGGTCGGCTACGGCACGGCCGCGGCTCCCGCGCGCCGCCGACGCGTACGGCCCGCGCGCCCGGCCGCTCCGGAAACCGCGGGCCCGGCTGCCGCGGGGGCCGTCCGCCCGGCTGCTCCGGAGACCGCTGCCCAGAGCCCGGCGGCCGCTGCGCCGGTGGCTCCCGTCGCGCCGCCCGCGCGCGGGGACGGTCCCGTGCCGGTGATCTCCCCTCTCGTCCGCAAGCTGGCGCGGGAGAACGGCGTCGATCTGCGCGGCCTCGCGGGCTCCGGTCCGGACGGGCTGATCACGCGGGCCGACGTCGAGGTGGCCGTCGCGGCGGCCCGGGTCAGGGCCACGGCCCCGGCCGGGACGGACGACGAGGCCCGCCGGGCCGAGGAGCGCATGCGCGCGGTCAAGGCCGCCGCCCTGGAGGACGACGAGCTGTTCCGCGCGGGGCGCGACGAGGCCCGCCGTCAGGTGGCGGCCGGGCAGGAGCCCGCGCACGCGGGCACGCAGGCCCGCTTCCCGCTGACCGGCATCCGCGGGCTCGTCGCGGACAAGATGTCCCGCAGCCGGCGCGAGATACCGGAGGCCACCTGCTGGGTCGACGCCGACGCGACCGAACTGCTCGCGGCCCGCAGGGCGATGAACGCGGCGACGACCGAGCGCGACGGCCACAAGGTGTCGCTGCTCGCCCTGTTCGCCCGCATCACCGTGGCCGCGCTGGAGCGCTATCCGATGCTCAACTCCAGCGTGGACATGGAGGCGCGCGAGGTGCGCCGGTTCGCCGACGTCCACCTGGGCTTCGCCGCGCAGACCGACCGCGGCCTGGTCGTCCCGGTGGTGCGGCACTCCCAGTCGCGTACGACCGAGTCGATCAACGCCGAGCTGATCCGGCTCACCGAGCAGGCGCGGGCCGGGAGGCTCACCCCGGGGGAGCTCACCGGAGGGACCTTCACGCTGAACAACTACGGCGTGTTCGGGGTCGACGGCTCCACGCCGATCATCAACCACCCCGAGGCGGCGATGCTGGGCGTGGGCCGGATCGTCCCCAAGCCGTGGGTCCACGAGGGGGAGTTGGCGGTGCGGCACGTGGTCCAGCTGTCGCTCACCTTCGACCACCGGGTGTGCGACGGCGGTACGGCGGGCGGCTTCCTGCGGTACGTGGCGGACTGCGTGGAACAGCCGGCGGTGCTCCTGCGGTCGATGTGAGCGGGGTCCTTCGGGGCGCGGTCGGGTCCTTTCGGGGCCCTGACGGCGGTCCCGGGCTCCCCACGTGACGTAAGACCCTTGCCCGAAGGGCCTTTCGCGGGGGTGGCAATGATCCCCGGTGCGCCCATACTCGGGGGATGACCGCGAACGAGACCGGCCCGTACGACGCCGTCGTGCTCGCCGGGGGCGGCGCCGCACGGCTCGGCGGCGCCGACAAACCCGGGGTGCGCGTGGGCGGCCGGGCGCTGATCGACCGTGTCCTCGCGGCCTGTTCGGGCGCCGGGACCACGGTCGTCGTGGCCGATCCGCGGCCGACCGCGCGGCCCGTGGTGTGGGCCCGCGAGGAGCCGGCGGGCGGCGGCCCGCTCGCCGCGCTCGACGCCGGGCTGCGGCGCACGGACGCGGAGCTGGTGGTGGTCCTCTCCGCCGATCTGCCGTTCCTGGGCGCGGAGACCGTGTCCCGCCTGCTCGCCGCGGTGCGCGACAGCGGCGCGGACGGGGCGGTCCTCACCGACCCCGACGGCCGTGACCAGCCGCTCGTCGCCGCCTACCGGAGTGCCTCGCTGCGCCGGGAGACGGCGGTGCTCGCGGGCGGCGCGGCCGGTGCCGGCGCGAACGGGGAGGCCGGCGCGGACGGAGACGCGGAGGGACGCGAGGACGGAGGCGGCGGGCTCGCCGGGCTCCCGCTGCGGCGGCTCACCGCGCGGCTCGACCTCGTCCGGGTCGCCGACCCCGTCGCGGCCTTCGACTGCGACACCTGGGACGACATCGCCGCCGCTCGGGCGCGCATCAGGGAGCATGGGCACGTGTTGGATGAATGGATTTCCGCAGTCAAGGACGAGCTGGGCATCGAACTCGACGTCGATACGGCCACCCTCCTCGACCTCGCCCGTGACGCCGCGCACGGCGTGGCCAGGCCCGCGGCGCCGCTGACCACGTTCCTCGTCGGCTACGCGGCGGCGCAGGCCGCCGCGCGGGGCGAGGCGGCCGACGGGCCCGCGGCGGTGGGCGAGGCCGCCCGCAAGGCGGCGGCGCTGGCGCTCCGCTGGGCGGCCGAGGAGCAGCCGGACACGAAGGCGGCAGCGGAGCCGGGCGCCACGCCGGGGACCGCGTCGGACGTCACCCCCGGCCCCGCGTCGGACGCCTCCCCGCGCACCGGACCGGACGCCGGATGACCGGGCAGCCCGCTTCGGAGGCCGAGTTCGACGAGGCGCTCGCCCTGGTGAACGAACCCCGTGCCGGGCGTGACGACCGTGGGACCGGCCCGCGCCCGACACCGTCGGCACCGGCCTCAGGGACAGCGGCACCGACCGCCCCAGGCGCACCGGCACCGGCACCGGCACCGGGGACATCGGCCCCGCAGTCGCCCGACCCCGCAGCCGGACCCGCCGCCTCCCTCTCCGCTCCCCTCTCCACCCCGGGCCCCGGCCAGGAGCAGGCCACCGCCCCCGGCGAGGAGAGCAAGGACGGCAAGGACCGCAAGGACGGCAGGGGCGGCGAGTCCGGCGGGGACAGGCACCGCGACATCACCGCCTGGCCGGCCGCCCGCGCCCGCGCCGCGCAGGCCGCGCCCGGACCGGCGGACGAGCCCGCCCCCGTCCCCCTGGAGCGGACCCTCGGCCTGGTCCTGGCCGCGCCGCTCACCGCCCTGACCGACCTGCCGTCGTTCGACACCTCGGCGATGGACGGCTGGGTCGTCGCGGGCCCGGGCCCCTGGGACGTACGCGCCGACGGGATCCTCGCCGGACACGCGCGGCCGGACGCGCTCGTCGACGGGGAGGCCGTGCGCATCGCGACGGGCGCCCGCATCCCGCACGACGCCACCGCCGTGCTGCGCAGCGAACACGGCAGGCTCGACGACAAGGGCAGGCTGCACGCCCTGCGCGAGGTGGTGACCGGCCAGGACATCCGCCCGCGCGGCCAGGAGTGCCGCTCCGGCGACCGCCTCCTGCCGCCCGGTGCCCAGGTGACGCCCGCCGTCCTCGGCCTGGCCGCGGCCGCCGGGTACGACGCGCTGTCGGCCGTCCGCAGGCCGCGCGCCGAAGTGCTCGTCCTGGGCGACGAGTTGCTGACCGAGGGACTCCCCCGCGAGGGCCTCATCAGGGACGCGCTCGGCCCGATGCTGCCGCCCTGGCTGCGCGCGCTGGGCGCCGAGGTCACCGGCGTCCGGCGCCTCGGCGACGACGCCGAGGCGCTCCACAAGGCGGTCACGGAGTCCACCGCCGACCTGATCGTCACGACGGGCGGCACCGCGTCCGGGCCGGTCGACCACGTCCACCCGGTCCTGGGCCGCGTCGGCGCGGAGCTGCTCGTGGACGGTGTCGCGGTGCGCCCCGGCCACCCCATGCTGCTGGCCCGCATCCGGCCCGGACAGCACCTCGTCGGGCTGCCCGGCAATCCGCTCGCCGCCGTCTCCGGGCTGCTGACGCTCGCCGAGCCCCTGCTGCGCGCGCTCTCCGGGCGCCGTGCGGCACCGGCATACACCGCGGCCATAAGGGACGACGTGCACGGTCATCCGTACGACACCCGGCTGGTGCCCGTCGCGCTGCGCGGCGACGACGCGGTGCCGCTGCACTTCAACGGTCCCGCGATGCTGCGGGGCATCGCGGCGGCAGACGGTCTCGCGGTGGTGCCGCCGGGCGGCGCGAAGCCTGGGCAGGAGCTGGAGATCCTCGATCTCCCGTGGGCCCTGGCCGCCGAGGGCGGAGAGTGTTTCACGTGAAACTTCCCGGCCACGACGCCATCGCCCGCCATCCGGACGAGCACCACACGACGCACCGGATCAAGCTGCCCCAGCGCGAGGTCGTCCGTCCGCTGCGACAGGTCACCCGCCGCCTGCTGATGGCCCTGCTGGTGCTCGCCCTGACGACCTTCATCGTGTGGCTCGACCGCGAGGGCTACAACGACAACTCCGACAAGCACGTCGACTTCCTCGACGCCGCCTACTACGCGACGGTGACGCTCTCCACCACCGGATACGGCGACATCGTTCCCTATAGCGACAGCGCCCGGCTCACCAACATCCTGCTGATCACGCCCCTGCGCGTGCTCTTCCTGATCATTCTGGTCGGCACCACCCTTGAAGTGCTCACGGAACGGACGCGCGAGGAATGGCGTCTGTCCCGCTGGAGGTCCAACTTGCGTGAACACACTGTCGTCGTCGGCTTCGGCACCAAGGGCCGCTCGGCGATCCAGACCGTCTGCGCGACCGGTCTGAAGCCGGAGCAGATCGTGGTCGTCGACCCCAGCGCGAAGGTCGTCGACGCGGCCACCGCGGAGGGGTTCGCGGGCGTCATCGGCGATGCGACGCGCAGCGATGTGCTGCTCCGCGCCGAGGTGCAGCGGGCTCGCCAGATCATCATCGCGACGCAGCGCGACGACACCGCCGTCCTGGTCGCGCTCACCGCGCGGCAGCTGAACCGCGGGGCGAAGATCGTGGCCGCGGTGCGCGAGGAGGAGAACGCGCCGCTGCTGCGGCAGTCCGGCGCCGACGCCGTGATCACCAGCGCCAGTGCGGCGGGCCGGCTGCTCGGCCTCTCCGTGCTCAGCCCGAGCGCGGGCATGGTCATGGAGGACCTGATCCAGCAGGGCAGCGGTCTCGACCTCGTCGAACGGCCGGTGATAAAGGCCGAGGTGGGGCTGGGCGTCCGGGAGACGGACGACCTCGTCGTGAGCGTCGTACGCGGGCACCGGGTGCTCGGATACGACGATCCGGCCGTCGGGAAGCTGGAGTTGACGGACCGCCTGATCACGATCGTCCGGGCCACACCGCGTACGCCGGTCACCCCGGACATGAAGCCGCTGCCGCCGAACTGAGGGCGGGTGGCGCGTGACCTGACGTCGACAGGGCGGGACCCGTCGGCGTCGGGGCGGGACCCGTCGGCGGTGGACCGGCGCGAGTAGCCTCGGCCGCATGTATGCGATCACGATCCCCGAACCCGGCGGCCCCGAAGCGCTCGTGTGGGCCGAGGTCCCCGATCCCGTGCCCGGCGAGGGCGAGGTGCTCGTCGAGGTGGCGGCGAGCGCCGTGAACCGCGCCGATCTGCTGCAACGGCAGGGCTTCTACAACCCGCCGCCCGGCGCCTCCCCCTACCCCGGCCTGGAGTGCTCGGGCCGGATCACCGCGCTCGGCCCCGGTGTCTCCGGCTGGGCGGTCGGCGACGAGGTGTGCGCGCTGCTCGCGGGCGGCGGCTACGCGGAGCGCGTCGCCGTCCCCGTCGGCCAGCTGCTTCCCGTCCCCGAGGGCGTCGACCTGGTCACGGCGGCCGCGCTGCCCGAGGTGACGTCGACGGTCTGGTCCAACGTCTTCATGATCGCCCACCTCCGCCCCGGCGAGACCCTGCTCGCGCACGGCGGATCGAGCGGCATCGGCACCATGGCGATCCAGCTCGCCAAGGCCGTCGGCGCGAAGGTCGCCGTCACGGCGGGCAGCAAGGAGAAGCTGGAGTTCTGCCGGGAGCTGGGGGCGGACGTCCTCATCAACTACCGCGAGCAGGACTTCGTCGAGGAGATCGAGCGGGCCACGGAGGGGGCGGGCGCGGACGTCATCCTCGACAACATGGGCGCCAAGTACCTGGACCGGAACGTGCGGACGCTCGCCGTCAACGGACGGCTCGCGATCATCGGCATGCAGGGCGGGGTCAAGGGCGAGCTGAACATCGCCACGCTCCTCAACAAGCGGGCCGCCGTCACCGCCACCTCGTTGCGGGGCCGCCCGGCCGCCGAGAAGGCGGCGATCGTCGCGGCGGTGCGGGAGCATGTGTGGCCGCTGATCGGTGCGGGCCATGTGCGGCCCGTCGTCGACCGGACGCTGCCGATGGCCGACGCGGGGGCCGCGCATCAGGTGCTGGAGGAGAGCGGGCACATGGGCAAGGTGTTGCTCACGCGGTAGCGGGTGGCGATGCGGGTGGCGCGGGGCGCCGGTGCGGGGAGCCTTGTGCCTGACTTGTGCCTGGCTGTGCCCGACGGCGCCTGACTTGTGCCTGGCTGTGCCCGACGGCGCCTGGCTTGTGCCTGGCTGTGCCCGACGGCGCCTGGCTTGTGCCTGCGGGCCGTCCGTGGCTGGTCGCGCAGTTCCCCGCGCCCCTTTGGGGCGCCTCCCTTCTCCACACCGGCAGGGCCCCGTCAGCCCCCTACCGAGATGCCGGATTTGCCGCATTGTGTGACGCTTGTCACCGGTGCGGCACATTCGTCTTGATCTTGGTGACCCGATAGCGGGAGGGGGCCTGTGCGGTGACTCTTTCCCGGTCGAGGCGGCTGGTCCTCGCCCTCGCGGCGCTGCTCGCGGTGCTGGCGGCGGTCGTCCCCGATCTCGTCTCGTACGCCGCCGTGTCGCCCCCCAAGAAGCCCGTGACCACCGTCGACGAGACGTCCCGGGCCGGCAGCCGCCCGGGTGAGGGGCGCCACCGGCCGGGCCGCGCCGAGAGCCTGCCCGCGCTCCCGCTCCCGTCGGCGCACACCCCCGCCCCGACGCCCCAGGTCACCCCGCCCCCGCGGCGGCCGGAGCCGACCCCCGCCGCGCGGCACGACGTCGCGTCCGAGGCGATGGATCCGCCGCCCGGCGGGCCCGTGCTCCCCGTCCCCCGCGTCCTGCCGCTCGGCGGCGGACTGGTCCTCATCGGCCTCGGCCTCGGCTTCCTCGGGCTCAGACTGCGCCGCGGCTGAGGGTGGATCAGTGCCGGATGGGGGCACCACCGATGTGTGACGTACGGGTACGAGAGAATGGCGGCATGGAGATGCCGAGGAACGAACGGTCGCCGGAGAGCCCGCAGGTCCTGGTCGTGGGCCAGGACGGAATGGCGCTCGGTGGCGGCGGAGACGATGAATCCCGCGAGGTCCCGGTGACGGAGATGGTCGAACAGCCGGCCAAGGTCATGCGTATCGGCAGCATGATCAAGCAGCTGCTCGAGGAGGTGCGCGCGGCTCCTCTCGACGAGGCGAGCCGGGTCCGCCTCAAGGAGATCCACGCCAGCTCGGTCAAGGAGCTGGAGGACGGCCTGGCCCCCGAGCTGGTCGAGGAGCTGGAGCGGCTCTCCCTTCCCTTCACGGACGACACCACGCCGAGCGACGCGGAACTGCGCATCGCGCAGGCCCAGTTGGTCGGCTGGCTGGAAGGCCTCTTCCACGGGATCCAGACGACGCTGTTCGCGCAGCAGATGGCGGCGCGGGCACAGCTGGAGCAGATGCGCCGGGCGCTGCCGCCCGGTGTGGGCGGCGAGGAGGCCGAGGAGGGCGGCATCGCGGGCCGCTCGGGAGGTCCCTACCTCTAGCCCTCCAGGGCGAGGACACGGAGACCTCTGGCCCTCCAGGGCGAGAAGCACGGCGAGGGGCCCGGTACGCGTACTGCGTACCGGGCCCCTCGCCGTGTCCTCAGGGACTCAGGGACTCAGGGACTCAGGGTTCTCGGAGAATCAGGCCGGGTCGCCCGTGGAGACGTCGAACTGGATGTCCACGTTCTTCGGGTCGATCTCCGTGCCCTCCTTCGGCGTCTGCCGCATGACGGTGTCCTCGCCGTAGGCGTTCTCGTCGATCTGCCGCTTGTCGTAGCTCCAGCCGGCCGCCTGGAGGCAGGACAGCACCGACTTCCAGTCCTTGAAGGTGAAGTCGGGAGCCTTGATCTTGTTCTCGTCGTTGTAGCCCGGCTCCGGGTCGGTGCACTTCTCCGTCTCGATGACGTTGCCGCGCTCGGGCCCCTTGTGCCCCGCGACCGGCTGCTTCGACTTGTCGTCGGAGCCTTCCTTGCCGCCGTCGTCGTTGCCGTTCATCGAGATCGCGGTGATCAGGCCGCCGATGGCGAGCAGCGCGACGACGATCGAGCCGACGATGACCGGCATGTTCCGCTTGCCGCCGCCCGAGCCGCCCGAGCCGCCCGACGACGCCGAGACCGTGGCGGGCTGCGGCGAGAGGTTGTACGGCGGCGGGGTCTGCGCCTGCTGCGGGGCGTACGCGTTGGTGGGCGGCGGGGTCTGGTAGCCGCTCTGCTGGGGCGGGTAGCCGTAGCCCGGCGTCGGGGCCGGGGTCGGCGGGCCGTAGGGACCCGGCTGGTACGGGGTCTGCACGCTGCCGCTCTGCGGCATCGAGGTGTCGACCGGCGGGAAGACCGCGGAGCCGACGCCCGCGCCGCTCGCCGTCTGGGCGCCCGGCACGATGCTGGGGGCCGCGGCCTGGAAGGACTGGGCGACGCGCAGGCACTCGTCGCGCATGGACTCGGCGGTCGGGAAGCGCTCGTTCGGGTTCTTCTTGAGCGCGCGGGCGACGAGCGCGTCGATCGCGGGCGGCAGCGACCGGTTGATCGAGGAGGGCGCGACGGGCTCCTCCTGGACGTGGGCGTACGCGATCGCCAGCGGCGAGTCAGCCTCGAAGGGCAGCCGGCCGGTGACCAGCTGGAAGAGCATGATGCCGACCGAGTAGAGGTCGGAGCGCGCGTCGACGCCGCGGCCCAGGGCCTGCTCCGGCGAGAGGTACTGCGGGGTGCCGACGACCATGCCGGTCTGCGTCATGGAGGTGACGCCGGACTGCATGGCGCGGGCGATGCCGAAGTCCATGACCTTCACGACGTTGCGCTTGGTCATCATCACGTTGCCGGGCTTGATGTCGCGGTGGACCAGGCCCATCTCGTGGCTGATCTCCAGGGCCGCGAGCACATCGGCGGTGATCTTCAGCGCCTGGTCGGTGGGCATCGCGCCGTGCTGCGAGACGGCGGCGTCGAGCACCGAGCCGAGCGGCTTGCCCTCGACGTACTCCATGACGATGTACGGCATCGTCGTGCCGTCGAGGGCGTCCTCGCCGGTGTCGAAGACCGACACGATGTTGGTGTGCGTGAGCTTCGCCACCGACTGGGCCTCGCGGCGGAAGCGTTCGCGGAAGGACTGCTCGCGGCCGAGTTCGGAGTGCAAGGTCTTGATGGCGACCTGGCGGTCGAGCACGCTGTCGTAGGCGAGGTGCACCGACGCCATGCCGCCCTCGCCGAGCAGATCGCGCAGTTGGTAGCGGCCACCGGCCAGCGAACGCCCCGCGTACCGCCCCTGTGCGCCGTCCTGGCTGCTCATCTCGTGCGTCCCCCATCGGCGCGGTGGCCGGACGGCTCCGCGGCTGGTGATCGAATTACCCGCTATTCCAGGCCAAGTCTGCCCGAGGACGATGACGCGTCAAGCTCGGTGCCCGTTCCGTGACCGTACGCGCAAGAAGCGTCTCGGAAGCGTTACAAGTTTGCGCGCGGGACCCCACGAAGGCTTTGATGTGCGGTCCACCTCGAACCGGGGGGTGGTGTGAAGGCTGTAGCGTGGCCCGACGGAGTACCCCGTATTACCGCGACGTACTCAGTACCAAGTACCACGACCAGAAACGACGGCGAGGACTGATGGCACAGACGCAGCGCGCTCAGGGCCCGTCCGACCCCGAGGCGACTGGCGGCGGTATGTCAGACGCGCCTGAGTTGTGGGGCAATGGCGGGCTTGTCGGAGACGGCCGATACCGGCTGACCCACAGACTCGGCCGGGGCGGCATGGCCGAGGTCTTCGCGGCCGAGGACGTGCGCCTCGGGCGCACGGTGGCGGTCAAGCTCCTCCGTTCCGACCTCGCCGAGGACCCCGTCTCCAAGGCCCGTTTCACGCGTGAGGCACAGTCCGTCGCGGGTCTCAACCATCACGCTGTGGTGGCGGTGTACGACTCCGGTGAAGACGTCGTCGGACCGAACGTCGTGCCGTACATCGTCATGGAGATCGTCGAGGGCCGGACGATCCGCGATCTGCTGATCAACGCGGAGGCGCCGGGTCCGGAGCAGGCGCTCATCATCGTGTCGGGCGTCCTGGAGGCCCTGGCCTATTCGCACCAGCACGGCATCGTGCACCGCGACATCAAGCCCGCGAACGTGATCATCACCAACACCGGCGCGGTGAAGGTGATGGACTTCGGCATCGCGCGCGCCCTGCACGGCGCGCAGTCGACGATGACGCAGACCGGCATGGTCATGGGTACGCCCCAGTACCTGTCGCCGGAGCAGGCGCTCGGCAAGGCCGTCGACCACCGCTCCGACCTCTACGCGACCGGCTGTCTGCTCTACGAACTGCTCGCGCTGCGGCCCCCGTTCACCGGTGAGACGCCGCTCTCCGTGGTCTACCAGCACGTCCAGGACCAGGCAGTGCCGCCCTCCGAGGTCTCCGACGCGGCGCCGCCGGAGCTGGACGGGCTCGTCATGCGCTCCCTCGCCAAGGACCCGGACGACCGGTTCCAGACGGCCGAGGAGATGCGCGGACTCGTCCAGTACGGGCTGCAGATGCTGCACGACCAGGGCAGCCACACGGGCACCTGGAACACCGGCCCCGTCGAGATGCACGAGGGCGGCAGCACCCCGGCGATGGGCGTCGCCGGCACCGCGGCGATGGGGCACCCGGACTCCGGGACCGCGCAGATCCCGAGCCCGATGCTGCCCACGCGGGGCGGCGACGACGGCGGCTTCGAGGGCGGCCACGGCGGCGGCCGGAGCGGCCGCGGCAAGATGTGGATCTTCGCCGTGCTCGCGGTGATCGCGATCGCGGTGGGCGTCACGTTCGCGCTGACGGCGAGCGACAAGAAGAACGACAAGGACACCCCGAAGACCCCGGCGACCAAGCAGTCGCAGTCCAAGGAGCCGAGCGAGAGCGCGGACGAGGAGACCTCGGACGACACGACGGAGCCCGAGGAGGGCACCGGCGGCGAGACGGACTACAACCCGCCGCCGAGCCGCACCCAGGGCCCGACGAACCCGACCACGGGGCCGACGACGCCGACCGGGGACCCGACGACGCCCACGACGGACCCGACCACGCAGGAGCCGACGGACGACCCGACGGACCCCGCCACGGGGGAGCCCACGGACCCGACCGAGCCGACGGACGGCGGCGAGGGCGGGGACGCGGCGGGCGCCGGGGGCGGCGACGGGGCGTAGCGCCCCCCGTGGGCGCGCGGAGGCGTGCGTCAGCGCGTGCGTACGCCCGTACGCCGGGCGCTACAGAATGTGCCGCGGCGCGCGGTCACGGGCGCTACAGGATGTGCTGCAACGCGCGGTCGTGGCCCGCCCGCAGCGTGTGGACCGTGGCGAACTGCGGCTCTATCCGCAGGTAGACCGGGTCGAAGAGCTCGCCGTCCACGAAGTGCGGGCCCGGACCGAAGAGCTCCAGCTCCGCGGTGGTCGGCTCGACCGCCTCGCAGACGCCGACGAGCTGGACGGTCCACTGGCCGTCGCGGGCGCTCGCCACGTTGAGGTTGTCCGCGCCGTACGCGACGACGCTGCCGACGCAGGCCTGGTGGTAGCCGTATCCCTTGTGCATGCGCAGCAGGATCTTCCCGTCGACGACGATGTGACGGGCCGCCGCGAGGAAGGGCAGCGCCCGCATGCTGGTCGCCACTCTGCCGTAGTCGGTGCGGCTGAGCAGTTCGAAGGCGAGCTGTTCGTCGGAGGGCATGGCACCCACCTTGGTTCATCGACGGGGCGTCGGGAAAGGGGATCCCGCCCCCAGAAGACGGGGACGTAAGTCCCACAGGCCTAGACCACTCCTGACATGAACCCGCCCCGTCCCCGGTGCCCCGCTTCGCGGCTCAGCGCCGCGCTCCCGCCTCCGGACTCAGTGCTGCCGCTCCGCCTGCATGCGCGCCACGTACGCGGCGGCCTGCGAGCGGCGCTCCATGCCCAGCTTGGAGAGCAGGCTGGAGACGTAGTTCTTGATCGTCTTCTCCGCCAGGTGCAGCCGCTCGCCGATCACGCGGTTGGTCAGGCCCTCGCCGATCAGGTCGAGGATCTTCCGCTCCTGGTCGGTGAGGTTGGCCAGGCGGTCGTCGCCCTTGGCGTTGTTGCCGTCGCGCAGCCGCTCCAGGACCCGGGCCGTGGCGACGGGGTCGAGCAGGGACTTGCCGGCGGCCACGTCCCGCACGGCCGTGAGGAGTTCATTGCCGCGGATGGCCTTGAGGACATAGCCGGAGGCCCCGGCCATGATCGCGTCGAAGAGCGCCTCGTCGTCGGCGAACGAGGTGAGCATCAGGCACTTGATGTCCTCGTTCTGCGAGCGGATCTCGCGGCACACCTCGACACCGCTGCCGTCCGGCAGCCGCACGTCGAGCACGGCCACGTCCGGCCGGGTCGCGGGGATCCTGACCAGGGCGTCCGCCGCGGTGCCGGCCTCGCCGACGACCTCGATGTCGGCCTCCACGGACAGCAGCTCATGGACTCCACGCCGGACCACCTCGTGGTCGTCGAGGAGAAAAACCGTAATTTTTCCGTCATCGCGCACAGAGCCAGTCTCACACACGATCTCTTTGAGTGCCTGAGCGGAACCCTTCCCGTGCCCGGGGTGGCCGGGATAACGTGCCGGTGTTCCGGCCCCCTGCCAGGCTGTGATCAGTGCTGTGACCAGGAACTGTTCCCGACTTTCTCGATTTACTCGGAAATCCAAGCAGTCAGGTACTTGGATTTCCAAGCAAATTCGCAGGTCAGATGGGGTTTCACAGAAATGGGAAGCACTGGGTAACGTGCTTTGTGCAGGGCGTTCGCCGGGACACCTGTCACGCCTGTTCCCGGCCGAAACGCACCCACCCCGTGCGCGGGCACGGACCAGGCGAGCCGCACTGGCTTACCCGGTAACCCCCGGGGGCCGGACCGACGGAGGAGCACACGTGACCGTGGAGAGCACCGCCGCGCGCAAACCGCGCCGTAGCAGTACGAGCGGCGGCAAGCGCGCAAGCGCCAAGAAGGCCGCGCCGCAGAAGAGCACGGAGCCCGCACTCGTACAGCTGCTGACCCCCGAGGGCAAGCGGGTCAAGAACGCGGAGTACGACGCGTACGTCGCCGACATCACCGCCGAGGAACTGCGCGGGCTCTACCGCGACATGGTCCTCACCCGCCGCTTCGACGCCGAGGCCACCGCCCTCCAGCGCCAGGGCGAGCTGGGCCTGTGGGCCTCGCTGCTCGGCCAGGAGGCCGCCCAGATCGGCTCCGGCCGGGCCACCCGCGACGACGACTACGTCTTCCCCACCTACCGCGAGCACGGCGTCGCCTGGTGCCGCGGGGTGGACCCGACGAACCTGCTCGGCATGTTCCGCGGCGTGAACAACGGCGGCTGGGACCCGAACAGCAACAACTTCCACCTGTACACGATCGTCATCGGCTCGCAGACCCTGCACGCCACCGGCTACGCGATGGGCGTGGCCAAGGACGGCGCGGACTCGGCCGTGATCGCGTACTTCGGGGACGGTGCCTCCAGCCAGGGCGACGTGGCCGAGTCGTTCACCTTCTCCGCGGTCTACAACGCGCCGGTCGTGTTCTTCTGCCAGAACAACCAGTGGGCGATCTCCGAGCCCACCGAGCGCCAGACCCGGGTGCCGCTCTTCCAGCGCGCGCAGGGCTACGGCTTCCCGGGCGTGCGGGTCGACGGCAACGACGTGCTCGCCGTGCTCGCCGTCACCAAGTGGGCGCTGGAGCGGGCGCGTTCGGGCGAGGGCCCCGCGCTCATCGAGGCGTTCACCTACCGCATGGGCGCGCACACCACCTCCGACGACCCCACCAAGTACCGCAGGGACGAGGAGCGGGAGGCCTGGGAGGCCAAGGACCCGATCCTGCGGCTCCGGGCGTACCTGGAGTCCGAAGGTCACGCGGATGAGGGATTCTTCGCGGAACTCGAGGACGAGAGCGAAGCGTTGGGCAAGCGAGTGCGAGAGGTGGTGCGGGCGATGCCGGATCCGGATCTGATGGCGATCTTCGAGAATGTCTACGCGGACGGGCACGCGCTCGTCGACGAGGAGCGGGCCCAGTTCGCCGCCTACCAGGCCTCGTTCGCCGACGGGGAGGTCAAGTAACCATGGCTGTCCAGAAGCTTCCCATCGCCAAGGCGATCAACGAATCGCTGCGCACCGCGCTGGAGACCGACCCCAAGGTCCTGATCATGGGTGAGGACGTCGGCAAGCTCGGCGGCGTCTTCCGGGTGACGGACGGGCTCCAGAAGGACTTCGGCGAGGACCGGGTCATCGACACCCCGCTCGCCGAGTCGGGCATCGTCGGCACCGCCATCGGCCTGGCCCTGCGGGGCTACCGCCCGGTGGTGGAGATCCAGTTCGACGGCTTCGTCTTCCCGGCGTACGACCAGATCGTCACGCAGCTCGCGAAGATGCACGCCCGCGCGCTCGGCAAGATCAAGATGCCGGTCGTCATCCGCATTCCCTACGGCGGCGGCATCGGCGCCGTCGAGCACCACAGCGAGTCGCCCGAGACGCTGTTCGCGCACGTCGCGGGCCTCAAGGTGGTCTCTCCCTCGAACTCGGCCGACGCCTACTGGATGATGCAGCAGGCCATCCAGAGCGACGACCCGGTGATCTTCTTCGAGCCGAAGCGGCGCTACTGGGACAAGGGCGAGGTCGACAAGGACGCCATCCCCGGCCCCCTGCACAAGGCCGTCGTCGCCCGCGAGGGCAGCGACCTGACCCTCGCGGCGTACGGCCCGATGGTGAAGGTCTGCCTGGAGGCCGCCGCGGCCGCCGAGGAGGAGGGCAAGTCCCTGGAGGTCCTGGACCTGCGCTCGATGTCGCCGATCGACTTCGACGCGGTGCAGTCCTCGGTGGAGAAGACCCGCCGCCTGGTCGTGGTCCACGAGGCCCCGGTCTTCCTGGGCACGGGCGCGGAGATCGCGGCGCGTATCACCGAGCGCTGCTTCTACCACCTGGAGGCCCCCGTGCTGCGGGTCGGCGGCTATCACGCGCCGTATCCGCCGGCGCGCCTGGAGGAGGAGTACCTCCCGGGTCTGGACCGGGTGCTCGACGCCGTCGACCGCTCGCTGGCGTACTGAGGGAGAGGGTCGTGACGACGATGACTGACACCGCTCTTGCCGAGTTCAAGATGCCGGACGTGGGCGAAGGGCTCACCGAGGCGGAGATCCTCAAGTGGTACGTCCAGCCCGGTGACACGGTCACCGACGGCCAGGTCGTGTGCGAGGTCGAGACGGCCAAGGCGGCCGTCGAACTGCCCATTCCGTTCAACGGCGTCGTCCGTGAGCTCCGGTTCCCGGAGGGCACCACGGTCGACGTCGGCCAGGTGATCATCGCGGTCGACGTGTCCGGTGGGGCCGCCCCCGCGGACGCGGCCCCCGCCGAGGAGGCCGCGGCCCCCGCCGCCGAGCCCGCCGCGCCCGCGGAGGAGCCCGCCCGGGAGGGCCGCCAGCCCGTCCTCGTGGGGTACGGGGTCGCCGAGTCCTCGACGAAGCGGCGCGCGCGCAAGACGTCCGTGCCGGAGCAGGCCGACCAGCCGCCCGCCGGGACGTACTACGCGGCAGCGGTCCAGGCCGAGCTGAACGGCACGAGCGCCCCCGCGGTCCAGCCCTCTGCGGTCCAGCCCGCGGGCAACGGCACCCGCCCGCTCGCCAAGCCGCCGGTGCGCAAGCTCGCCAAGGACCTCGGCGTGGACCTCGCGACGGTCACCCCGTCCGGGCCCGACGGGATCATCACGCGCGAGGACGTGCACGCGGCGGTGGCCCCGGCCCCGCAGCCGGAGCCGGTGGTGACCGAGGCGCCCGCGCCGGCCGCCGCCCCGGTCTCCGCGCCCGCCCCCGTGGTGAGCACGGACGGCCGCGAGACCCGCATCCCGGTCAAGGGCGTCCGCAAGGCCACCGCGCAGGCGATGATCGGCTCGGCGTTCACGGCGCCGCACGTCACGGAGTTCGTGACGGTCGACGTGACGCGGACGATGAAGCTGGTCGAGGAGCTCAAGCAGGACAAGGCCTTCGAGGGGCTGCGGGTCAATCCGCTGCTGCTCATCTCCAAGGCCCTGCTCGTGGCGATCAAGCGGAACCCCGACGTCAACGCCGCCTGGGACGAGCCGAACCAGGAGATCGTCCAGAAGCACTACGTGAACCTGGGCATCGCCGCGGCCACCCCGCGCGGTCTGATCGTGCCGAACATCAAGGACGCGCACGACAAGACCCTGCCCGAACTGGCCGAGTCGCTCGGTGAGCTGGTCTCCACGGCCCGCGCGGGCAAGACCTCGCCCGCCGCCATGCAGGGCGGCACGGTCACGATCACGAACGTCGGCGTCTTCGGCGTCGACACGGGCACGCCGATCCTCAATCCCGGCGAGTCCGCGATCCTCGCGGTCGGCGCGATCAAGCTCCAGCCGTGGGTCCACAAGGGCAAGGTCAAGCCGCGCCAGGTGACGACGCTCGCGCTCTCCTTCGACCACCGCCTGGTGGACGGGGAGCTCGGCTCCAAGGTGCTCGCCGACGTGGCGGCCGTTCTTGAGCAGCCGAAGCGGCTCATGACCTGGGCGTAGTCGCACTCCGTACGACGGAAGGAGGGGCCCACCGCGCTGTGCGGTGGGCCCCTCCTGTCGTGGGCGTCGGGTCAGGCGACCTTGAAGCCGTAGTCCATCAGCTTCTTCGCGTCCGTGGTGCGGTTGGCCGCGGAGGAGGAGGTCAGGACGGTGCCGATGACGGTCTTGCCGTTGCGGGTCGCCGCGAAGACGAGGCAGTACTTGGCCTCGGGGCCGGAGCCGGTCTTCACGCCGATGGCGCCGCGGTAGGTGCCGAGCAGGCCGTTCGTGTTCGACCACGACATGTAGCGGTAGCCGCCGCTCTTCGTCGTGACCTTCTGCTTCGTCGACTTCGTCTTCACGACCGTGCGGAACGTGGAGTACTTCATCGTGTTGCTCGCGAGCTTCGTCAGGTCGCGCGGCGTCGAGTAGTTCTTGCCGTTGCCGATGCCGTCGAACGAGTCGAAGTGCGTGTTCTTCAGGTTGAGGTTCTTGGCCGTCGTGTTCATCTGGCCGATGAAGTTCTTCACGCGGGCGGCGCGGGTGGACCCCTTGCCGAACTTGTCCGCGAGCGCGTACGCCGCGTCGCAGCCCGAGGGAAGCATCAGCCCGTACAGGAGCTGACGGACGGTGACCTTGTCGCCGACGATCAGGCGCGCCGACGACGCGGTGTTCCTGACGATGTAGTCGCTGTAGGCCTTCTGGACCGTGACCTTGGAGTCCAGGTTCAGGTTCCGCTGGCCGAGCACCACGCGCGCCGTCATTATCTTCGTCGTGGAGCCGGTGGACCGGCGGGTGTCCGCGGACTTGGTGAAGAGGGTCTTGCCGCTGCCGTTGTTCATGACGAACCCGCCCTTGGCGGTGATCGACGGCTTCGGCGGTGCGGCCGCGTGGGCCGGGGTGGTGAGGACGCCGCCGGCCAGTATCGCGCTCGCGGTGACGATGACGGCCGATGCGCGACGTACGCCCTTGATGCCGGTTTTCAAGATTAATGCTCCAAATGCCCCTGGGCTGCGGCGACATGAGGGTGCCGCTCACACATAAGACGAGTGAGGGGGGTGAATGGATGTGCCGGAGTACGCGAAAAGTGCCCGCAATGTGGACGGGGGCTCCGGCGTATACGTGTTGTATCTATGCTGTGCGCATGCCAGCCACAGCCCTCACCGCCGTCAAGCGGCCGCCCGCCGCCGAGCGGGTCTACGCGCACGTCAAGCAAGCCGTCCTGGAGCGCCGCTACGAGGGCGGCACGCTGCTCACCGAGGGCGAGCTCGCCGAGGCCGTCGGGGTGTCCCGCACACCGGTGCGCGAGGCGCTGCTCAAGCTGGAGGTGGAGGGGCTGCTGCGGCTCTACCCGAAGAAGGGCGCCCTGGTGCTGCCCGTCTCCGCGCAGGAGATCGCCGACGTCGTCGAGACCCGGCTGCTCGTCGAGACGCACTCGGTGCGCAAGGCGGTGCCCGCGCCGGCCGGGCTGATCGAGCGACTGGCGGAACTCCTCGAACAGCAGCGGACGCAGGCCGCCGCGGGCGACTTCGCGGCGGCCGCCGTCACCGACCGCTGCTTCCACGCGGCGATCGTGCGCAGCGGCGGCAACGAGATCCTCTCGCGCCTCTACGACCAGCTGCGCGACCGGCAGCTGCGGATGGGCGTCGCCGTGATGCACTCGCACCCCGACCGGATCGCCAAGACGCTCGCCGAGCACGAGGAGATCCTCGCCGCGCTCCGCGCGGGCGACGCGGACGCGGCGGTCGCCGTGGTCACCCGGCACGTCGGCTGGTTCCAGAACCTGGCGCGGGGTGAGGTGCGGTGAGCTCCGCCTCCCCCGCCGTCTCCCTGCCCGGCGATCCGCCCGGCGGCAGGAAGGCCGTCCTCGTCTGGTCGATCGGCGTCGCCGTCTACTTCGTGGCCGTCATCTTCCGCACGTCCCTCGGCGTCGCCGGGCTCGACGCCGCCGACCGGTTCCACGTCAACGCCTCCGCGCTGTCGACCTTCTCCATACTCCAGCTGCTCGTGTACGCGGGCATGCAGATACCCGTCGGCCTGATGGTCGACCGCCTCGGCACCAAGAAGGTGCTGACCATCGGCGTGGTGCTCTTCACGGTCGGACAGCTGGGCTTCGCCTTCTCCCCGACGTACGCGATGGCGCTCGCCTCGCGCGCGCTGCTCGGCTGCGGCGACGCGCTGACGTTCATCAGCGTGCTGCGGCTCGGCACCCGCTGGTTCCCGGCCCGGCGCGGCCCGCTGGTCGCCCAGCTCGCGGGGCTCGTCGGTATGGCGGGCAACCTCGTCTCGACCCTGGTCCTGGCCCGGCTGCTGCACTCCGTCGGCTGGACCGCGGCGTTCGCGGGCAGCGCGCTGTGCGGTGTCGTCGTCCTCGTCCTGCTCGCGCTGTTCCTGAAGGACCACCCCGAGGGCCATGAGCCGGAGCCGGCGGCGCACACCGGAGGGGCCTTCGTGCGCAAGCAGATCGCCCTGTCCTGGCGGGAGCCCGGCACCCGGCTCGGGCTGTGGGTGCACTTCACCACGCAGTTCCCCGCGATGGTGTTCCTGCTGCTGTGGGGGCTGCCGTTCCTCGTCGAGGCGCAGGGACTCTCGCGCGCGACGGCCGGTGAACTGCTCACCCTGGTCGTGCTGTCCAACATGGTGATCGGCCTGGTCTACGGCCAGATCGTGGCCCGGCACCACGCCGCGCGCCTCCCGCTGGCGCTCGGCACGATCGGGGCGACGGCCGCGGTCTGGGGCGCCACCCTCGCCTACCCCGGCGACCACGCCCCGATGTGGCTGCTGATCGTCCTGTGCGCCGTGCTCGGCGCCTGCGGCCCCGCGTCCATGATCGGCTTCGACTTCGCGCGGCCCGCCAACCCGCCGGAGCGCCAGGGCACGGCGTCGGGCATCACCAACATGGGCGGCTTCGTCGCCTCCATGACGACGCTGTTCGCGATCGGCGTGCTGCTCGACGCGACCGGCGACAACTACCGGATCGCCTTCTCCGCGGTCTTCGTGCTCGAACTGCTCGGACTCAGCCAGATCCTGCGGCTGCGGACCCGCGCGGTCCGGCGCGAGCAGGAGCGGCTGGTCGCCAGCCGCGTCGAGGCGGTGCACGTGCCGGCGTGACGCTACGGCGTGACCGCGAACTCCCGCAGGATCGCCTCCGCCAGCTCCTGGTCGCCCTCGACCTTGATCCGGTCGGCGACGGAGGCGTACGTGATCCGGCCGCACGCGAGCCGGAAGTACGCCTCCCAGTCCAGCGCGATGGTGGCGAGCGGGCCCAGCGAGGGCGCGTTGTCGACGGTGCCCTTGCCCTCGGCGTCCACGCGGACCGTGCGCAGGAACTCGACGGGCCCGCTCACGTCGAAGACGACCGCCGAGTTCGCGGGCGCGCCCGCCTTCTTGGCGACCACCTTCGGGAGCCCGAGCAGCAGCAGGTCGCGGGCGACGTACGCGCCGGGGGAGTCGAGGTTGCCCGGCTTGCGCAGCGTGGTGCGCAGGTCCTGCTCATGGGCCCAGACGTCGAACGCCCTCAGCCGCATGGCCAGTTCGAGGGTCTGCTCGGTGCCGAGGGGGCCGCGGAGCTTGGTGTCGGGGTCCCGTGACTCGTTCCGCAGCTGCCGCGAGCGGCGGATGATCGTGTACTCCAGCTCCGAGGTCATCTCCGGCGCGGTGTGGTGGCGCCGCACGTCGACCTGCATCTCCATGTACCGCTGGCCCTCGGTCTGCACGTGGTAGAGGTCGCGGGGCAGCGTGTGGATCGGGCGGGGGTCGCCCAGCATCTCGCAGTCCAGGCCGATGACGTGCGAGACGATGTCCCGCACCGACCAGCCGGGGCAGGGCGTGGCCCAGTTCCACTCTCCCTCGGCCAGTGGTGACACCAGCTCGGATATCGCTTCCACTGAGTGGGTCCAGGCGTCGGCGTAGGTTTGCAGGCTGGGATGGAGACTCACGGGACCCCTCGGCGGTCGTACGCGGGCGGTGGGTGTCTGAATGGCTAAGTTACGCTGCCCGCAGGCACCCCGGCAGTGCTTTCGTGTGACGATCGTAGGCCTGTGTTGACGGCTCGAATGCCAGGACGGTGGTAGTGTGCGCGCCTCTCTGATCCAGATCGCCGTAGACGAGGGCGAATCGGTCAATTCCCGTCGGTCGCGCGTCTCTTCGCTGGTGCGCGAAGTCGCCGAACGGGAGGGATCCGGCCTGATCGTCCTGCCCGAACTGTGGACCACCGGAGCCTTCGGCTACGAGTCCTTCGCGACCGAGGCCGAGCCGCTGGAGGGCCCGACGTACGAGGCGATGGCGAAGGCCGCGAGCGACGCCGGCGTCTGGCTGCACGCGGGCTCGATCCCCGAGCGCGACCCCGAAGGGCCCCTCTACAACACCTCGCTCGTCTTCTCCCCCGACGGTGAACTCGCCGCCGCCTACCGCAAGATCCACCGCTTCGGCTTCGACAAGGGCGAGGCCGTCCTGATGGCGGCCGGTTCCGAGCTGGCGACCGTGCGCACGCCGGACACCGTCCTGGGCCTCGCGACCTGCTACGACCTGCGTTTCCCCGAGCTGTTCCGGGGGCTCGTCGACGCGGGCGCCGAGATGTTCGTGGTGCCGGCCGGCTGGCCCGCGCGGCGGCGCGAGCACTGGCTGCTCCTCGCCCGCGCCCGTGCGGTCGAGGACCAGGTGTACGTCCTGGCGTGCGGCACCGGCGGCACGCACGCGGGCGTCCCGCAGGCCGGGCACAGCGTCGTCGTCGACCCCTGGGGCGAGGTGCTCGCGGAGGCGGGCGACGGCGACGAGGTCCTCACCGTCGACCTCGACCCGGCGAAGGTCGCGGCCACCCGGGAGCAGTTCCCCGCGCTCAAGGACCGCCTGCTGGGGTCGCCCGCGCCGCGCCGCTGAAGGGCCCCGGGCCGTTCAGTCCTCGCCGCGCTCCTTCTCCGCGAGCCGGATCACGCAGACCGCGACGGCGAGCAGCAGCGCGGGGTCGGCGTCCTCGCGCACGACGTGCAGGCCGTACGTCTCGCGCACGCGGAACCAGCGGCGCGAGATGTCGGCGAGCAGTTCCCCGTCGTACTCGATGGCGAACTCGCGGTCGAGGATCTTGCCGCTGACGTCCAGTTCGGTGCCGTCGACCAGCTCCACGCGGTAGTGGTTGCGCAGCAGGGAGAGCCGTTTGCGCTTCACCCTGGCCAGTGGTTCGCCCTCGCGCTCGATCACCATCGTGTCGCGCAGGGCGAGCATCTTGGCGTGGATGTCGATGAGGACGCGCCCCTGCATGTCCTTCAGCTCGAAGGTGTCGCGCAGGCGCATCGCCTTGCCGTCGACGAGGAAGACCTTGCGGCCCTGGTCGTCCTCGATCCAGTAGTCGTCGCCGATGCCGAGCACGCGGTCGCGTACGAGAAGTCTCATGGCGCCATGACTACCCGCCACGACCACCCCGTACCGTCACACATCGGACAAGAGTGCGGCCGGCCCGTGCCACGTTGGGGGGTGGTCGACACGGGCCGGCCGCGGCCTGGGAACCGCCGGGCCTACCGCTGGGCCCGTGCCGCGGTGGTGTGCCAGTACGTGACCGACGAGTCGGTGTTCAGCGCGAGGCCGACGGGGCCGGGGGAGCGCACCGCGGCGTGGCCGCGGGTGCCCTCGCCGTCCTCGGTGGCGAGCGTGATGTTGACGGTTTTCGTGCGGTGGTCCTCGGCGCCCTCGCCGGTGGCCAGGGCGATCGCCGCGTACGCGGACCGGCCGGGCGCCACGCGGACGACCGAGCGCGGCGGGCTCCCGATGGTCCGCAGGTCGGTGCCCGCGGTGGTGTCGGCGACGAACGGGGCGCCGTGCACGGTGCAGGCCTCGCCGCTCCTGTTGGTGGCCTTGAGCAGCACGGCGGGCAGCGCGCCGCCGGTCTCTTCCAGGGTGACCGTCATCCGGCCCAGCCGGCAGTCGCCCTCGCCCGGGGTGCCGGTGGGGCCCTGCGACGCGGTCGGCGCGGCCGGACCGCCGGACGCGGCCCTCGTCCGGTCCCCGTCCGCCGCGCCGTCGTCGCCGTCACAGGCGGCCAGCGACAGGCAGAGCGCCGCGACGGCGACGAGCGCCGGAGCGGTGGTCCTGCGGAGAGCGGTGCGCATCGTGGGTCCCCCCGGCGCGGTCGGGCGCCGTCGTGCGGTGGCCGTGCGGGGTCGGGCACGGCCGGGTGTGGTCATCGGCTTGCGGGATTCAGGGTGCCGCCCGCCGCTGCCGTTCCGCTAACACCTGACTAACGTCGCGTCCGTCGAGGCCGCGGGCGAAGAGGCGGACGAGATCGTGCAGGGCGTAGCGCCCCGGCGACTCCTCCTGCACCAGGTGGGCGGCCGAGAGCCGGTCGAGGCCCGCGCGGGCGGCGGCCACGGGGATGCCCGCGAGCGCCCCGGCGGCGTACGCGTCGGTCTCCCGCGCGAGCCCCCGGCCGAGCGCGGCGAGCAGGCGGACGTCGTCCTCGCGCAGCCGTGCCACGGAGCCGTGCAGCGCGGCGGCGACGCCGGTGTCCTCGGCGGACAGCAGGGCCAGCCGCTGCTGCTCGTCGGCGAGTTCGGCGGCGAGGCCGGCCATGGTCCAGTGCCGCCGGTCGCTGAGCCGGGCGGCGGCGATGCGCAGGGCGAGCGGCAGTCCGTCGCAGAGGCGGGCCACCCGGCGGGCCGCGGCGGGGTCCGCGGTCCCGGGGCCGAGGCCCTGGACGAGGAGCCGGACCGCGTCCCGCTCGTCCAGCACGTCGAGCGGGACGGGCACGGCCCAGTCCGACGCGACGAGGCCGTCCGGGCGGAAGCGGCTCGTGACCAGGGTGGTGCAGTGGACGCCGCCCGGGAGCAGGGGCCTGACCTGGGCGGAGTCGCGGGCGTTGTCGAGGACGACGAGGAGGCGGCGGTCGGCGACGAGGGTGCGGAAGAGGGCGGCGGCGGTGTCGGGGGAGGTGGGGACGTGGGCCGCGGGGACGCCGAGGACGAGCAGGAACTCCCGCAGGACGGCGTGGGGTTCGGCGGGCTCGGCTCCGCCGTGGCCCCTGAGGTCGGCGAAGAGGTGTCCGTCCGGGTGGAGGCGGGCGCGGTGGTGGGCCCAGTGGACGGCGAGCGCGGTCTTCCCCACGCCGGCGGGGCCGGTGAGGACCGCGAGGGGGGCGTTCGCGTCGGCCGTGGCCCGGTCGAGGTCGGCCAGTTCGGCGGCGCGGCCGAGGAATCCCTTCGGGGCGCGTGGCAGGAGCCGCGGCATCCTCGGCAGGCCGTCCTGCCGGGTGCCCCGGCCCTCGCCGCCCGGCACCGGGGACTGCCCCACGCGCCGTGCGGAACGCCCGCTGACGGCAGGGGCGGCGGGGACGGCGGGGACGGCGGGGACGGCCGCGGCGGCGGGGACGCGCCCGCGCCCGCCCGGCGGCACGGCGGGGTGGTCGGTGCCGCTGCTCGCGAGGACGGACTCGTACGCCGCGCGCAGCGCGCTGCCGGGGTCGACGCCGAGGTCATCGGCGAGGCGGCGGCGGGTCCGGTGGTAGAGGCCGAGCGCCTCGGACTGGCGGCCCGCGCGGAAGAGGGCGGAGACCAGCGCGGCCACCAGCGTCTCCCGCAGGGGGTGTTCGACGACCTGCGCCCGCAGCAGCCGCACGGCACGTCCGTGCTCGTCGAGGCGCCCGTACGCCTCGGCCAGCTGTTCCACGGAGACGAGCCGCGTCTCCTCCAGCGCCGCCGCGGCGGCCTGCAGCGGCGCCGTCGGCACCGTCCCGGTCAGCGCGGGCCCGTGCCACAGCGCCAGCGCCTCGCGGAGCATGAGTGCCGCGTCGGCGGGGTCCCGCTGGCGGCCGGCGAGTCTGACGAGGTCCTCGAAGCGGTGCGCGTCGAGGAGCGTCTCCGGCATCTGGAGCGCGTACGCCCGGCCCTGCGTGGCGAGTTCGACCCCGTACGCGTCGAGCCCCGCGTCGGCCAGGAGCGCGCGGAGCCGGGATATGTGGCCCTGGATGACGGTGCGGGCGTGCAGCGGCGGTTCGGTGTCCCAGAGCGCCTCGGTGAGCGCGTCCACCGGGACGGGCGTGCCCGCGCGCAGCAGCAGCGCGGCGAGCAGGCTGCGGCGTTTGGCGGGGCCCAGGGGAACCGTTCCGCTGCCCCCGGCGACCGACACCGGCCCGAGCAGGCGGAACTCCACCCGGCTTCATCCCCTTCGTCACCTGTCGGCGCGTGCCACGTGCCCGGGTCGGACCACGTGTCCGCGCGTACTACGTGTATGCGACAGGGATCGAGGATAGGGCCGCGGCCCTCGCGCGGCACCCGTCGGCAGGGCAGACCCCGGGGCAGACCCGCTGCCCCGGGGGGTCGGCAGTGCGCCGGCGGGCCGGTGGTGCCCCGGCGGGTCAGTAGTCGTGGCGGTCGCGGTCGGGCTCGACCACCGTCGTCTGGACCGGCGGGACCGCCCGCCTGCGCCGCGCGATGCTGGTGAATGCGGCGACCCCGATGATGCCGACCGCCATCATGACGAGCCCGGCGACGGTGACGTTGAGGCCTTCCGTCTTCCAGTCGGTGGCGAAGGCCAGGATGGCGCCGACGGCGATGAGGATGATGCATCCGCCCAGGCCCATGGAGACCGCCTCCTTGAGGTAGTGGCTGCGAGGTGCCCGAGTACCCGGGCACCTCGCAGCCACACAGGGCGGAATGAGGAGGGCCTCAGCCCTCCAGGAACGCCACCAGCGCGTTGGCCAGCATGTGCGGGTCGTCCGCGCCGCACAGCTCGCGGACGCTGTGCATGGACAGGATCGCGACGCCGATGTCGACGGTCTTGATGCCGTGCCGCGCCGCCGTGATCGGGCCGATCGTCGTGCCGCACGGCATCGCGTTGTTGGAGACGAACGACTGGAAGGGCACGCCCGCCTTCTCGCAGGCCGCGGCGAACACCGCGCGCCCCGAACCGTCCGTGGCGTAGCGGTTGTTGACGTTCACCTTGAGGATCGGGCCGCCGTTGGCGCGCGGGTGGTGCGTCGGGTCGTGGCGCTCGGCGTAGTTGGGGTGGACGGCGTGGCCGGTGTCGGAGGAGAGGCAGACGGTCCCGGCGAAGGCGCGGGCCCGGTCCTCGTAGGAGCCGCCGCGCGCGAACACGGACCGCTCCAGGACGCCGCCCAGCAGCGGGCCGTCGGCGCCGGTGTCGGACTGCGAGCCGTTCTCCTCGTGGTCGAAGGCGGCGAGCACGGGGATGTAGGGGAGGTCGTCCCGGCCGGCGACGGCGGCGAGGGCGGCGGTCGCGGAGTGCACGGACAGGAGGTTGTCCATGCGGGGGCCCGCGACCAGCTCGCGGTCGCGGCCGAGGAAGGCGGGCGGCTCGATGGCGTACGTCATCAGGTCCCAGCCGGTGACGTCGCCCTCGTCGAGGCCGCTCTCCTCCTCCAGGAAGCGGATGAGGTCGCCCTCGTGGACGTCGTCGCCCAGGCCCCAGATGGGCTGCATGTGCTTCTGCTTGTCCAGCTTGAGCCCGTCGGTGTGGACCGAGCGGTCCATGTGGATGGCGAGCTGGGGGACGCGCAGCAGCGGCCGGTCGACGTTCACGAGCCGCGAGGTGCCGTCGCGCAGGGTGAGGCGGCCGGCGAGGCCGAGGTCCCGGTCGAGCCAGGAGTTGAGCAGCGGGCCGCCGTAGATCTCGACGGCTACCTGGCGCCAGCCGTGGGCGCCGGCGTCGGGCCGCGGCTTCACGCGCAGGTTCGGGGAGTCGGTGTGCGCGCCGACGATGCGGAAGGGGGTGTGCGCGGCGGCGCCCTCGGGGACGTACCAGGCGACGATGGCGCCGCCCCGCAGGACGTACTTCCCGCCGGCCGTGCCGTCCCAGGCGTCGGTCTCCTCGACCTGCCGGAACCCGGCCTTCTCCAGCCGCTCGGCGGCGCTCGCCACGGCGTGGTACGGCGAGGGGCTCGCCGCCAGGAAGGACATGAGGTCTTCGGTGTGGCCGCGGTCGAAGGGGCCGGAGGATGTGCGCATGCCGTCAGCCTAATGGCGCCGCCGTCCGGCCATCCCAGCGTTCCCACCGCTCCGCGCGCCCCCAGCGCACGCCTGCCCGGGGGCAGCACGGAACGGCCGGGAGCACGGCGGTGTTGTGGGGCGGCCCCCGCAGGACCGGCCCCCGTGAGTACCACGATGCCGCCACCCGGCAGGACCGGGTGGCGGCATCGTGGTGTGGTGCGGGAGGGGCCCTCGTGGGCCCCGTCGTCGGACTAGAACGCGGCCTCGTCCAGCTCCATCAGGTCCAGGTCCACGGCCTCGGCGAGCCTGCGCTCGTTCGCGACGCCCGGGAGGACGTTCACGGCGAAGAACTTGGCCGCGGCGATCTTGCCCTCGTAGAACGCCTTGTCCTTGGCGGAGGCGGTCTCCAGCTTCTCGGCGGCGACGGCGGCACCGCGCAGCAGCAGGTAGCCGACGACGACGTCGCCCGAGGCCATCAGCAGACGCGTGGTGTTCAGGCCCACCTTGTAGATGGACTTCACGTCCTTCTCGGTCGCCGCGAGGTCGGTCAGCATGACGCCGACGATGGCCTCCAGCTCGACCGCGGCCTTGGCCAGCTCCTCGCGGGCGCCGGCGAGGGCCTCGCCGCCCGTGCCGACCGCGAGGAACTTCTTGATCTCCTCGGCGAGGCCGTTGAGCGCGGCGCCCTGGTTGCGGACGATCTTCCGGAAGAAGTAGTCCTGGCCCTGGATCGCGGTGGTGCCCTCGTAGAGGGTGTCGATCTTGGCGTCCCGGATGTACTGCTCGATCGGGTACTCCTGGAGGTACCCCGAGCCGCCGAACGTCTGGAGCGACTGCGCCAGCTGCTCGTACGACTTCTCCGAGCCGTAGCCCTTCACGATGGGCAGGAGCAGGTCGTTGAGGGCGTGCAGCGCGGACGCGTCCTCGCCGGCGGCCTCCTTGACCTGGATGTCGTCCTGGACCGCCGCGGTGTGCAGCACGAGCGCGCGCATGCCCTCCGCGTACGCCTTCTGCGTCATCAGCGAGCGGCGCACGTCCGGGTGGTGGGTGATCGTCACCTTCGGCGCGGTCTTGTCCATGAACTGCGCGAGGTCGGGGCCCTGCACGCGCTCCTTGGCGTACTCCAGGGCGTTCAGGTAGCCCGTGGAGAGCGCCGCGATCGCCTTCGTGCCGACCATCATGCGGGCGAACTCGATGATGCGGAACATCTGGCGGATGCCGTCGTGCTTGTCGCCGATCAGCCAGCCCTTGGCGGGGTGCTGGTCGCCGAAGGTCATCTCGCACGTGTTGGAGGCCTTGAGGCCCATCTTGTGCTCGACGTTCGTCGCGTACGCGCCGTTGCGCTCGCCCAGCTCGCCGGTCTCCCAGTCGAACTCGTACTTCGGTACGAGGAAGAGGGAGAGGCCCTTGGTGCCGGGGCCGTGGCCCTCGGGGCGGGCGAGGACATAGTGGAGGATGTTCTCCGACATGTCGTGCTCGCCGGACGTGATGAAGCGCTTCACGCCCTCGATGTGCCAGGAGCCGTCCTCCTGCTGCACGGCCTTGGTGCGGCCCGCGCCGACGTCCGAGCCCGCGTCGGGCTCGGTGAGGACCATCGTCGAGCCCCACTGCTTCTCGACGGCGATGGCGGCGACCTTCTTCTGCGCCTCGTTGCCCTCCTCGAAGAGGATGCCGGCGAAGGCCGGGCCGGAGGAGTACATCCACACGGCCGGGTTGGCGCCGAGCAGCAGCTCCGCGTAGCCCCAGATCAGGGAGCGCGGCGAGGTGGTGCCGCCGATCTCCTCGGGCAGGCCGAGGCGCCAGTACTCGGAGTCCATGAAGGCCTGGTAGCTCTTCTTGAACGTCGCGGGGACCGGGGCGGTGTTGGTCGCCGGGTCGAAGACCGGCGGGTTGCGGTCGGCGTCCTCGTAGGACTCGGCCAGCTCGTTCTCCGCGAGGCGGCGCAGCTCGTCGAGGATGCTCTTGGCGGTGTCGACGTCCATCTCCGCGAACGGGCCGGTGCCGTACAGCTTGTCGCGGCCGAGCACCTCGAAGAGGTTGAACTCGATGTCGCGGAGATTCGACTTGTAGTGGCCCATGGCGAAGGCTCCGTAAGCAGGAAAGGGATGAGTATCAGCAAGCGCCTACGATGATGCTACCCGTCGGTAATAAGAAGCAACCCCTAATGGGTCATCTGTGACTCAGTACTCTTGCGGGCATGTACGGATACGGCCAGAACCCCGGCGCCCAGCAGCAGTACGCACCGCCGGGGGCGCAGCCGCCGCCGCAACAGCAGCAGTCCCAGGGCATGCCCGGCGGGTACGGCCAGCAGCCCCCGCTCTACCCCGAGCCCTCGCCCCCGTCCCTGGCGGACGCGGTGCGCGCCTTCACCACCGGCTCGATGTCGGCGGAGGACTTCCAGCAGGCGTTCGCGACCTCCAAGGTCTACTGCCCCCGGGGCGACAACCCCGGCTTCCTCGCGCTGCACAACACCCAGCAGCCCGTGATCCCGATGTTCACCTCCCTCAAGGAGCTGCGCCGGTACGCGGGCAAGGACTCCAAGTACTTCGTGATCACCGGCGCGGAGGTCATCGACCTGCTGCCGACGGGGTACGGCTTCGTCCTGGACATGGAGGGCGAGCACCGCATGGTCTTCGACGCGAAGGCCGTGGAGCAGATGGTCGACTTCGCCATGCGCCGCATGTATGGCTGAGGCCTGACGGGTTCCTGGTGCTCGGCCTTCGGCCTTGCCCCCTGGCTTTGATTTTCGCCGCGGGGCCGTCGTGGCCGGTCGCGCAGTTCCCCGCGCCCCTTACGGGGCCCGTCTCGTAGTCCGTGGATCACTTCTAGCCACCCCTGAAGCCCGGAGGGAATTCCCTCCGGGCTTCGGTCGTTCCAGGTGGCAGAAAGTTCTACGTTCAACTAAAGTGAGCGCACAAGGAGGTACCGACCATGCCTGCAGTGACCGTCGAGAACCCGCTGACCCTGCCCCGAGTGGTGGCGCCGGCCGACGCCGTGGCGCGCCCCGTGCTCGCCGTGACCACCGCGCCGAGCGGCTTCGAGGGTGAGGGCTTCCCGGTCCGCCGGGCCTTCGCGGGGATCAACTACAAGCACCTCGACCCGTTCATCATGATGGACCAGATGGGCGAGGTGGAGTACGAGGCGGGCGAGCCCAAGGGCACCCCCTGGCACCCCCACCGCGGGTTCGAGACCGTTACGTACCTGATCGACGGCACCTTCATCCACCAGGACTCCAACGGTGGCGGCGGCACCATCCAGAACGGCGACACCCAGTGGATGACGGCGGGCTCCGGCCTGCTGCACATCGAGGCGCCGCCGGAGTCCCTCGTCCAGTCCGGCGGGCTCTTCCACGGCCTCCAGCTGTGGGTGAACCTGCCCGCCAAGGACAAGATGATGGACCCCCGCTACCAGGACATCCGCGGCGGTCAGGTCCAGCTGCTCACCACCCCCGACGGCGGCGCGCTGCTGCGCGTCATCGCCGGTGAGCTGGACGGCCACGAGGGCCCCGGCATCACGCACACGCCGATCACGATGATCCACGCGACCGTGCGGCCGGGCGCCGAGGTGACGCTGCCCTGGCGCGCGGACTTCAACGGTCTCGCGTACGTCCTGGCCGGACGCGGCACCGTCGGCGCCGAGCGGCGCCCCGTGCACATGGGGCAGACCGCGGTCTTCGGCGCCGGGTCCGCGCTGACCGTCCGCGCGGACGAGCGGCAGGACGCGCACGCCCCCGACCTGGAGGTCGTGCTGCTCGGCGGGCAGCCGATCCGGGAGCCCATGGCGCACTACGGCCCGTTCGTGATGAACACCCGGGCCGAACTGGAGCAGGCCTTCGAGGACTTCCAGAAGGGCCTGCTCGGCACGGTCCCGGCCGTGCACGGCATGTGAGTACGTCCGGCCGTACCTGACGTGCGGACCGCCTGAGCCCGTGCTCGGGTAGGAGGGTGAGCACCCTTCTGCCCGAGCCCGCGCGCCGCACCGCCGCCTGGTGCGTCGTCCTCCTCCTCGTCACCGGCGTGGCCGCCGTGGGGATCTGGCTCTGCGTCACCTTCAAGACGGCCGTCACGCCGGTCCTGCTGGCGCTGCTCGGGACCGCGCTCCTCGGTCCGCTGTACCGGCGCCTGGTGAAGATGAAGGTGCAGCGCTCGCTGGCCGCGGGGCTGACCTGCGCGGCCGTCGTCGCCGTCGTCGGCGGCGCCACGTACATCGTGGTCAAGGCGCTCATCGACAGCGGCGACCAGATCGTCTCCTCGCTCAAGCGGGCCGCCACCGACCTCGCCAAGTACTTCGGCGCGGCCGGCACCTCGCTCGACGACATGGCGTCCAACGCCAAGGAACTGCTCGGCAAGTTCGGCGGGACCGCCGCGTCCGGCGTGATCAGCGGCCTGAGCACCGTCGGCGAGATGATCGCCATGGCCGTCCTCGCGCTGCTGCTCGTCTTCTTCTTCCTGCGGGACTCCCACCGCGCGATGCACACGCTGCGCTCGCTCGCCCCCGGCGACAGCGCCGACAGCACCGAGGCCATGGCGCGCCGCGCCTTCGAGGCCATCGAGGGCTTCATGCGCGGGACGACGATCATCGCGTTCATCGACGCCCTCTGCATCACCGTCGGGCTGCTGATCCTCGGCGTCCCCGGCGCCTGGGGCCTCGGCGCGCTCGTCTTCGTCGGCGCCTACATCCCCTATCTGGGGGCTTTCCTGTCCGGCGCCGTCGCCATCCTGGTCGCCCTCGCCGACCGGGGCTTCGTCATCGCGCTGTGGGCCCTCGGCGTCGTCGTCGCCGTCCAGGTCCTGGAGGGCCACATCCTCCAGCCGATGATCCAGAGCCGCACCGTCCAGATGCACCCGGCGGTGGTGATGCTGGCGATCACGGCGGGCGCGTCGGTGGCCGGCATCCTCGGCATGCTGCTGGCGGTCCCGCTGACGGCGGCGGCGTTCGGCATCGTCTCGGAGCTGAGATCCCGGTACTCCGGCGCGTCGTAGCGCCCGAAGGGGCGCGGGGAACCGCGCGACCGGCCACCGGCGACCCGCACGCTCCGTCCGCGCGTCCCCTGCCCTACTCCGGTACGAGGTCTTCCGTTGCCCTACTCCGGTACGAGGTCTTCCGTCCTGCCGCCGGAGGCACCCGCGTCCTCGTAGAGCTCGAACCAGATGCTCTTGCCGTCGCCGCGCGGGTCCACGCCCCACGCACCGGCGAGCAGCTCCATCAGGACCAGGCCCCGCCCGGACGAGGCCAGTTCGCCGGGGTGGCGCTTGTGCGGCAGGTCGTCGCTGCCGTCCGCGACCTCGGCCCGCAGCCGGCGCGCGCCCGGCTCGCCGGTGACCTCGGCGACCATCAGGGCGTCGCCGTCGGTGTGCACGAGGACGTTCGTGAGCATCTCCGAGACCATCAGGACCGCCGAGTCGACCTGGTCGTCGTCGGCCCAGTCGTGCAGCAGCTCCCGCAGGTGGCGGCGGGCCCCCGCGATGCGCTCCGGTTCGGCCTGGGCGACGGTCAGGACGGTGCGGCGGGCGTCCGTGTGCTGCTCGGGGCGGCCCGTCCGGCTCAGCAGCAGCACCGCGATGTCGTCCTCGCGGCGGTCGGCGAGCGGGCCCGTGGTGTGGTGCGAGGAGGGCCCGTGCACGGCCTGCACGAGCGCGTCGGCGAGCCGCTCCAGACCGTCGGTGTCGCCCTCCCCGGGGAACTCCTCCAGGATCGCCCTGATCCGGGACCAGCCGCTGTCCAGGTCGTGCCCGCCGGTCTCTATCAGGCCGTCGGTGCAGGTCAGCATCGTCTCGCCGGGTTCGAGGACGAGGCGGGTGGTGGGGTAGTCGGCGTCCGGGTCGACGCCGAGGGGCAGTCCGCCCGCGACGGGGCGCAGGAGAACCGTTCCGTCACTCATGCGGATCGCGGGCTCCGGGTGGCCCGCGCGGGCTATCTCCAGGACGCCGGTGGCCGGGTCGGCCTCGACGTACAGACAGGTCGCGAAGCGCGGGTCGTAGTCCGTGGCCTCCCCCGTGCCGCTGCCGCTCGACCCGTAGGTGATGGACTCCGTGATCCCCGACAGGAAGCGGGTGGCGCGCGAGAGCACCGCGTCCGGGCGGTGCCCCTCGGAGGCGTACGCGCGCAGCGCGATCCGCAGCTGGCCCATCAGGCCCGCCGCGCGCACGTCGTGCCCCTGGACGTCGCCGATGGCGAAGGCGAAACGGCCGCTGGGCAGCGGGATCATGTCGTACCAGTCGCCGCCGACCTGGAGGCCCCCGCCGGTCGGCACATAGCGGGCGGCCACGCTCATCCCCGGGATCTGCGGGCCGAGCATCGGCAGCATCGAGCGCTGCAGGCCCTCCGTCAGCTCCCGCTCGGACTCCGCGACCCCGGCCCGCGACAGGGCCTGCGCCAGCATCCGGGCCACCGTCGTCAGGACCGAGCGCTCGTCCGGCGTGAAGGAGACGGGGTAGGCGAAGGCCGCCATCCACGCGCCCATCGTGCGGCCCGCGACGGTCAGCGGCAGGAACGCCCAGGACTGCCGCTCGAAACGGCTGGCCAGCGGCCACGCGGCGGGGTAGCGCCTGCGGTAGTCCTCCGGCGTGGAGAGGTACACGGCACGGCCGGTGCGGACCACCTCGGCGGCCGGGTAGTCGGTGTCCACCGGCATCGCGGAGAAGGGCCCGTCGTCGCCGGGCTGGTGGCCGTGGTGCCCGATGATCGTCAGGCGGTCGCCCGCCACCCCGAAGACGGCGAGCCCGTCCGGCGAGAACCCCGGCATGGACAGGCCCGCGGCGACCCTGAGGACCTCCTCCGTGGACCGGGCCTCCGCCAGCGCGCGCCCCGCGTCCAGCAGGAACGCCTCGCGGGAGCGGCGCCAGTCGCCGGTGACGGGCGTGCGGGCCGCGGTGCCGGGCGCGGGCTCGGAGACCTCCTGGAGGGTGCCGACCAGTTCGTACGCCTCCGTGGCGCCGTGCAGCACGGGCTTGGAACGGCTGCGCACGGTCCGCAGGACGCGGCGGCCCGTCTCGTCCATGATCCGCAGCCGGGCCTCGGCGAGAGTGCCCTCGGCGACCGCGAGCTGGACCGTTCCGTAGATCTCGTTCCAGTCGACGGGGTGGAAACGGGAGCGCACGCCCGCCTCCGTGAGCGTCTGGGCGCGGGCGGGCAGGCCGAGCAGCCGGGCGGCCTCGGCGTCGAGGGTGACGGTCCCGGAGGCGTTGTCCCAGCGCCACAGGCCGGTCGCGATGGCGGCCAGGACGTCCCCCACGGGGGGCAGGGGATCGTCCCCCACCTGCCGGAAGGGATCATCAGTGCGCATTGACCCACTTTAGGAATATCCACGGCCAAGTCGCCACCGAGCCCCCTGGTCGCGGGGGCACGGGAGGGCGGCCCCGGGGAATATCCGGAAAGCGATCTTCGCCCGGACGGTAGCCTTGGGATGGTCTGCTCTCTCCCCTATTCGCGAAGACTGGATGAACGACGATGCATCGGTACAGGTCCCACACCTGCGGCGAGCTCCGCGCCTCTGACGTCGGCACCGACGTCCGGCTGAGCGGCTGGCTGCACAATCGCCGAGACCTGGGCGGCATTCTCTTCATCGATCTGCGCGATCACTACGGCATCACCCAGCTGGTGGCCCGCCCGGGCACCAAGGCCGCCGAGGTCCTGGACAAGCTGTCCAAGGAGACCGTCGTCCGCGTCGACGGCAAGGTCGTCTCGCGCGGCGCGGAGAACGTCAACCCGGAGCTGCCCACCGGCGAGGTCGAGATCGAGGCCTCCGACGTCGAGGTGCTCGGCGCGGCCGCCCCGCTGCCCTTCACGATCAACGCCGAGGACGGCGTGAACGAGGAGCGCCGCCTGGAGTACCGCTTCCTGGACCTGCGCCGCGAGCGCATGCACCGCAACATCATGCTGCGCAGCGCCGTGATCGCCGCGATCCGCTCGAAGATGGTGGCCCTCGGCTTCAACGAGATGGCGACGCCGATCCTCACCGCGACCTCCCCCGAGGGCGCCCGCGACTTCGTCGTCCCCTCCCGCCTGAACCCCGGCAAGTTCTACGCGCTGCCGCAGGCCCCGCAGCAGTTCAAGCAGCTGCTGATGATCTCGGGCTTCGACCGCTACTTCCAGATCGCGCCGTGCTTCCGCGACGAGGACGCGCGCGCGGACCGCTCGCCGGGCGAGTTCTACCAGCTCGACGTCGAGATGAGCTTCGTCGAGCAGGAGGACGTCTTCCAGCCGATCGAGAAGCTGATGACCGAGCTCTTCACGGAGTTCGGCGGCGGCCGCGAGGTCACCTCGCCCTTCCCGCGCATCCCGTTCCGCGAGTCGATGCTGAAGTACGGCAACGACAAGCCGGACCTGCGCGCCCAGCTCGAACTGGTCGACATCACCGACATCTTCGAGGGCTCGGAGTTCAAGGCCTTCGCCGGCAAGCACGTGCGCGCGCTGCCCGTGCCGGACACGGCGTCGCAGTCCCGCAAGTTCTTCGACGGCCTCGGTGACTACGCGGTCGAGCAGGGCGCCAAGGGCCTCGCCTGGGTGCGCGTCGCCGAGGACGGTTCGCTCACCGGCCCGATCGCCAAGTTCCTGACCGAGGCGAACGTCGAGGAGCTGACCAAGCGTCTCGGCCTGGAGGCCGGTCACGCCGTGTTCTTCGGCGCGGGCGACTTCGACGAGGTCTCGAAGATCATGGGCGCGGTGCGCGTCGAGGCCGCCAAGCGCGCGGGCCACTTCGAGGAGGGCGTCTTCCGCTTCTGCTGGATCGTCGACTTCCCGATGTACGAGAAGGACGAGGAGACCGGCAAGATCGACTTCTCCCACAACCCCTTCTCGATGCCGCAGGGCGGCATGAAGGACCTGGAGGAGAAGGACCCGCTCGACATCCTCGCCTGGCAGTACGACATCGTCTGCAACGGCATCGAGCTGTCCTCCGGCGCCATCCGGAACCACGAGCCGGACGTCATGCTGAAGGCCTTCGAGATCGCGGGCTACGACGCGGAGACCGTGGAGCACGAGTTCGCGGGCATGCTGCGCGCGTTCCGCCTCGGCGCCCCGCCGCACGGTGGCATCGCCCCGGGCGTCGACCGCATCGTGATGCTCCTGGCCGACGAGCCGAACATCCGCGAGACGATCGCCTTCCCGCTGAACGGCAACGCGCAGGACCTGATGATGGGCGCGCCGACCGAGCTGGACGAGACCCGTCTGCGCGAGCTGAACATCGCGCTCCGCAAGCCGGTGGCGGACAAGGACAAGGACAAGTAGTCCGCGAGGACGTGTCCTTCGTGGACAAGTAGTCCGCGGGGGCACGTCCTTCGTACGTCGAAGAAGGGCCCGGGATCGCATGATCCCGGGCCCTTCTTCTGTTGCCGGACGTCGGATGAGCGGGCGCCGGGCGCTGAGGGGATGAGCGGTGCGGGGCGGTCGGGAGGGGCGCCGGGGCTCAGGCGGCGGGCGTCGCCGAGGAGTTGGCCTCGGCCTCCGCCCACTCCGTGACCAGGCGCTCGTACACCAGGCGCTCGTCGGGGCGGAGACGTCCGCCCGCGCGCAGCCACAGCGCACGGATCTCCTCGTTGACCTCGTCGGCGGTGCGCCGCCGGTCGGGAGAGGGAGTCGTGGCCATGTCGTGAAGCTTACGTACGAGCGTGTGAAGGCGCCGTCAATTTACGCCGCCTCAGCGCATGACTTAGCTCACCGTGAACCGGACGCGACGGCGCGCGACGGGGGTGACCGGGGCGTACGACGCGGGTGACCGGGGCGTACGGCGAATGCAAGATCATTCCACGGCCCGGCCGCGGTCGCTCCGCCGCGGACCCCGCGACCGTCGTGTTCAGGCCGCCCCGAGCCGCGCCGCGAGTCCGTCCAGCATGCGCTGGAGGCCGTAGTCGAAGCTCTTCTCGCGGGTCTGCGCGGGATCCGCCGCCCCCGCCTCCCGCAGCCCCTCCTCCTGGAGGCTCACCGCGAACTCCTGCTCGGTCCTGCCGCTGCGGGCGATCAGCGACAGATACGCGGCCTCGCTCGTGGCCATGCCGATGACGTACGAGATCACGGTGTTCAGGGCGAGTTCGACCTCCTCGGGGGGGAAGTCGGCCGCCCGGTACACGGCGGCCATCCGCTCCGACATGCTCGCCACGTTCGGACCGAGGTGGATCAGGCCGACCTGGCCGAGCACGGAGGCGACCCAGGGGTGGCGCAAAATCATCGCCCGCAGGCTCTGGGCGCTGCCCGCGGCGGCCTCGCGCCAGTCGGCGGGGCCGGTGGCGGCGGGCACGGCCAGCTCGCCGTAGACCTCGTCGACGACCAGCTCGATCAGCTCGTCCTTGTTGGCGACGTGCCGGTAGAGCGAGGTGGCGCCGGCGTCCAGGCGGGTGCCGAGCTTGCGCATGCTGAGCGCCTCGATGCCGTCCTCGTCCAGGAGCCGCACGGCCTCGGCCACGATCTGCTCGCGGCTGAGCTGCTCGCGCCGGTGGCGGGGGCGGGTCCACACCGAGGCGATCTCGGGCTTCTGGTCGGCGGGCATGCGGGCCTCCTCGTACGGGACGGGCTGACCCCTCCACCGTAGCGCACGACGTACGCATATTGCGTACGCGTGATTCTCGTGCGTACAGTGTGCGCATCGAGAGAACGACGTACCCGCCAGCTCGCCTCGAAGGAGATCCCCATGTCGCAGAAGAGCACCGCGCCGCGCCCCGCGTTCGACCTCGCGCACTGGCAGACCCGCCTCGACGCGCTGCGCGCCGCCCACCACGTCCCCGGCGCCACGCTCGCGGTCCTGGCCGACGGGGAGATCCACGAGCTGGCGAGCGGCGTGCTGCACCGCGGGACCGGCGTGGAGGTGACCACGGACTCGGTGTTCCAGTCCGGTTCGATCGCCAAGGTGTACACGTCGACGCTGGTCATGCGCCTGGCCGACGAGGGCCGCCTGGACCTGGACGCCCCGGTCAAGGAGCTGCTCCCGGAGTTCGAGACGGCCGACGAGGAGGCGACGCGCACCATCACCACCCGCCAACTGCTCTCCCACACAGGCGGGTTGACGTGCGACTTCACCTTCGACGCCGGGCGCGGCGACGACTGTCTCCAGCGGTACGTCGAGGCCGCCAAGGGCGTGGCCCTGGACTGCCGCCCCGGCACCGCGGTCTCCTACAGCAGCCTCGGCTACAACGTGCTCGGCCGGATCATCGAGGTCCTCACCGGTCTGACCTGGGACGCGGCCCTCAAGGAGTACCTCTTCGCGCCGCTCGGCCTGGAGCGCTCCATGACGCTGCCCGAGGAGGCCCTCGCGTACCGCGTCGCGATGAGCCACCTCGGCGAGCCGGGCCAGGAGCCCGACCCGGCCCCCGCCTGGGACCTGATGCCCCGCTCGGCGGGTCCCTACGGCCGCGTCCTCGTCTCGGCCGGCGACGTGGCGCGCCTGGCCCGCATGCACCTGGACGGCGGCACCGCCCCCGACGGGACGCGGGTCATGTCCGCCGCGGCCGTCGAGGAGATGCAGCGCCGCGTGGTCGACGTGCCCGACAAGTGGACGGTCAGCTCCGACGGCTGGGGCCTCGGCTGGACCCTCTACAACTGGGACGGCATCACCGGCTACGGCCACGACGGCGCCGCCATCGGCCAGTACGGCTATCTGCGCGTGGTCCCGCACGCGGGCGTGGCCGTCGTGCTCCTGACCAACGGCGGCGGGGCGCGCGAGCTGTACGGCGCGCTCTTCCGCGAGCTGCTCGGCGCCCTTGCGGACGTGCGGATGCCGGACGCCTTCGAGCCGCCCGCGCAGCCGCCGGCCGTGGACTTCGCGCGCCACGTCGGGCGGTACGAGCGCGCGGGCGTCGTCATCACCGTCTCCGAGCGCGACGGCGCCCCGCACCTGGTCTACGAGTTCGTGGACGGCATGAAGGACTTCTCGCCGCCGCTGGACGTGCGGCTGCACCCCGTGGCCGAGGGCGTCTACGCGGGCACCGGCGCGGGCCCCTCCTTCAGCGAGGGCTACATGCCGGTGGTGTTCGCGACGCTGACCGACGGCACGGAGTGCTGCTACATCGGGATGCGGGTCGCGCCGAAGGTGGCGTGAGCCCGGTGCGGCGCCCCGGTGCGGCGCCCCCGCGTCACGCGCCCGCGGGCATCTCCCACGGCACCTCGGGCAGCGGACTGCCGGTCTCCAGGAGGGACTTGAGGTTGGAGAGGACCGCCGGCCAGCCGGAGCCGACCGCCTCGCGGTCGGCCTCGCTCGGGAGGTCCACGTGCGTGACGGTGAGCCGCACGATCCCGCCGTGCGGCTCGATGTCGAAGGTGACCCGCGAGGGCTCGGTGCCCTCCTCGGCGCCCGGCTCGGTCCAGGTGGTGACGAGCCGCGTGGGCGGGGTGCTCTCGACGACCTCGCCCACGACGTCGTCGATTTCGGAGCCGTCCACGCGGCGGTGCGCCCAGCCGGAGCCGGTCCGCCACTCCCCGTCGGAGACGTTGCTGTGCCCCCAGTAGGCGGCGGTCAGCTCGGCGTCCGTGAGGGCGTGCCAGACCTTCTCCGGAGTGCTCTCGATGTACGTGACGTAGACGTACGAGGGCTTGGCGCCGTCGCTCGGATTCTGGCTGGTCATGGCGTCCTCCGCCTGTCGCTTGATCGTGCTCAGCGCCCGCAGCCGCGGGCGCTCGAAGCGGTCGATCCACCGCTCCTGGATCTCCTGGAGCGGCACGGGATTGAGGTAGTGGAGCTTCTCGCGGCCGCGCCGCACGGTCCCGACGAGGTTGGCGGCCTCCAGGATCCCCAGATGCTGGGTGGCCGACTGACGCGTCATCGCGACGCGCTCGCACAGCTCGCCCAGCGTCTGTCCGTTCCGCTCGCGCAGCAGGTCGAGCAGATGGCGCCGGGTGCGGTCGGCGAGGGCCTTGAAGACCTTGTCCACGTCGGGTTCCGCGCCGTCCGCGGTCGTATCGGAGCTCACCCCTCCATCATGCAGGCATTTGCCTGCATGTCAATCGGCCGCCCGGCTCTTCGGTGTCAGCCCTTCTTCATCAGCTCGACCGCGCGGCTGAAGCTGTCCGCCCCGTACCCGGCCTCCACCACACGGCGGAAGAGGTCGTGCACGGCGTCCGGGAAGGCCGTGTCCACGCCCGCGTCCGCGGCGGTGTGCACGACGTGCTCCATGCTGGCCAGGCCCATCGCGGCGCGGTCCACGTCGCCCGCGTGGTCGCCCGCGTCGATGCGGGGCGCGTAGAAGTCGATGAAGTGCCCCATGCCGCCGAAGTTCTCGGTGGCGTACGGGGCGATCTCCTGGGCGGAGATGCCGTGCGCGGCGGCCACGGCGACGGCCTGCCAGAAGGCGATCATCGAGGGCCAGAAGATGGCCATGTTCAGCTGGTACATCAGTGCGGCGAGGCCCTGGTCCTCGCCTCGGTAGTCGGAGTGGCCCGTGATGACCTCAAGGGCCTCGCGGTGCTTGTCGTACGCCTCGCGCGGGCCGCTGTAGAACGTCGACGCGTCCGCCGTGCCGATCATGGGCGGCGGGACCAGGACGCCGCCGGTGAGGTGGGTGCCGCCGCGCTCGGTCACCCAGCGGGCGCCGGCCCGCGCCTTCTCCGGGGTGTCCGAGCTGAGGTTGGCCACGGTGCGGCCCGCGAGGGCGCCCTCGGCCTGCCCGAGGATCGCGTACATCGCGTCGAAGTCGGTGAGGCTCAGGATCACCAGCTCATTGGCGGACAGGGCCTGTTCGACGCTCTCGGCGAGGGTCGCGCCGCGCTCGACCAGGGCGTCGGCGCGGGAGGGGGTGCGGTTCCAGAGGGTGACCTCGTAGCCCCGGTCGAGGTAGGCGGCGGCCATGGCCTGGCCCATGGGGCCCAGGCCGATGACGGTGACGGAGTGTGCGGAAGCAGACATGGGTGACTCCAGAAAGTGACTAGAACGATCGCTCTATCCAGTGCGTGGGAGAAACGTAGCACGGCTCTAGAACGAACGCTCTAACTAATTCCGGGTAGGCTGGCCCCATGGCCGAGAAAAGCGCTCCCAGCACCCGCGACCGGATCGTCGTCGTCGCCGCCCGTCTCATCCAGCGGCAGGGCTACGTGGGCACGGGCATCAAGCAGATCGCCAAGGAGGCGGAGGCCACGCTCGGCTCCGTCTACCACTTCTTCCCCGGCGGCAAGGAGGCCGTCGCCGTCGCCGCGATCACCTACAGCGCCGAGGAGTTCGCCGACCTGCTGCGGGAGGGGCTGGCCGGGGACGGCGACCCGGCCGCGGCCATCGAGGCCTGCGCCGGTCAACTGGCCGTGGGCCTGCGGGAGTCGGGCTGGGTCGACGGCTGCCCGGTCACGGCCGCGGCGCTGGAGACGCTCGGCACGGACTCGGACATCCAGCGGGTGTGCGCGGACGCGCTGCGCGGCTGGGAGCGGATCGTCGAGGAGCGGCTGCTGGCTGCGGACTTCGCGGCGGCGGACGCGCGGGAGCTGTCGACGACGGTGATCAGCGCGCTGGAGGGCGCCGAGGTGACGGCGCAGGTCGCCCGGAGCGAGGAGCCGCTGCGGGCGGCGGGACGGCAGCTGGCGCGGCTGGTGGGGTCGTACGGAAGCTGAGGGGGGCCGTGCCCCTGGCGGGGCCCCTCAGGGGCGCGAGGGCCGGCCCCTCAGGGGCCGCGAGGAACCGCGCGAGCGACCCGGGTGGAGGCCGCGCCCGCGACGAGGCCCCGGAGACGCGCCCGCGACGAGGCCCCCGAGACGCGCCCGCGACGAGGCCCCGGAACCGAACGGTTCCGGGGCCTCACTCACGTACGGGTCAGCGGGAGGGCTACGCCTCCTTCTTCTCCTCCAGGCGCGGGAAGAGCACCGCGCCCTTGGTGACCGTGGCGCCGACGGGCAGCTGCCCCCACGTGCCGGCGTCCTGGACCTGCCGGCCGGCGAGCGCGCCCAGCGAGGCCTCGGCGCCGAGGGAGTCCCAGAGCTTCTGGGAGGTCTCCGGCATGATCGGGTTCAGCAGGACGGCGACCGCGCGCAGCGACTCGGCGGCGGTGTAGAGGATGGTCGCGAGACGCGCCCGGCCCTCCTCGGAGTCGTCCTTGGCCACCTTCCACGGCTCCTGCTCCGTGATGTAGCCGTTGACCTGCTTGACGAAGGCGAAGATCGACAGGATGCCGGACTGGAAGTCCAGCTCCTCGCCGATCGCGCGGTCGGCGTCGGCGACCGCCTTCGCGAGGCCCTCCTGGACCGCCTTCTCGGCGTCACCGGCGGCCGTGGCCTCCGGCAGCTCGCCGCCGAAGTACTTGCCGACCATGGCGGCCACGCGCGAGGCGAGGTTGCCGTAGTCGTTCGCCAGCTCGCTGGTGTAGCGGGCGGTGAAGTCCTCCCACGAGAACGAGCCGTCGCTGCCGAACGCGATCGCGCGCAGGAAGTACCAGCGGTACGCGTCCACGCCGAAGTGCGAGGTCAGGTCCTGCGGCTTGATGCCCGTCAGGTTCGACTTCGACATCTTCTCGCCGCCGACCATCAGCCAGCCGTTGGCCGCGACCTTGCCGGGCACCGGCAGGCCCTGCGCCATCAGCATGGCGGGCCAGATCACCGCGTGGAAGCGGAGGATGTCCTTGCCGACGAGGTGGACGTTCGCCGGGAACGTCGCGTCGAACTTCTCCTGGTTCGCGCCGTAGCCCACGGCCGTCGCGTAGTTCAGGAGGGCGTCGACCCAGACGTAGATGACGTGCTTGTCGTCCCAGGGGACCTTCACGCCCCAGTCGAACGTCGACCGGGAGATGGACAGGTCCTGAAGGCCCTGCTTGACGAAGTTCACGACCTCGTTGCGCGCGGACTCCGGCTGGATGAAGCCGGGGTTCGCCTCGTAGAGGGCGAGGAGCTTGTCGCCGTACTCACTGAGCTTGAAGAAGTAGTTCTCCTCCTTGAGGAGCTCCACCGGCTTCTTGTGGATCGGGCACAGCTTGGTGCCGTCCTCGTCCTCGATGAGGTCGCCGGGGAGCTTGTACTCCTCGCAGCCCACGCAGTACGGGCCCTCGTACCCGCCCTTGTAGATCTCGCCCTTGTCGTGGAGATCCTGGACGAACTCCTGCACGCGGTCCGTGTGACGCTTCTCCGTGGTGCGGATGAAGTCGTCGTTCGCGATGTTCAGGTGCTCCCAGAGGGGCTTCCAGGCCTCGGTGACGAGCTTGTCGCACCACTCCTGGGGAGTGACTCCGTTCGCCTCGGCCGTGCGCATGATCTTCTGACCGTGCTCGTCCGTGCCGGTGAGGTACCACACCTTCTCGCCGCGCTGACGGTGCCAGCGCGTGAGCACGTCCCCTGCGACGGTCGTGTAGGCGTGGCCCAGGTGAGGAGCGTCGTTTACGTAATAGATGGGGGTCGAGACGTAGAACGCCTTCGCGTTCTCGCCCGCTCCCTGCTTCTCGGATCCAGTGGCCGCCATGGTCGAAATCCTAACGGCCGGATCGAGATCGACTCACATCGATATCAGGGGGTGGACCCGGGGCTTCGGGGCTTCCCGGGTCCACGGCCCCTCGGCTACGGGCGCCAGGTCGCGAGCAGGCCCTCGTACAGCTCCTTGTCCGTGAGCTCGCGGGGGGCGGGGCCAGCGTGGAAGAAGGCGGCGTTGTCCGCCTTCAGCCTGCGGAGGTAGTCGAAGCCCTTCGCGTCGTGCTCGCCGAACGCGACGAACTGGAAGAACAGGGGGTGGGCGGCCGCGTCCTTCAGGGCCTGGGTCGCCACGCCCTTCGCGTCCGGGGGGCCGTCCGTCTGGAAGACGACGAGGGCGGGGGAGCCCTTGTGCTCCGACTTCTCGTAGTGGGCCACGACCTCTTCGATCGCGCGGTGGTAGCTGGTGCGGCCCATGCGGCCCGCGGCGGCGTGCAGCTCGTCCACGCGGCCCTCGTGCTCGGGGAGGGTGAGGGTGCCGGTGCCGTCGATCTCCGTGGAGAAGAGGACGACGTGGACGGTGGCGTCGGGGTCGGTGTGGGCGGCGAGGGCGAGGACCTGTTCGCCCAGGCTCTGGGCGGAGCCGTCCTTGTAGTACGGGCGCATGGAGCCGGAGCGGTCCAGGACGAGGTACACGGGGGCGCGGGTGCCGGTGAGTCCGTGCTTCTTCAGCGTGGTGCCGGCGGCCTTGTACGCGGCGCTGAGGCCGGGGGCCTTGGCCTTGACCTTGGCGGCGGCGACGGCGGCCTTGCCGGGAGCGGTGCTCTGCCCGACCTCCGCCTCGGCCCCGTCGTCCTCGACCGCCCCGTGCCCCTCAGCCCCGCCTCCCTGAACCTCAGCCTCGTCGACGTCCCCCTCGCCCTGAGCCTCCGGCTGGGCAACGTCGCCCTCGTCCTGAACCTCGGGTTCGGCAACGGCCGAGTCTTGAGCCTCCGGCTGGGCAACGTCGCCCTCGTCCAGAACCTCGGGTTCGGCAACGGCCGAGTCTTGAGCCTCCGGCTCGGCAACGTCGCCCTTGCCCTGAACCTCGGGTTCGGCGACGGGCTCGGCCTCGGCGACGGGTACGTCTTGAGCCTCCGGCTCGGGGGCCTCCGTGGGGGCTTCCTGTTGTGGGCAGGCGTCCCGCACGGCGGGACGGGTGGGCACAACGACCTCAGCTTCGGGGGAGGCGGGGGTCTGGTTCGGGGTTGCCGTTGCGGCGGCGGGCTCGGCGTCAGCCGTTTCCTTGACGTCGGCCTCCGGCCCGGGGTCGTCCACCGTGACGCCCTCGTCATCGCCGCCCGGCACCGTGGGCTGTGCCCACCCGTCCCGCCCAGCGGGACGATTGCCCACAGCGGGAACGGCTTCGTCTGTCGGCTCGGGCTTCGTGGCGGCAGCGGTGGCCTCGTCCTTGGGCGGCGGGGTGGACTCCGTCGGCGTAGGGGACTGCGGTGGGACCGTTACGTTGTCGAAGGCTGCTGCCACCAAGTCGTCCGCGGGGGACGGCTTCGGTTCCGGGCTCGGGGACGGCACCGTGGCCTTCGGCGACGGAGAGGACGGAGTCGGCTCGGAGGACGGCGCCGGCACGCTCACCGCCTGCTCAGGCGCCGCCGCAACCTCGGGCTCCCGAGCCTCCGGAACGCTCCCCTTGCGTGACCGTCCGAACGCGTTCCGCAGGCGGTTCAGAATGCCCATGTGCGCAACCCTTCGCGTGAGTTGATTCCCGAAAATCCCTGGCCAGGGCGGACACGTAAGGTTAGCCGCCGCAGAGTGCGATCTTGGGCAGGGTCGTCAACGGTCACCCGCGCGAGCCACCCCCGCGAAAACCTTCACGGCAACTTCCGCCGCCACGGCACGGATTCACCCTCCGTTCACCCGGAGTCCGCCGCCATGCCGGAACCCACACCTAGCCTCACGGCGGAATCAAGCCAGGCGACAAGCCACGCCACAAGACGGAGGAACCGTGCGCAAGCTGCTGCCGATGATCACCTCGCACCAGGGGAGCGGCGGCCGTTCCGCCCTGACGTGCCGGTTCCGCTGCGGTGACGCCTGCTTCCAGGAGGTTCCCAACACCAGCGAGAACGCGTACGTCGGCGACGTCATCGCCGGAGCCCTCAGCCGCCGTTCGATGATGCGGGCCACGGCCGTCGTGACCGTCGCCGCCGCGGCGGGCGGCGCCGCCATAGCCGGTCCCGCGGCCCCCGAGGCCGTCGCCGCCCCCGCGAGCGGCCGCCACGGCAGGCCCGGCAAGGGCAAGGGCGCCCGCGGACTCCGGTTCACGCCCGTCGCGCCGAACACCGCCGACGCCGTCACCGTCCCCGCCGGCTACGAGCAGAACGTCGTCATCCGCTGGGGCGAGCCCATCCTGCGCGGCGCGCCCGCCTTCGACGCGGACCGGCAGACCGCGAAGGCGCAGGCCGGCCAGTTCGGCTACAACAACGACTTCCTGAGCCTGCTGCCGCTGCGCGGCGAGCACCGGCGCCAGGTCCTGGTCGCCAATCACGAGTACACGGACGAGATCCTGATGTTCAAGGGGTACGACCCCGAGAACCCGACCCGCGAGCAGGTCGAGATCGCCTGGGCGGCCCACGGCCTCTCCGTCGTCGTGGTCGAGGGCGAGCGGCGCACCGGCAGGCTGCGGGCCGTCTCGCGCCACCAGCTCAACCGGCGTCTCACCGCCACCAGCCCCTTCCGGCTCTCCGGGCCGGTGCGCGGCAGCGAACTCGTCCGCACGAAGGCGGACCCGCGCGGCACCACCGTCCTCGGCACCCTCAACAACTGCTCGGGCGGCACGACCCCTTGGGGCACCACGCTGCACGGCGAGGAGAACTTCAACCAGTACTTCGCCAACGCCGAGAAGGTGACCGACCCGAAGGCCGCCGCGCGTCTGAAGCGGTACGGCGTCGTCGGCGCCGCCTCCGAGCGCAAGTGGGAGCGTTTCGACGACCGCTTCGACCTCGCCAAGGAGCCCAACGAGGCCAACCGGTTCGGCTGGGTCGTGGAACTCGACCCGTACGACCCGGACTCCACCCCGCGCAAGCGCACCGCGCTCGGCCGCTTCAAGCACGAGGCCGCGCAGCCGCGCCTGACGCACGACGGCCGTCCGGTCGTCTACATGGGCGACGACGAGAAGTTCGACTACTTCTACAAGTTCGTCAGCAGCAAGCGCATGGCCAAGGGCGGCTCCCGTGCCGCGCACGAGCACAACCTCACCCTCCTCGACGAGGGCACGCTGTACGTCGCCAGGCTGACCGGCGACTCCCCGGCCGAGGAGATCGACGGCAAGGGGACGCTGCCCGCCGACGGCGAGTTCGACGGCAGCGGCACGTGGATCCCGCTCGCCACCGCGGGTCCCGGCGGCCATGCCGTCAGCCACGTCGACGGCATGACCGCCGAGGAGGTCTACGTCTTCACGCGCCTGGCCGGTGACAAGGTCGGCGCCACGAAGATGGACCGCCCCGAGGACATCGAGCCGTCGCCGCACTCCGGCAAGGTGTACGTCGCGCTGACCAACAACTCCGACCGCGGCAAGGCGGGCAAGGCCGGCGCCGACGAGGCCAACCCGCGCAACCTCAACAAGCACGGGCAGGTCCTGGAGCTGACCGAGCGCCGCAACCGCGCCGAGGCCACCACCTTCGCCTGGTCGCTCTTCCTGGTCGCCGGTGACCCGGACGACCCCTCGACGTACTTCGCGGGCTTCCCCAAGGACCGGGTCTCCCCGATCTCCTGCCCGGACAACGTCGCCTTCGACCCGCACGGGAACCTGTGGCTGTCCACCGACGGCAACCAGCTCGGTTCGCACGACGGCCTGTTCGGCGTCGCCACGCGCGGCGACCGGCGCGGTGAGCTCAAGCAGTTCCTGACCATGCCGACCGGCGCCGAGACCTGCGGCCCGCTCGTCCAGGACCGGCGCGTGCTCGTCGCCGTGCAGCACCCGGGCGAGGTCGACGGCGCGTCCGTCGAGAAGCCGGCGAGCGCCTGGCCCGACGGACCCGGGAAGATCGTCCGCCCGTCCGTCGTCTCGGTGTGGCGCGAGGACGGCTGCGACATCGGCGTCTGACCGTACGTACGGCGATGGGGCACCCCGCGGTCGCGGGGTGCCCCATGCGCGTACTCCTGCCCGGTCGGGCTCAGTTGTGCTGCTTGCGGCGGTAGATCGCGAAGCCGAGGCCGGCCGCGCCGACGGCCGCCATGCCGCTGCCCGCGGCGATCAGCGGGGCGTCGTCCGAGGAGCCCTGGACGCCGTCGGCGCCGGCCTTGACGCCGCCCTTCGGGACGACCCGGTTCGAGTCCTTGCGGACGTCGTGCTTGGGCTGCGTGGTGTGGCCGTTGTTCTTGCCCTCGACCCAGGACTTGATGGTGCCGTCGGGGTTCAGGGTGACGTGCAGGCCGTTGTTCTGGCCGTGCGCGGCCCTGCCGTTGGCGTCGAGGGTGTCGATCTTGACGCCGTTGGCGATGATGTCGGCCTGGTAGTGGTTCGGGCCGAGCTTGTAGATCTTCGCGAGGGAGCCGTCGGCCAGCTTGACCGTGGTCTTGTAGACGCGCTTGGTGTCCGGCTTCGGCTTCGGGGTGCCCTCGACCCAGGACTTGATGGTGCCGTCGGGGTTCAGGGTGACGTGCAGGCCGTTGTTCTGGCCCGAGGCGGAGCGGCCGTTGGCGTCGAGGGTGTCCAGCTTGACGCCCTTGGCGATGATGTCGGCCTGGTAGTGGTTCGGCCCCAGCTTGTAGATCTTCGCGGTGGAGCCGTCGGCCAGCTTCGCGTCCCGGACGAAGACGCGCTTGTCGTCCGGCTTCGGCGGGGTGGGCTTGGCCTTCATGGTGACGGTGCCGTCGGGCGAGAGCGTGAAGGTGTTGCCGTCGATCGTGGTGCTCGCGGACTTCTCGTACGCGGTGAGCGAGCCCTTCGCCGCGCCGTTCAGGGAGATCGCCGCCTTGGCCGTGCGGGCGGAGGCGTTGACGTCGACCTTCGCGGACCAGCCCTTGCCGAGGTTGGTGGTGCCCTTGGATTCCCAGCTGCCGGGCTTCGGGACGTCCACGTCCTTGTCGGTCTGCTTGTCCTTGGACTTGTCCTGCTCCTTGGACTTGTCCTGGTCCGTCTGCTTGTCCTGGTCCTTGGACTTGTCCTGACCGGTCTCGTCCTTGCCCGTCTGGTCCTGGTCGCCCGTCCGGTCCTGGCCGGTCTGGTCGGTCTGGTCGGTGGTGCCGGTCCGGTCACCCGCGGCGACCTGGCCCTGCGGGGCCGACGGCGCGTCCGCGGCGAAGGCGGCCGTGGTCGGGACCGCGAGAGCGGCGATGGCCCCGGTGGCGATGGCGGCGGTGCGGAAGGTACGGCGGGTGGCGCGCATGGCGGTGACTTCCCTCGTCGATGATCCAACTCTGGTCGAGCTGTTCGTGTTTGTGCCCCTTTGCGGTGGCGACAGATACGAAGTTACGGGCGCCATGTGTGCGTCATCCGTAGGGAATGTAACAAGTGGCCGCATACGGTCACGCAGAACCGTAAAGCAGACAAAAGTGCAGGTCAGTGGCTGTTTTGCCGAAGGTCACCGGCTGGCGGGGACCAAGGTCCCGCCGGTGGTTCCGCGCGGGTCGCCGGCCCGCAGGAGCCACTCCGTATAGGCGGGCGCCTGGCCCGCCGCCTCCCAGTAGGAGGCCTCCAGCTCGCCGTACACCGCGTTGATCTCGTCCTCCGTGCGTGCCGCCACGATGAGGCGCACGCCGAGGGGGTCGCCGTAGAGGGGGCGTACCGCCATGTCGGGCCGGGCGAGCGAGGTCGGCTGGCAGAGGGTGACGACCTCGCCGGTGGCGACGAGGGACGCCGCCGTGAGGTAGTCGCCGTGCAGGACACGGGGGTTGAGCCCGGCGGCGGTCAGGACGCGGCGCAGGCCGTCCCATTCGCCGTCGACCGTCGGGTCCACCATCCACCGGTCCTCCGCGAGGTCCGAGAGGCGTACGACGGGACGGCCCGCGGCCGGATGGTCCCCCGCCAGGGAGACGAACTGGGGCTCGCGGTCGAGCAGCACCCGTCTTCGCAGGGCCTCGGGCAGCCGCAGCGGGCAGCCCTCCACCTCGTGCACGAACGCCACGTCGAGCTGTCCCGCCGCCACCATGCGCAGCAGCGCGTTCGCGGAGACGTCCATCTGGAGTGATGTCTCGGTGCCGGGCAGGCGGACGCGCAGTCTGCGCAGCCAGCCCGGTATGGCACGGCTGGCCGTGGAGCCGATGCGCAGGTGCGGGCCCTCGGCGGCGCGGGCGGCGGCCGCCTTCGTCTCCGTGACCAGGGCCCGCATCTCCGTGACGAGGGGGCGGGCGCGGCTGAGGACGACCCGGCCGAGCTGGGTGGGCCGGCATCCGGTGCGCTCGCGGGCGAAGAGCTGGCCGCCGAGGGCGTTCTCGATGCGGCGCAGCTGGGTCGTCAACGACGGCTGGCTCATGCCGAGTTGCCGGGCCGCCTTGTGCAGGCTGCCGGTGTCGGCGATGGCGCACAGCGCGCGGAGGTGCCTGACCTCGAGCTCCATGGTCGTTGAGAGTAGAGGCGCCACGGCCGCCGCACCAGACGCCCAAACCCCATGAGAACCAGCCGTTCTGGACAGGCCGGGACCGGGTGATAGGCCCGTGCTATCGCCACTTGCCATCATCCCCACGCGCCTCATGCTCCCCGACACTCACAGGCACCGAGCCGTTCACCTTTCATCGACCGCCCCCACGTGGTCGTCGAACGAGTAGGGAGCCCCCCACACATGAACAAGCGTTACCTCTCCGTCGCCGCCGTCCTCGGCCTCTCCGTCGCCGGTCTCGGCGTGACCTCGGCCTCCGCGTCGACCGCGACGCCCAGCTCCGCGGCCACCTCGGCCACGGCCTCGTACACCCAGTACCAGGGTTCGGCCCAGGAGGCCAAGAACAACAAGGCGTTCTTCGAGGCCGTCGTGAAGGCGGTCGCCGAGAAGCGCGCGGCGAACCCGGGCGCCAAGTCCGTGACCGTCACCTACGACGCGTCCGGCGCGCCGACCTTCGCCCAGCAGATAGCCAGCTCCACCTCGATCTGGAACTCCGCGGTCTCCAACGTGAAGCTCCAGGAGGGCAGCTCCGGCGCCAGCTTCGAGTACCGCGAGGGCGACGACCCGCGCGGCTCGTACGCGAGCACGGACGGGCACGGCAACGGCTACGTCTTCCTGGACTACGCCCAGAACCAGCAGTACGACTCGACCCGCGTCACCACGCACGAGACCGGTCACGTGCTGGGTCTGCCCGACACGTACGACGGCCCGTGCAGCCAGCTGATGTCGGGCGGCGGCCCCGGCCCGTCCTGCACCAACTCGCAGCCGGACGCGCAGGAGCGCGCGAAGGTGGACCAGCTGTGGGCCAACGGGCTCGCCAAGGCGCTGCACAAGGTCAACGCCGACCGCTGACGCGGGGTTTGCAGGGATTCATCGCTTTCGCGGGGAACTGCGGACCGGCCGTGGCCGGTCACGCGGTTCCCCGCGCCCCTTTGGGGCGTCGCCTCATCGCGCCGTAGGAGAGGCGATCGCTCTCGCTGCCGCCACTTCCTGGCGCAGCGGTTCCAGGACGCTGTCCTGGGGGCCCGGCGTGAAGTTCGCGTCGACCTTCTCCAGGGTGTCCGAGGCGCGCAGGCCGACCGCGAGCCCCTGGAGTTCGTGGGCGACTTCGGCCACCTCGTCGGGCTCGGGAGGCTCCGCTCCGTGGCGGATACGGACCCTTGCCGCGGTCGTGGCGTCCAGGATGCGTTCGACGGCGACGACCAGCGGCCACCACGCGGTGGCCCGCGTGCCGGTCGGCGGCGGCTCGGTCAGGGCCCGCTGGAACTCCGAGCGGATGACGGACAGGTCGCGGTAGAGGCCGCGGCGCATGCGGGCGCGAGCGGACGGGTCGTCCACCGGGCCGAACGCGCACTCCACATAGCCCGCCGTGTCCGCGACCGCGTCCGCGAGCCGGTCCCCGATCCGCGTGCCCCAGCTCTCCGGCCAGAGCAGATACCCCGCGACGAGCGCGATCGCGCAGCCGATCAGGCTGTCGACGAGCCGCGGCAGGACCAGGCCGAGCCCCTGGTGGTTGAGGATGTCGGAGAGCAGCAGGATCACCGGGGTGATCGCCGCCGTCTGGTAGCCGTAGCCGCGCGTGGTGAGGGCGGGGATGAGCGGCGCGAGCAGCATCATCACGGGTACGTCCCACCAGCCGTGCGGCACCTCGGTGAGGACCGCGGCGGCCAGGACCAGGCCGGCGGCGGTGCCGAGGGCGCGCAGCACGGCGCGGGAGAAGACCGAGCCGAAGTCGGGCTTGAGGACGAAGGTGACGGTCAGCGCCACCCAGTACGACCTGGGCACGTCGATCAGGGAGACGAGGGCCTGGGCGATGCCGATGCACAGGGCCAGGCGCAGGCCGTAGCGCCAGGAGGCGCCGGACAGGATGACGTTGCGCCCGGCGCGGCGGGCGCGGACGCGCAGGGCGGCGGGGCGGCCGAGCCGGTCGTCGACGTCGACGAAGGCGAGCGGGTCGGGGTTCTCCAGCGTCTCGACGGCGTGCCGGACGGCCTGGTCGAGGGCGCGTTCTGCGCTGCCGCGCGGTTCGGGGATGCCGAGGCCGGGGAGCGCGGTGCGGCCCTGCTGGACGGCGTCGGCGATGCGGCGGACCGCGTCCGGTACGGCGGAGGGCAGCACGCAGCCGGAGTGGCGGGCGGCCTGGTCGGCGGCGGGGGCGGCCTCGACGACGGGGGTGACGGCGTTCAACTGGGCGATGAGGCGGACCAGTTCGGGGTTGCGGCCGTGGTCGCGGGCGCGGCGGGCGAGGACGAGGTCGTAGCTCTGGTTCAGCGAGACGGTCACGGCGGCGCGCGCCTCGTCGTACGCGTCCGTGCCCGCCGCGTCGAGGAGGGCGGCGACCGAGCGGTAGGCGCCGGCGACGGCGGCGCGTTCGGGGACGCCGGAGCGCAGCGGCCAGGCGAGCAGCGCGAGGGCGAGGACGAGGAGGCCGCCGCTGGTCATCAGGACCGGGGCGAGCCACCACTGTCCCGGCATCGGGAGTCCGGCGCCGACCACGCAGTTGAGGAGCAGCAGGAGGCCCGACACGGAGGCGACCGCGCCGATCGTCGACATCATCCCGGAGACCAGCGCGACGAGGGTGACCGCGCCGACCGCCACCCAGCCGTGCCCGAAGACGAGCGAGCCGAGGGTGACGCCGAGGGCGCCGAAGAGCTGGGGGACGGCGATGTTGAGGATGCGCATGCGGTACGCGTCGGCGGTGTCGCCGATGACGCCGGAGAGGGCGCCCATCGAGGCGAGGGCGCCGTAGGCGGGCTGTCCGGCGAGGATGCCGACGGCCAGCGGGAGCGCCATGGCGACGGAGGCGCGGGCGACGGCGGCCCAGGGGATGGGGGCGGACTGCGGCTTGAGGGACCTGACCAGCCAGTCGGGCGGGGTGAGCGGGCTCAGTGAGACCGGACGGGCGGGGCGGGACTCTCGGGGCATGCGCCCATTATCGGCGCTTTACGTGACTTGCCCTGGCCGGAGGATCAACGCTCTGTTTCCTTTTTGTGCAGGGTGAGCGTGACGACGAGGGCGCGGTGGTCGGTGTCGCCGATCTCCAGGAAGCGGGCGTCGCGGGCGGAGAAGTCGGGCGTGGCGAGGACGTGGTCGATCTGCGCGCCGAGCGGCGAGGGCGCGGCGGCGGGCCAGCTCGGGGAGCGGGAGGAGCCGGCGAGGCGGGCGGCGTCGCGTACGCCCTCGTCCAGGATCTCGCGGAAGGCGGCGTGGTCCTGGGTGGCGTTGAAGTCCCCGGCGATGATCGTGGACTTCCCGTCGCCCGCGGCGGCGTAGTCCTGGATCTTCCGCAGCTCCCTCTGCCACAGGTGCACCTCGCGGGGCACCGGTGGCATGGGGTGCGCGAGCTGGATCCGTACGGGGTGGCCCTTCACGTCGGCGACGGCGGCGGGCATGCCGAGGGTGGCGTCGATGCCGGGGGCGCCCTTGAGGGGGAGCTTGGAGAGGATGACGGAGCCTTCGGCGCCGGTGGCCTCGACGGCTTCGCGGTAGGGGTAGTCGGCGTGGGGCAGCTCCTTGCGGAGCAGGTCCGAGCAGCCGGGGTCGCACTCCTCCACGAAGAGCAGGTCGGGCTTCTCCTCGCGGACCGCCCTGACCAGTCCCGCGGTGCCGCGGCCGAATTCGACGTTGGACGTCAGCACGCGCAGATCGGCGACGGCGGGTCCGTCGGGCTGGTCCGTGCGGCCATAGGGCTCCATGTACCAGGCGACGAGCCCGAGCACGGCGAGGCTCCACACCATGCCGATGCGCCATCGGCCGAGTACGGCCATCAGCAGGGCGGCGACGGCGGGCACGAGGAGCCAGGGCAGGAAGGCGAGGATCTGGGGGACGGGGGTGAAGCCGTCGGCGTCCGCGACGCGGAAGCCGAGGACGGTGCTGGTCGCCGCGAGGAGGAGGCCCGCGCCCCACGCGGCGGCGCGGCCGCCGCGCCGCCTCCCGCCCCCGCCGAGGTCGTCCTCCGTGCCGCGGGCGGCCGTCATGCTGTCCAAGGCGTCGGCCTCTCGTCGTCCGGTCCTGCGGTGCATCCTCCCTCAGTGGTCTGAGACGGGGTGAGGTGGTGGGTGGTTGCCCGGCTCTCCGCGGTGCGGGTCCGTCGTGGTCGCTCGCGCGGTTCCCCGCGCCCCTGGGTCACCCGTGCCGCCGCCGCCCGATCAGCCAGGTTCCGATGGCGGCCACCAGTGCCACCGCCCCCACGGTCCACCCCGTCGTCCTCAGGGTGTCGGTCAGCGCGTCGTACACCGCCCCCGCGGCGTCCCGGGAGATGTCCTCGGGCAGGTCGTCGAGGGCGAGGGAGCGGCCCACGGCGACCGCGATCAGGAGGACGGCCGCGCCCAGGGCCGCGCCGAGGGCCGTGCCGATGACCGCGCCCCGGCGGCGCGGCGCGAGCCAGAGCCCGGCCGCGGCGAGCAGGACCGCGGCCACCGGGAGCCAGATCCCGGCGACCTGGAGCGCGTGGAAGGCCTGGCGGAGGTCGCCGAGGTCGTTGGACTGGAGGATCGTGACCTCGGTGTGCTTCACCGGGATCCGGGAGGCGAACGGCACGCCGTCGTCGACCAGTTGCTGCTTGATCTGCTCGGTGATGGGCGCGAGGTCGATGGTGACCTCGCTGTCGGAGTCGCTGTTGAGGGCGGACTGCACGGCGTCGTGCGCCGCGCGGTTGGCGGCGTCCCAGGCGGTCCGGAAGGCGGCGGTCTCGGTGAAGGACGCCACCGCGTCCCGCACGAAGGACTCGACCGTGCCCTGCAGCGGCCCCACGTCGATCTCCTTCATCACCGAGTCGGTGACGGCGTCCGCCACGGCTGCCCGCACCGCACCGTCGGACGCGAGCGGCGCCATCGTGGCGACGTAGTTGTCCCGGTCCCCGATCTCGTACTTCGCCCAGGTGGAGAGCGCACCGAGGGGGACGAGCAGACAGGCGAGGGCGAGCAGGACGACGGAGAGAACCCCACGAAGGCTACGGACGCTGCGGGCACGGTTGGACACGCCTCCAAGGCAAGGCCCCGGTCACGCGGGGCGCGACCGGGGCGACTGCATATGGGGCAATGCCGATGGGGAGCGCTTCCGCTACTTGCGGTTGTACAGCCGCATCGTCACCGGGCCGAAGACCGCCACCAGGGCCAGGGCCCAGCCGAAGGTCCACAGGAGAGAGCTCGTGGCCGTCGTGCCTTCCATCAGGGAGCGGACCGCTGAGGCGACGTGGGTCACCGGGTTGTTGTTGACGAAGGCCTGGAGCCAGCCCGGCATCGTTTCCGGCTTCACGAAGATGTCGCTGAGGAACGTCAGGGGGAACAGGACCATCATGCTGACGCCCATCACCGACTTCTCCGTGCGCAGCAGGAGGCCGAACATCGTCCAGACCCAGGAGAACGCGAAGGCGAAGACCAGCAGGACCAGGATGCCGGCGACGACGCCGAGGACGCCGCCGTGCGGGCGGAAGCCCATGATCAGGCCGACGGTGAGCATGACGACGGAGGCGATGGCGTAGCGCAGGGCGTCGCCCAGGAGGTAGCCGACCATCGTCGAGGGGCGCCAGATCGGCAGGGTGCGGAAGCGGTCGAAGACGCCCTTCTCGATGTCCGTGTTGACCGAGACGCCCGTGTACATCGTGATCATGACGACCGACATCACCAGGATGCCGGGGAGCAGGTACTGGATGTACTCCCGGGGAGAACCGGCGAGCGCTCCTCCGAAGAGGTACGTGTACATCAGCACCATCATGATCGGGAACGCCGTCACGTCGAAGAGCTGCTCCGGCACGTGCTTGATCTTGAGGATGGCCCGCCAGCCGAAGGTGAGGCAGGCCGACAGCGCGGTGGGCCGCGGCGGGCGTTCGGTGGCGATGAGGAGTTCGGCGAGGGACTCGGTCCTGACCGGCGCGAGGTCCTGCGTCTCGGTGGTGGTCGCGGTGCTCATGCCGTGGCCTCTTCCTTCAGGTCGGGCGACGCGCCCGCGGCGGAGTGGGAACCGGTGTCCGTGCCGGTCAGTGCGAGGAAGACCTCGTCGAGGCTGGGCTGGCCCAGCGCGAAGTTGTCGACGGTGATGCCCGCGCGGGCCAGCTCGGCGAGCGCCCGCGAGGCCTGCTCGGCGGCCCCCGCGCCGTTGTGCCCGCCGTCGGTGCCGACCCGGGCCGTCAGGGCGACCGGGTCCGCCTCCAGCTGCACCTGCGCGTCCAGCACCGCCCCGAGCAGCCGCGCCGCCTCCTCGCGCCGCGCGGCCTCCCGCAGCCGTACGTGCACGGAGCCCGCGCCGACCGACGCCTTCAGCTCGCCCTTGGTGCCCTCGGCGATCACCCTGCCCCGGTCGATGACGGCGATCCGCGCCGCCAACTGGTCCGCCTCGTCCAGGTACTGGGTGGTGAGCAGGACCGTCGTGCCGTGCCCGACGACCGCGCGCACGATGTCCCAGACCTGGTTGCGGCTGCGCGGGTCGAGGCCCGTCGTCGGCTCGTCGAGGAAGAGCAGGTCGGGCGTGTTCAGGATGGACGCGGCGATGTCGATGCGGCGCCGCATGCCGCCCGAGTAGTTCTTCACCTGCCGCCCGGCCGCCTCCGTCAGGCCGAAGGCCTCCAGGAGCTGGGCCGCACGGCCGCGCGCCGCCTTCTTGGCGTGGCCGGTCAGGCGGGCCAGCAGGATCAGGTTCTCCATGCCGGTCAGGTCCTCGTCGACCGAGGCGTACTGCCCGGTCAGGCTGACGCGGCTGCGGACCGCGTCGGCCTCGCGCACCACGTCGTGCCCGAAGACGTGCGCCTCGCCGCCGTCGGGGCGCAGCAGGGTCGCGAGCATCTTGACCGCCGTGGTCTTGCCCGCGCCGTTCGGCCCGAGGACGCCGTAGACCGTGCCGGCCGGAACGGCGAGGTCGATGCCGTCGACCGCGCGGTTGTCGCCGAAGGTCTTCACCAGACCCGCGGTCTCGATGGCCAGGTTGCTCATGTCCGTCCGCCCTCTCCGAGGAACCGAAGCGATGTCGTCGTGAGGGCAGACCCGGGCCGCCCCGGAAACTCATCGCTGTCTCCAGGCTAGGCACGGCTCCGGTGGAGCGCTGGGCCGAACGGGTGTTTCCTGGACGAGGGGGCGAGGAGGCCGACCATGCGCATCGCCCCGATCCTGGCAGCAGCGGGTGCCGCGACCCTGCTGACCTTGGGAAACACCGTCGCGGCGACCGCCGCGACGCCCGCACACGACGGCGGCGGGGTCATCTGGGGAACCGTCGTGTCGGGACCCGATCTGCACGTGCGGGACCAGCCGAACACCTCGGCGTCGATCGTCGCCGAACTTCCCCACGGCAGCCAGGACCGCGTCGCATGCGCCACCTGGGGCACCACCGTGAACGGCGATCCGTCCTGGTACTGGCTCGTCGGCGTCCGCGGCTGGGTGAGCGCGGCCTACGTCGACACCGGCGGCCGGCACGTGCCGAGCTGCTCCGGCGACGGCGACCCCTGCCCGCAGTGGCGCGACGCGGACTGCCACCACGACCCGTGCACGCGGAACCACTAGGACATCAGGAAGGAACCGTCATGGCACACGCCTCACCTGCAACGACCGCCCCACGGACCCTGTCCGCCCACTGGGCGGGCCCCGTCCTCCTCGGCATCGTCTACGGCATCTGGGCCGCCGGGATCCGCCGCGACGGCGGTCCGATCACCACCGGCAACGTCCTCTTCGGCGTCGTCACCGGCGCGATCGTCGCCGCCGTCTTCTTCGCCCTGCACCGGGGCGCGCACGCGCTTCCCCGCGAACTGCGCGCCCTGTCCTGGACGGCGTTCGCGGGGATCGCGTTCGGGTTCCTCTACAGCCTGACCGGCGCCACCGTGCTGCGGTCGGTGGGGATGTCCCTCGTGGTGGCCGCCGGTGTGTTCGTGGCGACCTTCTACCGGTACTACACGACGGAGTGAGCCGCACGGGCGGTGCGCAGCGCCCGCCACGCCAGCAGTGAACCGGCCAGCACCAGCAGCGAGTTGACCAGTACCGCCGTGCTCACCCCCGACAGGACCGCGTCCGCCGGCGCCCCGGAACCGGACGCGGTCCCGGCGCCCCCCGTGCGCGCCGCCACGACCGCGCTCATCACCGGGATGCCGAGCGTGATGCCGACCTGCTGGGTCATCGTGGCGAGCCCGGTCGCCAGGCCCTGTTCGGAGTCCGGCAGGCCCGACGTGGCGGTGACCATGAAGCCCACGATGAGCAGCATGTTGCCGACGCCGCCGACGAAGGTGGCCGCGAGCAGCAGCCAGATCCAGCCGCCCGAGGTGCCGAGCGCCACCAGCGACAGCGTGGCCACGGCCTGCACGAGCCCGCCCCCGAGGATCGTGGCCCGGTCGCCGAACCGGCCGACCGCCCGCCCGCCGAGCGTGCCGCCCACGACCGTGCCGACGCCGAGGACTCCGAAGGCGAGGCCCGTGGCGAGCGCCGAGTAGCCGAGGACCTCCTGGAGGTACAGCGTCAGGAGGAAGACCAGCGAGGTCTCCGTGGCGAAGGCGATCAGGCCCGCCGTGTTGCCCCAGACGACCGTGCGGCGCCGCATGATCCGCACGGGCACGAGCGGCGCGGCCGAGCGCTGCTCCACGTACCAGAAGGCGACGAGCAGACCGGCGCCGACGGCGAGTCCGGTGAGCGCGACGGGGTCGGCCCAGCCGCTTTCGCCCGCCCGCGTCAGGCCGTGGACGAGGGCGAGGAGCCCGCCGGTGACGGTGACCGCGCCCGGTACGTCCAGGCGGTGCCTGCACACCAGCCGCGAGTCGGTGAGCAGCTTCGGCGCGAGGGCGACGACGGCCGCCGCGACCGGCACGTTGACGAGGAACGCCCAGCGCCAGGAGAGCAGTTCGGTCAGGAGGCCGCCGAGGACGGCGCCGGTGGTGAAGCCCGCCGACATCAGCGCGCCGTTCAGGCCGAGCGCCCGCTCCCGCAGCGGCCCCTCGCGGAACGCGGTGGTGAGCAGGGCGAGGCCCGCCGGGGTGACCGCCGCCGTCGCCAGACCCTGCAGCACCCGTGCGGTGAGCAGGACTTCGGGGCTCGTGGCGAGGCCGCCGATGGCCGAGGAGAGGCCGAGGAGCGCCATGCCGCCGATGAACAGCCGCTTGCGGCCGAAGAGATCGGCGATCCGGCCGAACAGGAGCGTGAACCCGGCCGCGGCGAGCGCGAAGGAGGTGGCGATCCACTGGAGGTGGGCGAGCGGGAAGCCGAGGCCCTCCCCGACCACGGGCAGCGCGACGTTCAGGATGGAGAAGTCCACGGCGATCATGAACTGGGAGCCGAGGAGGAGGGCCAGGACGAGCTTCTGGCGCGGGGTCATGCGCACGGCGGGGCCCGTGCCCGCCCCGCGGGTGTCGACGGCGGCCATCACAGCGTCTCCAGGTCCACCGCGCGGGCCATGGCCCGGTACCCGGCGTCGTTCGGGTGCAGGTGGTCCCCGCTGTCGTACGTGGGCGCGATCCGCTCCGGGTCCGCCGGGTCGGCGAGGGCCTTGTCGAGGTCCACATATCCGTCGTACTCGCCAGAGGTCCGCACCCAACGGTTGAACTTGTTGCTCACGGCCGCCGCCCGCTCGCCGTAGTGGTCGGAGCCGCCGAGCGGCAGCAGGGTGGCGCCGACGACCTTCAGTCCCCTGGCGTGCGCGGCGCGGATGAACTTGCGGTGGCCGTCGATGAGTTCGTCGGCGGAGACGACCGGGGCAGGCTTGTAGGTGGGCTTGTCGGTCTCGCTGAAGCCGATGTCGTTGACGCCTTCGAGGACGACGACCGTGCCGACGCCGGGCAGGTCGAGGGCGTCGCGGGCGAAGCGGTGGGTGCCCTTCTCGCCGTACCAGGCCGAGTCGTTGAGGACCATGTTGCCGCCGATGCCGGAGTTGAGGACGGGCCGCTGGTCGCCCGCCTCGGCGAGGCGCTCGGCGAGCGCGTCGGACCAGCGGCGGTTGTGGTCGGTGGAGGACGCGAAGCCGTCGGTGAGGGAGTCGCCGAAGAGGACCACGCCGTCGCGCCGCTTGTCGGGGCCGCCGCTGACGTCGACGCCGGAGAGGTAGTACCAGGACTCCGTGGACTCGCCGAAGGCCTTGGCGCCGGTGTCGGCGGTGTGGTCGCCCCGGGCGCGGTAGCTGGTCGCGAAGGACTGGGCGTGGAAGGTGGCGGGCCCGGTCGTCCCGGCCAGGTGCAGGGTGACGGTCACGGACTCGAAGGCGTCCAGGTCCAGCCCGACGGCGTCACTGGAGAGTTGGCCGCCCGCCGGGACGGCCGCCGACCGCTTCCCGCCGAAGGTGAGCCGTCTGACGGACCCCTTCTCGACCGACGCCCCCTTCCCCGTACGCGCGAGGGTCGCGGAGGCGATCCGCAGCGGGGAGGTGCCGTACGCGTTGGAGAGCCGGATCCGGGCGCGCTCGCCGCCCTCGGTGACGCGGACGACCTGGCGCAGGGTCTGGCCGTCGAAGCCGGCCTCCGACCAGTTGGCCTTGAAGCCGGTGCTGGGGCGCTGCGGCGCGGCGGCCCAGGCGGCGTTCCAGGCGGGCCCGGCGCCCCGGCCCGTGCGGTCGTGGCTTCCGGCGGGGGCGGCCTGCGCGCCGGTCACGGCGAGCCCCGCGGTCAGGGCGAGTGCGGTGGCGGCGGCGGTGGCGACCAGGGTCCTGCGGGCACGCGAAATCATCGGGATCTCCGGTGGGTTGTGAGGAAAGGAGCCGGGTGCGGCGGACGCCGTCCCGACTCCTCCAAGATCCGCCGAGCGCGATGGCCCATCAATGGCGAACCGTGAAACGATCGACGCGCTCACGCTTATCGATGCAGGTCACAGGGGGTACGGGGTGGAACGCCAGGAGCTGGAGACCTTCTTGACGCTGGCCGAGGAGCTGCACTTCGGCCGCACGGCGGAGCGCCTCGTGCTCTCCCAGGCCCGGGTGAGCCAGACGGTGAAGAAGCTGGAGCGCAGGATCGGCGCCCCGCTCTTCGAGCGCACCAGCCGGGTGGTGCGGATGTCGCCGCTGGGCCGTCAGCTGTACGAGGACCTGGCGCCGCTGCACCGCGCGATGGACGCGGCGGTGGCGCGCGCCAAGGACGCGGCGCGGGGCGTCGACGGCGAGCTGCACGTCGGCTTCCTCGGCTCGGGCGCGGGCACGCTGACCGGCCCGGTCCTCGCGCTGTTCCGGGAGCGCTGCCCGCACGTGGAGGTGCGGATGCGGGAGACGCAGTTCCACGACCCGCTGGGCGCGCTGCGCGGCGGGGACGTCGACCTGCTCTTCACGTGCCTGCCGGTCCAGGAGCCGGACCTCGTCGTCGGCCCGGTCGTCATCAACGAACCGCGCGTGCTCGCGGTGCCGCTCGGCCACCCGCTCGCCGGGCGCACGTCGGTGTCCCTGGAGGAGCTGGCGGGCGAGACGTTCTTCGGGGTCGTGAACGGCGCGCCCGGCTACTGGTGGGACTTCCACGTGCCGCCCCGCACGCCGTCGGGGCGCGAGATCCGGCGCGGCCAGGCGGTGGCGACCTTCCAGGAGCTGATGACGCTGGTCGCGACGGGCCAGGGGATCTCGCCGGTGGTGGCGTCCGTGGAGCAGTACTACGCGCGCCCCGGCGTCACCTTCGTGCCGCTGCGGGACGTCCCGTCGGCGGACGTGGCGCTGATCCACCGGACGGGCGGCCTGAGCGCCCGCGCGGAGGCCTTCGTCCGCGCGGTGCGGGACGCCGTCGCCGAGAACGGCGGCCCGGCACCGTACTGAAGCCCCGGCTCCGTACGGACGCCCCCGGTCACCGCAGCACCGCCGCCAGCAGGTCCGTGCCCAGCGCCGTCAGGTCCGCCACGTTGAGGGTGTGCCGGACATAGCGCCCCTCCCGCCGTGCCGTGAGCAGTCCGGCGCGGCGCAGGACGGCGAGGTGGCGGGAGACCTCCGGGAGCGAGAGGCCCCAGGTGTGGGCGAGTTCGCCGGTGGTGTGCGGGCCGCGCGCCAGGGTGCGCAGCAGCCGCAGCCGTACGGGATGGGCGAGGGCTTCGAGCCGCTGGGTGACCGTCTCCATCGGCACCGGCTCCGCCGGGTCGGGCTCGTCGGCCACGGGGTACTGCACCACCGGCTGCCACCCGGGCGCGTGGACCACCACCAGGTGCGGGCTGCTGAAGACGCTGGGGACGAAGGTGACCCCGGCGTCCCGGGCGCTGGTCGCCTTGTCCTGGAGCTTGTCGACGACGATGTGGCCGCCGTCCGGGGACAGGGCGACCGCGCCGGACACCGACGCGAGCGCCGCCGCGAGGCCCTGGCGCTTGACCAGGTCGTTCTTCAGGCGCAGATCGGTGGCGATGCGGACGGCGGCCGCCGCCCAGGCCGCGTCGAAGAAGGCATCGGCGCACAGCTCCAGGGTGCGGCGCACCCGGGCCCGTACGGCCGCCGGGTCCGCGAGGAGCCGTTCCGCGAAGGCCTCCTGGCGCGGACCGCGCGCCAGGGCCAGGTCCAGGGCCCGTTCGCGGGCCGCCGCGTCGGTGAGCGGCGACGCGGCGGCGAACCGGGCCCGGCCGCCGCCGCACGTGGTGACGAGCGCGGCCGTCGCGTACGTCTCGTCGTCGATGCGGTCGACGTCGTCCAGTTCCTCGGCGAGCGTGGCGCGGGGCCGGGCCGGGAAGAGGAAGTCGGCCTGCGAGGAGCGCCAGAGGAACTCCGACTCGCGCAGCCGCTCGGCCAGTTCGGGGGCGAGCCCGGCCCAGACGTCGGCGGCCCAGTCGGCGCGCCGGGGGTGGTGCCCCGGCTCGGCGAGCACGTGCAGCATCGCCGTCAGCTCGGCCAGCGGGGACGCGGCGAACCGCAGCCGCTCGGGCGGCAGGCCGGTGATGTCGATCCTCAACGTCATTCCCCCAGGATCAGGGACGGCCCGGCGGGCGGCGACGTCGCTTGACGGAGACCGTCAAGCGACGTGCCGGACGCGACGGCGGGCCGCACGGTGTGACGTCATGACGCCCACCACGACCACTCCGCCCGCCCCGCCCGCCACGAAGAACACCAGGATCTGGGCCCGCGGCCTCGTCCGCGCCTCCGGCGGCCCCCGCTACGCCGTCGCCCTCGCCGTGGATGCCCTCGGCACCGGCCTGCTGCGGCCCTTCCTGCTGCTCTACGGCGTGACGGTCCTGGGTCTTTCCGCCCCGGCGACCGGCGCCGCCATGACCGTCGGCATCGTCGCGGGCCTGGTCTGCATGCCCGCCGTGGGCCGCTGGCTGGACCGGGGCGCGCGCAGCACGGTCGTGGCGGCGTCGATGCTGGTCCGCGTGGTGGGCGTGGCGCTGCTGCTCGCCGCTCCCGCGGGGCACGTCTGGCTGTTCGGGACGGCCGCGCTGTTCCTCGGCGTCGGCAACCAGGCCTGGCCCGCCGCCCACGCGGCGCTGGTGGCCACGGTCGCCCACGGCCGGGAGCGCGACGCGGCCCTCGCGGCGGGCCGCGCCCTGCGCAACGGCGCCCTCGGCGTGGGCGCGCTCGTCGCGATGGCGTGCCTGGCGGGCGGCCCGGCCGCGCTGCGCGCGCTGGCCGCCGTGACCGGCCTCGCGTATCTCGCGGCGGCGGCCCTGGCGTGGTCGGTGCGCCTGACCGCGCGTCCGGCCGGCCGGCAGACGGACGAGGCGGGCGGGGCGCCCGCCGACGCGCCCGCGCCCCGCATGCGCGCGGTCCTCGCCGCCAACGTCATCTACGTCTTCTGCCTCAACGTCCCCGAGATCGCCCTGCCGTTGATCCTGGTGACGCAGCTGGACGCCTCCCCGGTCTGGTCGGCGGCGATCTTCGTCGCCAACACGGTCCTGGTCGTCACCCTCCAGGTGCCGGTCACCGTCCTGCTGTCCCGCCATCCCCGGCGGACCGTCCTCGCGCTGTCCGGCGTGGTGCTCGCCGTGTCCTACGTGGGCTTCCTCGCGGCGACCTCACTGGGCGGCGGCTGGGGCGCCCCTCTGGTCGCCGCGGTCTCCGTCGTCTGCACGCTCGGCGAGATCGTGTACGCGGGCAGCGCGACGGCACTCGTGACGGTGCTGGCCCCGCCGCACGCCCTGGGCCGCGCCCTCGCCCGCTTCGAGCTGTCCACGGGCTTCGGCCTGGCGGTCTCCCCGGCGGCGATCACCGCGCTGGCGCCGCACGGCCCGGCCGCCCTGTGGGGCACCCTCACGGCCGCGACGCTCCTGTCCTCCGCCGCCGTCGCCGCGGAGAAGGACCCGGCTCTCCCGGCCGGACCCCAGGGCGTGGAAGCGGGACGCGGCCGGCGGTCACGGGGCGCTCGCTCCTGACGCCTCGGGCCGTTCCTCGACGAGCATCTCGGGGCGCCCGGTGACCAGCAGCCACGCGGGCAGCGCCGCCACGCACAGCAGCGGCAGCAGGTCCATGTCCATCACCACGACGGCCGCCGTGAACAGGCTGAGCCAGCCCTGACGGGTGGTGGCCAGCAGGATGCCGAGCACGGCGCAGGTGATGGCCAGCGCGGGCGGTACCGCGTCGACCAGGGCGTGCGCGAGCAGTCCGAGGGCGACGCCCACGAACACCGCGGGGAAGATCCGCCCGCCCCGGAACCCGCACGACCCCGCCACGACCAGCGCGGCCAGTTTCACCAGGGCGAGCAGCAGCAGGTTCCCCGCGTCGTGCGCCCCGGCCTCCCCGGTCAGCTCCTTCATCTCCTCAAGTCCCTTGAAGAGCGTGAGGTGCCCGCCCAGCGCCCCGAGCGCGCCGAGCGCGAGCCCGCCCACGGTCAGCATGAGCACGGGGTGGCCGAGCCGCCGGAAGGCGGTGTGGCAGAGCGGGAAGGCATACACGGCGGCCAGCCCGACGGTCGCCGCCCCCGTGCTGATGACGACGGCGGACAGCAGGTCGCCCCAGTGCGGCCCCGGGTAGTCCGCCACCTCGATCTCGAAGGTCGGGTGTGCGATCAGCACGGTCGTCAGCGCGCCCGCGCCCGCCGCCACCAGCGGACCGAACAGCCGGTCCCACAGCGGCCGGGGGTCGTCCCCCATGGACAGTTCGGAGAGGATGAGCGCCGCCGCGACGGGTGTGCCGAAGAGCGCGCCCACCGTCCCGGCCGCCGCGAGCCCGGCCCACGCGGCGGCGGGCGTGCGGGGCATCGCCTTCATGCCGAGCGCGTACGCCAGCGCGATGTTGATGGCGGTGATCGGGTTCTCCGGGCCGAGGCTCACCCCGCCCGCGAGCCCGACGACCACCGCGAGCGCGATGCCGGGCAGCATCCGCACCGGCAGCGGCGGGTCGACGAGCCCCAGGGTCGCGGGGTCGGGCCCGGCGTGCCCCGGCACCTTCCACACCACGAGCCCCACGACGAGCCCCACCACGGTGAGCGTGCCGAAGATCCACCCGGCCGAGGTCCCGGAGACCCCGAACGCGTCGGGCAGCCGCTCCCACAGCACGTCCTGGAGCCGCTCGGAGACCCAGCTCAGCGCGAGCAGCAGCAGGCTCGACCCGGCCCCGACGAGCAGGGCAGGGACGATCAGCGGGGCCAGCGCTCGGGCCTGCGGCGTCAGCCCCGCCACCCGTATGTCGGCCGTCAGGACGGGGCGCCGTCGGAGCGGTCGTTGCACAGCGCCCAGATCACGAACACGCCGATCGCGATGGAGATGAGCGCCCAGACCGGCGTGTACGGCAGCCACAGGAACTGCGCGACGATCGCGATCGCCGCGAGCGCGACACCGGCCGCCCTGCCCCACTCGGCGCCCTTGAGGATCCCGTAGCCGGTGATCGCCACGAGGATGCCGAGGACCAGGTGGATCCAGCCCCACGTGGTCAGGTTGAACTTGTAGACGTAGTCGCCGATGCGCTCGTAGACGTCGTCCTTGGCGATGCCCGCGATGCCTTCGAGGATGCCGAGGATCCCGTTCACCAGCATCAGCACACCGGCGAACATCGTCCCGCCGGCGGCCCAGGCACTGCCGCCGTCGCTTTCGGTGTCGCGTTTCGGCGGCGTGGGCGCGTTCTGGGGTGCGGTGGCGCTGCTCATGGCCGTCCCTCGCTTCTCTGGACCAGGAACTCACAGCGTGTGACGCTCCGGTGGGCCCGGCGACCCGGACTGGTCCGAACGGGTGCCCCCCGGCGGCTTGGCGTCGCACTCGAACCACGCCGTTTTCCCGGGTCCGTCCCTGCGCGGTACGAACCCCCAGCGGTCGGCGACCGCCGCGATGATCAGCAATCCGCGCCCGGATTCGGCCAGTTCCCCGGCCTCCCTTGGCGCGGGCAGCCGCGGGCACCCGTCGGACACCTCCACGCGGAGCCCGTGCGGGCGGCGCAGCAGCAGCACACCGCACCGCCGGTCCGGCACGTGCCGGACGACGTTGGCGACGAGCTCGGTCAGCGCGGTCTCCGCGGGGTCCGCGAGCTCGGCCATGCCCCAACTGCCCAGATGCGTACGGAGAATGAACCGCAGGTGCCGGGCCGAGTGGGCACCGGCGGTGAGGTTCATCCGGTACGTCCCCCGAACGGGCAGGGGCGGATGGGGAGTTACGTGATTCATGTCACCAGCGTGGAGTTACCTGGTTACGCTGGGCTACAGAGTCAGAGCAACGCCGTGACGCGTTTGAGCCTGGGGGTGACCGTCCCATGGTCCGCATCAACGAACTCGACCCCAGCGCGTCCCCGCTGGACTACTACGGCTCCGAGCTGCGGCGCCTGAGGGAGGCGGCGGGCCTCAAGCAGGCGCAACTGGGTTCGTGCATCTTCTGTACGGGGTCCTTGGTGGGCCAGATCGAGACGGCCAAGAAGGTCCCCACGCGCGACTTCTCGGAACGGGTGGACGCGGCGTTGGGGACGGATGGGGTGTTCTCGCGGTTGGTGGGGCTGGTGTTGCGGAGCCAGTTGCCGTCTTGGTTCCAGCCGTTCGCGGAGATGGAGGCGAAGGCGTCCTACCTATCCACGTATCAGGCTCAGTTGGTGTACGGGCTCTTTCAAACGGAGGAGTACGCACGGGCTGTCCTCGCCACAGGTGTGCCTGGCAGGCTCGATGAGCTGGTTGCTGCACGTATGGAGCGTCAGCGGATCCTTGAACGTGAGCGTCCACCCTTGCTGTTGGTGGTTCTCGACGAGGCTGTGCTTCACCGTCCAGTCGGTGGTCTTGAGGTTATGCGCGACCAACTGGCGCACCTGTTGGCGGTTGCCGAACGCCGTTGGGTGGGCCTTCAGGTACTGCCGTACACAGTCGGTGAACACGCGGCCATGGTGGGGTCGTTCACCGCTCTACGCTTCGATGGCGACCCCGAGCTGATCTACACCGAAGACCTCATCTCCGGCCACATGACGGCCAACCCGGAAACTGTCCGCGAAGCCGCCCGCCGTTACGCTAACTTGCAGGCCGCCGCTCTCTCGAAGGGGGAATCGGCGGAACTGATCAGCCGCGTGATGGAGGAACGTTATGGCGACCAGTCGGGATCTGCCCAACGCGCGGTGGCGTAAGTCGTCGTACAGCGGCAACACCGGCGGGGAGTGCATCGAATGCGCACCCCTCAACGGCGCGGCGTGGCGTAAGTCGACGTACAGCAGTGCCACCGGCGGATGCATCGAGATCGCCCAAGCCCAGTGCAACGCCACCGTCGCCATCCGGGACAGCAAGAACCCAGAAGGCCCCACCCTCACGGTCACCGCCACCGCGTTCACCGCGTTCGTCCGGAGCCACGCCGTGTGATCACCCGTCCCGGCGGAGCGCACCGACGCCCCTAGATTGATCGGGTGCAAAACGGACATCGCGTCGTCATCGGCGTCCTGACGCTCCTGCTCATCGGCACTTCCGGGGCCCCCGGCGCCTCCGCCGGGGAACGCGTGGGGCAAGGGGCGCCCCACGCCCCGGCCCCACCCGGGATGGCTGCCGTCGTGACGGCGGTACCCCGCGCCAAGCTGGGCGTCACGTACCGCCCCGGCTGCCCCGTGCCACCGGCCCGGCTGCGGCTGATCCGGATGAACCACTGGGGGTTCGACGGCCGCCCGCACCAGGGCGAGCTGATCGTGCACGAGAAGGCCGTCCGTCCGCTCCTGTACGTCTTCGGGCGGGCGTTCGACGCGAGGTTCCCAATCCGCCGGATGCGGGTCACCGCGGAGTACGGCGGCAGCGACCTGAAGTCGATGGCGGCCGACAACACGTCCGCGTTCAACTGCCGCTCGGTGACGGGCGGTACGGGCAATCTGTCGCGGCACTCCTACGGCGACGCGATCGACATCAACCCGGTCGAGAACCCGTACGTGGACCAGGCGGGCCGGGTGCATCCGGCGGCGGGTCGTCCGTATCTGCGGAGGGACCGCGGGGCGAAGGGGATGATCCGGCGGGGTGACGTGATCACCACGGCGATGCGGCGGGTCGGCTGGCCGTGGGGCGCCCGCTGGGTGCACCCGGACTACCAGCACTTCTCGGCGAACGGCCGCTAGGAGCGAGCATCCCGCGCCGCTCAGGCGGCGGCGCACAGCTCGGCGGGGCGGGCCGGGGCGGAGGCGCGGGCCAGCGCGGCGGGCACGGGACGGACGGCGTCCGCCCGCCCGCGGCCCCGCGCGAAGACGACCACGCGCAGGACCACGAACCGGGCGATGCCGGAGAGCGCGGAGGCGGACAGGTAGACGGCCTGTTCCAGGATGGCGCCAGGTGATGCCACCAGCTCCTGGAGGACGAACATCGCCCCGCAGGTGACCACGTACGCGGCCGCCGCCGAACCGGCGGACTGCGCGTGCTGGCGCCAGGTCGCGCGCCCGCCCGCGCCGAAGGTGAAGCGGGCGTGCAGCTCGGTGGCGATCAGTGTGGAGACCACGGTGACCAGGGCGTTGGCGAGCGCCCAGGGGAGCCAGGAGGCGAGCCCGGCGACGGCGAGGCTGGAGGCGACGCCGACACCCCCGCCGCAGAGCACGAAGCGGGCGAAGGCGGCGACGGCGCCGGGCGCCGGCTGCGACTGGCTGTGTGCTGACTCCATGACCCGACCCCCGTTGATGGCTCACCCGTGTTCTCCGTGGTGCCATCATGGCACACGAGTGGTGCCATCGCGAGGGGTTAAGTGGTGCCACATGCGCCACGGGATGGTGCCATGTGGTGTCGGGGGTGGGAACGCGCAGGTCAGAGCGGGGGTCAGCCGCGCACGTGCAGCCCGAAACCCGAGCGGCCCGCGGGCTCCAGGCCCTCCTTGAGGTTCAGCGAGGGGATCTCGTAGTCGCCGAAGTTCTGCCGGCGGAAGGGGATCGGCTCGGTCGACTCCAGGGACAGCAGGCGCTCCTCCCAGGCCTTGGCGACGTCCGCGAAGTCCTCCTCGGTCAGCTTGTCGCTGCCGTACTGCACGAAGGGCGGCAGCACGTCGAGGCCCGGGTAGTAGAGGATCCCGTGGTGGATCGGGAACAGCAGGTCCTCGATGGGCCCGTTGATCCCGCGGGCGGAGTAGTGCCGCTCCGGGCCGCCGACGGTCACCGACAGCATCGCCCGCTTGCCCGCGAGGGTGCCCTCGCCGTAGCGCTCGCCGTACTTGGTGTCGCTGTGCTCGCCGACGCCGTACCCGAAGCGGTAGGTCAGCACCCGGTCCACCCAGCCCTTGAGGATCGCGGGCATCGAGTACCACCACAGCGGGAACTGGAGGATGACCGTGTCCGCCCACAGCAGCTTCTCCTGCTCGGCGCGGACGTCCTCGGTGAGCGTCCCGGCCTGGAAGGCCCGGCCCGAGTCCAGGGCGACCTTCAGGCGGTCCGACGGCTCGGGGCCGTAGTCGTCGGCGTCCACGGCAGCCTTCCACTTCATCGCGTACAGATCGCTCACCCGCACCTCGTGGCCCGCGCCCTCCAGCGTGGACACCGCGAGATCCTTCAAGGAGGAGTTGAGCGACTTCGGCTCCGGGTGGGCGTGGACGATCAGCGTCTTCATGGGAACTCCTCGGGTCCTCGGAAACGTGGGTGCTCGGGATCGGACGAGTTCGATCCTGGGGGCCGCGGCGCCCGTTGTTCAGGGGCGCCGCATCCGTAGGACGGGACTTCCTGGTATCGGCAGGGCCACCTTCGCGGGGCACCCGCGCGGCCATACTGGGCGGCATGGACGATCTCGCTGGATTCCTCAGGACCCGGCGCGCCCGGGTCGACCCGGCGTCCGTCGGGATACCCACCGACAGCCGCCGCCGGGTCGAAGGGCTGCGCCGCGAAGAGGTCGCGCACCTGTCCGGCGTCAGCGTCGACTACTACGTACGCCTGGAACAGGGCCGCGCCACCCAGCCCTCCGAGCAGGTCATCGACGCGCTCGCCCGCGTCCTCGGCCTCGACGCGACCGAACGCGACCACCTCTGCCGGCTCGCCCGCCAGCGCCGCCGCCCCGAGAAGGCGCCGGGCGGCAAGGTCAGGCCGGAGCTGCTGCGCGTGCTCGACCTGGTCACCGACGCGCCCGCGCTCCTGATGAACCACCGCCTGGACGTGCTCGCGGGGAACCGCCTCGCCGGGCTGCTCTTCGGCCGGGCGCTGCCGGGCCTGAACACCGCCCGGCACATCTTCCTTGAGGAGGCCGAGCGCGGTCTCTACGCCGAGTGGGAGACCTGCACCCTCGACGCGGTGGGGCACCTGCGCCTGGCCGCGGGAAAGTACCCCGACGACCCCGGACTCGCCTCGCTCATCGGGGAGCTGGCCATGGGCAGCGAGCGCTTCCGCCGCCTGTGGGCCCGCGCGGACGTGCGCGCCCGCACCCACGGCCGCAAGGCGTACCGGCACCCGATGGTCGGACTGCTCGAACTGCACCAGGAGAACTTCGCGCTGCCGGACGCCTCCGGCGTGGAGCTGCTGGTGCTGACCGCGCCCCCCGACAGCCCCACCGAGGACGGCCTCCGCCTGCTCGGGAGCCTGGGCGAAGCGCCGGACGCCACGGCTCCCGCGACGGCGCCCCTCACCCCAGGTCGGCCGCCACGGTCCGCGTGACCGCCGCCGCCATCCGGCGGATGCCGGGCGAACGCACCGGGCAGGGGCGGGAGTTCTTCGTGGTCGGGGCGAGACAGAAGTGCAGGAAGTCGTCGCCCCGGTGCAGCGCGGTCCGGCCGCTCCCCGAGTCCGTGCAGTACTCGGGATGCCGCGTCTCGTACGCCGTGCACGGCAGCTTCTCGGCCCACGTGTACCGGGCGGACGCCGGGGCGACCGCCCGGCCCGCGTCGGCGGTCAGACCGCCGGACGCCTTCGCGCGCGCCGCGTAGATCCCGTTCACGCGCCGCACGCGGTCGGGCGTGATCGCGTCCGGGCCCTGGAGGACCCACACCACGCGCGGCCGGTCCGCGCCGCCCGCCGCCCGGATCTGCTCGGCCAGCCGCCGCGCGTCGGCCGCGTACCGGTCGAAGTACCGGCCGGGCTCCTTGTCGTACGTGATGCCGTCCATGCACGGCGTGTAGCCCCAGGAGTTGCCCCAGAACTGGAGCACGACATAGTCGGGCCGCTGCTCGCGCACCAGGGCGGCGGCCTTGTCCCCGTCGGGGACGAGGGAGTCCTTGCCGGTGCCGGTGAGGTAGTCGCAAAGGGTGGTGCCGGAGTAGGGCGCGCTCTCGTAGCGGGCGTTCAGGCCCTCGCGCAGGTGCGCGCCGAGCACCTTCTGGTTCTCCATGGCGAGGGAGTCGCCGAGGTAGAGCACCTTCGGGGCGCGGGCGCCGGGGCGGGCGGCGGAGCGCTGCCCGGGGGTGGCCGAGGGCGGGCCGGACCGGGCGGGCGCCGAGGAGGCGGCCTCCGGCGCCGGCTCCGGTGGCGGGGCGCTCTCGCCCCCGGAACCGGGGTCCCCGCACGCGCCGAGCAGCAGCACGCCGGTCATCAGTACGGCCGCGCTCCACAGCCTGCGCATGCGGCAACTCCCGCCTCAGACAGCCGAAAGGGCCACCCAGGCAAGCACAGACGCGCGGACGGCGGAAGGCATGCGCGTGCCAACAGGGCCGTGCCTGACGGGAATCAGTGTCCTGCGGCCCGCCGGAAGTGCCCGGCAAGCGCCCGGAAGGACTCCTTCGGCTCCCAGTGCCAGGGCGAGTCGATGTCGTCCGGCCGCTCACGGATCGTCCTGGTCAGGGAGTAGCTCGTCATGTCGATGTCGAAGCGGGGGTCCGGCAGGTGCTGCGACTCCGGGGTGACGAAGTTGTAGACCAGGGCGGCGTGCAGGCCCATGGACTCGAAGGCGCCGAAGACGTCCAGGAGATAGGCGGCCTGGGTGCGCTCGCTGCGCTTGAGCCCGCCGACGACCTCGTAGGGGTCCTTGGTGTAGTCGACGACGTCGTGCCAGCCCATGCCGCCCTGCTCGGGCGCGCCCTCGTACGTGCAGCACCCGGACTCGGTGACGGCGACGGGCTTGCCCCAGCGCAGGTGCGGGGAGAGGTCCTTCACGTAACCGGCCCGGTCGCGGTGGTAGCCGTAGTAGTTGACGCTGACGACGTCGAAGAGGGACCAGTCGACCTCCTCGTCGTGGGCGGCGCCGTAGGTGAGGCGGCCGTGGAAGACGGAACGGCCGACGCGGGCGGCGCGCGCGACGACCTCGCGCAGCCGCCGCATCATCTTCTCGGGGTCGAAGTTGCCCTTCAGCATGTTCTCGACCCGCTCGACGGCGTTGGCGCCGGGCACGATGCCGGGCACGAACAGCACGAACTCGCAGCCGATGCTCAGGTACACGCGCGCGCCCTGCCGCCGCAGCCGCTCGGCCCGCCGGCCGGTCTCCGCGAGGTGGTCGAGGATGTCCCGCTCGGGCACGTCGCCCAGGCGCGGCTGGAGCCAGACGTGCAGGCCGCGTTCGGCGGCCTCGGACGCGGTGGCGGCGAGCCGCTCGACCCCGTCGCCGAAGACGGAGACGGAGCTCGCGTGCAGGTCCTGGCGCAGGGCCCGCATGTCGTGGCGCATGCGGGCCGCGTTCCAGGCCATGGCGGGGGACTCGCCGTCCCCCACCTCGTAACAGACCCCCCGGTACGTCAGCCCCCGCCGGACCCCCGTCCCGGCGGGGGCCGGAGCGGTGGCCGCGCGGGCGGCGCCGGGCGCCGCGAGGTTCCCGGCGACGGCGGCCATCCCCACGGCCCCCGCCCCGGTGAGGAAACGCCCTCTGGTGATGCCGGTGCTCTCTCCCATTGCCGCTGCCTCCCGTCGACCGGCGACGGCAGGGCGCCGCCGCACGGGCTCCAGGATCGGCGGCGGCGGGGCCCGGACTCGTCCGTCTTTGGTCTACGGGGACGCGACGGAGGTCTAGCGGGCCACGAACTGGGTGAGGATCGCCTGCACCTCGTAGATGTTCACGCCCTTGGTGAAGGTCTTCTGGAGCGGCGTCGGGTTGCTGGAGATCCAGATCTTCAGCTCGGCGTCGAGGTCGAAGTGCCCGGCGGTCTCCACCGCGAAGTGCGTGATGCTGCGGTAGGGGATCGAGTGGTACTCGACCTTCTTGCCCGTGATCCCCTGCTTGTCGATCATGATCAGCCGGCGGTCGGTGAACAGCATGGTGTCGCGTATCAGCGTGTACGCGGCGTGCACCTGCTCGCCGTGGCCGAGCAGCCGCGCGTACTCACCCTGTGCCTTGACCGGGTCGACGGTGTGCGCGTTTCCGAACAGTGCCATGTGCGGGCCCCCCTGAGACGAATTCCGAATTCCTGTACGAACCGAACCCTAACCGCGGGTTTGCCTCAAACAGGAGGTCGATCTTTCGTGACGACGCTCACCGGGGCACGGGCAGTTCCTCGATCGGCAGTTCCGCGCCGCGCTCGAAGGCCTCCGTGAAGGCGGGGGCGCCCAGGGCGGTGCGGGCCGCCGCCGTGATCCGGTCCACGTCGGCGCGCTCGGCGGGCGGGAGCGGGGCGCCCACGCTCGCGCGGGCCGCGTCCGCCGCGCCGAGCAGGAGCGCCGCGTCCCCGGGGGCGCCGGACAGGGCGGCGGCGCCCGCGAGGCCCTCCAGGGAGAGGGCCAGGGCGCGGGGTTCGGCGAGGGTGCGGGCGATGTCCAGGGCGACGCGGTGGTGGGCGCCGGCGCCGGTGGCGTCGCCGCGCAGCTCGGCGAGGAAGCCGAGTTCGGCGTGGAGCAGGTGGTCGCCGGTGGGGGAGGACACGTCGGCGTGGCGGTCGCGGATGCGGTGCAGCAGGGTCTCTGCCGCCGCGAGGTCGCCGGAGCGGCGGGCGCCGAGGGCGAGGCCCATGTCGGAGTGGATCTCGCCGTAGCGGTAGCCGTGTTCGACGGCCAGCGTCCGGGCCTTTTCGTGCAGTTCGCGGGCGCGGGCCCAGTCGTGGGTGAGCAGCGCGATCCGGCCGAGCCCCGACAGGCGCGCGGACACCTCGGCCTCCAGGCCCAGCTCCCTGGCGATCCGCAGCCCCTCGGTCTGGCGGCGGGCGGCCTCGTCGTACTCCCCCTTGATCTCGGCGAGCACGGCGAGCGGCGTCACCGTCTGCAACTCGCCCCACCGGTCGCCCAGTTCCGCGAACAGCGCGGCGGCGCGGCGCCCGTCGTCGCCGATGGTGGCGAGGTCGCCGCGGATCAGCGCGTGCATGGACCGCAGGGCGAGCGCGGCGGCGGTGGCCCAGCGGTCGCCGGTGCGGTCGGCGGCATCGAGGACGCGGGCGTTGGCCTCCTCGCTGGCGGCGGGGTCGCCGGAGCTGAAGAGGGCGTAGGCGTACAGCCAGAGGGTCCGGGGGCGGTGGGGGGCCTCCTCGGGAGCGCGGGCGGCCCCGGCGGACCCGGTCAGCAGCGCGAACGAGTCGCGCGGCAGGCGGAGTTCGGCGCGGGAGGGGTCCAGGGCGAGCACGGCGGAGAGCGCCGCGCCCGCCTCGGCGAGCCGCCCGCGCAGCAGCCACCACCAGGCCAGGGCGGAGCCGAGCCGAGCTGCCTCCTCGGCGGCGCCGCGCCGGAGCCCCTCGTCCAGCGCGCCGCGCAGGTTCGCCGCCTCGGCGTCCAGGAGGGCGAGCCAGACGCGCTGGTCGCCGCCGCGCAGGCACGGTTCGGCCCGCTCGGCGAGGCCGAGGTAGTGGTGGAGGTAGCGTTCGCGGACGACGAGGAGGTCCTCCATCTCCGCCAGCCGTTCCAGGGCGTAGGCGGCGACGGACTCCAGGAGGCGGTAGCGGGGCGCGGTCCCCGCGGGGCCCGGGGCCATGACGACGAGCGAACGGTCGACGAGGCGGGTGACCAGGTCCATGACCTCGTCACGGGCCACGCCGTCGCCCGCGCAGACGGCCTCCGCGGCCTCCAGGGTGCAGCCGTCGCGGTGCACGGCGAGGCGGCGCAGCACGATGCGTTCGGGGGCGCTGAGCAGCTCCCAGCTCCAGTCGATGACCGCGCGCAGGGTCTGCTGGCGTTCGGGGGCGCCGCGCTGCCCGGACGTCAGGAGCCGGAAGCGGTCGCCGAGGCGGTCGGCCAACTCGCGCACGCCGAGGGCGCGGACGCGGGTGGCGGCGAGTTCGAGGGCGAGGGGGATGCCGTCGAGGCGGCGGCAGATCTCGGCGACGGCCGCCTCGGCGTCCGGGCCGCCGTCGGCGGGCGAGAAGCCGGGAGCGGCGGCGCTCGCGCGGGCGGTGAACAGGCTCACGGCGTCGTCGGGCCCCAGCGGCTCCACGAGGAACACCGCCTCGCCGGTGAGGCCCAGCGGCTCCTGGCTGGTCGCGAGGACGCGGAGGCCGGGGGCGGCGCGGAGCAGGGCGCCGGTCAGCTCGGCGGCGGCCTCGACGACCTGCTCGCAGTTGTCGAGGACGAGGAGGGTCCGGCGGTCGCGCAGGGCGGCGGCGAGACGCTCGACGGGGGCGGCGCCGGTGGGGGCGGGTCCGGGCAGCGCGGAGGGGGTGTCGTCACGGAGGCCGAGGGCGGCGGAGACGGCGAGGGCAAGCGCGTCGACCCCACCGCCTCGCCGAGCGGCGAGCTCGACCACCCATACGCCGCCGTCTGGGGCTGCGCCGCGTGACGCGCCGCTGCTCAGGGACTCCCCGGCGGCGGCCAGCGCCAGGCGCGTCTTGCCGACCCCGCCGGGGCCGGTGAGCGTCACGAGTCGTGCGGTGGCGAGGAGTTGCCCCACGTCGGCGAGCGCCTGCTCACGGCCCAGGAGGGGGGTGAGGTGGGCGGGGAGGTTGGTGCGGGGGGTGGTGGGGGTGGTCGTGGAGGTCGTCGGGTCTGTCGGGGTGGCCGGGTGGTGTGGTGCGGTCGGGGCCGTGGGCGGGCTCGTCCGGGGCGTGAGGGCCGACCGGACCGCCGGGGCCGACGGGACCGATCCGTCGGGGCGGCTCGTCACGTGGGTCCGGGCCGCCGGGGCGGTCGCGTACGCGTACGCCGGGGCCGACAGGGACGGGTCCTGGCGGAGGATCGCCTCGTGGAGCGAGGTGAGTTCCGGGCTCGGGTCCAGGCCCAACTCCTCGGCCAGTTGATCCCGCAGCGCCGCGTACGACGCGAGCGCCTCCGTCTGGCGCCCCGCCAGGTACAGCGCGCGCAGCTGCACCGCCCGCAGCCGCTCCCGCAGCGGGTACCGCGCCACCAGGTCCGCCAACTCTCCCGTCAGCAACGTGTGGTCGCCCGCCGCGAGCCGCGCCTCCGCCTGCTCCTCAAGGACCGCGAGACGCTGCTCGGCCAGGCGGTCCGCCGCCGCCCGCACGAACTCCTCGTCGGCCAGGTCCGCGTACGCGGGACCCCGCCACAGGTCCAGCGCCCGCGTCAGGAGCTCCGCCCGCCCCGCCGGGTCCGCCTCGCGGCGCGCCGCGTCGACCAGCGCGCGGAAGACGTCCGCGTCCACCTCGTCGCCCGCCGCCGCGTCCACCCGCAGCCGGTAGCCCGGCGCCTGGTGGACCACCCGGTCCCGGCCCAGGGCCCGCCTCAGCTGGGAGACCTTGGACTGGAGGGCGTTCGCCGGACGGCCCGGCGGCGCCTCGCCCCAGAGGTCGTCGATGAGCCGGTCGGCGGAGACCGGCCGTCCCTCGTGCACCAGAAGGTCGGCGAGCAGCGCCCGCACCTTCGCCTCGGGAACCTTGACCGGCTCCCCCTCGCCGTTCCACACCGCCAGTGGACCGAGCACCCCGAAACGCATGCCGATCACCGTACACAGCGCACGCACCGGCACCTCCGCCGACGGACCCGTCAGCGGACCCGTCAGCGGACCATCAGCCGTCCCGAAGCACCCGCCCGCACAGTCGTCCCGTCAGCACGGCACGGGGAGACGGAGAGGCGGAGCGCATGCCCAAGTACGCGGGAAGGACGGCCGTCGTCGTCGGCGGCGCCACCGGGCTCGGCCTGGCCATCGCCAAGCGGCTCGTCGAGGGCGGCGCCGAGGTCCTGGTGACCGGCGGCCCCGGCGCCGACCTCGCGGAGGCCGCCGCGGAGGTCGGCCCCGGCGCCCACGTCATCGGCTGCGACCCGGCCGACCCGGCGGCCGTCACCGCGCTGGCGCCCGCCGTCCGCGCCCGGCTCGGCTCGATCGACCTCCTCTTCGTCCACGCGGACGACGGCCTGCCCGACCCGCCCGGCCCCGCCCTGCTGCGGCTCCTGCGCGAGGACGGCTCGGTCGTGCTCACCGCCGCCACCGCCGACCCCGCCGTCAACTCCGTCGCCCCGCTGGTCCGTTGTCACGGCTCCGCCGATGCGACCGCTCGTGCCGCGCTCGGTCTGGCCGCGGACGCCTCTCGTACACGTACGGAAAGGATCTGACCCCGATGAGCACCCAGACGCGTACCGCCGCCCCCGCCGGTACCGACACCCCGCCCCAGCGGCTCCCCCTCCTCGCCCTGCTCGCCCTCGCCACCGCCGTCTTCATCACCAGCCTCACCGAGACGCTCCCCGCGGGCCTGCTGCCCGCGATGAGCGCGGACCTGGGCGTCGGCGAGTCCGCCGCGGGGCAGACCGTCACCATCTACGCCCTCGGCACCGCCCTCACCGCGATACCGCTGACCGCCGCCACGGCGGGCTGGCGCCGCAAGCGGCTGCTGCTCGCCGCCATGGCCGGGTTCGCCGCGGCCAACACGGTCACCGCCGTCTCGGCCAACTACCCGCTGACGATGGCCGCCCGCTTCGTCGCCGGCGTCGCCGCGGGCCTCGCCTGGGCGCTGCTCGCCGGATACGCCCGCCGCATGGCGCCCGCCCACCTCCAGGGCAAGGCCATCGCCATCGCCATGGCGGGCATCCCGGTCGCGCTCTCGCTCGGCGTCCCGGCGGGCACGTTCCTCGGCAAGGTGCTCAGCTGGCAGGTCGCGTTCCTCGTCATGACCGGCCTCACCGTCGGACTCCTCGCCTGGATCGCCGCCCTCGTCCCCGACCACCCGGGCCAGCCGCGCGGCGGGGCGAAGCCCCCGATGCTGCGCACCCTGCGCGTGCCCGGCGTGGCCCCGGTCCTCTTCGTCACCCTGGTCTTCGTCCTCGCGCACACGGTCCTCTACACGTACATCGCCACGTTCCTCGACGGCCTCGGCATGGGCCGCTCCACCGACCTCGTCCTCCTCGTCTTCGGCGCCGCGTCCCTGGCCGGCATCTGGACCGTGGGCGCCCTGATCCACCGCAGGCTGCGCGCGCTGACCCTGGCGAGCGTGCTCGTGGTCGGCACGGCGGCGGCCCTCCTCGCCCTCTTCTCCGGCACGCCCGTGCTCGTGTACGCGGCGGTCACGCTGTGGGGCCTCGGCTGGGGCGGCGTACCGACGCTCCTCCAGACCGCCGCCGGTGACGCCGGCGGGGACGAGGCGGACGCGGCGCAGGCGATGCTCGTCACCCTGTGGAACGTGGCCATGGCGGGCGGCGGCGTCTTCGGCGGCGTCCTCCTCGACCTGGCCGGACCCTCCTCCTTCCCCTGGACGATCCTGCTGCTCCTCGCGCCGGTCCTGCTGGTGGTCGCCGCCGCCCGCAACCACGGCTTCCCGGCCCGCCGTTCGTGACGGGGCCCGCACCCGGCCCGCCCGGTCTGCGAAAATCTCTCCCCGTACGAAGAGGGGAGTTCCCCGGACGAAGAAGGGGCAGGGGAGAGACCGATGATGATCGTGATGCTCTACATCGGAGCGTTGATCGCGGCGGCGGGCCTGGCAGCGGTCGTCTGGGCGGCGCGGGGCGGCCCGCGCTGGGTCCAGGGCGTGGCGAAGGCGACGACCGTCTCGGCGGAAGTGGTCACGGCGGCCATGAAGAGGAGCGGCAGGAGCAACAACAGCAACTCGGGCAGCGGAGACGGGTGACCCCCGAAGGCGCGGGCGACCCCCTCCCGGAGGGCCCCGCCCCGGAGGAGCCCGCCGGGACCGATGCCGACGCCGAAGCCCGGTGGCTCGCCACGCAACGCCCGTCCCGCATCCGTGAGGTGCAGGCCGGGCGTCTCGCGTGGACCGAGGTCGATCTGGTCGACGTCGAGGGCGGCGGCGGGCGCGCCCTGCGGGACGGGCTCGAAGCCTTCGGCGTCCAGGTCAACCACGTACGCGTGGGCCAGGCCCGCCACCTCGTGGCCGCCCTGGACGGCCGCGCCCGGCACGTCGCCCCGTACGTGATCCTCGCCTGTCACGGCGACGAGGGAACCGTCCTGCTCCCCGAACTCGCCCCGGAGATCGCCCGGTTCCAGCCGTTCGACGGCGGCATGGGGCCGGCCGAGGTCCGCGCGCACGTCCGCCTCCCGGGCAGCACGGTCGTCGTGACCGGCTGCGACACCGGGGACCCCGTGCTCGCCGAGGCCTTCCTCGACGCGGGCGCGGGCGCGTATGTCGCCCCGCGCGGCGCGCCGTTCGGATACGCGAGCGTCTTCGCGCCGCTGTTCCTCTTCTACGAGCTGACCGAGCGCCGCACCCTCCCGGAGGCCGTCTCCTGCCTGCGCGCACACGACGAGGAGCTGTCGATGTGGCACCTCCACGGACGCTGACGACGACGGTCGCGTGAAGGGGCGGGCGGACCCTCGGAAGGGTGCGGCGGGACGGTGCCGGTCAGACGTCCAGCTCGGCCTCGATCCTGCGCAGCTGGTGCCGCGCCATCGCCAGGTTCGCTTTCTCCTTGTCCAGCGCCAGATAGAGGAAAAGCCCGCTGTTGTTGCGGGACTTCAGGAGCCGGATCAGGTGGTACTGGTCGCTGAGCGTGATCAGGATGTCCTCGATCTCGCCCTTGATGCCCAGCATCTCCATCGTGCGGACCTTGGCGCGGACCACGTCGGTGTTGCCCGCCGCGGCCACGGTCAGGTCCAGCTCCTTGCTGCCGCCCAGCGTGCCGAGCGCCATGCCGCTGCTGTAGTCGACGAGCGCGGCACCGAGCGTGCCGGTGATCGACGTCATCGTTTCCTTGAGTGCGGTCTCGGTGTTGTACATCTGACTCGTACTTCCTTTTCGTCTGTTGGAGCGGGGTGCGGGGGGAGTCATGGTCAGGTGGTCTCCAGTCGTTCGAGCGCACCGTCGAGCAGGTCGTGGATTCGGGCGCTTGACCGGCGCGCCTCCAGATGGAGCCGGCCCACGTTGACGCGCGGCTCCGCGAGGAGGGTGAGGACGGCGGAGGGACCGGCCGCGTAGGCCGCGACATAGCCCCCCTCGCCTCGGATCAGGAGCTCCGACGCCCGGCCGCGGCCGGCCACGTCCGCCAGCCTCAGGGCGACGTCGAGGGCACCCGCGGTGAGGACCGCGATCTGCTCGGCCTCACCGGTCTCGGTGTCCGTGGCCAGCACCTTGCCGTCGATGCCGGCCGCGAGGGCACCGGTGAGCTGCGGCACACATGCGCGCAGCCGTCTGAGTTCGCAGAGCAGATCGGGTTCTGCCGCCATCAGTTGCCTCCTCCAGGCGCGACGCCAGGCGACCCGCCTCATGACGGGGCGCCCACGGCCGGGCTGTGGTGGACCCGGGGCCTCACAGGGCCTCCAGCGCTTCACGGACCCGGCGCAGCAGGGCGATGTCCGTGGCACCGAACCCGTCCGCCTCCCAGGGGCGGGGCGGGGAGGCACGGGGGCCCGGCAGGGCGGCGCCGCCCGGATCGGGCGTGCGCGGGCGGGCGTGCGCCGCGCGCGGTCTCTCGCGGGGCGTCTCGCGCGGTACGTCGACCAGTCCCGCGACGGCGAGGCGCCGGACCTCCAGGAGGACGTGGAAGGCGGGCCGGCCCAGGAGCCGGGAGAGGTCCGCCGGGGTGTGGCTGCCGTCGGCCAGGTCGAGCAGCGTGCGCTGGCGCGGCGGCACCCAGCGTCCGGCGGCGGCCGGGCGCGGCACCACCGGCGCCGTGTCGATCACCGGCCCCGGCCAGAGGCGGTCGAGCAGCTCGCGGCGGCGGCGCGTCTCCCGCTCGACGGCGGCGGCGGGCACGGGGCGCGGCATGCCCATCCGGTGGGCGACGCCGTGCCGGAAGCGGGCCGGACTGCCGCCCGGCGCCAGCGCGAACAGCGCGGCGTCGAACAGCGCGGCCGTCAGGCAGATCTCCAGCTCGCCCGGCCGCAGATGGCCGCCGTCGAGGAGGATCCGGGAGACGGTGCGGCCGGGCCCGGCCCGTTTGACCGCCGCGTCCCACACGGCGCGCGGCAGCCGGCCGCCCGCCGTCAGGAGGACGTCGACGCCGGGTGACGCGGTGCTCTCGGCGTGGATCACGCGGCCGTCGGCGAGATAGACCGTCCCGGCGTCGCGCACCAGCGCCCCGGTGGCCCCCTCCATGGCGAGGCGGACCAGCATCGAACACCGGGTGGGCAGTACGGGGCCCGGCGCGGGCGCGGCCGTCGTCATTCCAGGACCAGCCGTCGGGCGACGTCCTGTAGTCGCAGCCGCGCGACGGCGAGGTTCCCCTCGTCGCGGTCGAGCCACATGTGCAGGAAGACGCTGGCGTCGAACTCGGTCTCCACGAACCGGAGTACGTGGTACTCGGTCCGGGTGGTGACGATCAGGTCCTCCACGTCCAGACGGCCGACGGGGACGGGGAGGTGGGCGTGGGGGGTGTGGGGGGTGAGGGGCCCGTGGGGGGATGGGGTCAGGTGGCCGGAGAGGGCGGAGGCCGCGATGGGGGGCGTGACGGGGGCGGGGGCGGCGGTGGGGCGGCCGGTGGGGCGGCCGGGGGGTTCGACGCCACCTGCGGGCAGCTCCTTGGGGGCCCGGCCCGGTAACTCCGGTATGCGGTGCGGGGATCCGGCGGGCAGCTCCGGCAGACGGCTCGGGGCGGGGCCCGTACCGGTACCCGTACCCGGGAGGCGGCTCGCGGCGGGGCCCGTCGCGGGCCCCGGGGCCTGCCCCGGACCGCGCTGCGCGGGAACGTGCTCCAGCCCGCCGTGTCCGGCTCGCTGATCCACGAGTCCCTGATCCATGAGTCCCTGGCCCGTGAGTCCCTCCACCGGCGCCTGCCGGGGGACCTGCGCGGGCAGCGCCCTGCGGACGGAGGGGCGGAACGTGCGGCACTCCATGGACATGCGCGCCAGCTCCGCGGCCTCCGCCGCCGCCGACTCCGCCTCGCCGTGCGGCGGTTCGCCGGCCGAGCCGAGCGAGAGACCACACGTCCAGTCCACGAGGGCCGCGCCCCGAGCGCCCGGTACGGACATGACTTCCCGCAGGCAAACATCTATACCGGGCACTCGGAGCTCCCCTCCCCACACCGCTCGCGCACCTTCTGGTGCGCTGCGGTGACGCGGAGGCTATGACGCCGGAAGACGCGTGCGGAAGGCACCGGCACATTCCAGCGGAACATGCCTGGGGTCGACAGATCCCTGTCCCCGGATGCCCATTCGATGACGCAATTCGGCCACACGATCGGCGTTTGCGCGACCGGTCGGCGAGATCGGTCGAAGCCTCGGTACGAGCGGTCGGGCCGCCGACCGAAAGCGCCGCGCGGACGGCAGACACCGCCAAGTTCCGTCACTTCGGGAGTTCCCCGGAGTAACGCCTCCGGCCCTTGCTAAACATGCCCACCCGCGTCAACCAGGCTTGTCCTGAGGTGATGTGAGGGACAGTCAGAAGCAGGTGCCGGGCGTGCCGAGGGTGCCGAACGTGCCGAACGTCAGGGGAGTCGATGCCGGATCCGCCGCGAGGCCTCCCCGACCCGGCCGGGCACGGCCTGCTGTCCCGCGCCCTCGACGGCTGCGCGGCCGACGCGGTCACCGGCGGGCTGCGGGTCGTCGGCAGGCCCGGTGGCCTGTTCCGGCTCCGGCAGGGCCGCGTGGTCGAGGCCGAGAGTCCGGGCGCCCCCGGCCCCGAGGTGCTGCTCCTGCGCTCGGGCCGGCTGAGTGAACGGGACTGGTCCGAGGCGCTCGCGGCGAGCGGCGACGCGACGCGGCTGCCCGCCGCCGAGCTGGTCGCGCGGGGCCTCGTCGACGCCGCCGAACTGCGGGTCCTGCGCGCGATGACGACGCGCGACGCCGTGTTCGCCCTGCTCGCGGGGGACGTACGGGCATGCGTGCCGGAGGCCGGGGGCGGCCCGCCCGTCCCCGTCGGCCGGGGCGAGGCACCGGCCCCGCTGCTGCGCGAGGCGGTCCGGAAGCTGGCGGCGCTGGAGGCGCTCGCGGGACGGCCGCACGCGGTGCGGCCGGACCGCGACAGGGTGGTGCGGGCGCCGGGGGCGGTGGAGGCGCCGGGGATGTCGGAGACACCAGGGGCGGTGGAGGCGGCGGTGGCGGGGGCGGACCGGGGCCCCTCCCTGCGGCGCGGCATCCTCCTCCTCGCCGACGGCCGCCGCACCCCGCGCGACATGGCGTTCCTGCTCGGGAGCCCGGTCCACGCGGTGACCGCCGAGACGGCCCGGATGCTCGGCGAGGGCCTGCTGGCGCGGTCCGGGCCGCCGGCCGCCGCGGACCGCGCGCCCGGCACGCCCGACGGGCCGCCCCTGACCCGCAGACGGCCCCGCGCGGACGACGCCCCCGCGGCGGCGGACCGGGACACGGGACTCCCGCGCCGTATCCCCGGGGCCAGCGGCAGGACCAGGACTCCCGCCGGGGAGGATCCCGCGGCGGGCCGGAGGGGACTCTTCCGGCGCGGGGGAAGAGCTCCGCGCACGAGGACGAGAGAGGGAGGGGGTCCATGGAATGGACCATGAAGCACTGAACGCCGAGATGCGGGGCCTGCGCGAACAGTTGGCGGGCATCACGGACACGGCGGTCGCGGCCGCCGACGGGCTGCTCATCGAGGCCGACACGGGCGAGGACATCGACGCCGACTGCCTGGCGGCACTCGCCGCCGCGGGCCTCGGCCTGGCGCAGCGCACGGCCGGGACCACCGGACGCGGCGAACTGCGCAGGACGGTGTCGTACGGCAGCCGGGGCTGCGCCGCCGTGTACGCGGTCGGGGACACGGCGCTGCTGGTCGTCCTGGGTGACGAGGGCCTGGACGTCGACCGCCTGCACCAGGAGGCCCAGCCGCTCCTGAAGCGCGTCGACGCCATCCTGACGGACAGGACCTGAGCGCCGCCGCGACGCTCAGGACCGCCACCGCAGGGCGGGGCCATTCGGCCCCGCCCTGCGGCCGTGTGGCCTAACTCTCCCTGCATGCAAGCCATCTGATGGGTGGTCAGATACGGCCGCCCGTGTGACTGCGTCAGAGCGCCATAAAGCATTTCCTCGTACTTTTCATCAAATGTGCCTTAACGAAACGGCATCCAGACATGGCGTGAGGTAAGGCAATGGAAGCTCCACGGACGTGGGTCCGGACGACGTCGCCACCGGGCGGGCGGGTCAGGCAACGCGTACGGCGCGTCATGCGCACGGGCCTGGTCGTGGCGATCGTGGCGGGCCAGCTGGTCGGTCTCGACGCGGCGTGGTCGGTGGAGGAGGCGGGACCGTCGTCCGGCCCCTCGGCGAGTGCGTCGCGGTCCGCCGACCCGGCCGGGTCCGCGGAGCCGCCCGCCGGGGGCGGGAGGGCGAGGGACAGGGCCGAGGCCGAGGACGCTTCCAAGTCCAAGTCCAAGTCCAAGTCCAAGTCCAAGTCCACGTCTACGTCCACGTCCGTGGAGGAGCGCGAGTCCGAAGACGCGGGCAAGTCCGAGGACGCGGGCAAGTCCGAGGACGCGGGCGGGCAGAAGTCCAAGGACAAGTCCAAGCCCAAGGACAAGCCCAAGGACAAGCCTGCCTCGAACGAGAAGAGCGAGGGCAAGGACAAGAGCAAGGACAAGGGCGAGGCCAAGACGAACACCGAGGCCAAGCACGCCAAGGCCAAGGACGGCAAGGACGAGGACAGGGCCAAGGACAAGGACAAGTCCAAGTCCGAGAAGGACTCCGAGGGTGACGAGCCGCTCCCCCTGGACGACGGCACCCCCCTGTCCGCCACCCGCGCCCAGAAGGCCGGCAGCTACACCGTCTCCGGCACCGGCGGCACCGGCACCCTGCCCAGCGGCACCACCGTCGCCATCACCACGACCGGCGCCATGCAGAACGCCACCGCCAACGCCCTCGACGGCGGCACCGCCACCGCGCCGTCCGGTCTCGCCGGGTCCGCGTCCGTCGGCGTCCTGTGGCCGACCGGCGGGAGCACCGCCTACACCGAGCGCGGCACGGTGACCTTCACCTTCAGCCGTCCGGTCCGCAACCCCCGCCTCCACATCGCGGGCATGGGAGCCGCCCCCGGCGCGAACATCCGGCTGCGGCTCACCGACAGCGCGCCCGCGTCGGCCTCTCCCACGCTGAGCAAGCTGGCCGGGTTCACCGACTGGACGGTGTCCGACGACCAGATCTCCAACACGTACAGCACCGCCAACCCCAGCTGCACCGCGGCCACCAGCGGTACGACCGTCGCGTCCGGCTGTGGCACGGTCGGCGTCAGCGGCACGGTCAGCAGCCTGACGCTCGCCGTGGACACCCGGAACAACGCGGGCAGCACGACCGGCGACGGCGTCCGGTTCATGGCCACCGCCGACGAGGACTACTCCAACTCCGCCGACCTGCCCGCGGCTTCGCACACGCTCTCCGACCTGAGGCTCGGCGCCGCGTCCACCGGCGACAGCCCGGACGCGATGGTCACCAGCCCCGGCATCAAGGCGGGCGACGACGCGGACGGCGTCGCCTCCTGGCCCGCCGCACGGGCCGACAAGGCCGGATCGTCGTACGCGGTCGACGTCGCGCTCACCTCGCCCGCCGCCTCGACGCTGGCGGGCTGGGTCGACTGGAACGGCAACGGCACCCTGGAGGACGGCGAGCGCGCGGTCGCCTCCCCGGCCGCCGGTGCCACCACCGCGCGGCTGACCTGGACGATCCCGGGCGACGTGAAGTCCGGTACGCACCCGGCCCGCGTCCGGCTCGGGTACGACGCCGGGGCGACGCGCACGGCGGACGGCTGGGCCGACTCCGGTGAGGTCGAGGACTACACGATGACGGTGACCAAGGTCGCCGCGCTGGAGATCAGCAAGACCGTCGACACCACGACGCCCCGCCTCGGCGACGAGGTCCTGTTCACCCTCTCGGTGAAGAACACGGGCCCCGACGACACCACGGGCGTGAAGGTGAACGACAGGCTCCCGGACGGGCTGACGTACGTGTCGGACGACTCGGGCGGCAAGTACAGCGCGTCCACCGGCGTGTGGAGCGCGGGCGACCTGAAGAAGGGCGAGACCAAGACCTTCAACATCGTCGCCAAGACCACCCGGCAGGGGAAGGTCACCAACACGGCGTCGTCGGCCACGTCGGACCAGCTGACGGACGCGGTCAAGGGCGCCTCGGTCACCCTGACCGTCGGCCCCGCCAGCGAGTGCCCCAAGATCGCCGAGCTGACCAACGGCAGCTTCGAGACGCCGGTGAACACCTCGTCCGTGCAGTTCTACGGCGACGCGGGCCAGCCCGCGCCGAACGTGCCGGGCTGGCGCACCACCGCCACCGACCACAAGATCGAGGTCTGGCGGGGCCCGAACACCCCGCAGGGCACGATCACCGCGGCCGACGGCCAGCAGTGGGCCGAGCTCAACGCCAACCAGGTCTCCACGCTCTACCAGGACCTGAGCACCACCCCCGGCCTCAAGATGAACTGGCGGATCTTCCACCGGGGTCGCCAGGGCAACGACACCATGCAGGTGAGGATCGGCGCGTCCGACGGCACGCTGGTCGCGCAGACCCCGACCGGCGCCTCGTCCCCCGACATCACCACCGGCACCGGCGGCTGGCAGGAGTACCGCGGCACGTACACCGTGCCCGCGGGCCAGCGGATCACCCGCTTCGCCTTCGCGTCGATCCGGGGCACCGGCGGCGCCAGCATCGGCAACTTCCTCGACGGCATCCGCTTCGGCACGCCCGGCTGTCTGACGACGAAGAAGTCGGTGACGCGGAGCCCCGACCGGGACCCGTCGCAGCCCACCGACGTCCTGACGTACACGGTGGAGGCGACGAACGAGGGCGGCGACGACGCGTTCGACGCGTTCCTGCGCGACCCCGTCCCTGCCAACTCCGACTACGTCCCCGGCTCCATCAAGGTCACCGGGCCCGGCGGCGCCACGACGGCGGTGTCCGACGCCGACGGCTACGACAGCGCGAACAAGCGCGTCACGGCGCCGGTCGGGGCGGGCACGAGTCCGCGCAAGGTGGCCCCGGGCGAGACCTGGAAGATGACGTACAAGGTCAAGATCGCCCGTGCGACGGGCGGCAGCAAGGTCGTCAACCAGGCCACCGCGGGCTGGAAGGAGACCCCGGACGGCACGGACACCACCGAGCGGCAGACCAACACCACGACGACCAACATCGGTGAGACGGTCGACATCAAGGTCGACGTCAGCGACCTGACCATCGCGCCGGGCACGAGTGGCGACGTCACCCTGACGACGACCAACGACGGGCCGAACGACGCCAAGGGCGTCAAGACCGTCTACGAGATCCCGCCGGGCACGACGGTCGACACCGCCTCCCTGCCCGCGGGCTGCACGGGCGGCGCGACCGGGCCCGTGACCTGCACCGTCGGCGACCTGGCCGTCGGCAAGAACAAGAAGCACACCTTCAGGCTCAAGGTGCCCGCCGACACGGCCCCGGGGACGAAGGCCACGGGCACGGCGACCACCAGCACCACGTCGAACGAGCCCGACGAGTGGAAGGCCAACAACAAGGACACCAACCAGCTGACCGTCGGCGGCCGCAGGATCGCCCTGGAGGTCAAGAAGGAGGCCCGCCCCGACCCGCTCACCGTCGGTCAGCAGGTCACCTACACCGTCACCACCACCAACAAGGGCCCCTCGGACGCGCTCGGCGTCAAGATCGAGGACACCGTCCCCGCCCACTACACCGGCGTGACCTGGCAGTGCACGGTCGACTCCACCACGGCCTGCGGTTCGGGCACCGGCAACACGATCAGCACCACGGTCGCCCGGATCCCGGCGGGCAAGTCGGCGGTCCTCACCATCACGGGCACCCTCAAGGCCGACCCGGGCAAGGACCCGGTCAAGAACACGGCCGAGGTCACGGGGCCGGCCGGCTCCGACGACAGCACCTGCCCCGACAAGAAGGGTCCCTGCACCCACGAGGGCGAGAACGAGCTCGACACCAAGAGCCTGCGGATCACCAAGTCCGTCTCCACCACCAGGCCCCTGCCGGGCCAGGAGGTCACCTACACGGTGAAGGTGGAGAACACCGGCTCGGCGGCGTACGCGGGCGCCGCGTTCGAGGACGACCTCACGGGTGTCGTCGACGACGCGGCCTTCGTCACGGGCAGCGAGCGCGCGGACATCGGTACGGCCGACTACGCGGCGCCCACGCTGAGCTGGACCGGCACCGTCCCGGCGGGCCGGACCGCGACCGTCACGTACAAGGTGAAGGTCGGCTCCCCGCCGAAGGGCGACAAGGTCCTGAAGAACGCCGTCTCCTCGGACGTGCCGGGCACCAACTGCCCGCCCGGTTCGAAGGACCCGAAGTGCACCACGGGCGGTGGCGGCGAGGGCGGCATCCCGAGCCTGAAGATCAAGAAGACGATGTCGCCGAAGAATCCGCTGCCGGGGCAGAAGGTCGCGTACACGGTGACGGTCGAGAACGACGGCGAGGCCGCCTATCCGGATGTCGCCTTCACGGACGACCTGACGGACGTGGTGGACGACGCGACGTACAACGACGACGAGAAGGCGGTCTCGGGCGGGAGTGCCCATGGGACGGTGTCGTACGCGAAGCCGGAGCTGAAGTGGACCGGTGATCTGGCCAAGGGGCAGAAGGTGACGGTGACGTACTCGGTGACCGTCGGCTCGCCGCCCAAGGGAAACAAGTCCCTCAAGAACACCGTCACTTCGGACGTGCCCGGCTCGAACTGCCCGGACGGTTCCAAGGACCCGGACTGCGCCACGGGCGGTGGCGGCGAGGACGGCGGGGGTCTGCCGAACCTCGTGTTCGAGAAGACGATGTCCCCGAAGAATCCCCTGCCGGGCCAGAAGGTCACCTACACGGTGACCGTCGAGAACGACGGCAAGGGCGCCTATCCGGATGTCGCCTTCACGGACGACCTGACGGACGTGGTGGACGACGCGACGTACAACGACGACGAGAAGGCGGTCTCGGGCGGGAGTGCCCATGGGACGGTGTCGTACGCGAAGCCGGAGCTGAAGTGGACCGGTGATCTGGCCAAGGGCCAGACGGTGACGGTGACGTACTCCGTGACCGTCGACTCGCCGCCCAAGGGCAACAAGGTCCTGAAGAACACGGTCAGTTCGGACGTGCCCGGCTCGAACTGCCCGCCCGGTTCCAAGGAGCCGAAGTGCACCACGGGCGGCGGCCAGGGCGGCGGTCTGCCGAACCTGACGTACAAGAAGACGATGTCCCCGAAGAACCCGCTGCCGGGGCAGAAGGTCACCTACACGGTGACCGTCGAGAACGACGGCAAGGGCGCCTATCCGGATGTCGCCTTCACGGACGACCTGACGGACGTGGTGGACGACGCGACGTACAACGACGACGAGAAGGCGGTCTCGGGCGGGAGTGCCCATGGGACGGTGAAGTACGCGAAGCCAGAGCTGACCTGGACCGGTGACCTGGCCAAGGGACAGAAGGTGACCGTGACGTACTCGGTGACCGTCGGCTCGCCGCCCAAGGGCAACAAGGCCCTCAAGAACACCGTCACCTCGGATGTCCCGGGCTCGAACTGCCCGGCCGGGTCGAAGGACCCCGACTGCACCACCGGTGGCGAGGACGGCGGGGGTCTGCCGAACCTCGTGTTCAAGAAGGTGATGTCGCCGAAGAAGCCGCTGCCGGGCCAGAAGGTCACCTACACGGTGACCGTCGAGAACGACGGCAAGGCCGCCTACCCGGACGTGAAGTTCACCGACGACCTCACCGACGTCATCGACGACGCCACGTACAACGACGACGAGAAGGCGGTCTCGGGCGGCAGCGACCACGGCACGGTGAAGTACACCGAGCCGAAGCTGAAGTGGACCGGTGATCTGGCCAAGGGCCAGACGGTGACGGTGACGTACTCGGTGACCGTCGGTTCCCCGCCGAAGGGCAACAAGATCCTGAAGAACGCCGTCACCGGTGACGTGCCGGGCACCAACTGCCCGGCGGGGTCGCAGGACCCGGCCTGTTTCACGGGAGAGGCCGAGGGCGGGCTGCCGAGTCTGACGTACAAGAAGGTGATGGAGCCCAAGAACCCGGCGCCCGGCCAGAAGGTCACCTACACGGTGACCGTCGAGAACGACGGCGAGGCCACCTACCCCGACGTGAAGTTCACCGACGACCTCACCGACGTGGTGGACGACGCGACCTACAACGACGACGCGAAGGCGGTCTCGGAGGGCAAGGAGCACGGCACGGTCGCGTACGCGAAGCCGGAGCTGACCTGGACCGGTGATCTGAGGAAGGGCCAGACGGTGACCGTGACGTACTCGGTGACCGTGGGCGCGCCGCCCAAGGGCGACAAGGTCCTGAAGAACACGGTGACGTCGGACGTGCCGGGCTCGAACTGCCCGCCCGGCTCGAAGGACCCCGACTGCACCACCGGTGGCGAGGAGGAGGGCGGCATCGCCGTCATCCGCTTCCTCAAGACCGCCGACCCGAGCGGCCCCGCCACCGCGGGCGGGCGCGTCACGTACACGGTGAAGGTCTCCAACGAGGGCACGAGCGCATACCGCGGCGCCACGTTCTCCGACGACCTGAGCGGGCTGCTCGACGACGCCGTCTACAACGACGACGCCGAGGCCACCTCGGGCGAGGTCGGCTACGCGCGGCCCACGCTGACCTGGACCGGCGACGTGCCGGCGGGCGGGACGGTCACGGTGACGTACTCGATCACCGTCGACAACCCGGTCAAGGGCGACAAGAAGCTGTCCAACGCGGTCACGTCGACGACGCCGGGCACCAACTGCCCGCTGCCGATGCCCGACCGGGCGGCGCGCGGTCCGGTCGACCCGGACTGCTCGACGGGGCCCAGCACCGTCAAGCAGCTCACCGTGCGCAAGGAGCACGACGCGAAGGACAAGGTCAGGCCGGGCGACAAGGTCACGTACACGGTGACCGTCACCAACACCGGCTCGGCCGCGTACGAGGGCGCCGCGTTCAGCGACGACCTGAGCGATGTGCTCGACGACGCGTCGTACAACGGCGACGCGCGGGCCACGGCGGGCTCCGCGGAGTACGCGGCGCCGGTCCTCTCCTGGACCGGTGACCTGGCGCCGGGCGCGCGGGCGACGGTCACGTACTCCGTGACCGTCAAGCCCAAGGGCTCCGGCGACGGCAGTCTCGTGAACCGGGTCGTCACGCCGGGCGTGACGGGCGGCAACTGCCCGGAGGGCTCGACCGACCCGGACTGCACCGGCGGTCCCGTGCCGCCGGAGGTCGTCGACCCGATCAAGCCGCCGCCGGTGCTCCCGGAGACGGGTGACCGCAACCGCACCCGGACGCTGCTCGCGGGTGGCGCGGCCATCGTCCTCGTGGGCGTCGGCGCGTGGATCGTGGCGGCGGTGAGGCGCAGGAGGAACGGGTGACCGAATGACGGCACGACCCCGGCCGGACTGGCTCCGGCCGGGGTCGTCCTGCGCGCCGTCGGGGGGCGGCGCGCGGACCAGGGGCGGACTAGAAGTCGTCCGCGCCGTTGCGCAGCTCGTACGTCCAGTAGCCGGTCAGCGCCTTCGCCGGGTCGACGGCGATGCCGCCGCTGCCCGGGGCGCGGACCGCGGCCATGCCGCCGCCGCCCTGGAGGGTCACGGAGAACGCGGACACGGGCTCGTTGTTCTCGTGGACACCGCCGTCCGACACCTTGACCAGCGCGTACGCGGGGGCACCGGCCTTGAGGACCACGGGGGAGGCGGGCTTGCTCTTGGCGACGGCCGGGACGTTCTGCTTGTGGCTCTCCAGGAACTGGATCTCCGGGAAGCCGTTCATCCGGCAGGTCTTGCCCGAGGTGTTCTTCGCGGTCAGCACGATGTGGGTGTAGGGGGGACCGGCCTGGCGCGCGGCGCTGATGGCGAGGTCCTTGGTGGTGCAGGTCGGGGTGGCCGCGGCGGCCTGCTTGCCGTGGCCGGCGGCGGCGGTGGTGGCCTTGGCACCGGAGGAACCGGAGGACTTCGCGGCCGAGGTTCCGGCCGACGCGGTGTCCGTGCCGGAAGTGCCCTCCGACGCGGCGTCGGACTTGCTGCCCGACTTGGCGCCCGACTTGGCGGTGTCGACCGTGGCGGAGCTCTGCGTGCCGCTGCCCGTCCCGGCGGACTTGGCGTCGGAGTCGTCCCCTCCGCAGGCGGTGAGGGAGAGCGCGAGAACGGCGGCGCCTGCGGCGGCGAGAACGGTGGTGCGGCTGCGGAACGTACGCATGGGATTTCCCCCGGAATGAAGGGCGCGGAAGTTGTCCGGTCTGTGACAACCAGCGCCTGACCTGCTGACATGCATGAGTCTGCCGCCGGTCGCTCACGTTCCGCTGCCGTGCCGCTGACGTCCGGCTGCCGTGCTTTCGGGGCGCCCGGAGACGCCCGGAGGCATCCGGAGGCGTCCGGAAAAGAAACGGGGCGGCGTATTCCGACGTGGAGTCGGGGTACGCCGCCCAGGGGTGGGACGAGGTGCGGGCCGGGCCCGCCGGATGGTGTGTCGGTCGGTGCCTCGGGTGGCGCACCGGTCGCTGCGTCGGGTGGTGCACAGGGGTCACTTCGGGTCGTCGTTGAACCTCTTGGCCGACCAGAAGTAGCCGAGGACCGCGAGGCCGACGCACCAGCCGACGGCGAGCCAGCCGTTGTGGCCGATCCCGGAGCCGAGGAGCAGTCCGCGCAGGGTCTCGATGGCGGGGGTGAAGGGCTGGTACTCGGCGACCGGCCGGAACCAGCCCGGCATCGCGTGGAGCGGGACGAACGCGCTGGACAGGAGCGGCAGCAGGATCAGGGGCATGGCGTTGTTGCTCGCGGCCTCGGCGTTCGGGCTGACCAGACCCATGCCGACCGCGATCCAGGTGAGCGCCGTGGCGAAGAGGACGAGCAGTCCGAAGGCCGCGAGCCACTCCAGGACGGAGGCGTCGGTGGCGCGGAAGCCGATGGCCACGCCGACGGCGCCGACGAGGACCACGCTGACGATCGACTGGAGGACGCTGCCGATGACGTGCCCGATGATCACCGAGCCGCGGTGGATGGCCATGGTGCGGAAGCGGGCGATGATGCCCTCGGTCATGTCGTTCGAGACGGAGACCGCGGTCCCGATCGTGGTGCTGCCGATGGTCATCAGGAGCAGGCCGGGGACGATGTAGGCGATGTAGTCGGAGCGGTCCGCGCCGCCGCCCCCGATGCCCGCGCTCATGGTGTCGCCGAAGATGTAGACGAAGAGCAGCAGCAGCATGATCGGCGTGAGCAGCAGGTTCAGCGTGAGCGAGGGGTAGCGCCGGGCGTGCAGGAGGTTGCGGCGCAGCATCGTGGACGAGTCACGGACGGCGAGGGTGAACGAGCTCATCGGACGGTCTCCTTGGTCGGGGCGGCGCTCTGGTCGGTGCTCGGGGCGATGGTCTGGGCGTTGGTCCGGTCGGGGGCACCGGCGCCGCCGGTGAGGGCGAAGAAGACGTCGTCGAGGTCGGGGGTGTGGACGGTGACCTCGTCGGCCTCGGCGCCGGCGGCGTCCAGCTGGTCGAGCAGGGCGCGCAGGTGGCGCTGGCTGCCGTCGCCGGGGACCTGGAGGACGAGGGCGTCGTCGTCGCGGGCGCTGTCGTTCAGGGCGGTGGCGGCGGCCCGGTAGGCGGCCGGGTCGGTGAAGCGGAGCCGGACGTGTCCGCCGGGGACGAGGCGCTTGAGTTCCTCGGCGGTGCCCTCTGCGGCGATCTTCCCGTCGTTCAACACCGCGATGCGGTCCGCGAGTTCGTCGGCCTCCTCCAGGTACTGGGTGGTGAGGAAGACGGTCACGCCGTCGGATACGAGGCCGCGGATGATCTGCCACATGTTGTGGCG